>CALXRG010000004.1 GCA_944390825.1 uncultured Akkermansia sp.
CAGCATTAGCAATGCTGTACACTAAGCGCATGGGACTTCATTGTGTGGCAAAGAGAGTGTGCTGGATTACTCAGTATGGTGCCAGGCTGTCGCGGATAAACGGGGCGGCGGGCATAATGAGGGGAGCGAGCAGAAGGTATTGGTTTGGGGACAGTAAGGGCGAAGAATCCGATTGAGATGTGCTGCTTCAGGGCCGAATTGCTTCTGCATTTGAAAAAAAAGTTTCATTTAATCTATAAAAATGTTTCTGAACGACTTGGTTAAGATCTATTATATTAATTTGGACAGAGCAACGGATCGGCGTGCCCTGATGGAGGAGCAATCCAAGCGTCTGGGGTTGAGCGTGACAAGGGTCGCTGCTACTACCGCGGAGGCATTGGATCCGGACCTGCTGTCCCAGTACGATGTGGCGCTGCGGCGCAAGGAGTACCAGTATGATTTGCGGCCCGCGGAGCATGCGTGCATTCAGAGTCATTTGAGGGTGTTGAAAATGTTCTTGTCTACAGAGTATCAATATGCTATCGTGTTGGAGGATGATAGTAGGCTGACCGACGGTTTTGTGGAGGGTGTGGAATACCTGATAACAAAGACCTCAGGTTGGCAGATTATGCGTTTGCAGTCTGAGTTAAGGAAATACTATACACTTCTGGGGCCCCGGGATGGAGCCCCGTGTGAGATCGTGCTGCCCAAGAAACCGATGTGCGCCAGTACGGCACTGCTCTATACGCGGCAGGGAGCGGAGCGTTTGTTAGCCGAGTTTGAACATTATGCCAGTGCGTTTGATACACACATGGGGAGAAGTGCTTTGCTGAAGAAGATTCCCTTGGGCGCGACTCTTCCTAATTTAGTTGATCTTTTTGAGACATCGGAAAGCACAATTGGCGACAGATCGGATATGAAACGCCAAAACAAAAATTCGTTCATGCAGTATCTGCGCCATCGTGTGATGGTGGTGCGGCTTTCCGTCATGAAACTTGTCATGAGATCACTGATGCGGCGCATTTTGAGGATTTCGGATTAGGTTCTGCGTCGTGTTCATCGAAATACCTCCCGTGCAAACGATAGTTTATTGATCTCAAACGGGAAGAGCGTATTTTACCGGGAGGAGGGGCGCTAAACGCCACCGTCATGCCACCCGCCTCAACGATTTAGCCCGTCACGCTCCCCGCGGCGTGGCGGGCTGCCTGTCGTCCCGGGGGGGGGGGGAAGGTTTCCCAGCCCGGTTTGACCGGCGAGCCGGTTTGTGCGGGACTTCAGCTTGCCGTGTTTTGTTTTTCTGCCATGAGCAGACTGCGGGTGGGGAAGGGGATATTGATGTCGTGCTGCCGGAATGCCACTAACAAATCCTGGGCCAGAAGGAATCGGGCCTCGTGGTAATCCGGGGTGGCGCACCATGCGCCTATGTGCAGGTTGACGGAGCTGTCGCCGAAGTTCAGGAACTGCACAACAGGGGCAGGATCATTGGCCAGGAGCTCCTGCTTGAGGATGACGTCCTGGATGACGGAGCGCACGGTTTGAAGGTCACTGGCATAGTCGACCCCCAGATCAAGGTCGATGCGTCGCCGGGCGTTGACGGTTACATTGATGATGGGGGTTTTGATGAGGGTCTCGCAGGGGATGCGTACAAGCGAGTTATCTACTTGTCGCAGTGTGATAGAGAAGAGGTTGATCGCCTGCACGGTGCCTTCCTGGGAGGCGACCCGGATGTAATTGCCGATTTTGATGCTTCTTTCCGAGACGATGAAGATGCCGCTAATCAGGTTGCTCAGTGCGGTTTGTGAGGCAAAACCGATGGCAACACCGGCGACGCCTGCAGCTCCGAGAAGCCCGACGATGTTAATGCCGGAGGCGTGGAAGGCTTGCAGAATGACAATGAGCCAGATGGCGACGGACAAAATGTTTTCGGCTATGCCTGTGATGTGTGCGGGAATGCGCTTGCGGACGACGACGCTGTGCAGCAGTTTCCGCGCCATCCGGGACAGAACATAGCCAATGATTAACGCCAGCAAAAAGATGCCGCAGTAGCGAACAATAGCATTTTCTGCAATATCGCTCAGGTAGACCCAGGTTTCACTCATGGCTCCATTATAGGGAAAGCTTCCTGCTCAGACCAGAAAAAAAACTATCAGGCGGAGGATTCCTGGAGGTTCCGGATTTTTCCGTGGTTGACGGTGGCAGGTTTGTTTGTGAAGCTGCTGTGTGGCCCGGCGGGTGCATGCTGATGCGATGAGCTGCGCCGTTGTGAGCCGGATGCCGTAACGCATGCGGGGCGCTGGTTTGGCGGGACTTTAGCCGAAGGGGGAGAAGAATTCGGTTTGGGCCGGTTGGCTGGATGGTGATGTGGGGGTGGATGCCGGGGCTGTGGCGTCTGTTTGCGGGGCGGGGGTGGCCGCAGGGGTGGTTGTTTGGGGTTTGAGGATGGTGTTGATTTGGTCTTGGGCGTGGGGGGCGATGTCGCTGATGAGGTCGAGGAAGTTGGCTCCGACGGCGCGGATGGCCCGGCGCAGGAAGTAGGGGACGGGGCTGGAGGGTTCGTTTTCTTCAAACCAGGCGCAGAGCTGTTCCATGATGCGGATGGCTTGCTCGCGGCCGTCGCGCGTGTTGAGTGCAGGCGGGGTGGCGATGGCGGGCAGGGGGGCGCTGGCTGCCGGGGACAGTGCGGGTGCTGCTGCCGGGGTGGCCGTGGCGGTGGATGCTGCCGGAGCGGTCGCAGAGGTGTCCGGGCTGCCGGGTGTGGTGCCCTCGGGGAGAGCTGCCGCGCCGTCAGCGGGGGAGGCCGCGGCAGCCGGTTCGCTGCTGAGGGTGACGGCGGGGGCGCTGTGCAGGAAGAGTTGCATGTCTTTGAGCAGGTCGGTGAGCATGGTGAAGTCTGGCGTGCCCATGGCGTGCTCGCTGTAGGTGTCGCGGATGCTGCGCAGCAGCTCGATGCTGGTGTCAAGTTCCGCCAAGAGGGTTTGGAGGTGCCCGGCCGGTGTGTCGCGCAGCGCGGCTTTGATGGTGCGGGCGCTGTCGCTGTTTTCCGGGGCTTGGCGGATGTCTTTGAGAGCGTAGGCCCCCAGCGCGGGGGAGGCGGTCAGCGGGGTGTTCAGCAGAAGTTGCAGCACCGTGGTGTCGGCATCAAAGCTGCCGGGAATGGGGGAGAGACGCGTGAGGGCGCTGAGACGCTCCTGGACGTCGCCATCATCCGGTACCGGCCAGAGCGTGTCCCACTGCTGCCCGCTGAGGTGGTCGATGAGGGACAGCCCGTCACAGAGACCGCTCAGCCCCCGGTTGGCCAGGCTCGCAACGGTCCAGATCACGAGGATGCGCAGATCGCGTGTTTCCCGCATGAGCTGCGCCGCGGCTTTCTCGAGCTTGCGCCAGTCCGGCGGGGCAGCGGGGATGTAGGCATCGCCCATCATGTGCTCGGGTTCGCCGGCGTATTGCTCGTCGAGTTCAATGGCGCGGGGATCGTATTCCAGGTTTTCGCCGCAGGGGGAGGCGCCGCTGAGCGGGGCGGCATATGTGGTGAGCAGGTCGTCGTTCATGTTGGTCAGTCGATGGGAAGTGCGCTGTCGGGAAGATCAGAGGCGGGATATTCGATGAGAGTGGGAGCGCCGGTGTCCGGCAGAAGACCGTCGTCCAGCACCGTGCCGAGGCAGGGGCGCAGGTAGAGGGTGTAGGTGATGGGGCCGTTGCTGCCTGTCATGCTGACCGGTACGACAAAGTAGTTCTTGTTGGGGTCGTATTCGCTGGCTTGGTTCAGGACAAGGTCGAGCAGGGGCGTGCGCTGGTCAAGGTACTGCGAGGAGTATTCGTCTTGTGTGTGCTGGTAGAGGCGCAGCAGGATGTTTTCACCCGCGGGCAGCTGGTAGGGAGTCAGCTGCGAGGTGTCCGGGACGGCGCGGAGTTTGCCGGTGTTGACGCTGCGGGAGTCAATCGAGAAATAGGGATAGAGCGCGGCGTTGCGGAGGCGCGTTTCGTCCGCCCGCTCGGCTGAACCCGGGGTGATGATTTGGAAGGCCAGGGTGAGGCCCCGCTGCCGGAGGCTGTCGATGTGCGCCCGCAGGGCGCTCATTTCTTCCGTGCCGGGTTTGCGCGGCAGGTTGCGGTTGGTGAGGTAGGTCTCGCGGATGAGCTTGCGCAGTTGCTTCTCCTCAACCGCCAGATCGGTTTCAGCAGCGCTGCCGCCCGAGCTGAGAAGGGCGGAGGAGGGCCAGTCCGCCGGGGGAATCATGTCGCGGTTGAAGCGCATGCCAAACCAGAACAGACAGTTGTAGCCCTCGCGGTCGCGGAAGATGAGCGGGGCGTAGGCGGTTTTCTTGTCCTCGCTGAGTTTGGCGGCCGGGCGCAGGTAGAGATCCAGCGCGCTCCAGTGGCTGCTGAGTTTGAGGGTGGAGTCGGGCGTGTCCGCGTTGGAGTGACGGTAGAATTCAAATTGCAGATCACCGGCGGAAGCCGGCATCGCTTCGGTCAGAAGCTCCAGGTCGGCCGCGTTTTGCTGGTTGAGGTTGAATTTCCGGGTGAGCGGGGTGCCGTTGCAGAGGATGCGGCAGTAGGGGAAACGCCGCCCTACCGGGATAAGCCGCTTGATGTCGTCGCTGCCGGTCAGGGCCGCCGCACGGACCTCTGCCGCCGGCAGGATGGGAAGCGCCGTCAGCGGAGCTCCCGGATCAGCCAGCAGGGTGAGAACCGCGGTGAGTTTTTCCAGACTGGCCGCATGATCTCCCATGATGGGGAGATCCAGAGAGGCGACGTCCTGCGGGATGCTCCGGGCTGCAGCCTGCTTGGCAATCTCCTCTTCCCGCTGGGGATCAATGAGGTGGGCAACAGCGCCGAGACGGTCGTAGAGGTCGTTGATCTCAAAAGCACTGAGCGTTTCACCACTGCTGCGGCGCGAGGTATCGCAGAGCGGGAACTTGCCGACTTCTGCCAGGCAGGCAGCCAGATCAGCCTGCATGGCGGTGGTGGCTTCCTGCTTGAGCAGACGCATGCCGTGCTGCAGGTAGGTGTTCCACCAGAGGAAGGAGGAGTTCGGCGGTGCCGGATACCACGAGACCCAGTAGGAGTTCATGAGTTTATCCGCCGGTTGGGTGATGAGGCTTTGCCAGGCTTTGCCGGGGTGGAGCGGGAGGTGGCTGATGAAGTCTGCCGAGGTTTGGAAGTTGCGGCGGGTTTCGCTGTCGAGGGCTTTTTGGGCTTTGGAGATCAGCTCGCGGATAGCGGTCAGCTGCGGGAAGCGGACTTCATCCTTGAGACTCGGCAGATTCAGCGCGTCGATGATCAGGTTGTCGAGCTCGTAGAGAATGGAGCCAACCTCCGCCGAGTACATCACGTCACCACTCTCCACAAACTGAGCCCAGTTGCGGATGCCGCTGACGCGGTAGTAGGAAGGGATGGTCTCAACCCAGTACATGACGTAGTCGGTCAGGTAATGCTGGCAGGCTTCATCCAGGGTTTGCAGAGCGCGGCTGAGGTCGTCATCCGCCTGCTCATCACCGAGGTTTTTACGCACATAGTCCGAGAGCTCCAGCAGATCGGCAAGCCGGCGGTTCGCCCGAATGGGATCGTAGGTGGGGTTGATCGCTGTCCTGGCGGCAGGAGTGTAGGGGATGGCCGGCAGTTTGCGGGCAACCTTGGCACCGGGTTCGGGAACGAGGACCTCGACATTGCTGTGGGGGGCTTCTGCCAGCCAGCGCAGGAGAACTCTGCTTTCCAGCAGGTGCCAGTTTTGCTCCCAGCAGGTTTCATTCAGAAGGCTGTCCTCGCCGCTGTTGAGAGACTGGACGTTCGCGTTGTACTGTTTGCGGGCCTCCTGCACGCGGGCAATACGGTGGTGGAAGCTTTCCTGCCGGTTCCCCGCCGGGATGGGGAAGGTGAAAAGCGTATGCAGCTTGCTTTTCTTCTCCATCAGGGATTCCCAGGGACGCGGGGAGTTTTCCTGCCCTTCTCCCCGATCCCAGAACCGGCAGAGTTCGTCGGAAAGAAGGGAGTCGGCCTCTTCAGAAAGCCGGGCAAGAGCGCGGGTGATGGATGCGGTCAGGAGGGCCGTTTCGTTGCGCAGGAAGTCGGCGTTCTGCGAGTCTCCCAGCTCCTGGCCGAGATCCCGGAGCCGCTGCAGATCGCTGGTCAGGGCTTCGGTGAGCGCATCATGAACCGTGACAACGGCCGCTTTCAGAGAGTTGACCTGGGTGAGCTGGAGGGGGGCTTCCGCCGCGGCAACTTCATCCGCCAGGGATTTGGCCTCACTGTAGCGGTCTTTCCAGGATTTGATGAGATCCTGGGCCGAGGCGAGATCCTCCCGCTTAACGGCAGCGGCAAACTCCCGCTCCAGGCGGTCCATCTCACGGCTCAGGTCAAGCAGGCGCCCCAGCTTCGAGAGCATGGCTTTCATCTGCTGGTAGTGCAGGGCGGGATAGATGGTCAGCCCGTCCGCCGCTTCGGCGTAGAGACCGGAGGCTTTGCTGATGGCCTGCGCGGCCTCGATGGAAACCGGCCGCAGGTAGCCGTTGAGGATGGTCATGGTGCCGAGCGTTTTGTTGCGCTCAAAGCAGTTCATCCACAGGGATTTGATGGCGGCATCCTGCCCGCGGTGATTCTCCAGCTGGATGAGGTGGGAGTAGTTGATGTCGTCCAGCACGGTCTGACCATTCATCAGCAGAATGCCGTAGCGGGTGATCTGCAGCAGGGTGGCCAGGCAGTCGGTGTCCTCCTGTTCCCAGGGGGTGGGGTGAGTCTCCCGGTTGTCTGCCCGGTAGCTGAGGGCCCGGCGCGAGGTGAGAACCGCCGGTTTCAACAGCATGGTGACAACGGTCGCTTTGTCGATGAAGTCCTTGTGCGTCTTGAGCAGCTGGGGAGAGGTCTCCCGGTCGACGATCCAGCTGGCCGGCCGCCAGAACAGCGGAACGGGCGCGGGAACGTTGGCCATGTTGGTCATGACGTAGATGAACTCGCGGCGCGAGATCCTGGTGTTGGGAACCGGCTCGCCGGTGAGAGGAAGTTGCTGGTCTTTGTCCACACCGATGATCGGAGCCTCGCTGAGACTGCCGTTGAGGAAGAGGTCGAGGCTGTTGCGCCAGAACGGTACGTCCCGGTGCACGAGCTGCTCCAGCCCGTTCCGGTGAAGGGCGGTGGCGCTCAGCAGGGTCACCGCCATGGTGAGAAGCAGCAGGCCCGCTGCCCAGTACGGGCGCTGAATGCGGCGCAGGGCGATGTCGGTGTAGTCGCTTTGATCATCATGGCTGAAGATGAGCTGCCGGAAGAGCTCCCGGGTGAAGAAGTGGCGGTCGGAGGCAACGGAGAGGATTTTCTCGCACTCGGACACCAGGCTTTCGGTGGCGTGTTCGCTGTGCGCGGTTTCGGTGATGAGAGGCGAGGCGCTTTGGGCCGGAGGCAGGCTGACCGGGCGCAGTTTGCCGTCTTTTTTTTCGAAGATGACGCGCTCGGTGGCGGTGACGGGCTTGTCGAGAGTGGCCGTGAACCAGAAACCCTGGAACTGGAAAAGCCCCCGGTCGCTGTTTTTGTGCTGCACGTGGGTGAAGATGCCGGACAGGTAGCGCTTGAGGTTGTCCTTGAGTGCGCCGAGGCGGTCCGGCAGGCAGTAGATGGGAGTGACCAGCTCGCCCCGGTTCCGGTTCGCGGCCGCCTGCTCCCAGATGCCGGCGTGGAGCGCCATGGAGCTGCGGAGGGTTTTGAGGTGGCTGATGAGGTGATCAAAGGCGGTGTCGGCAGCGGCCTGGTCAAAGGGATCCCCCGGGCGCGGGTTGTGCCAGCCGAACGGCTGCTCGCAGTCCTGCTCGGAAAGAAGCGTGAAAAACTCGGAGAAACCGTCGATCTGGTCGCATTTCGTGATGACGACCCAAACGGGGCAGTAGGCACCGCTGATGCGGCTCAGGGCGCGCATCTCCTCGGCGATGAGGGTGACTTTCCGGTCGCGCAGCTCGGGGGAATCCAGCAGCAGGGCGTCCGCCGGGATGGTGAGGATGACGCCGCTGAGCAGGTTGTTGCGGTAGATGCGGTGCAGTTGCTCCAGGAAAAACTGCCATTCCTGATCCTGCCGGCCGCCCCAGCGGCTCAGGAAAAGGCGCCCGCCGATGTCCCAGATGGTGCCTTTTTCGGCCATCCAGAGGTTGAAGGTGGAGGTGGCCTCGGCGGCGCGGGAGAAGTCATTGATGCCGACGGGATATTCGATGCCGCCGGATTCCATCAGCCGGCTTTTGCCGGAGCCGGGCTCACCGAGCAGGAGCCAGGAGCTGGTGCGCCGGGGATTGATGCCCTGGTCGGCCATGCTTTTGCGGGCGGCTTCGATGTCCATGCGGATGTTTTCCATGCGCAGGAATTGCTCGCGCCGCTGGGATTTGGGGTCTTTGCCGGCGGCCATGGCGGCGAGTTCCCGGCGCAGCAGAAGATCCTCGCGCATGGTGCCGACCATGCGGTGCAGGCGCTGCCGGTGGATGATGACGCGCGCGGCGATGTAGAGAATGAAGCCGACGATGAGCAGGCAAAGCAGGGCAAGCACCCACTCTTCCCAGCCCCAGGTTTGCATCCGCTGGATGAGGGTGTCAGCCGTTTTGAGGGTGTCAGCCGTTGGTGTGAGCGGGGAATCGGGGGGATTCATGACGGTTCGGTGGATGTGGTGGGTGCTGCCGGTGCGGGGTCGGCCTGGGGCGCCGGGTCCGTTTGGGGCGCTGGTGCGGCTGGTTCGGGGGCGTCCGGGATTGGGGCAACGGGGGCGATGGCGGAGGCTGCTTCGTTTGCCATGCGGTCCGTGGCCGGTGCGGGAACCGGGGCGGTGCCTGCGGCGGCAGGTGTGGCGGATTCGCTGTTCTCCCGGGTGCCGGAGGGAAGGGAGGCGGGGGCTGCCGCGGATTTCCGGGGAGCGCGGGAGGCGACAAGGGTGTCGGAGTTGAGCGCGTGCCGCATGGCCTGGTTTTCGATGTTTTCGCGGGTGCGCTCCAGGATGGTGTGCAGATCATCCGTTGTGTTCCGGTACGTGCGCAGATAGTTGGTGGCGGCCAGCACCAGTGCCAGGGCTCCCAGCCCCGTCACACACAGGCCGATGAGAACCGGGTGCCGGGGGCGTACCGTGCGGCGCTCGGTATCGGTCTTCTGCCGCAGCAGGGCCTGCACGGCCTCGCCTTCCGGCATGAGGGCCAGCTGCTCGGCGGTGCGGCGCATGAGCTCCTCGAGCCGTACGCTGCGCCGCTCCAGTGCCCCGGAGAATCCGCTGGCAACCATTTCGTACATCAGCCGCAGGTGCGCCCGGGCAAGGGGGGTGTCTTCCTCCAGCCAGCCGCGCATATAGTCAAAAAACTTTTCATCGCCGGCCAGTTCGTTGTAGCGGCTGCGGCCAAGATCCTGCCAGCTCTGGGCATAGGGGAAGTTCCCCTCGTGTACCATGTAGTCGATGTAGAAGGCAGTGTAGCGGCAGGCGTCCTCCAGCCCGGCTTGCAGTTCCGGTGCGGCGGCGCCTGTCTTGCGGATGCGGGCATACTCTCGCATCAGATGGCTTTTGAGAACTTCTTCTTCCGGCGCCTTGCCGCAGGCTGCATCGTGGCGGCAGGCGACGATGTAGGAGACGAGGGGGGAAAAGAGGTCGTAGAGAGTCATGAGTGCTTAGCGGGCGTGGAAAGAATGAGGTAGAGCTCGGCTTGCGTGTCCGGCAGGATTTGCGGGCTCCATGTGAGGGCACAGCGGCGCTCCGCGACGATGTCCTGCCAGGTGTCGTCCTGCTGCGGGCGGGCGGCGCAGAACCACAGGCGTTCCTCGCCGGAGGGGAGCAGGGGGGAGGGTAGCCGGTCTTCGGTGAGCCGCACGCCGCGGATGCGCATGTTGGCCTGGGAGGCCGCCGTGAGTTTGAAGGCATCCCCGGCTTCCACGTGGTCGGCTACCCGCCGCGGCGGCTGGCTGCTGCGGACGCTCACATAGACGGCACGCACGGCGCTCAGCCACTCGTCCTGCAGGGCGCCTGTCCATGCCTGGGCGCGTTCATCCCGCGTGAGATCGACGCGCACACACCACTCGGTGGCTTCGGCCGCGGTGAGGCGGTAGATGGTATCCAGCACAGTGGCAAAGCCCGGCAGGCAGTCGTCGTGATCATAGAGCGGGGGAGCCGGGGTGTCCTCCTGCGGGCGGAAGGCCGCGAGCTGCATCAGCAGCCGGCAGAGCTCGGTGTAGAGGGCGACGGGGGTGGCCGAGGGGGTGGCGGCCAGTTGGCGCAGAACGGTGAGCGCGGAGCGGATGATGGCGCTCTTGGTGATTTTCTCCAGGCGGGCGCAGGCGTTTTGCGGCAGTTGGAGGTCGCGCTCGCGCAGGGAGGTGACGATGTTGACGGTGATCTTCTCCAGATGGTCGCAGAGGGCGGCCAGCCGGTTGCTCAGTTCAGCGGAAGCGGAGAGGAGAAGCGAGGGGGCGACGTAGTGACGATCCGGCCTGAGGGTGGGCCGCCCGTCGCTGCTGCGGTGGCATTCCAGCCGCATGAGGGGGAGTTTCTCATAGCCGGGCAGGGCATCGGCCTGGGTGGAAAGCAGAAGCCGCTGGTGCCGGAACATGATGGGCTGCTCGTTGCCGCCGCTGTTGAGGTCATGGCAGTCAGCGGGCCGAGCCTCGTAGCGGGTGGCAGCCCCCGCGCTGAGGGCGGGGCTGAGGTTGCTTTCTCCCGGGCGCAGCGGGGGAATGGCCAGGTAGACTGTCAGGGTGGAGGCGCTGCTGAGCGACGGGGTGAGATCCAGTGCCTCGGCACAGGCGTTTTGCGGCAGATCAATTTCCGCACCGCCGGGCAGGATGGCCTGCAGGGAGGTGATGCTGAAGTGCTGATGCTCCAGAGCGGTTTCGTCGATTTCCAGGTGCGCAAGCCCGTAGGCGTAGGGGAGAGAAAGGGTGCGGTCGCTGTTGCGGGCAAGGGCCAGCTGCTGCTGGTCTTGCTGGAAATGATGGGGGCGCAGGAAAATGCCGTCGGTCCAACTTAAACTGGGAGAATAGCGCAACATGAGAGGGAATCAGTTATCTTCTGGTTTGATGGGGGTTTGGAGCAGCAGGCCCGCCGGGATGATGGAGACGTCGATGTCCCGGCCGTCCCAGCGGTCGGCGGCAAGCGGCAGGGTGAGTTTCCGCAGATCCGGGCCTTTGGCGCCGTCGCGCGGGAGGTTGATGAAAAGAACAAGATGGCTCGCACCGTGCTTGTCCAGCCAGTTCTTCCAAACCTCGTCCTGGGCGGCCAGGGTCTTTTTCTGGTAGTCCTCTTCGCTGAAGTAGAAGGTTTTTTTGCGAAGGGAGTCGCGCAGGACGTTGCTGGGGTCGAAGTAGTCGTCGATTTCGGTTTGCTCGAGTTGTTTGAGGGTGGTTTCGTTCGCCTCGACGATGTCGACCTCGACGGAGGGGAAGACGCGGAAACGCTCGATGGTGACGGGATCGTAGGCGATGCTGAGGTTGTATTCGCGCGGGGCGGAGCTTTGGCAGGAGACGAGGGCCAGGGCTCCGGCAAGGAGGGAAAGGAGCGTTTTCATGGTGGTGGCAGGCATCGGTGCTGTGCTGGCGGCGGGAGGCGGGGAGGTCGCGGGAGGCGGGGAGGTCGATGAAAGGGGGGTAGCAGATGCAGGGGTTAGCAGATGTAGTTGATCCCGGTGGTGACCATGGCGGAGGTGGTGACGGGGACGCCGGTGGCGGGGTTGGCGCCGCTGGCCATGGAGGTGATGTTGGCCATCGGGAGGCCGTTGACGATTTTGGTGACGGCAGTGGTGTTGGCGATGACGCCGGTGCAGGCGGCTCCGGTGACGGGGGAGGCCATGGTGGCGATGGGCAGTCCTTTGACGAGGAAGGTGGGGGCGGTGCCGGTGATGAGATCCCCGGTGACGGAGGTGCCGGTGGTGACCATGATGGGGGTGGGCATAGGCTGGAAGAAAAAAAAGTTAGTTCTTGGGGGAGGGAAGAGGATTTTGCGAGGGTTGGAGGAAGAGCCCCCCGTCGGTGAGCGTGAGCTGCAGGCTGCGGGTGCCGGCCGGGTAGCCTGAGCGGTCCAGCGGGAAGGTGATGCGGCGCGGATCGGCGGCGGAGGTGCTGCGCCGCTCCGGTTTGGGGGTGACGGCAATCAGGGTGTCCGCGCTGCCCTCCTGCCACTGGCGGCAAATGGAGTCGCTCGCCGGATCAAGGGTGACGCTCGGAACGCGCGGGTCCAGGATGACCCGCCGGATGTTCTCCGGCCGTGAGGGACGCCCCAGGGTGGCGAAGTATTCATCCACCGGGGTGATGGTTTGCCGGCGCAGCTCCATGTCCCCGCTGACGGCGTACAGATCAACCACGGCCGGCGTCGCGGCACGGGTGCGCGCATCCTGCACGCAGATGGGCAGCATCCGGTGCTGGGCGGCGCAGGCCGGCAGCAGAAGGAGGGCCAGGGTGCTCAGAAAACGCTGTGCGGAGGGGCCGGTCATCGTGTGTTCAGGTGGATTCTGACTTACCGTGTGGCATTCTACCAAACCCGGAGCGTACGCGCAAGTCCCTATCGTTGTCATGGTACACTTCGTGGGTGATGGGGTGGACGGGGTTGCCGAATTCATCCCAGGTGCAGGTGCCGTCGGCACACTGGATGCCAAGCTCCAGGAACTTGGCGTAGCGGGTGTCGTAGTCCATGTCGCCGCCTTCCAGCAGGGCGAGTTGGAGGAGGGTTTTGCTGATGCCCTCCGGGGGAAGGGAGGGGGTGGTGGGTGCCAGACCGGTCTCGGTTTGCAGGTTGGTGGAGCTCCAGAAGGCGGCGTAGGCCAGCATGGATTCCGGGCCGGTTTTGGCGGCGATGGCCGCCTGGCAGGCAAGCTGGCCGTTTGCGTCGGTGGGGACGAGCAGCCAGCGAAGGGCGGCTTCCACGGCAGCGGTTTTGCGGGCCGGGGAGGGGCTGGGCGGCATCCCTTTGAACTGGAGCGGGAAGTGCTTTTGCATTTCGGCTTTGATCGCTTCCGGAACGGCTTGGGTCTTGGCCCGGGCCGCTTCAAAGATCTGGCTCGAGGATGGGGTGCTGACTTGAGGCTCCGCCGGTGTGAAGTGCTGCACGATTTGCTCAAAGTCCCGGCCGGCTGATTCCTGCATGCTGTTGAAGACGCTTTCCAGAATAAGCGGGCCGTCGGCGCTGCCGAGGGAGCCCGGCGGCAGGGAGGCCTCCAGCTGGGCAAAGGCACGCTTGACCCAGGCAAGTTTGAGCTCGATGCGTTTGGCGGGGTCGAGGTAGTTCTGGTTTTTGGCTTCCTCCTCGAGCTGGGAGGAGATGTCGCTGATGCGTTGCTTCTGGGAGTCGACGAGCGCGTCGATGTCCGAGGTATCGCTCAGTTTGGCTGCCAGCTCCTGCGCGGCTTTGAGGCGGCGTTCGGCGGGGGTGAGGCCGTCGCGCGCAAGATCCTGGGCGATGTCTTGCTGCACCATGCGCAGGCACAGGTAGGCCCACCAGACACCGACACGCGGGGTAATGGCGTAGCAGAGCAGGTTGACGGCTTCCTCGATGTGCTGCTGCACCAGCAGGATTTGAAGAGCAAGCTCCGTGCTGATGTTTTCACTGGGAAAGAGCGCACGAATCTCATCCCCGGGTGCATACCCGCGGTAGTGCATGATGGAGGCGAGATCCTCCTGATGCAGCATGATGAAGGGTTTGCTGAATTGTGTGCCGTTCCAGGACATGGTGTGTGTGTAGGGGGGGGAGGGTGAGGTCAGACGTTGACTTGGGTGCCGGTGTTGGTGCCCAGCGAGCTGGAGTTCGAGTCCAGCGCCGCTTGCTGACTGGCTGAGAGGTTTTTTTGGTTTTGGTTGAGGGTGCTGCTGGTGTCGGCGACGATTTCGGAGTTCTCGCTCACGGCCCTGCCGCTGGAACTGACGGCGTCACTGTCCTCTACGACGTTTTTCTCACTGGAGCTGACAGAGCTCTCGTCGTTTTTGAGGGCGAGTTCCTGTTTGTCCAGCGCGTCGTTTTCTTCCTGGAGGAGGGTTTGAGTTTTTTTCAGGGCCTGAACATCTTCCATGCCCAGCATCAGGTTGCGCTTGGATAAGTAGCAACGGTTGGCGAGCTGGCTCATGAGCTGCTCCGTGGTTTTGCCGGCCTTGGATGCGATAAGAGCGGCTATGCCCGCGGTCGCAGTACCCAGGGTCAGACCGACACCGGCCCCGATGGAGGCACCCAGCCCATCCGTGACGGCAAACGAGGTCGTATCCGGACGCTTGGAGGCATCCGGCTTGGTGAAGGTGTCATCCTGGCTGGTGGTTTTGAGCATTTCCTGGATTTTGGTGCCCAGCATGGCGCCAACCACCGATCCCCCCGCAGCAGCTACGCTGCCCAGCAGAATCGAATTGGTCGGGATGGATTTGACAGCGTTGGACATGGAGGCACGCTCGCTCATGGCGAAGAAACCCGCCAGAGGCGTGTCGAGCTCTGCCAGGTGGGTGTGGTAGCGCCAGAGCTGGGGAGAGGCCTGCGTCATCGCAGAGGCATCCAGCTTGAGCATGCTGCCGGTGACCGATACCAGGGAGGAGAGTTTGTCCACGAAATGGATAGCCCCCACCCAGCCGACGGCTTGCATGACGGTTCTGATGCTGGAGCCGGTAAAGTCCGTGACGTTAAGGCCTTTGGTTTTCCAGCCGTCCTGGAGAGAGGCATTGTAGTAGGTGTCGCTGCCGGTAGCGGTGGTGATGCAGTCCATGGTGGCCAGAGCGCTGTTCATGATGCCGCTCATGATGGTGTCCTGAAGGGTAGCGCCGCCGATAATCGTGGTTTGCGGGGCGTAGAGCTTGGCCGAAAAGTCAGTGATGGTCAGGCCGGAACCAAGGACGGTGCCTTGCTTGACTTGGTTCGTGGCGGTGGCGGAGACGTAGGGGCCCCGGGAGCTCACGCCGCTGGAATCCACCAGAATAGAACCGCTCGTGGGAAGCCCCGCATTGGTCAGCAGATGCGCGGCCTGGCCATCCGCCTCCGTGTTGTAGGCGGGGTAGGCACCGGGGTGGAGGACTTTGCCCGTGGCGCTGGCAATTTGAATACCGGATTCGGTGATGCGGATGCTGGATTTGCCCACGCGCAGGGTGATGCCTTGCGCCGCCGTGACAACGATTTCTCCGCCGGCGTTGATGATCTGGTGGTCCGCGGATTGCAGCAGAACGTCGCTGTTGGAATAGACGTTGACACCTTCAAAATGCGGGCGGGTGACCGGGCTGTTGTAGATGTTCTGCGCGCTTTGCGCGGTATTGGCCATGGCGTAGCCGGCGGAGGAGTCCGCCTCCGAGACGAAGCCCATGACGGTTTCCACGATGCTGCTGGCGAGGTAGGTGTTGGTGATGTGCTCGCTTTGCTCGACGGGCTTGACGCCGTTGTCCAGAGCGATGAGCTGAATCTGGCTGAAAGGGAGCGGGTGGGCAGCCAGGTCGTTGACGGACATCGGGCGGGTGGCGGCTTCCGCACCCGTGGTGGACGTGTTCGTGCCCTCGGCGGTGACAGAGAGGTCAATTTCCTGGCCGGAGGGGGCGTTGGGCTCGGTGTAGGTGCGTTCGGGCAGGCGGGTGCGGTTGCGCAGGGTGACGGCGGAGGTGTCCGTCGTAGGAGCACTGGTGTTTTGCCGCGTTTGGCGGTCCATGGTTTTGAGTTGGGCCAGCGGGGTGGTGTTGCTGTCCCGGAAGAGGGCCGTGAGCGCCAGAGGAATGCTGAGGTCGCCGCGGTCGAGGCAGACGAGCACGTTGCCCTTGCGCGGGCGGGCCAGCAGGCCGCTGTTGGCATCCGCGTAGGGGGAGGCGGCCTCCACCCAGAGGGTGTTGCCGTGGGAGACGCTGCCATCGTTCCAGGCGGCGATCTCCCGGACTTTGCAGAGGTTGCGCGCGGGGGTATCGGCGGAGTAGGTGGAGTCCTCGACGATGGCCAGGAAGCAGCGCATGCGCGGTTCGGGCCAGGCATCCCCTTCCGTCAGCGGGTCGCCGGTGGCACCGGGGCGATCCTGTACCTGGATCGGACGGGGCAGGATGCCGATGCCGGAAGTTCCCCGGTCGGGTTGGGCCTCGAGGGCAACCGCCCAGTTTTTGTCCGTGGCGGTGATCGTCTGGCTGATGATGAGGTAGGAGTCGGAGCTGTGGGCTTGGGTGCGTGCGCTTTTATGCCAGGAGACCTTGCGCCCGGGTGCCAGGGATTGAAAGGGGTCTTTCCCGCCAGATCGGTATTGGTATTTGCCCCGGCAGGTGCTGCTGTTGTTGCGTGCGGCGATGGCGATGGCGGTGAGGCGGTCGGTGGCGAGGGGAGCGGTGAGCTGATCCCAGCTTTCGTCATGGATGCTGTAGAGAACAGCCGAGGGCTGGGTGTCCTTCTTGTCCGTCTGGGAGTCCTTCTTGTCGGATGGGGTGTTCCCGTTGTAGTTTTGCAGAGCGATTTGCCCGCGGTCCAGTCGGCCAAGGCCGTAGTGGGCTGTCCAGAGAGAGGCTTGGGAAGAAAGAGGCTCCAAAACGGCGGCCGTGGAATCGCCGGCAGACCTGTTATTCTGAGACGTGTCTGCCGTTTTGTCTTGGAAGGGTTCCCGGTCGTTCGATATGGCATCGAAGATGAAGAGAGTTTCCCGCGGGGTGGCATCCGGCGCAGCTTCCGGCATCTGCCAGGTGTAGGCCAAGCCCCAGGTGGCAAGCAGACGGGAGAGGTAGTTGTAGTCGCTTTCGTCGTTCTGGATGAGCTGGATGAACGTGGGAAGATGGGCGGCTGCCTGGGCGCTCAGGCGGAGATCCCCACCGTCCCAGCGCGAGACGAGCAGGCGCAGGAGTTTTTCCGCAGGCGTGGCGGTCTTGGACGCCCCGGGTATTTCCTGCTTGGCAAGTTCGGCCGCGTTGTAGACAAGCCGGTTGCGCGAATAGCAGGCTTTGGCCAGTGCGGGGCGGATGGTCCATTTGTACCAGGAGAGTTCCTGGGCGCTTTCGGTGTGTTCAGCCGTGGTGGGGGTGTAGCTCAGGGTGGATTCGATGCTCATCACAACACCGTGAATGCGGTGCAGGGTCGTGCTGTTTTCCTGCACTTCCAGGCTGATGCGCTTGCCGAGCTGCCGGAGAACAGTTTGAGGAGTTGCGGTGGTCCTGACCAGAATCTCGTAGGCGTAGAGGCTGGATAGGGCCTCACGCCCGGAGAGAATGCGGGTCGGGGTGAAGAGCGGCACCTGCTCCGCCGGGTCCGTGCCGGCGGAGGAGGCGTTGCCGTTAGAATCGCTTGGGTGAATGGTTAGTGTCAGTCTCAAACTCATGGAGAAAAAAAAGAAGAACCGTTATGCTTGCCTGCCGAAGCCGGAGCGGGTGCGGAAGATGCGATCGTCCGCCGCAGAGGTGTTCGCGGAGGGGGCTTTCGAGCGCACGGGATTGCCGTGTTCATCCCAGGTGCAGGTGCCGTCGGCGCATTCGATGCCCAGCTCGAGGAACTTCCGGTAGCGCTCGTCGTAATCCATATCGCCGCCTTCCAGCAGGGCGAGCTGGAGGAGGGTTTTGCTGATGCCCAGCGGAGGCAGCGCCGGGTTGGTGGGGGCAATACCGGTCTCTGTTTTGAGGTTGGTGGAGCTCCAGAAGGCGGCATAGGCCAGCATGGACTCCGGCCCGCTCTGGGCGGCGATGGCGGCCTGGCACGCGAGCTGGCCGTTCTCATCGGAGGGAACCAGCAGCCAGCGCAGCGCGGCTTGCACGGCGGCTGATTTTTTCTCTGGTGATGGCTTGGGCGGCAGACCTTTGAGTTTCAGGGGAAAGAATTTGCTCATTTCCGCCTCGATGGCCGGCTTGATGGCTTGGGTTTTCTTCTCAAGTGCCTCATAGACGGGTGTAAAGGAGACGGAGTCATCGATGATTACTTCTTTCGGCGTCTGCGCCTCAATCAGTTGATCGATGTTTTTTTGCGCCGCTTGCATCAGCTGCTTCAATTCGTCTTCCATGAAGATCGGGTCATCCGGAGACCCCAGCTCTTCCGGTGGAAGCTCGGATTTCATGTACTCGATGAATTCTTGTATATAAGCAAGCTTCTTTTGAAGGATGTCTCCAGGGCTCAAAAATTCGAGCTTGGATAGTTCTTCTTCTATCAATTTATTCTGGTCGTGGAGGTATGCCATACGGCTGCTGACCATTTCGTCTATATCTGACATGTCCGTCATGTCCGCCGTCAATTTTTCCACGTGAGCTTTTCTACGCTCTCGCGGTGTCAGGCCGTCTTTGGCGAAGTCTTGGGCAATGTCGTCCATAACCATATTGAGGCAGAGATATGCCCACCATACGGCTACGCGGGGAATCATGCACGCACTGAGCAGATTGACGGCCTGCTCCGTGAGCCCGTGTTGCAGCAGAATTTGGAGTGCCAGCTCGCCACTGATCTGATCAGTCGGGAAAAGAGCGTTTTCTTCGTCGCTGATTTTATAGCCCCGGTATTTGACAGTACCTGATAAGTCTTCCTTATGCAGAAAGATGAAGGGTTTGTTGAATTGTTTTCCGTTCCAGCTCATAGATCGAATGCCCTCAGTCTGTTGATGTTGTTTTGCTGCCAAGGTTTTGCGTTGAAAACGCCTCATTGATGTAATTCGGATCCGTTTAGCGTGTTCACTCCGGAGCTTTCTTTTCGGGCTGAACTATCATCGCTCCTGACGACTGCCGTATTGATGGAGTTTCCGCTTGTGGAGTCCTGTGTTGCGCTTTCTTCCTGATTTTCGATGACTTTCATTCGCTGGCTCACGTCTTCTCCTTCTTGTTGGACTGCGGCTTGCTGACTGGAGGCAGCATGGCGGCGATCATTGAGAGATTGGACGAGGCGCGATCCCGTCTGGATTCCCGCCCTGACCAACGTTTTTACGCTGTCGAGGCAATAGGAATGTACTCCTTCGGGATTATTTTCACGCTTATTGATAGCAATCCTCAGTGCAACATCGAGTGCTGCCAGTAGAACACCTATCGCCAAGGAGGAGAAAATGGATTTGGTGTTACTCTTTGACCGCTCCTTTGCTCCGTCCTCAGCCTCACTGATTCTTTTGTTGTATGTGGCAAGATTGGTGCTATCCTCGGGTAGGTTATTTGTCGCATTCTTAATGGCTGTTTCCAGTTCTTTCTGTGAGCAAGTGGTACCGGTGATCAACGAGAAGGCGTCTTCGACAGCTTTCCACTTGTCAGTGTTGGCAAACTTCGAGTTCAAAAGGTCTGAGAAGGTGTTGGCTTTAGAGGCGAGGGACGATGTGAAAGACAATACTTCTTGAAAAGATGACTTGGCGACCGCACTTCGGAGTTCTAAAGCAAAAGCACCCATCGCTGCTGCAATTGTCGTGAGGTTTTGTGCAACCGTAGCGTTCATCTTGATCTCTGCACTGGTCGCAGAAAGTTCATCGGGGCTGAGTTTGAGAGCCGATCCCTGGAGGGAAAAAAGTTTTTTGAATCCATTTCCCATGTTCATGAAACTCGAAATCATGGATGAGGTGTAAGCCAAAGATGAGTTGACCGTTGCTGACATATTGCTCATGCTTGGGGCATTAAGTTTTCTGCCATCCATCAGCGGCCCTGTGTATGCCAAACTCGAACTTTTCTCGCTCTTGCAGATATCTGAAATGGTTTTGAATATTCCCTTGTCTGCAAGAGCCGACACGGTGCGATAGACAGAGGCTCCGCCAATGATGGTCGTTTCCGGCGATGTGATTTTGCATGAGAAGTCGGACAACGACATCGAGGAGCCAAAGAACGTGCTCGCTTTGAACATGTTGGTGGCGGTGTTAGTGATATACGGTCCTTTCATGGAGACCCCATTGGCTCCCACCACAAGGGAGCCACCCAGCGGCATGCCTTGGCTTGGTGAACATTTCGCGACCTGGGAGTTCTCCGGTGTATTGTAGGCTGCATAGGCACCAGCCTTCGAGATGCGACCGAGAGGACAGGACAGTTCAACGCCATCTTCACCAATCCTGATGTAGGATTTGCCAACGCGCAAGGTGATGGCTTGGGCTGCAGTGATGACAATTTCACCACCGGCGTTGATGATTTGATGATCGGCGGATTGGAGAAGGAAGTCGCTGTTCGAGTAGATGTTGATGCCCTCAAAATGAGGTTTGGAGATGGTGCTGTTGAGTGTTGTTTGGGCGTCTTTGGCTGCGTTAACGGTGACGTAGCTCGAGAGATCTGAGTCTGAGGTGATGCCCACGATGGTCTCCGCAAGGGCTCCGAAGAAATAGGTGTCGCTCAGTTTGGGATTTTGTTCTATTGGCTGTACACCGTTATCCTGGGAGATAATCTGGATTTGATTGAAGGGGAGGCGCTTGGACGCTAAATCGTTGACAGACATGGGGCGTGTCGCTTCGATATCGGAGCGTGTTGTGCTGCCAGTGGTTTGGTTGTCCCGAATTTGGAGATCAACACCCTCTGTTTCTTCGTATTGTTTTTGCTCCAACAAGTACGTGCGCGCCGGGATGCGGGCGCGGTTGCGCAGGGTGACGGCGGAGTAGTCGGTGACGTTGCTGGTGGCTTTTTCCCGTTTTTTGCGGTTGAGCGTGTGAAGCTCGGCGAAGGGGACGGCATTGTTATCGCGGAAGAGGGAGCCGATGGCGAGGGGGATGCTCATGTCGCCGCGGTCAAGGCAGACCAGGACGTTGTCTTTGCGTGGGCGGGTGAGCAGGCCGCTGTCATTGTCGGCAAAGGGGGAGCTGAGCTCGACCCAGAAGGTGTTTTGGATCGTGCAGGACTGGTTATCGACCGAGGTCGTGACGGTGGTGCTTTTGGCGGAGAGCTCGTGGACTTGGCAGAGGTTGCGTGAGCCGTAAGGTGTGATGCTGACGACTGTCGCCAGGAAGATTCTCATGCGGGGCTCAGGCCAGGCTTTCTCGGTGATGAGTTCCTCCTGCATGATGTCCGGGGAGTCGTTGAGGCGTACGGGGTTGGGCATGATGCCGAACCCGGAGGTGTTTTGAGGGCGGCGGCCATGGCAGGTCAGATGCAGGGCGGCATCGGCGGCTTCAAACTGAAGGCTGGTGATGTAAAAAGTTTCGTTGTCGCTGCATTGCCAGGCATCCGAGGCAAACTTGGCTTTTGCCCCGATGCTTAATTGCTGGAGGGTGCTGATGCGGTTTTCCAGATCGCGGCTGTCTCTGTCGAGTGTTAATTTTCCGTGGAAATCGGCGCCGTTGTCATGCGCGCTTCGGAAGATTTGCTGGAGTTTGCGCGCCTTGGAGGGGTCCTGGTATTGATCCCAGGTGTTGTCATAGAGGCTGAAGATCGGGGATGTCGCCTGATTTTGTTGGTTGTAGTTTTCGGTGATGAGGGCGTTGTTCGCCGTCAGGGAGTAGAGGCCGTAGTTGATTTTCCAAGCGGATTGAGGGTAGGGGGCGGGCTCTATGATGGGGAGGGAAGAATCGTCCGCTGCTGCATTCTTGCCGGTGGTTTTGTTCTGGTTGGTGGCGCTGATGATATGGAGGGTGGCGCGATCGGTGTCCATGCTCCAGTAATAGCCGAGTCCCCATGTGGACAGGAGCCGGGTGAAGAAGTTGTAATCGCTTTCGTCATTTTGGATGACTTGGATGAGGTCGGGGAGCTGCTCTTCGGCGGTTTCGCTTATGTCGAAGGAGACGCCCCAGCGCTTTTCCAGAAGGTAGGTGAGCAGCTCTTTGCTGGTGGTGACTGTCGGGGTGTCTGCTTTGAGGTTGCTTTGCGTTTTGTTCTCCTTGGTGTTACCGGTGGCATGCTTGAACTCGAAGGCGGTGCGGTTGCGCGAGTAGCAGGCTTTGGCGAGGGGGGGACGCAGGGTCCAGATGTACCAGCCGGAGGAGGTGCTGTTTTCATAGCCGACGACTGATTCGATGGACATGATGGAGCCGCAGATGGTGAGCAGCTCACGGTTGTTTTCAGTTACTTTTGTTTTCTTTTTGCCTGGGCTCCCTTGGTTGCCTTCGGTGATGGTTTCCTCGCGCTTGGTGTAGCTCATGGAGAGAGTGACGGCAGCGTGGGTGCCCAGAAGGTGGCTCATGGCTTCGGGTACAGAGGTGTCGGCGGCACTACCGGGGGTTTTGACCACTTTGACCAGTATCTTGAAGCAGTAGAGTGCGGACATCCCAATGCTGCCGGAGAGGAGGCGCTGCACGGAGAAGGTATAGCCTTTCCGGGTGGAGCAACTGAGGTCGAAGGCGAGGGCGACGTTGGAGAATGTCGAGGTGCTGGTGGTGCTCATGTCCTTGCGATGGTGAGTGGGTGGTGCGGATGTGTTGCTGTGGGCAATGCTGCCGAGCGGTGGGGGGAGCCCGGATGCCGTAAGCGTCGGGGGGCGGGGCTTATTCTGTCTGAATTATTCTGTCTGAATCTGGATGGAGTTGTCCTGCACGGTGAGGGTGGCCTGGCTGTAGCTCTTTTGCTCCAGGGTGGCCTGGAGCATGAGCGAGCTGAGGCGCGGCAGGATGCTGTGGGTGATGATGTTGTCGATGATGCGCGCGCCGGCATCCGCCCGGCGGGCCTGATCCATGACAAAGGCGGTGAGGTCTTCCCCCCAGCTGAGGGTGGTGCCGTAGCCGGCCTTGAGACGGCGGGCGACCTTGCCGAGCTTGAGACCGATGATCTTGGTCATGACGTCCTGCGGGAGCGGGTAGTACGGGATGACCACGATGCGGCCAAGCAGGGCGGGCGGGAAGACTTTGAGCATGGCGCTGTGCATGGCTTCCGCGACTTGCTCCGGCGTGGGCATGAGCTCGGGATCGGCGCAGAGGCTCATCATTTCATCGGTGCCGACGTTGGTGGTCAGCAGGATGATGGTGTTGCGGAAGTCGATGAGGCGGCCTTCGCCGTCTTCCATGCGGCCTTTGTCGAAGACCTGGAAGAAGATCTCATGCACGTCCTTGTGGGCTTTTTCGACCTCGTCGAGCAGGACGACAGAGTAGGGCTTGCGCCGCACGGCTTCGGTGAGCACACCGCCTTCGCCGTAGCCGACGTAGCCTGGAGGCGCTCCTTTGAGGGTGGAGACGGTGTGCGCCTCCTGGAATTCGCTCATGTTGATGGTGATGAGGTTTTGCTCACCGCCGTAGAGGGCTTCGGCGAGGGCCAGGGCGGTTTCGGTCTTGCCGACGCCGCTGGGGCCGGCGAGCATGAGCACGGCGATGGGTTTCTCCGGGTCGGCGAGGGAGGCGCGCGCACTCAGGATGCGGTCGGCGATGATGCGCAGGCCGTGGTCCTGTCCGACAACGCGTTCGCCCAGGGTGTCCGCGAGGTGCAGGATGTTTTCCAGTTCATTGCTGACCATGCGGCCGGTGGGGATGCCGGTCCATTCGCTGATGACGGCGGCGACGGCCTGGGCGTCGACCTGCGGCAGGATGAGCGGGGTTTCGCCCTGGAGGGTGGCGAGGGCGGCTTCCTGTTCCTTGAGCTCGCTGCGCAGCGGGGCGGCGTCTGCGTCGCTGAGGTCGTCCGAGTCGAGGGTGTTGCGCAGCTCGACCACGCGGTCAACGAGGGCTTTTTCCTGCTGCCAGTCGGCGAGGCGGGCGGTCTGGCGTTGCTGGGCGTCGGTCTTTTGCTGCTGGAGTGCGGCAAGCTCGGCGGTACGGTCGAGGCCGACTTTGCTTTCGTGCTCGAGCACGGCGATGCGGGCATCGATCGCGTCGATGCTGCGGCGGAGGTCTTCGATTTCCGCGGGTTCGCTGCTCTGGGAGAAGGCGACGCGCGCGGCGGCGGTGTCCAGCAGGCTGACGGCTTTGTCCGGCAGTTGGCGGGTGGGCAGGTAGCGGCGCGAGAGCGTGACGGCGGCACGCAGGGCTTCGTCCAGGATGAGAACCTTGTGGTGGCGGGCCATCACGCGGCCGACGGCGATCATCATGTCGTGCGCTTTGGCGTCGTCCGGTTCTTCGATGAGGATGTTCTGGAAGCGGCGGGTCAGCGCCGGGTCTTTTTCGAAGTATTTTTTGTATTCGCTCCAGGTGGTGGCGGCGATGCAGCGGAAGGCACCGCGCGCCAGGGCGGGTTTGAGGAGGTTGGCGGCGTCGCCCTGGCCGGCGGAACCGCCGGCGCCGATGAGGTTGTGGGCCTCGTCGATGAACATGATGATGGGCGTATCCGAGGCCTTGACCTCGTCGATGACCTGCTTGAGGCGGTTCTCAAACTCGCCGCGCATGGAGGCGCCGGCCTGGAGGCCCTGGAGGTCGAGGGAGAGCAGCCGGACGTTTTTCAGCATGTCCGGGATGTCGCCGCTGGCGATGCGCAGGGCCAGGCCTTCCACAACGGCGGTTTTGCCGACGCCGGCTTCACCGGTGAGGATGGGGTTGTTCTGCCGGCGGCGCAGGAGGATGTCGATAATGCGGCGCACCTCCGCATCGCGGCCGACGACGGGGTCGAGGCGCCCCTGGCGGGCTTCTTCGGTGAGGTCGGTGCAGTATTGCTTGAGGGCTTCCTGCTTGCCCATTTCAGCGGGAGCCATGGCGCCGGATTCGCTGCCGATGCTGCCGGAGGCCAGGCCGGTACCGTCGGCGGGGCTGCTGCCTTCCTCGCGGCTGCCGTTGGTGATGGTGTAGAAGTGGTCGGAGAGTTCCTCGGCCTTGACCTTGGCGAATTGCGGGGAGATCTCCACCAGGGTGCGGCGCAGTTCGCCGGTGCGCATGCAGGCGAGCAGGAGGTCGCCGGTGCGGATGGCGCCGCGCTTGAAAAGCAGGGTGCTGAGCATCCAGGCTTCTTTGATGGCAAGCTCGATTTGCGGGGAGAAGTCGCGGATGCTGGTGGCGCCGCGCGGCAGGCGGTCCAGCGCGGTGGTGAGGTCGGCGGAGAGGCGGGAGGCGTCCGCTTCAAAGTGCCGCAGGATGAGGTGGATGTCTGTCTCGTCTGTGTTGATGATTTGGTTCATCCAGTGGACGAGTTCGACGTAGGGGTTGCCACGGACTTTGCAGAAGACGGTGGCGCTTTCGATGGCTTTGTAGGCGACGGGGTCCAGTTTGCCAAAGAGTTCAGTGCGTTTGATTTCAGCCATGGTGGTGGGTGTGTTAGAAGTTGATGGTAAGCGTACAGGTGGTGGTCTCAGAGGAGGATGCGAAGAGGGCGTTGCCGCCGAGCTGGCAGGTGCCGTCGAGGGCAGGGTTGGGGATGCTGGCGGTGATGATGTGGAAGCGCAGTTTCCAGCTCAGCGGGCGGGAGCTCATGAGTCGCAGCCAGGTTTGCAGGCGTCGGTGCCCGGTGCTGCCCGGCAGGAAGCGGCTGTACTGCTTGTAGCTGATGGGGCCGATTTCCAGTGTGACTTGCTCGGAGATGCTGCGCTGACGGTCGCCCAGCAGAGTGCTGCGGCCGAGTTCGCAGGTGCCGGTGCGCCCGAGCTGGCAGCGGTATTCTTCCCGAATGGGCAGATGGCAGGGGGAGTGCTCCCGCACGGTGACGGGCAGTTCGAAGAATTGCTCCAGCAGGTGCTGCAGGGTGCCGGGTCTGTTTTTTTCAGCCAAATCCCGGGCGTGGGTGACTGGGGCAGGTGCCGGCAGGATGGCGCCTGTGCGGGGTGAGGGAACGCCGGAGAGAGCGGCGGCGGCGCTGCTCAGGGGGTCGTCGTGTTCCCGGTCGTAGCTGACGGCGGCCTGGGAGTTGGTGCCTGCCCGGTAGAAGAGGGAGATGAGGCGGTCGTGGAAGATGTCCGCGAAGCGCTGCATCGTGAGGTCGTAGTAGTGGTGGCTGCGCTCATGGACGTATTCTGTCAGGGCGAGGGGGAGGGCACCGTTGGGACCGAAGAGTCCGAAGAAATAGACTTGCAGGGTGCCTGCGGCGGCGGGTGCTGCGGTGACGGATCCACCGGTAGTGGTGGCCGTGGTGTTGGCCGCGGTGGTGGTGGGAATGCCGGATGCGGTACTGGAAGGGGCGGTGCCGGCGCTGGAGCTGGCGGTATAGCCGAAGAGCTCGGAGGGGGGAAAGTAGAGGTGCGGTACCTGGGCAAAGTGCACGGCAGGATGCAGGGCGGCTTCCCGGGTGCCGATGCGCGGGCTGTCCGGCGAGAGCTGCTCGAGCCTTCTGACGGCTCCGTAAAAGGAGTAGAGGCCGGGGCGTGAGCTCAGGGCGCGTGTGAAGTCGCTCTTCAGATTTTTTTCGCTTGCTGCTGCCATGTGTGGATAGGGCCGGAGGTGGTGCGGACGGTGACTTCGGTGAAGGTGTTCAGCTCGGTGAGTCCCAGCAGGAAGGCGGCGAGGCTGCGGGCAAAATGGTAGACGCCGCTGCCGCCGAAGGCTTGTTCGTTGAGGGTGATGTCGAAGGCCCATCCGCGGACGACGCAGAGATCTCCCAGGACGGGTACGGTACGCGTGGTAGCGCCGATGGCTGCGGCTTGGATGCCGTTGATCTGTTGGTGGATGGCCGCGGCGTCATGTTCCCGGTGCAGGTGGTGCAGCAGGGTGCGCAGGATGCCGGGAAGGGCGTCTTGGCCGTAGGAGGCGAGGGTGGCAGGGGTAAGGCGGGCGAGGGTAAGTCCCATCCATCGGGCCTGATCGACGGCCAGCGGGGGGTGAGGCTGGCTGGGAGGGGTGGCAAAGTGGGCTGTCGCGTTGCCGTCGGTTGAGGTGAGGGGGGCGTCCTGTCTCAGGAAAAGAGGCAGGTCGCGGTTGGAGCACAGGGCGCGTGCAGCCAGACTGGCGATTTCCTCGCGCCTGGCAATGCTGTCGGGCCCGGAGAGCTGGAGGTAGAGCTCGCTGCCAAGGTAGGGGCTGACGCGGTGGCGGGGAGGGGCGATGGGGGCCTCGCGGTGGGTGGTGAAGCAGTTGAGCCGCTCGGAGCCATCGGGCATGGTGGCGTCGGTGGCGTGGTAGATGGGGTAGGCGTCGAAGAGTTTGGCGTTGTCGCTGTCGTAAGCCGCGGCGTGGAGGACCTGGAGGATTTCGAGGTTGCTGTTGCCGGTGGCATCTGCGACGAGGTGCTCACTGGGACGCCAGGATGGGGTGATGCGATCGAGCTGTCTGCTGAAGATGTTGACGGCGCGTACACAGTCGGTTTTGAGGGGGTGGCCGCTCTGCAGCAGAAGGCGCAGACGCTCGCTCGGCGGACGGTTCAGCAGGATGGAGAGGGTGGCTTTGCCGGTGGTGGGGAGGAGGCTCCTGAGGTTCCTGATGCCGAAGAAGGAAAATTGCTCCGGCTGGAGAAAGTACTCGGCTACGGGAGGAAGTGCAAGGGTGCCGCTTGGCGGGGGAAGCTCGGTGAGGGTCCCCGGGGGGAGGGTGACTGGCTGCTGCTCCGGATTGGTGAGGATGATGCCCGGGCATGCGCTCACGAGCAGCTGAAGCAGTTCCCCGGCGGCACTTTCCGGCAGGTCGACGAAGAAGGAGACGTCATCGGCAATGGCAGTAGTGCCGTCGGCCGTTGTGTTGCGGCGGACGAGCTCGATTGTCAGGGCGCCGACGGCGTGGAGCCGGGCTTGCGCAGCGAGACGAAGTGCGTCGGTGTCGTCGTAGGTGGTTTTGAGCACGGTGACGCCCGAGGGGGTGTAGGGTTCCCTGAGAGTGTAGCGGCAGGCGGGATTGTCGGGCAGGGCTGTGCGCACGGTGAAGGCGGAGCCGCATGGCATGGCACCGGTTTTCTCGTCCGGGTGGATGTGCAGAACCGCCCGCGAGGCGATGGGAGCATTGTACTCCGGGGCCAGGGTGTTGAGCAGCGTCTCGGGAAATTCGGATTGGGCGGTGTCGACCTTGCGGGCGATGCGGGCGGTGAGAAAGGCGACGCCTTCCAGCAGGCGTTCGACGTAGGGATCGGCGCATTCGTGTTCCCCGAGTTGGAGACGGCGGGCTACTTTGGGAAACTCTGCGGCGAAGCGCAGGGAGGTGCGCCGCAGGTCGTCCAGTTCGTGCTCGTAGTATCTGAGGAAGGTGTCATCCATGGGTTAGAGGCCGGGGTTGATGGTGCTTTCTCCGGTTTCGACGTCGACCCGGAGGCGAAAGTACATGTCTTCGCTGAGGGGGTGGACAGCGAGGCGGCTGCTGATGTTGAGGTGGATGGCCGCGTGGTCATGGGCGCCCCGTCCGGGTTCGGCCTGTACCTGGACGCTCTCGGGTGCCAGCCTGGGCTCAAAGTGGACGATGGCGCGGCGCACGGCTTCGGCGATGACGCCCGGGCGGTTGAAGGAGCCGGTGAGACCCGCGTAGGAGTCGATGCCGAAGTGGAAGGATGAGGCGGCTGCGAGCGGATAGCGTTGCTCCAGATGCCGGGTGGCTGCGGGGGCGGTGTGGGAGTTGAGCAGCATGCCAAGGTTCACGAGGATGTCGTGCTTGAGCTGCTCCAGGGAAAACTCTGTGCCGTAGGTGGTGTCCCGGGTGGCAAAGGGGCGTTCATCTGTCAGCCTGGTGAGGAGGCAGGGGAGGTATTTGCTCGAGTTTTTCCGGGTGTCCACCATGGGCGCGATGATAAATCTTCCTTGCAGCGGCGTGCCGGGGTCAGCCGAAGAGCAGGTGAGGCTCGGACAGCATGGGAATCAGCCCTTCATCTGTGTTCCAGCAGCGCTGCCCGCTGCCCAGGTATTGTCCTCCGTCACATTCTTCCCAGGAGGTGGAACGCATCATCAGCAGTTGCGCGTCCGGTCGCTTTCCCGACAGCGGGTAGCGCCCGGGCATGCGGCCGATGAGTGTCTCGCCGTGGCGAAGCTGGAGGCGTACATGGGGCCAGAGTAATTCGACGGGATGGGTGGGTGCCGCGATTTCCAGGGACTGAACGCTGGCTTGTTCCACAAGCCGGTAGGTGTCGCCGGTGATGAGTTCCAGGACTCCGGCCAGGCGGGCGTCACCGTCGAGCAGCCAGGGGCGGGTGCCGTTGCTCAGTGTTACGGGGATGACCGGCAGGGCATCGAGGATGGCGGCTGTAGCGGATGCCCCTTTGGCTTTTTCGCCTGCGGCGCAGGCGGAGAGGGCTTCCGCGAGGCTGCTGCTCCATGCCGGGGGGGCTCCAACCCAGAGTGGGGCGGTTTGTCCGCTGAAGACCGATTCGCGGCTGCGCTCGGCGCGAATGAGTTGGGAGATGGTCGTGCAGAACATCGCGGAGGCGGGGCTGAGTTTCAGCAGTGCGTCGGCCTGCCGGTCTGCGCGCTCCCACTCGCCTTCCATGCACAGGATTTGTACGAACAGGGCGCGTGATGCTGCTTCTTGCGGGTTCTTGCGGATTTCTTCTGCGACTTGTGCGTGCAGACCGGCGAGGTCGCCCTGTTTAAAGAGAGATGGCGTGTCCATGGAATGAGGAGGAAAAAATCAGAAGGAAACCGCAGCCGAGCGGGTGAGAACAGCTGCAACCGGAAGACCCGGGGAGGGAAAGAGAAAAAACCGGCGGCTCTTCTGCGGCCGCCGGTTTTGAGAGTTGGCGGTTGATCAGGCGGACTGGTCCGTGGCGACGTTCCACCCGGCAGCGACGTCGCCGCCCAGTTCACCGGTCGTCTTGAAGGTGTGGGTAGTCCACTTGTATTCCTCTGCGACGATGCTGACTTGCTCGACGAGGCGCAGGGCTGCGGCGTCACGGCCGATGCCGGCCATCAGGGTCTCGGAGCAGACGGGAGCGTCGACCGTCATGACCTTGGCCTCGATCACGCGGGCATTGGTCATTTCTACTTCGTAGAGCTTCTGTTTGGCACCGCCGATCTGGGCGCAGATCTCAAGCTTGACTTTGGCGATGTTCTGGCCGCTCATGCAGGCTTTCTGGATGTTCGGGGTTGCTTTGTCCAGCAAGTGCACGAACACGAGCGGAGCCAGCACGCCGCGGCCTGCGGCGTTGGTCTGGTTGGCGAATTGGGTTTCCTGGGTGGCGCCGTGGCTGAAGGAGACGACGTCAATCCAGTTGGTGTGCGCGACGTCGGTGGACTGACCCTCGATGCCGTCAATCTGAATGTAGGAATTGAATGCCATATGGTGGATGTGGTGTTGGTTGTTGGTGGATTAGTGTTGCTTGTTTTGTCCGGTTATTTTTTCTCACTCGGGAGTTTGGTCACGAGACGGAGAGAGGCAGTAAGGCCTTCCAGCTGGAAGTGGGGTTTGAGGTAGAACTTGGCCGTGTAGTAGCCCGGGTTGCCTGCGACATCCTCGACGGTGACGTCTGCCGAAGCCAGCGGGTAGCGTGCTTTGACGCTTTCGTCGGCATTCGGGTCGGCTGTGACGTAGCCGGCAATCCAGTTCGAGAGCCATTTTTGCATGTCTTCTCTGCCTTTGAAGGAGCCGACTTTGTCGCGGACGATGCACTTGAGGTAGTGCGAGAAGCGGCTGGTGGCAAAGATGTAGGGGAGCCGGGCGGAGAGCCGTGCGTTGGCGGTGGCATCCGGGTCGTCGTAGACGGTCGGGTTGTTGAGTGTCTGCCCGCCGAGGAAGACGGCGTAGTCCGTATTCTTCCAGTGGCAGATGGGCAGGAAGCCGTTTTGTGAGAGTTCGGCTTCCCGGCGGTCGGTGATGGCGATTTCTGTCGGGCATTTCATGGCGACGCCGCCGTCATCGGTCGGGAAGGTGTGGCAGGGCAGGGATTCGACCATGCCTCCGGATTCGACGCCGCGGATGGAGGCGCACCAGCCGAACTTTTTGAAGGCGCGGTTGATGTTGGCACCCATGGCGTAGGCGGCATTCATCCAGGTGTAGGCGGCGTTGTCTCCGGTGCCGGTTTCCTCCTCGAAGGCAAAGCCTTCCACAGGGGTGGTCTTGGCTCCGTAGGGGAGACGGGCGAGGACGCGCGGCATGGTCAGGGCGATGTAGCGGCTGTCTTCGGAGTCACGCAGACTGCGCCAGGCGGCGTATTCGGGCGTCTGGAAGATTTTGCTGATGTCGCGCGGGTTGGAGAGCTCCTGCCAGCTGTCCATGTTCATCAGCAGCGGGTCAGCTGCTGAAATCATCGGGCAGTGCGCGGCTGCGCAGATGCGCCCCATGCCTTTGAGAATCTCTACGTCCTTCGGCTGGTGGCTGAAGTAGTAGTCCGCAACAAGAGCTCCGTAGGGCTCGCCGCCCGGTGAGCCGAACTCGTCCTCGTAGAGTTTTTTGAATAGCGGATTCTGATCCCACGCTGCGCCTTTGAACTTTTTGATCGATTTGGCCAGTTCGTCTTTCGAGATGTTGAAGACTTTGATCTTGAGCCGGTTGTCAGTCTCGGTGTTCGAGACGAGATAATTGAGGCCGCGCCAGGCGCTTTCCAGCTTCTGGAAGTCAGGGTGGTGGATGACGACGTTGAGCTGGGCGCTGAGCTTGCGGTCGATTTCGGCGATCATGGCTTCTACGCTGGAGATGACGTCGTCGGAGATGAGATTGGCCTTGCCGAGAGCTTGTGTGGCAAGGGTGCCGACGGCCTGCTGGACGGCAGACTTGGCTTCCTCTGTCTTGGGCTTGAATTCGCGGTCGAGCAGGGATTCAAAGTCGTTGAGCTCGATGGTGGAGGCCGCAGCTTGTGCGGAGGTTTGGGTTTCAGGCATGGCGATCAAGCGTTTTCGGTGTTGGTGTCAGAGACTTCTTTGTCTTTCGCTGCCTGCTCGGAGAGGGATTTGAGCAGGGAGGGGTCCTTGAGAATCTTGCCGATGAGTTCCTCAGCCCCGGCTTTGCCATCCATGTAGGAAACGAGGGCTGCCAGCTGCTTGCGGGCTTCCAGCAGGTCCGAGACTCCGGGGATGCGTGCCGCAACGGCGTCCGGGTTGAAGTCTTCCATGCTGTTGAAGGTAAGGTCTACACCCACGCTGCCTTCGTTGGTGATGACGTTCGGGACGGAGAAGGCAACGCGCGGTTTCATGCTTTCCATGCGGTCGTTGAAGTTGTCACTGTCGATCTCAAGGAAGCTTCGCTCGGCTACGGGCGGTAGGTCGGCATTGGATTTGCCGGAGAGATCAGAGATGACCCCCATGATGAACGGTAAGTCGACCTTTTTTTCGGCGCCGTATAATTCCACGTCGTATTCGATTTGAACGCGTGGCGCACGGTTGCGTCCAATGAATTTCTGACTGCTTTCTGCCATATGATTCTGGTGTGTGTTGTGTGGTGAAGCTACCTGCACGGGAAGAAAGAAAAACTCGCTTCCTCGGCTTCATACTAGCATATGTTCCGGTGACTGGCAAGGTAGAAAGACGGGTGGGGTGATTTTTGGTTTGATATTTGGTGTGGGGAGGGAAAGGAAATGTTGCGATGGTGCATTTTTGACTTTTGCTTGTGGCGTGATGCTGGTACAATTTCCCGCATGAATGCGGATGAGTTGAAGTACCCAGGTTCACATCGTATTTATGTGCAAGGGAAGTTGCATCCCGATGTGCGCGTGTCGATGCGTGAGGTGGTGCTGGAGGATTCTCTTTTCCCGGATGGAACGACGCAGGCTAACGAGCCTGTCCGGCTTTACGATTGCTCAGGCCCGTGGGGTGATGAGGAGTTTCGCGGGGATGTGCAGGAGGGGCTCCCCGCGATGCGCCGGGACTGGATTGAGAGCCGTGGCGATGTGGTGCGCGATGAGCGCGGTGTGCTGCGGGCCCGCGATGTCAGTGCTCCGCCTACACAGCGCGCTTACGCGTTGCGCGGGGTGATTACGCCGGAGATGGAGTATGTCGCTATCCGTGAGAATCTGGGGCGTGAGGAGGCGTTCCGGGCGATTTACGACCGCTTCCCCAGCGAAAAGTCCCGCCCGGAATCGGCTCAGCGTTTGCTCGATGAGCTGGGAACGGGAATGCCCCGTCCCAGTGAGCTGGAGGCCCAGCCTGGATTTAGCCCGGCCAGCATGACGCGTCGCGCCGACCTTTGCTATCAGCATCCGGCGGGCTGTCAGCCCGGGGGCCGCATGCCGGCATTTTTTACTCCTGAGTTTGTGCGTGATGAGATTGCGGCGGGGCGGGCGCTGATCCCGGTCAATATCAATCACCCGGAGGCGGAGCCGATGATTATCGGCCGCAATTTCCTGTGCAAAGTGAATGCCAATATCGGCAATTCGGCTATTTCTTCGGGTATTGCTGAGGAGGTGGAGAAGCTGCGCTGGGCGATTCACTGGGGGGCTGATACGGTGATGGATTTGTCTACGGGGGCGGATATCCACCAGACTCGCGAGTGGATCCTGCGCAACAGTCCGGTGCCGATCGGTACGGTGCCGATGTACCAGAGTCTGGAGAAGTGCAGTGGCATGGTCGAGCATCTTTCCTGGCCGGTTTTCCGGGATACGCTGGTTGAGCAGGCGGAGCAGGGGGTGGATTATGTGACGGTGCATGCGGCGCTGCTTCACCGTTTTGTGCCGCATACGGCACGCCGTATGACCGGTATTGTGTCACGGGGCGGTTCGATCATTGCCAAGTGGATGATGCTGCACCATCGGGAGAATTTCCTCTATGAGCACTGGGACGAGATCTGTGATATTCTGGCGACGTATGATGTGGGTATTTCCATTGGTGACGGTTTGCGTCCCGGTTCGATTGCTGATGCCAATGATTTTGCCCAGCTGGCCGAGCTGGAGGTGCAGGGTGAGCTGACAAAGGCGGCCTGGGCCAAGGGCGTGCAGGTGATGAATGAGGGCCCTGGCCATGTGCCGCTGCATCTGGTGCCTGAGAATATGCGAAAGCAGCTGGAGTGGTGTCATGAGGCTCCGTTCTACACGCTGGGGCCCCTGGCCAGCGATATTGCCCCCGGCTATGACCATATCACGGGGGCTCTCGGTGGGGCTCTGATTGCTCAGCGGGGCTGTGCGATGCTTTGCTATGTGACGCGCAAGGAGCATTTGGGGCTCCCGGACAGGGAGGATGTGCGCGAGGGCGTGGTGACGTACAAGCTCGCTGCTCACGCTGCGGATCTGGCGAAGGGGCACCCGGGTGCTCAGTTGCGTGATAACGCTCTCTCAAAGGCCCGTTTTGAGTTCCGCTGGGAGGATCAGTTCAATCTTTCGCTGGATCCTCACAGGGCCCGTGCTTACCATGACCTGACTTTGCCGCATTCCAGCGCGAAGAAGGCTCATTTCTGCTCGATGTGCGGGCCGAACTTCTGTGCGATGAAGCTTACCCAGGAGGTGCGGAGTGTCTACGGCGATGAGGCGGACGGAGAAAAGATGCCTGAACCCGGCGCATCGGCAGGGACTCCGGATGGCGGCGATGTCCCGGAGTCGTGAGTTTCGGCTTGCATTGTGCTTCAGAATGTGAAATAATCCGCTACAGGTATGGCGAGAACGGCTATTATCAGCGATATTCACGCAAATTTGCATGCTCTTTGCGCTGTGATGGAGGATGTCCAGACAGAGCAGTGCACGGATATGGTCTGCCTCGGTGATGTGGTGGGGTACAATGCCTACCCCGCTGAGTGCGTGGATGCCATCCGCTCATATAATTGCCCGGTGGTGAAGGGAAATCACGATGCTGAGGTCAGTAACCCTGCCAACCTGAATATGAACGAGATGGCTCGCATGGCCATGGAGTGGACCCGCAGCCGCCTGAATGAGGATCAGCTGACATGGCTGGCCCGCCTGCAGTATATGCGCATCGTGCGCTCTCAGTTTACGATTGTGCATTCGACGCTGGATCAGCCCAAGGCGTGGAACTACATCATTAACGCAAACGATGCCTCTTCCAATTTCCGCCGCCAGTTTTCCCCGCTTTGCTTTCACGGTCACACGCATGTGCCCAAGGTGTTCTATCTGGATGCGGCTTCCGGTCGCACGTACGAGGATTTCCCGGCGCTGGAGCGTCTTTATCTCGATGGGGAATCGGAGTTTATCCTCAACCCGAATTTCAAGTACTTCATCAATGTCGGTTCGGTTGGGCAGCCCCGTGACAATGACCCGCGCGCCTGCTATGGCATTTATGATTCGGATTACAAAATCGTCAAAATCAAGCGCGTCGTGTATGACGTTCAGGCCGCCAGCGATGCTGTGCGCACGGTTGGGTTGCCGGATTATCTGGCCGATCGCCTGTTGAGGGGGTGCTGAGGAGGTGCTGAGAGGAAAACAGACAAGTTTCACGGAAGAGTTAGGTTCCACGGAAGAGTCAGGTCCTACAGAAGAAAAATGAGGGTGCTATTTATCACGATGCTCTGTACGCGGTGAGAATCGCAAGGTTACGTCAAACTCCCCACGTCTGTCATTCCCGCATCTGTCGTATTTCTTTCACTCTTTCACATCTGTTTTTTAGCTATCACATCATTTTCCAGCCGCCGCATTTCATCTTGCCGGTCGGATCCTTTTCAGACTAACATATCAAATCTGCCAGTTTAGACCGTTCATGTTTGCCGCGTTCATTCAGCGATTCTTGCCTGCCGCCATTCTCATGGTGCTCGGGGCGATGCTGGCTGGCTTTCTGGTGCCCCAGGAGCTTGAAATGATGAAGTGGGAGGTGCCGGGAATGCCGGAAAGCTACCCGCTCGAGCAGCAACTGCGTCCCATTCTGCTCCTGGTGCTGTGTTTTATTCCTTTTTTCGGGGCTGTGGCGTACGGTTTGATGGGGACGATGGATCGCTACATGTCGCGTAATTTCATCAACTATTTCCTGCTTTGTACACTGATTTTGCTGCTGATTTACACGCTGGCGGATTTCACCGCGAACATGGAGAAGTTCCGTACGCGCTTTGAGAACCCCTTGCTTGATTCGCTGATTTTCTACGGCACGCAGATGCCGATGTTCCTCTACCAGATTCTTCCCTATACCTTGCTGATGGGTACCCTGTGGTGCCTGAGCCGGCTGTCGGGTACAAGTGAGCTGACCGGGATGCTGCAGTCGGGGCGTTCGATTGCGAGAATCTGTATGCCGATTTTTTTCTTCTCGGCCCTGGTCTCCCTCGTTTATGGCATTTTCGGCTTCCATTGGGCGCCCAACGGTTTCCTGTACCGAGACATCATGCTCAAGCTGGAACAAACGACCAATGGCGTGGCTAACCCGATCGTGTACCGAAGCGATGCAGAGTCCCGCATCTGGCGCATCGGGGAGCCGGCCACGTTTGAAGACCCGGGTAAACCCATGAAGAAAGTCGTCATCGAGCAGTTCGACCCGCACCGGCGCGGCAAAATTGTCATGCAGTACATAGCCGATTCTGTATCATGGAACAAGCTTGATGCTACGTGGACGCTGCATGATGTGTTCGTGCGCCCCATTTCGTCTGCAGGTGACCGTCCCGTGGATGAAAAACACCACGAGGAGCTGGTGTGTGATTTTGCTGAAAAACCCTACCAAATTATCAGCCCTGCTACGGGAGGCCGCGTGGACTCCATGGGTGTGTCGGCGATGTATGAGTTTATTGCTTCCGGCTCAGGTTCCCGCGAGGACCGCCTTGCATACCGCACCGAGTGGCATGTGCGTATCGCCCGTGTCTTTACCTGCATGGTGCTGGTGCTGCTGGCTGTGCCCAGTGCGATAACGTTCCAGCGCCGCGGCGCCATGAAGGGAATCGGCATCGCGATACTGCTGGCAGCCCTGATGCTTTTCCTGTACCGTGTTTTCCCGACGCTGGGCATCTCCGGATTGATTCAGGCGTGGATCAGCGCGTGGATTCCCAACGTGGTGTACATAGGAGTTGCCCTGTATTTCTTCCGCACCAACCTCGCGCACCGCTCCTTCCGTGAGTGGCTCGATGCCAAACTCCACGGTCGCCCATGAGAAGGCCCAGAGGTATTATCTTTGACTTTGATGGCGTGCTCGTGGACACCGAGTGGGCGATCTATCAATCCTGGGTTCACCTGTACCGGCGGGAAGGCTGCGAGATCAGCATAGCCACCTACGCCCCCTGCCTGGGAGCGGGATATTCCCACTGGGATCCTGCCAAGCACTTGGAGAAACTCACGGGAAAACACTACGACTGGGAGGTGGAGACGCCCATCCGGCAGGCGCGTATCGAGTCCGACCTTTCCCGGATGGGGCTGATGCCGGGAGCCCGCGAGCTCATGGATTGGTGCTGCGCGGAGGGCGTCGGCATGGCAGTGGCTTCCTCTTCGTCGCGCCACTGGGTGGCAGGCTGGCTTACGCGCCTTGGTATTTATGAACGCTTTGAGGGGGTCTTTACCCGAACAGATGGTTACCCGGTGAAGCCGAATCCGGCCCTTTTTCTGGCAGCGCAGGAGTGTCTCGGGCTCGACAAAGAGGAATGCCTGATTGTGGAGGATTCGGAGAACGGCACTATTTCTGCCGTCAATGCCGGTATCCCCTGTGTGGCGATTCCGAATCGCATGACGGCCGCGAGCGATTTCTCGAGGGCGGCCTATCGGGAACACAGCCTGACCAGCTTGCTGGAGTCCCTCCGCAACAGCAGCCACTAGAAGCCGGCCCCTCCGGTGGCTTTGGCACTGGCGGGTGGGTTTGCAGCCCCCGGGAGCCGGGCCGCCGGTGGCTTTCGTGCAGAGGGTGTTTCCCCAAGCGTGAGGAGGGGGGCCGGTCATGCAGTGGGTGTTTCCCCGATTCTGTGAGCGTTGCCTTTCCTTTGGCCGGGGCGATTTATTTGGCGTGGTTGGTGGGTGATGTTCCGGGCTGAGGCCGGCTGAGTCCCGGCAGGTTCGTCCGGAGGAAGTCCACCATGTAATCCGGGGTCAGCAGTTCGGTGGTGACGATGGGGGCGCGGCCGTCGAGGTAGAGGGCATTCGTGGGAACGGAGCCGCGGTTGAGCCGGCGCAGTTCGGCATCGATGGCCGGGTTGGGTTTCGTCTTGTCGGCTCGCATCAGGACGACGTTCCCTTCCTGGAACAGGCGGCAGACTTCTTCTGTGTAGGCTACTTTCTTGTTGGCAAGGCAGGTGGCGCACCAGCGTGCCGTGAAGTCGACGTAGACGGGGTGTCCGTCTGCCAGCGCTTCTTCCATGAGTTCAGGACTCCAGGTGTTCCAGATGGGTTCTGTGCCGTGTGCCACGGTGTATTCGTCCGTTGTGCTGATGGCGGTTTGTGCCGGGGTGCCGGTGCGGGGCATGGAGTAATAGACTCCCGCGATACCGATCGCCAGGGCGCAGATGAATCCTGTCACCCGGGCCGTTCCACTGCGGTAGATCGGGCACCAGCGTCCATACACCCACCAGGCGGCGCAGTAGAGTACCAGTGACATGAGGACCCAGGGCATGTTGTCTTCCGGGATAAAGGCGAAGTAGACAGTCAGGAACCAGGCCGCCGCTGCAAACAGGAAGAAGGAAAGAGCTTGCTTGAGTGATTCCATCCATGAGCCGGGACGGGGCAGTTTGCTGACCAGGGAGGGGAAGATACCCAGAACAATGTAGGGGAAGGCCAGCCCCAGGGCCATGGAGGTCATGGACAGTAGCATCCAGACGGCAGGCATGGACATGGCGGCCGGCAGGGAGGTGGCGAGGAAGGGTGCGCTGCATGGGGTGGCAACGATGGTGACGAACAGGCCCTGGAAAAAGGATCCGGTCAGCCCTCCTTTGTTTTGCAGTTCCTGCCCGGCAGATGTGGCGCTGACTCCAATCTCAAAGACGCCATACATGCTCAGACCCAGGGTGATAAGCAGCAGGAGAATGATGTAGACGGCCCAGGGGTTGGTCATCCAGGCAGCCCAGGAGCGGGAGCTCGATCCAGTGTCGTGCAGGATGATGCCCGCCCAGTCTCGCCAGGGTGCCTGGGATAGTGTTTCCAGGTTGGAGAAGGCGACCAGCAGCAGTGTCAGAATCCAGAAGGAGACGAGGATGCCCAGTACGAAAATAAAAGAGTGGGCGATGATTTTGCTGCGTTTGCCGCCTCCCAGTTGGACAAAACTCATGATCTTCAGCCCGATGACGGGGAAAACACAGGGCATGAGGTTCAGGATGAGGCCGCCCAGAAACAGGGAACCCATGGTGACGAGCAGCCCGTCGGGAGCTCCGCTCCGGGCCAGAACCTGATGGAACAGCCGGATGGCTTCCGGCGTGGTTGTTGCCGCTGTGCTTGTGGCGGGGGAAGAGTCGCTGGCTTCGGGGATGGATGGGGTGGATGATGGGGTGTCGGGGCCGGTGGCGGATCCGGGTGTGGGGGCTCCGGCGGATGTGTTTGCGGAGGGGGTGGGAGAGGAGGTCCCAATGGGGGTGTCGATGGTGACCCATTTCCCGTCGAAAGTCAGGATGCCGCTGAGTTTGGTGAGGGGGTGCCCGAGTGTTGCTTCATCGGCCACGGGGTACATGGCGTCGCTGTTGTCGTTGCGCGGCAGAACGAGGGCGTACTGCCCGCCGTCCCGCGAGAGTTTCTGGTCGAGATGAGGTGCAATTTCATTGCCGTTGGAAAAGAAGTAGGCCCGGGAGATGTCCCCCTCGTAGGGGAATCGGATGGTGACGCTGTTGGCATCCTGCGTGATGGTGACGGGCAGGGGGGTGTCACCGAGTATTTCCACGTTTTTTTCCTGGTTTGCCCAGTCGGGGGCGGGTGTGGGTGTGCCTTTGGGCAGTTCGACCGTGGCACTGACGTCCGTTGGAGGCTGGCAGCCCATGTCGTCACAGAGTTGTACACTGCCGTCAATGGTAAAGGTGGCTTTCGCCGGGGCGTCGGGTCCGGGCGTGATGCGCCAGACGACGGTGGCGGCTCCGTCATAGCCGTAGAAAACATAGAGATCACCGGCCTTCTGCGGGGCCTGCCAGAAGGGGCCTTCGATCTTGAACCCGGCGGGAGCGGTGAGCTGGGCAGTCATGGGAAGCCCCATGGTGGCAGGGTTGCGGTAGTAGGCGTGCTTGTGGTCTGAAAAAGAGGCGTCAAATGCAATGTAAAAGGCCGTGCCGACGTCGAAGGCTTGCGTGCTGGCCGTGGCACTTACCGTGACACCGGTGTTGGCCTGCTGTTCCTGCCCGGGAGGGGGGAGTACGCTGCTGATGCCGCCGCTGAATTGTGCCGCTGCTGTTCCTGCAAGCATGCTTGCACCCAGGAGAAGGAGTCTAAGAATACTCATGCTTTGAATGTAACACGGCCGCCCTCGCTCGGCAAGCGCTTAGTGTTGCCGGCAGAAAATTGTTGGGCTGCGGCCGGGGCGATACGGGCTTGCAGGGGAGGGGAGCACATGGTAGAATGCGGGGCGTGAATGTTGAGAAGGCGACGCTGTGGCTGGTATGTGCTGCTTGTTTCCTCACGGGGTGTGGGGATGAACGCAGTTCCGCACAGCGTGCGGCCGGGGACGGGGTGCTGCTGATTGGCAATAATCAGGAGCCGCAGAATCTGGATCCGCATAAGGCGACAGCCGTGGCTGATGGGAAGATTATCAGCGCGTTGCTGGAGGGGCTGGTGCGCCCGGATGCCCGGGTCGAAGGCCAGGTTCACCCTGGTATGGCGGTTTCCTGGGAGCACAACGCCGATGCGTCGGAGTGGGTGTTCCATTTGCGGGAGGCTCAGTGGAGTGATGGCGCCCCTGTCCGGGCTCAGGATTTTGCCTACGCGTACCGGCGTTTACTGCATCCTCAGTTTGGAGGTAAATATGCTGAGATGCTTTATCCGCTGAAAAATGCGGCGCCCTACAATCGCGGCGAGTTGCCTTGGGAGAAGGTGGGAGTCAGTACGCCGGATGACAGGACGCTGGTTCTGAGGATGGAGGGGCCGACGCCCCATTTGCTGCATCTGCTGCTGCATTTTACGTGGTATCCCGTGCCGTCGCATGCGGTCGAGCAGCATGGCGGCATGCTCGACCGCAGCAGTGCATGGACGCGTCCGGAATACTGGGTGGGTAACGGGGCATATGTGCTGGAGCAGCGCGTGTTTAATGATTTCCTGAGTGTCCGCCCTAATCCCCGCTATTGGCGGGCCCATGAGGTGCAGAACCGCGGGATACGTTTCCTGCCGATTGTTAACGGTTATACGGAGACCCGGATGTATTTCGGAGGCAAGCTGCACATCACTAACAATGTGCCGCCCGAGATGCTGGAGATGGCCGCTCATCGGGCACCGGCCGAATTCTGCCGTGATGATTACTATTGCACGATTTTTTACCGCTTGAATACGGTGCGTCCGCCGCTGGATGATGCCCGGGTGCGCCGTGCTTTGTCCCTGGCGGTGGATCGTGATATGCTAGTACAGCGCGTCGTGCGCGGGGCGGGAAAGGCTGCCTATGCGTTTACTCCGCCCGGTGCCGGCTACGGCATTGATGATTCGGCAGAGCGCCGCAGGAGTCAGAAGGCCCGGGTTGAGGAGGCCCGCCGCCTGCTTGCTGAGGCTGGTTATCCCGGTGGGAAGGGGTTCCCCACGCTTGAGCTGATGACGACATCCCGCGACGTGCAAAAGCTGATGGCGGAGACGATTCAGGCGATGTGGAGTGAGGAGCTGGGCGTGCATGTGGAGATTCGTTCCTGTGAGTGGTCGGCGTACAAGGCTGCGCAGCAGAATATGGATTATGATATCTCATCGTCGTCCTGGAGCGGTGATTACCTGGATCCTGCTACTTTTGTCGAGTTGTGGAAGAGCACCGGCGGCAATAATTGCACCGGCTGGGGTTCGCCCGCTTGTGATGCCGCCCTGGATGCGGCCGCCCGGTCGGCCGACGTCGGTCAGCGATTGCTGCACCTAGCAGAAGCAGAGCAGATCATGCTGCGGGAATCACCCGTCATTCCGCTCTACTGGAGTGAACGCACGTACATGAAAAGCCCCATGGTGAGCGGCTGGTACCCGCTCATGCTTGATAATCACCCGCTGGATGCCGTCCGGCTGACCCCCGCTCCTGATAAGCCATGATCCGATTGCTGCTTCGACGCCTGGGACAGGGTGTGCTTGTGGTGTTTGTCCTGGAGACAATCACGTTTTTTCTGGTGCGCATGCTGCCGGGCAACCCCTTCCTGGGAGAACGCAAGCTGCCGGAGCACATCATGCAGCAGCTGCAGAGCCTGTACGGGTTGGAGGAGAGTGCCTGGGTGCAGTATTGGAATTATTGGAAGAATATCCTGTTGCATGGGGATTTCGGGCCCTCGCTGATCCGAGAGGGTGTGCCGGTGAGTGAGATGATCGCCCAGGCGTTCCCGGTATCCTTCCTGCTGGGGGTACTGGGTATGGCCATTGCGATGGCCGTGGGTATCCCGGCCGGAATGCTTTCCGCTTATTACCGCAACCGCTGGCCGGATGCGCTGCTGATGTGTGTGGCGATGGCGGGAATCTGTATTCCCGCTTTCGTCGTGGCTCCGCTGTTCGGGATGACTCTGGGCATGCATGTGCCGGGCCTTAGTGTCGCGGGCTGGGATGATGCCCTTTGCGTGGTGCTGCCGGCACTGACCCTAGGCCTGATCAATGCGGCTTACCTCGCCCGACTGACCCGGGGCGGCATGGCGGAGGTGCTCAGCCAGGATTTCGTGCGCACGGCGAAGGCCAAGGGGTGCCGCCCGCTGCGGGTTCTGTTTGTGCATGCGCTGCGCAGCGGTCTGCTGCCGGCTGTGTCGTACTTGGGGCCGGCGTTCGCGGCGCTGATTACGGGGTCATTTGTGGTGGAAACTTGCTTTCAGGTGCCGGGGATGGGGCTGCATTTCGTCAATGCAACGACAGATCGTGATTACTTCCTAATCCAGGGACTGGTGCTTTGCTACGGTGTCCTGATCGTCCTGGCCAATCTGTGCGTGGATTTGGCTCTGCTTGTCCTCAATCCCAGGTTGCGCTCACAGGGGTCGGCCTGAGTCCCTGCCCGCCGGAAACATCACACCGCCTACACTCCCGAAACTGACAAACGGCCTCCATTCCTCACATCTGCCAACCACATCCACCACTCACATCCATCAATCACATACGCCACTCACATACGCACTGTTACCGCGTATACGCCTTGTCCAAGTCATGATGATGAAGTCTTCACACCCCGCCGCCCGCCCGTATGCCAGGGGGCGCTCACTCTGGGATGATGCCAGGGATCGCCTGTGCCGCAATCGCGCGGCGATGGTTTCACTGCTGTTCCTGCTGCTGATGGTGGTGGCTTGTTTTCTGCTGCCGCTTTGCCCCTGTATACCGAACCCCAACGAAACGGATTTGGGCAACATCGCGGCGTCATGCAGCTGGGAACACCCGTTCGGGACCGACCAGCTCGGTCGTGATCTGCTGGCCCGCGTGCTCTATGGCGGGCGTATTTCTCTGCTCGTCGGTGTGGTGGCGACGGGCGTGGCGCTGGTGATCGGGTTGCTCTATGGCCTGGTGTCCGGGTACGTCGGGGGAAGGACGGATGCGCTGATGATGCGCACGGTTGATGTGCTTTTTGCCTTGCCTTTTATCGTGCTGGTGATTGTGTTTTCGCTGAGCATCGAAGAACCTAGCCGCCGTCTGACGGAATGGGTCGTGCAGACGACGGGGTGGACGCGGGAAACGGTGGCTCCTATCCTGGGCCTTGTGCCGCTGTTTATCGCGATTGGTGCGCTGGGGTGGCTGACGCTGGCCCGTATCGTGCGCACACAGACGATGGAAATCAAATCCCAGGAGTACGTGCTGGCGGCGCGTTCGCTGGGGCTGGGGCATGTGCGTATCCTGCTGCGCCACATCGCGCCGAATCTGCTCGGCACTGTGGTGGTGTACACGACGCTGGCAGTGCCCGGTATCATCCTGACGGAGTCGACACTGAGTTTTATTGGCCTCGGCGTCAAGGCGCCGAATTCATCCTGGGGAACGCTGATCAAGGAGGGGGCCGACCGCATGGAGGTTACTCCTGAGTTGCTGATTTTTCCGTCAGTGTTTTTCTGTCTGACGCTGCTCGCTCTCAATTTCCTGGGTGACGGGTTGCGGGACGCACTCGATCCGCGTTCCTCCAAGGACTGATTCTCAAGGCTGTACGGCAGACGTATTTCACCGTCCCGAGATAGGATGTGCCCGGACGGCGTGCCTTTATTGCGGGCGTTGTTTTATTTGTGTCCTGAACCGTTAATTTAGACTGGAGTTTTGGCAGGAAAGGCGTATAATACCCGCGCTATGTCAGATACACCTCATGCTGCTCCGGGTTCCTCTGAGGAGGAACTGATTGCCGTGCGCCGTGAAAAGGTGGGGAAGATTCGCGCCCTTGGGGTTAACCCCTACGGAGGCCGATTCGACGTCACCGCCAGTCCGGCTGGAATCAAGGCAAACTTCGAGGAGGGTAAACAGGTGAAATTTCTCGGCCGCATCACGGCGCTGCGCGATATGGGCCGCACGCAGTTTTTCTCGGTCTCCGATGTGCAGGGCTCCATCCAGTGCATGCTGACGAAGAAGGCATGCAGCGAGGAGGCTTGGGCGCTCTGGAAGTTGCTGGAGCGCGGGGACTGGATCGGAATCGAGGGTGAGACATTTGTGACTCGCACGGGCGAGCCGTCGGTGCGGGTGGAGGCGTTCAAGGTGCTTTCCAAGGCACTGCGTCCGATGCCGGACAAGTTCCATGGGCTGGCGGATGCCGATATGCGCTACCGCCGCCGTCACCTCGATCTCATGAGCAATGAGGAGAGTGCGCGACGCTTTGTGGCCCGCTCGCTGATCGTGCAGGAGATTCGCCGCTATCTGAATGATCGTGGCTTTCTGGAGGTGGAGACGCCGATGCTGCAGGATATTGCCGGCGGTGCTGCGGCTAAGCCGTTCGAGTCATACTACAATGCGCTCAAGAAGCCTGTGACACTGCGCATCGCCCCGGAACTTTTCCTCAAGCGCCTGCTGGTGGGCGGTTTCCCAAAGGTTTATGAGCTTAACCGCAATTTCCGCAATGAGGGCGTGGATCGCCGGCACAATCCTGAGTTCACGGTGCTGGAGGTCTATGAGGCCGGTGGAGATTTTGAAACGATGGCGGACATGATGGAAGAGATGATCACGACCATCGCGATGAAGGTGTTCGGAACGCTCCGGTTCGATCAGTACGATGAGGAGGGCAATGTCCGCTGGACGGTTGACCTGACCCGCCCATGGCGCCGGGCTGATTACAATGATCTGGTGCGTGAGGTGGCAGGAGAGGATTGGTTTGCACTGTCGCCTGAGCAGCGGCGTGAGCGCGCTGAGAATGAACTGCATGTCCAGATTGGAGAAGAGCTGGATGACACGGCTGTGACCCAGCAGGTCTATGAGAAGCTGGTGGAAGAGAAGCAGGCCAATCCGCTCTTCGTCTGCCACGTGGCGCGCGACCTCGTGCCTCTGGCCAAGGCGAACCCTGAGAATCCGGAGGTGGTCGATGTGTTCGAGCTTGTGATGAATGGCCAGGAGCTTTGCCCTGGGTATTCCGAACAGAACGATCCCGTCGAGCAGCTGGAGCGCCTGAAACACCAGGCCGGTGAGGAGACTCAGAAGATCGACTATGATTTTGTCGAGACTCTGGAGTCCGGTATGCCCAGTGCCGGTGGTATCGGTATCGGAATTGACCGGCTCTGTATGCTGATGACCGGGGCGTGCTCGATTCGCGACATTATTCTGTTCCCGCAGCTTAAAAGCCGCGGTTGAGAGGGCTCGGTGGTGCTTGCTCCGCGCTGGTCGCCAAATGCGGGAATAATCATGCAGCAGACAAAAGGGTGATGGAGGCTCGTGTGGCACAGTGGATCGGACGCCGTGAAAGTCAACAGGATTTTTACGTCGTGCGCTCCTACCCCCGGGGAATGCTCGCCATCGTCTGCGACGGGATGGGAGGGCACGCGAATGGCGAGCTCTGCGCCCGGGTTGCGGCAGAGGCGTTTGGCCGCTCGTTTGAGGAGAACGAGCGGGGCTCTGTCGCGGAGCGTTTCCGGGAGGCTTTGTCAGCGGCCAATGAGGCCGTGGGCGGGGTTGTGGCGAGGACAGGACAGTTCGGCGGTTGTACGCTGCTGGCGGCTTTTGTGGCGGCCGGTGTGCTCTGGTGGGTGAGCGTGGGGGATTCACCGCTGTTTCTCTGGCGACGCAACCGCTTGATTCGTCTCAATGCGGATCATTCGATGCGGGCGGTGTTTGAGGAGTTTGTGCAGTCCGGCATCATGTCGCATACTGATGCTCTTGCGAAGGGACACGAGCTGCGCTCGGCGCTGACGGGCGAGCCCGTTCCTATGGTCGATTTGCCCCTGACGCCTTATTTTTTGCTGCCCGGGGATCGCATGATCATGGCATCGGACGGGACAGATGAGTTGCTCCAGGTTGTGCCTCTTCCCCGGGCGACGCGGGCTTTGCTGGACAACCGCTCCGGGTCGTTGGCTGCGATGATTGTGCAGGCTTGTGAGGCTCTGGATAATCCCGTGGCGGACAATACGACGGTGATTACGGTGGATGTATGAGGCCGGAAGCACGAGGCCTGGTTTGCGGCCGAACGCTTTGGTCCTTGATCCATGGGGACGGGGCTTCACGGGTGTGGCATGTGAGGCTCAGGCAGGTGAGGTGAGTTCTGCATCACGTGCTAATAGTTAGTAAACGCCTCAGGGGGCATTCAACACTTTGTCCTGACGCAGCGTCACATACTCTGTATGAATACACCTTGTTTAACTCATGGATACGCGGAGGGGTGTTATATCCTGCCCCCGCTGCCTTATGCGCCTGAGGCGTTGGAGCCATTCCTCGATGCAGAGACGCTCATGCTGCACCACGACCGCCACCATGCTGCCTACGTGGCCGGAGCGAATGCGGCGGCGGACACACTCCGCCGTGTGGCAGCCGGTGAGTTGGATGCCCAGTCAGCGTCTGCCGCGGCCCAGTCGCTCGCATTTAATTTGGGCGGTCATATCCTGCACTGTCTGTACTGGGACAATATGAGTCCTGTGCCGTCCAATATGCCGATGGGAGGACGTTTTGGAGAGGCCGTACGCGAGTCCTTCGGGGATGCGGACGGGCTGCTCCGAGTGTTTCGCTCCGTGACGCTCTCCGTGCAGGGGAGCGGCTGGGGAGTTCTTGGGGTAGATCCGGTGAGCCGCAAGATGATGGTGACCGGTATTTGCCGTCACCAGGATGTGCTTGTGCCGGCCTTTGAACCTTTGCTCGTGTGTGATGTGTGGGAGCACGCGTATTACCTGCGCTATCGCAATAACCGCGCGGCCTACCTGGAGGCTTTTATGAGCAAAATCAATTGGTCGGTTGTGGAGGAACGCTTTAACCGCTCGTGCTGCCATGTCTGATGTACCGTGTTCCTGCTGTTGTGCCGGCCGCATGTTCGCTAATCCGTGGGTGATAGGTATCATCGCGGTGCTGGAGTTGGTTTTTGGCTTTATTTTGCTGGGGTTCCCTTATTTGCTGGGCGCTTCGGCGATATGGGTGACGGGGTGTGTACTGATCATCGCCGGTGTGCTGCGTTTGTGCCAGCTTTTCCGTGCGGGAAATCGCTGGTGGAATCTCCTGGCTGGTCTTGTGTACCTGCTGCTTGGCTGGTCCATGATGGCGTATACAGAGGCATCCCTGATTTTCTGGACTTACGTGATTGCGTTTGCTCTGATGATCGGAGGTGTATTCCGATTTGTGATCGCTTGCATGATGACGGAAAAGAAGGGGAAGGCCTGGCGGTTTATTAATGCGATTGTATCAGTGGTTCTGGGAGTGCTGATCGCCTACGGTTGGCCCGGTTCGTCCATCTGGTTTATCGGGACCCTGATAGCGGTGGAGATGATTTTCTCCGGGTGGACGCTGCTGTTTATGGCGATTGCCCAGAGACCGGCAGACGGGCGAGCGTAGTTGTCACGCCCTGTCATGCCCGAGCCGGGGCGGCCGGGCGCGTCCGGCAACTGAGCGTCGACAGAAGGGGCAGGCCCGTCAGGGCTTGCCCCTTACTGCAGTTTGGGGCCGGCCCCACTGTGAGAGCCGCGTTGAGCTGCAGTTGCGTTCCTTGCCTCGACGACGGCTGTGCCTTTTCGCTCATGGCTGTGTGTGCTGCCAGTGCCCGCCCGCCCGCCTGAGGCCGCATGTGCTGCCGGGGACGACGGGGTGGGTGGCTTAGTCGTTGAGCCGGTGCGCTGTAGGAAAGGAGAGCTGCTGGGAGGGGGGGGTGACGTAGAGTACTTGCGGCAGCTGGATTCGGCTGAGCGCCGTTTTGTTGATGCGCCGCTGGACGTAGCGTACGTCGTTCTCCCGGTAGACGTCCGATGCATGGTGAATGAGCATTTCCGCGCTGTTGTTGAGGTTGGCCATCTCGTGGATGATGGAATCGATGGAGTTGGGTACTTTGGGCCGGGGACTTGGCAGCAGGTGCGGGTATTGCTCATGCAGAATGCAGTGGAGCGCGAACAGATCGGCTTCATACAGATCGCCCAGCGGGATTAGCATGCCGCAGGTTTCGCCGTAGAGGGTGAACTGGCCTGTCATGAGTTTGTGACGGTCAAGGGGGGAGATCAGCATGGCGCTGTGCTGCTCGGCGTAGGTGCTCAGCAGGCCGCCGCAGATGCGTTGGTACAGGGACTCCCGGGACTGGGTGTCAAGGGTGGCGGGGGCGCTTGTGAGCATGGTTTTTGCGTCCAGGTATACGCAGGTAATGCCGAGTTGTTCGCAGTGGGGGACGGGCAGGCCGAATCCGACGCCCAGGACGTTTTCTGTCCCTACGGCTTCACAGCACAGGACGGCGAGCAGGGGGGCGTTGTCGTGATCCAGGGGGATACAGACGCTGCTGTAGCCGTTGATGAAGGCGGTGTCGCGGATGCCCCGCACGATGGCTTGCCGCAGCTCGGCTGCGTTTGAGGGGGGGGGCTGATGGCAGGGGACGGCGTTCAGGCTGACGACCCGGTTTTGTTCTTTGAAGAAGGGAAGGCGCACGGTGGTTTGTCCATCCGGGTTGAAGGTGCCGGAGCCGCCGCCGTAGAGGATGCCTTCGCTGGTGCCGACCGGGTGGCAGCTGACGACGGTGCAGCCGTTGTTTTTGGCTTCCCACTGGTGGTTGCCTTCGTCCTGGTTGCTGCGGTTTTTGAACCAGATGCCTGTGGAGAGGTGAATGATGATGTCCGGTTTGAGGGTGTCCTCTACCAGCAGTTCGTCGTCAAAGATGTCTACGTAGAGCTGAAGTCCCAGCACCTTGGTGATGCCTGCGTCTTCCAGTTCGGTGACTTTGTCGTGCTCCAGCAGGAATGGGGCAATCGCCATGTCCGGCACGACGCTTTCGATGCGAAGTTCGGGTTCTTGCGAAAAGTCAGGTACTTCAGCTGCCCACTGGTCGGCTTCTTCCGGGATGAGGGGGGCGTAGGCGCCCAGCAGCAGGGGGGCGCTTCCCAGCTCGCGTGATAGGGTGACGAGGGCTGCGTGTGTTTGTTGGATGAAGGCCCGCCGGCCAATGAGGTCTTTGGGCGCCAGCCCGCAGAGGGCTGTGGCCGGGGCTATGATCAGATCCGCCCCATGATCGAGACATTCCCGGTAACCCTGCACGATTTGTCGCAGGTTGCCGGGGAAATCTGCCGTCATGGGAAAGTTCTGTATCAGGCCAACTCTGAAGCTACGTTCTTGCATGGTGTGCAGCGCCGCTCTGCCCATAATGCACTTTTCACTGTCAAATTGCAAGTCTAAATACTGTATGACGCTATATAAATTGTGCTGCGGCGTGCGCCGGCCGGGTTATCACGGTGCTAGGTGGGATGAGGCAGCCCGGTTTGCCGTTTCAGCGGTATTGCTGTGGGTCGATGTGCAGCTGGTGGATGCGGTAGTGGAGTTTGCGGATGGTGGTTGAGAGTTCGCGGGCTGCTGCGGAGATGTTGCCTTGGGTGTGCTTGAGGGCCTCTGTAATGAGTTCTGTCTCAAAGGCTGCTGTGAGGGACTCGAGTCCGGCTCCGGGTTGTGCCTGGGTTTGGCGGGTGGGTAGGGCTTCGGTGCCGGTGGCTGCGGCGGTCTGGAGGGACGGGGGGAGGTCGATGGCGTTGATGACGCTGCTGCCGGACATGATGACGGCTCGCTCGATCATGTTTTCGAGTTCCCGGACGTTGCCCGGCCAGTGGTAGCTCATGAGCATGTCGATGGCGGGGGAGGAGAGGCGCCGTACGTTTTTGTGGTATTGTTTGTTGTATTTGGCCAGAAAGTAGTCGGCGAGGGGGATGATGTCGACTTTGCGGCGGCGCAGCGGGGGCACGGCAATGGGCAGGACGGCGAGGCGGTAGTAGAGGTCTTCCCGAAAGGTGCCTTCTTCCATCATTTTGCCGAGATTGCGGGAGGTGGCGGCGATGATGCGGGCGTCGGTGCGAATGGGTTGCTGTGAGCCGACGCGTTCAAAGACTTTTTCCTGCAGCACGCGCAGGAGTTTGACTTGTGTCTGGACGGGGATGTCTCCAATTTCGTCCAGAAACAGGGTGCCCCCTGTGGCTTCTTCAAAGCGCCCGATGCGTTGTTTGATGGCTCCCGTAAAGGCTCCTTTTTCGTGTCCGAAGAGTTCGGATTCGATCAGGCCCTCGGGGAGGGCTGCGCAGTTGACGGCGACAAAGGGGCCGTCCCGCCGGTCGGAGGCGTAGTGGATGCCTTGAGCCAGCAGTTCTTTGCCGGTGCCGGATTCGCCCAGCAGCAGTACGGTCGCGGAGGAGCGGGCGACTTTTGCCATTTCCAGGTAGACGCTGCGCATGGCCGAGGAGTGCCCGATGATGTTTTCAAAGTTGGTGTTGTTTTCCCCCAGTTCCTGGCGCATGCGGTCGTTTTCCCGCTGGAGTTGCTGGCGTTCGGCGACGAGTTCCCGGATGTTGGCGACGGCGTCTGCCAGGATGTTGGCGACGACTTCCAGCAGGTTGATGAGTTTTGTGAGTGTGCCGGCGGTCAGGACGGGGAAGGCGAGTGAAAGGGTGCCGATGACTTCGCCCCCATGCAGAATCGGTACGCAGAGAAAGGATTCCCGCATGTCTCCATGCAGGACGCCGGTGCGGTTGAGAAAGGCGGGGTTTTGCGAGGTGTCGGGGATGAGTGCTGATTTGCCGCTCAGGCCTACTTGGCCGGTGATGCCTTCTCCGAGTTTGTAGGTGCCCCGGGCTTCTTCTTCCTGGGAAAGGCCATAGGAGGCCTCGATGATGAGTTGGTCGCCCTGGCGCAGGCAGAGTGAGCCTTGGTTCATGCCCAGGTTGTCTTCCAGTACTTGCAGGATATGCTCCAGCAGCCCTGCGACTTCTCTCTGCTCGACCAGTGCCCGCGAAATCCCTGAGAGAACTTGGAGTTCCAGACTGTTGCCCGCCAGATTTGCCAGTGGTTGGGGTTCACCGGTCGGGTGGCTCATATCGGTAGGGGGATGGAAGGGTGCGGGGCGGAATCAGAACGAGATCGGGGCTTCGGTGCCGGTTTCTCCCAGGAGGAAGCAGATGCCGAAGGAGGTGTCGCGTTTGCCACCGTTGTCACGGATGCAGACGGTGGCGCCGATATACCACGGACCGGCATGGCGGAAGATGGCATACTCTTGGATGGGAAGCCGTTTTTTCTTTGTTTCCCAGTCCCAGTGCGCGGCGATGGTGTAGCGTTCGTTAATGCGGATATTGGCCCGGATGACGGCTTGACTGGAGTCGTAGAGCACCGGTTGTCCGCTCAGGTAGCGGTGGCTGACGCTGATTTCCATCCACCGCGTGACCTGGTAGCTGATGGTGTTGTTGATTTGGGTGAATCCATCGCCGCCCTTGAGAAGCGGTGTTTGCAGTTCCAGCGAGTAGGAAAAGCGGTCGCTGGGGGTTATTCGGGCGATGTTGTAGAAGTTGGAGAAGGAGTTCGGGGAGTTGGGGTTGTCGGCGTTGTAGTCGATGAAGCTGTTGAGCGAAAACAGAGTGCGCTGCTCTCCATCGACAGAGGTTTTGAAGGTGTTCTCTAAGCCCATGCGCCAGATGGTGGCTGTCCCCCAGTTGTCGATGCCTGTGTAACTCATCAAATCGAGCGGTACGGGGTTGATGGAGGTGCCGCTGAGGGTGCTTGACCAGGCGTCGATCTGGGGAACCAGCGGGTCGGAGGAGGAGGCAGAGGTCGCAGAGACAGTGGTGTAGGGGCGGATGATGTGTGTCAGCCCTTTCATGCCCAGCGGCCGGATGGCGAAGCTGTCGTATTTGCGGTGGAACTTAGTGTTGAAGTCGCATCCCAGGTAGGTGATGAAGCGGTTGTCGGTTCCGACGTCGTCCACGCCGTAGTAGCCCGTGTAGGCGAAGCCTGCTTTGGGGGTGACGTTCAGAAAGTTCAGAACCCTGAAGGCCGTGCTGAGCTCGTGCGTGGAGTTGACCCGCGCGTAGGTGTGGTCGTTGAGCAGGCGGGCATAGTAGTTGCGCATGTCCTGGTCTTTGACTTTGTCCAGGGCTGCCAGATAGCTGTTGCGCTGGAGGGTGGGGATTTCCTGGCGGAGGAAGCCGGCGCTGTTGCGTGTTTCGTAGGCCAGCCCGGTTTTGCCGAGAGCGGTCCGGACCCGGTAGTAGGAGCCCTCCAGCCGACTGTCGGTGGTGTAGAAATCATTGGGCGCCAGGCGCGTGTAGAGCATCGTCTGGGCACTTGGGGAGACGTGGCTCAAGCGGATGGTGTTGTCGGGTTTATCGTCGACTTCACTGATGTCTTCGAAAAAGTCGCGCAGCATGTAGCGGTCGCTCAGCACGTTCAGATTCGTGGTGATGCTGGTTGTCGTCCTGGCGGCCGTATTGCGGTCGATGGTGTGGTGTGTTTGCAGGGCAAAGCGGTAGCGCTCGTGGTCGACGGGGGTGCGTTCCTGGTTGGTCGGGTTGATGTTGGGGTGTCTGTCCTGGACGTAGTACAGGGAGAGCCCGGTCATTTCTTTGTATTTCTTCTCCATCGCGACGTCTTCTACGCCGAAGCCGAGTGCAGGTCCGCGGCGTGCACGCCAGTCGGCCCTGGTGGAGATAACGTAGTCTGCCGTGGGAATGCTGTTTTCGACGCGGCGGTTGCCGACGAGAAATCCATAATAGTTGAGCAGGTACCCACCCCAGATGGACTTGAACCCGGGAATGGGCAAATAGCCTTCCTTGGGGTTGAGCGAATGGCTGAAGGTGATCCAGCCAAGGACGGGAACGGTGATGTCGTGATCAGCTGTGGCTACGCTGAGACCGGAGAGGGAGAAGGATTCATCAAGCCTGACGGTGAGCTTTTTCGCTCCAATCCAGGTCATGGGTGTTTCCTCGTCTTCTGTTGTCAGGTAGGCGTTCCGGATTTTGGCGACGCGGCGGCCGTCTTCGAGTGTCACAAACTCAATGTCTGAGCCCCTGATGATGATGCCCTGCAGCCTGCCCCGCACGGTGCGGGCCGTGAATCTGTTGGTCTCCCAGTTGTAGCTGCCCGATTCGGCCATGATGAGGCTCTCGCCCTGGTAGAAGGTCAGCGGGCCGTGCATGATGGCGGTAGAATCCGGCAGGTGGATTTCCACATCCTGGGTGATGATATCCGCTCCGCTGGACGTCCGCATGCGGATGCCTTGCGTGGCGTCGCGGTAGGTGACGACCCGACTGTCATCCCGGTATTCTACGACCGCATGGGCGCTGTCGATCTGCAGTGCTTCGGGCAGGGTGAACTTGAGGGCGTTGTTGAATTCGCGCGCGCCGCGCATCGTCAGCTCAGATACCGGGTTGGGCGACGCTGTGGAGGGGAGCGCGTCGTCCGGCAGGGGAATGAAGGAGGTGTCCTCCCCCGCAGCGGTGGCTCTGCCACTGCCGAGAACCAGCAGCAGAGCAAGGGCCATGCTGCCGGACAACCAGAATAACGGGCGGTTTTGTGATTTGTTCACCTGCGTAAATTGTGCCCTAATCAGGGGGTTTTGTCAAGCTTTCCATCCGGGGCGGAGAGGGGGGAATAGTCCTTGCCCCGGTATCGCTTCACGATGCGTTCCGGCGTTTGCGTCAGATCGATGACAACGAGGCAGTCCAGGGTGTTGCCAAAACTGCGGTCGATGCCGAAGGAAACCATCTGCCCCCCGAGTCGCAGATATTGTCTCAGCAGCACCGGGATGCCTTTGCCGCCGGGCTCCAGGTCGGCGACGATACTGTTGAGCATCTGGATGTCAGGTATGGCGGTCGGCAGGAGCCGCTCGTCCTCGCTGTTGAGTCCTAACTCGTGCGGAGGGGTGAAGGCGCGGATGTCGCGCGCGAGTTCGCGGTTCATGCAGCAGTCTTTCAGGTAGGAGAGAATGAGGGAGCGGGAGGTTTCCGAGTAGTCCTGGGAGATGCTGACGGTCCCAAAAAGATAGCGGTATTGGGGGTACCTGTTGAGGAAGCGGCCGATGCCCATCCAGAGGGTGTCGAGGGAGGCCGGGAGTTTCTGGTACTCGGGGGTGATGAAGGCACGTCCCATTTCGAGGCTCAGGGGCAGGATGCGTCGTATCGCCGGGCCAAAGGAGAAGAAGGCGGCGTTGTAGATGCCTTTCTCCCCGTGTTCTTCCAGGATGCGATCCACACGGCCGACCCGGTAGGCTCCGGCGAAGCATTTGGCTTCGTTGTCCCACATGATCAGGTGCAGATAGTGACGGTCATAGGCATCGATGTCGCATTCCGTGCCGGTGCCTTCGCCGACCGCGCGAAAAGTGCGCTCCCGCTGGATGCCGATTTCGCGCAGCATGAGCGGGATTTGCCCGGCCTCCGCGCCGTACACACCAAAGCGGCCGTTTTCGGAGCAGTAGAGCAGGCAGTCCTTCGGCAATCCCGCCATTTCTGCGTTGAGCGCTTCGGCTGACGGCCGTTCGCCCAGGGGAGGTTGGGAAGGTGCAGCGGCAGGTGAGGCCGTGCTTGTATCGGTGGACGGAGCTGGGGTTCCCGTTCCCTCGGGAGCGTTCCGTTTGAGCTGCTGCAACTCCTCCCGAGTCGTGGCGCTGCTGCCGTGGCGGGTGCCGTGGTAGCGCTGGAGCATGACGCGCAGGCGGAGGTGGTCGGAGAGGGCCTCGTCGCTTGGCAGCAGCTTGAGAATGCCGGGGGAGATCGCCTTGCCGATGTGGATGGTGTGCCGCATTCGCCCGTCTCTTTTGACTTCCCTCGCCAGCAGGGAGGAGCGGTGCCGCTTCGCTACCATGCTCACCAGCTGGAACAAGGTACCGGTGTGGCCGGAGATGTGCATCGGTACGACGGTGGCCCCGGTTTTGCGGATGATACTGGCGATGTTGGTCTGCCACGGGTCGTCGATGACGCGCCTGTCCAGGCGCGAGTATGTCGCAGCCGAGCCGCTTGGAAAGACGAGGATGCAGTGCCCTTCCTTGAGCCAGCGCAGGATTTCGCGCATGCTGGTCAGGTTCGCCCGGGTGGCCTGCTCGCCTCCGTAGACATCCACTTTGATTTCGTAGGGCCGCATGCCCCGTACGCAGTCGAGGAATTCGTTGACGACAATGCGGATGTCCGGGCGTACTTTCAAGGCTATGTCGCCGAACATCAGACCGTCTGACATGCCGTGCGGGTGATTGGAGACGATGACGCACGGACCTTCTACCGGTATGTTTTCCAACCCGGTCAGGTCGTATTGCAGGTTGAGGTAGTGGCAGGCAAGCTCGAAAAAGTTCTTGCGGCAGCCCGCATTCCAGTCGTCTTCGATTTTGGCGTGGGCGACATTGAGGGCGTGCAGGCCTAGGAAGCGTTCTCCCAGGTTGATCATCCACTCCGGGAGGTGTTTGCCCACGGAGATTTGATCTCTCAGGTCTACCATTTTTTGTCTCATATATCGAAATGGCTTTGCGTGGCGGTCTGTTCGCCGCGTCTCTTTCAGAAAAGAGTAGCACAACATGCACTTCAGGTCAACTTCAAAGCGTGTTAGGATGCGACGCTTTCGGCTGAATCTGCTGTTATATGCGGGAGCTGGCGGCTTGGGGTGGGGTTAGTGTACGGAAGCTCGCGCAACCTGAAAGGCACGGATGGTGCTGGAGGGGTTGGCCACGCCCTGTCCTGCGATGTTAAATGCCGTGCCGTGATCCGGGCTGACCCGCAGGCGGGGCAAGCCGATGGTGGCGTTGACGGCGGAGTCGAACTCAATGAGTTTCAGCGGGATGAGGGCTTGGTCGTGATAGGGGGCGAGGACGGCGTCGTACTGCCCTGAGGCCGCATCCCGGTAAACGCAGTCAGGGACGCAGGGGCCGGCGATGTCGGCTTGGGGGAGATGAGCCTGCAGTTGGGTGACGGCGGGGGCGATGATGCGTTGCTCTTCGTCGCCGAAAGCACCTGCTTCTCCGTTGTGTGGGTTGAGGCCCGCCAGCGCGATGCGCGGGTGACGGATACCGGTGCGCTGGAGGAACCGGACCAGTAGGCTGCCGATGCGCACGAGTTCCTGGGTGGAGAGTTTCCCTGGAACCTCTGAGAGGGCAATGTGTGTGGTGGCCAGTGCCACGGTGAGTTTTTTGCCCGTGAGGCACATGGCAAAGTCGTGCACACCGAGGCGGGCGGCGAAGAATTCGGTTTGCCCCGGGAAGGGGAACCCGACGCGGTGCAGTCCCTCTTTGCACACGGGGGCTGTCACGACGGCATCGATGTGGCCGTTTTTCAACGCTTCAGCGGCGAGTTCGAGGTGTTCAAGTGCCGCTTGGGATGTCTCGGTGCTGGGGTGGCCCGGGGTGCAGGGAATGGCGCGGCCGATCAGGCGGTATTCTGCATCGGCCGGGAGTGCGGGGAGGGCTTTGGCGATGATTTCCGGTCCTATTCCTGCCTGATCGCCGAGGGTGTAGCCGATGACTGGTGAAGTGAGGCTCATGTGGTGATCATGTGGTGAGAAAGAGTTTATCTGCCGGTGGGTCGGGAAGCCGGAAGAGTGGGGGGCTCTTCATCAGCCGGTACAGCCACGGCCTCGGCCTCTTCACCTGCTCCTCGGGGGGTGATGACCGGTCTGTAGGAGCGTTGGGTGTTGATGTATACTTCCTGGGTGTCTGCCTCCTCGAATCTCAGTTCGGAATTGACGGAGACATGGTAGAGCCCCGTGAGGGCGAGTCCGATCAGTGCGGGCACGATCAGTATGCTTCCCAGGCACGTTTTCATGAGGGCATTTTATCCGATTGGCCGGGTGGGTTCAAGCTTTACTTTGCCGGCCAGGGGATGTCCCTGCGTTGCCGGCCCGGGTGTGTGCTTTTTTATCGCCTTGCATACCGTTATCGCCTTTCATACCGGCTTCCTTTGGCTGCCGGTTCACTCCAGTGTGCCGGGCGCTTGGATGCCGGGCGCTTGGAGAAAGGAATTCCGTGTTCCTCCTCCTCCTTCCCACCACCGGACAACAAACAAAGCACCCGCTCCTTTCGGGAAGCGGGTGCAGAAAAACAGTGCAGGCCAGGAAAGAAGCCTTCGCAGCTTTTAGGAAAGAGACGGCTTCTTGGCGCGGCGGACAGAGCCAAAGCGCTTCTGGAACTTATCGATGCGGCCTTCGGTGTCGACGAACTGGTTCTTACCCGTGAAGAAGGGGTGGGAATCAGATGTGATACCGCAGGAGATCACGTAGTGCTCAACGCCGTCGATCACCTCTGTCTTCTTGGAGGTGGCTGTGGAGCGGGTGATGAAGCGGCGGCCCGTGGTGATGTCCACGAACACAACAGGGTTGTACTTGGGATGGATGTCTGCCTTCATAATCGTATCCGGCTGCGTTACCGTCGCAGCGCCGGAGTATTATACGACAATGGAGAGTCATGTCAAGCAAAATCAGGGAGAAGAGTCGCTCGATTTGTGTATTTGTTTGTGTATTTGCAGATCATCGCTTCCTGAGTGGTTTTCATTTTGTCCGTTGGCAGAGCCTTTGGAAGCGTGTGCAGAGGTGTTTTGAGGGGGAAGGGATCAAACGAAAAGTGAGAAGATACTTGGGGGCGGAGAATAGAGCAGGGATGCGGAGGGGGATGCTGGAAGAATCGGGGCGTAAGAAAAAAATGGGGTGTGGGAATGGTGATCCTTCAGGGAGGGACGGTCTGCTGCGTTGAAATTGACTGTCATGCAGGTACAAGCTGCCATGCCGAAGCGGAAAACCGTACAAAAAGACAGAAAAAATCGCGCGACGCGTTCCCGATTGGAATACGTACTTGCACAGATGCCCGGATCCTGATAGTATTGCAAGAGAACCCGTGCAATCATATGGCGACACAGCTAGAGCAACTGAAGCAGTATACGACGGTGGTGGCCGATACAGGTGACTTCCGCCAGATGGAGGAGTTTTCACCCCAGGATGCCACGACAAATCCTTCGCTGATCCTCGCGGCAGCCGCTAAGCCGGAGTACCGCCCGATTATTGAGGCGGTGGTGGCTTCGTTCCGGGGGTCGCCACTTCAGGGGGAGGCGTTGATGGGCGCGATGATGAACAAGGTGATTGTCGCATTTGGCCTGGAGATCCTCAAGCGGGTGCCGGGTCGTGTCTCCAGTGAGGTGGATGCCCGCCTTTCCTTTGATACAGAAGGTACGGTGAAGAAGGCACGCGAGATCATGGCCCTGTATGAGCAGGCGGGGATTCCGCGCGAGCGGGTCCTGATCAAAATCGCATCGACTTGGGAGGGTATCCAGGCAGCCCGAGTGCTCGAGCAGGAGGGAATTCACTGTAATTTGACGCTGCTTTTCAGCCTGGTGCAGGCTGTTGCCTGCGCTGAGGCCGGGGTGCGTCTCATTTCCCCCTTTGTTGGGCGCATCCTGGATTGGTACCGGGCGGCCACAGGGGCGGAATACACGGCAGAGACGGATCCCGGTGTGGTCTCCGTGCGTTCGATCTACCAATACTACAAGAAGTTCGGCTATCCGGTGCAGATCATGGGAGCGTCCTTCCGCAATAAGGGCGAGGTGCTGGCTCTTGCCGGTTGTGATCTGTTGACGATTTCTCCGTCTCTGCTTGCCGAGCTCGCAGCTTCGGATGAGCCGGTGGTGCCGGTGCTGTCCCCTGAAACCGCAAAGGCCAGCACCGTGGAGCGCGTGCCCGCCGATGAAAAGAGTTTCCGCTTCCTTTTCAACGAAGACGCCATGGCTACGGAGAAGACCGCTGAGGGCATTCGCCGCTTCTCTGCGGATATCCGCAAGCTGGAAGCCTTGCTGGCTTCGATGCTGTGATGCTGAGGTGCTTCTCTGCAGGTGTGTTGCACTTCAAATCGTTTTCTTTCTGTTCACTGAATACTTCTAACCCCAAATTCGCGATATGATGAAAATACTCGTTACCGGCGGTGCCGGTTATATTGGTTCGCACACGGTGCGTCAGTTGGTGAAAGCCGGAGCGGACGTGACGGTGCTGGATAGCATGGTTTATGGACATCCCGCGGCGATTGTCGATCCGGAGGTCAAGCTGGTTAAGGGCGATCTGGGCGACCCAGCGATTGTATATCCGCTGCTGATCAACGGCAAGTTCGATGCTGTGGTGCACTTTGCGGCGTTCATTCAGGTAGGAGAGTCTGTGACCGATCCCCTGAAATACTACGAGAACAACATCGCCAAGCCTCTTGTGCTGCTGCGTGCGATGATATTGTCCGGCACCAAGCGCTTCGTCTTCTCTTCCACTTGCGCGACATATGGCGAGCCCACGCAAATCCCCATCCCCGAGACCGAAAAGCAGGACCCCATCAACCCCTACGGCGGCTCCAAGTTCATGCTGGAGAAGGTTTGCAAGGATTGCGACCGTGCCTATGGCCTCAAGAGTGTGTTCCTGCGTTATTTCAATGCCTCCGGCTCGTCGGAAGACGGCATGATCGGCGAGGATCATGAGCCCGAATCCCACCTGATTCCTGCGATCCTCCAGGCAATCAAGGGCGAGCGCCCGGGCATCACGGTGTTTGGTACGGACTATGATACCCCCGATGGTACCTGTATCCGCGATTATATCCACGTGGATGACCTTGCCGATGCGCACCTGCGTGCCTTGGATTACCTCATGAAGGGCGGAGAGACGAACTGGTTTAACCTTGGTACCGGCAAGGGGCTTTCCGTCAAGGAGATTATCGATGCTGCCGAGAAGGTGACCGGCATGAAAGCTCCCGTGACCTATGGTGACCGCCGTGAAGGTGATCCTCCCCGACTGATTGCTGACGCACGCAAAGCGGCAGAGGTGCTTGGTTGGGTGCCGAAATACCAGGATGCCCTCAAGATCGTGGAAACTGCTTGGAAGTGGTTTAATGGTCCCCGGGGCGGTCATTATTGATACTCCGCCAGCAGCGTTGCTTTTAGCGCGCCATCCCGCGTGTTGCGGGGTGGCGTCTCTTTTTTCTTGCCCGTGCTTGCTGCTTGGTGTATGAGTTAGAAGAGACACGGATTAGAAGAAATGGCGGATAAGAAAAGACGGGAGCTGTTTGCGCCGGGATACGGCACGGGATTCAAGATGTGGATAGCCGTGGAGTCCCTCCGTTGTGCTGAGTCTGAGCTGGGGCGTGTGGCCCAGCGGTACCACGTGCCGTTGGAGATGGTGCGCCGCTGCCGCAGCATCGCTTTCCGGGCATTGGAAGAGGCTTTTTGGAAAGAAGATCCGTGCCGCCTGGTCTCCCCTCCGTCAAAGGTTCGCCGCCGCAGGGCTGAAGAACAGGAAAAACAAACAACCGGCAGCACCTCCGAGATGGAACCGAGCCGTTTCGTCGAAAAACTTCTGCACCGCGTGCATCTTAAATCATCTCAGGCTTCCATCGGACGAGGCCCCGATCGCCGCTCCTTCGCCGCTGAGCCCGAGTCCGACTCCGAGTCCACCTGCGAGTCCGAGCCCGTATCCGGGGCGGAACGAAATTCCCGCACAAAGCCCCGGAAGGGGCAGGGGGGAGGCTCTTGAGGTCCCTCTGCAACCAATTTTTCCTAAGAAAACCTGAAAATTCTTGACTTTAGTGTGATGTCTGGCATAAAAGGCGTATGCGAATCGTGATGATGGCAACCGGGGACATCGCGATCCCCTGTCTGAAGGCTCTCCTTGCCACGGGTGAGCTGGTGGCTCTTATCACGCAGCCCGACCGGCCTGTGGGGCGCCACCAGGAGCTGACTTCGCCACGGGTGAAAGTATTGGCGGAGGAAGCAGGCGTGCCGGTCTTCCAGCCGGAGCGCATGCGCGATGACAGCGCAGTGGAGCGCTTGCGGTCGTTTGGGCCTGACATTGTCGTCGTGATGGCTTACGGCCAGATTCTTTCACAGCAGGTACTTGATGTCCCCCGTGTCGCCTGTATCAATGTTCATGCCTCTCTGCTGCCCCGTCACCGCGGGGCTGCGTGCATTCAGGCTGCTATTGAGGCCGGGGATGACGAGTCCGGAATTTCCGTGATTCATGTTGTACGCAAACTCGATGCCGGCGATATTATCTGCCGTGCATCTCTTCCCCTCAAAGGCACGGAGACGGCGGAGTCGCTCCATGATGACCTTGCAACTCTGGCTCCCAAGCCCCTGATGGAGGCGATTCAAGCGATAGAGACAGGCTCTGCGGAAGGCGAAGAGCAGGATGAGTCACTGATGACCTATGCCCCCAAGCTCACCCGCGCTGACGGAGAGATCGATTGGTCTCAGCCAGCCTTCCAGGTGGCGCGCAAGATTCGTGCCTATCATTCATGGCCAGGTACTTACACGATTTATCCCTCGGTCAAATCAGGTGAAGATCGGACGCTGAAGATTTTTCCCCCGGTGGAACTTTACATGCACGTCCGCAAGCCTGTCGGTGCCGTGCCGGGGATGGTGCTTGAGTCCGGGCCGGAGGGATTGCTGGTCTCCTGCGGAGGTACGAGGGGGGGGGCTTTGCGGATCAAGACGATGCAGACGCCCGGCTCCCGTAAAATGAATGCAGAGAGTTTTTTCGCCGGGCACAAGATTATGCCCGGCGCTATTCTTGGGATGGCTACGCCCCGTTGAGGGCTGTCTCTCCGGCCGGGGGACTCCCCCCATCTGCGTAGATCTGCATGTAGCAGAGGACGAAGACTGCCGGTGGCGTTTTGCCGCACCTCCTTTTGTCGTACCGTTTGCCGAGGGCTGACACCTGCGGAGTGCAGTGTTGCCGGGAAGGTCATCGTCCTGGAGGGGGCGATTTAACGCTGTTGAGGTCACATGCTCAGCAAGCCTGCGAGACAGCACTGAACGCAGCCAGCATTTTGCTGGGGCACTTCATGCCCGGGGCAATCTCGATACCACTGTTGAGATCGATGCCGTCGGGGTGGCAGCGGTGGAGTACGGCCGGCAAGGTCTCGGCACTGAGCCCTCCCGCCAGGATCCATGGGTGGGGAAAGCGCAGGCTGTCGAGCTTTTCCACATCGAGCTGCCTGCCAGTACCGCCGTCACCGGCGCTTCCGGCATCCAGCAGGTAGTAGGCGCAGTAGGGTGCCCACTCGTCGATTTGCTGTTGCAGTTCTTCCAGTGAGCAGTCCGCAGGCCAGAGCGTGCGGATGATGTGCTGCGGTCCGATGGCTTTCGCTTCATCGATGCTTTGCCGGCCATGGAATTGGACGTAGTCGAGACGTGCCTGCTTCATGATGGGGATGATTTCATCGCTTTGCTGGCGTACAAAGACGCCGACGCGGCCCATATTGCAGGAATTGATTTCCGCCGCCCTCTCGGGCGAGATACTGCGGGGACTGCCCTGGTGGAAGATGAAGCCCACAAATCGGGCACCGTAGGCGGCGGCGCAATCGACGCTGGCCATGTGAGTCTGGCCGCAGGTTTTGATGAAGGGCTGCTGGTGGCGGTGTGGCAGGGGGGGAGTCATGGTGCGTGCAGGTTGGGGGGTGGGGTGACGGGTGTGTCGGTCAGTGTGTATGTGTCAGTCGGGGTGTTTCTATCGGGGAGGTATCTGTCGGGAAGCATCAGTCGGGTGTGTCGGACAGAGGCGGGTGGTTTGTCTGTGTCTGAGGGTATCCATCAATGCCGGAGAATATCGGAATCAGCGTGGTTTGGAAGGGGCGGATAAAGCGGGGGTGGCGATGTCTCCACCCAGCAGAGAGGCCAGGGCTTGCTGAGGTGAGAGGGCGCTCATCAGGGCTGTGCCGATGAGTGCGGCCTGGTAACCGGCCTGCCGGGCTTCCTGCAGGTGGATGCGGGTACTCATGGCACTCGCTGCAATCCAGCATTCCCCAGGCCTGCGCAGACGGGCGAGTTTGAGCCCTTCCTCCCGGTCTGTCCGGAAGGTTTCGAGGTTGCGGGCATTCACCTGGATGATGCGGGCCCCGGAAAGTCGTGCCAATTCAAGCTCGGATTCCGTGAAGACTTCCACGACGGCATGGATGCCGCTGCTTTCCGCGAGTTCGCGCAGTCCGCGGAGCCTGGCTGCATCCGGGGTCAGGGCGACGATGAGCAGCAGTGCTGAAGCTGGGGTGGCAAAGCTTTGCCGTACCTGCAGCTCGTCGAAGATGAAGTCTTTGCGCAGCAGCGGCAGTCCGGCTGCCGCTGCCGCGTCCAGATCATTGAGATGGCCACGGAAATAGCGTTCTTCTGTGAGGACACTCATGCAGGTGGCGCCCCCGGCCCGGTATTGGGCCGCTGCGTCGGCAGGGGAGAGCCTGTCGTTGATCACTCCGGCAGAGGGAGAACTGCGTTTGAACTCAGCAATCACGTGGAGGGGCTGTCCCTCACGGGAGGGTGATGAAAGAGCCGCGAGAAAATCAGGGCGTGCGCCGTCCCGGGGAGCCGGCATTTGGCGCCGCAGGGCTGCCAGCTCATCCTGCTTGGCGTCGATAAAGCGCTGGAGGTTCATCAGGTGCGGGGGGTAAAGGTTTTCCAGTTTTCGATTACGCGCAAGCCCACACCTTCCGCCAGGGCGCGGCGTGCTCGAGCGACGCATGTGTGACGGTCTGTCTCCGGTTCGAAGATGCTGATGCAGAGTGCTACGTTAAGCGCGACCATGTCCATCATGGGCTTTGGTCCGCAGCCTGAGAGGATGGCGAGCAGGGTCTCCCTGGCTTCTTCTGCGGTGTCCACTCTGAGGTCGTCCTCTGAGCCAGCCGGTTCAAAGCCAAGAGCTGCCGGGTCGATTTCCATGGGTTCGACAACGCCTTCCGTGACAGAATATGCCGTAGCCGGTCCAAAGGTTGTCGCTTCATCGTAACCGCCGGCGCCGCAGAGCACAATGGCCCGCTTGTAGGAGCCCTGCGCCAGCACCTCGGCCAATACCGGTACCAGTTCCGGTTTGCTGACGCCCAGCATCATGTGCGTCGGCCGGCTCGGATTGATCAGCGGCCCCAGCAGGTTAAAGAGAGTCCGGGTGCCCAGGTCTTTGCGGATCGGGCCGATGTTGCGGAAGCTTGGGTGGAAGCGTGGCGCAAACTCAAAGGCGAAGCCGCAGTGGCGCAGGGAATCGCGGATGCCGGCGGCATCCAGGCTCAACGGATAGCCCAGTGATTCCAACACATCGGCTGCGCCTGAGGAGGACGAGACCGCCCGGTTGCCGTGCTTGACGACCTGGTAGCCTAGACCCGCCATGATGATGGCCGTGGCGGTAGAGCAGTTGAAGCTTTTCTTGCCATCGCCGCCGGTGCCGACGATGTCCACGTACTCGCCCCGGATGCCGTCCACGCACTGTGAGCGCTCCAGCGCGGCCCGCACCGCTGCGGAAACTTCTGTCGTGGTTTCTCCTTTGGCCCGCAGGGTCAGCAGGAAAGCCCCCGCCTGAGCCGGTGTCATTTTGCCATCCATCAGGTCGGCAAATGCCTGATCAGCCTGCTCCGTTGTCAGGTTATGGCCGTCGGCCAGAGTTTCCAGGATGGAACTGATCGTCATGTTGCGCAGAATGTTGCGCGGGAAGTTCTGGAGAAGCCTCATGCCCTGCGGCGTGAGGATGGACTCGGGGTGGTACTGTACACCGACCCACGGCCTGTCCTTGAAACGCAGACTCATGACTTCGCCATCTTCATCACGGGCGGTGACATCGATGAGAGGGTGGTCATCCGGGCAGCGCACGACAAGCGAATGGTAGCGGCCAACACGCATCGGTGAAGTGACGCCCCGGTAGAGGCCGGTGCCGTCATGCTCGATATCACTGGTCTTGCCGTGCATGACTTTCTTGCCCCGCACGACGGGACACCCCGCAAAATACCCCAGGCACTGGTGGCCGAGGCAAATGCCCAGCACGGGGACGTGGCGCGGCAGACGCCGCAGAAACTCCAGGCAAAAGCCTGCGTTGCGCGGTGATCCCGGCCCCGGGGAGAGTACGACGGCTTCCAGCTCGGGGCTGGTAGCGAGATCCAGCAGGGCGGGGTTGTCATTTGTGATGACCGTGGGGGCTTGCCCCAACTGCTGGAAGTACTGGACGATATTGTAGGAAAAGGAATCGTAATTATCGATGAAAAGGAACATGATGAGAAGAGAAGTTAGTGTTGAACCTGCGGGGCGAGAATGGCATCGACGATGCGGCCTTTGTTGCGGCACTCCATCCATTCCTTTTCCGGGATGGAATCGTATACGAGGCCGGCGCCTGTTTGCCAGTACAGCTTACCGCCTCGGGCCCACATCGATCTGATGGTGATGCCCGTGTCGAGGTGTACCGCGTCATGATCGAGCCCCATCCAGCCGATGCAGCCGGCATAAGGCCCGCGTGGTGCCTGCTCAATCTCATGAATAATTTCCATGGCCCGCACCTTGGGAGCCCCCGATACCGTGCCGGCGGGGAAGGTGCTTGCCAACACATCCCAGGCGTCTTTGCCCGGGGCCAGCTCTGCCTTAATGCGGCTTGTCATGTGCATCACGTGGGAGAAACGCTCCACGTCCATCAGCCGCTGTACCTGGACACTGCCGGCTGCGGCGATGCGGCCGAGGTCGTTGCGGCCGAGGTCGACGAGCATGACGTGCTCCGCGCGTTCCTTGGGGTCGGCGAGCATTTCCTCTGCGAGCCGTTCGTCTTCGGCGGCGTCTTTGCCGCGTTTGCGTGTGCCGGCAATCGGGGAGAGCCCGAGCTGTCCGCCCTGGCATTGTACCATGACTTCCGGGGAGGCCCCGAAGAGCTCCATGCCTTCGAAGCGCATGTAGAACATATAGGGCGATGGGTTGATGCTGCGCATGCGGCGGTAGAGTGTGAACGTATCGCCCCGGAAGTCTGCGCTGCATTGGGAGGAGCCGACCACTTGGATAGCTTCGCCGGCGTGCAGCAGTTCGCGTACGTGCCGGACAGCTTCCCGGTAGTGCTGTTCGTCCGGGGTGTAGTGCACGCTGCCGGCTTCGATGCTCTGCTGAGTTGTGCATGCCAGGGGCGGTAGTGTACTCAGGTCCCGGTGCTCTCCAAGGCTGAGTTGGAAGAGCTTGTTGTAGACGTGATCAAAAAGCAGCACGGTCCCGGGGAGTACCAGGTGGCTTTCGGCGTCTGCGATGTTGAGTGTTTCTGCCAGCTTTGGCTGGAAGACAGCCGCCATCTCATACCCCCAGTAGCCGTACAGAGCACGGGAGATCGGAGCGAGCCCCTCCTTTTCGGGGACGATTTCCAGTCTGCGCGCTACTTCCCGCATTCCTTCGATGTAGGGCAGTCCGTTGCAGTCAAGCAGGGGCTTGAGGTCATCGCGGTGCACCTGTACGGTGAGCTTGCCCTCCCGGCAGCTGAATTCTGCCAGATAATCGCTGGCGATGAGACTGTAGCGACCCCATCGTCCATCCACCTCGGCGCTCTCCAGGAGGAGAGAATGGCGAGCCTGGCTGCTGAGCTGCATGAACAGGCGGATGGGTGTCTGCGTGTCGCCTTCATCGAGAAGCCTGCATTGCTGATGGAGTATGATGCGGTCCTTCATGGTGTTTGTTCTTGTTTGGGTGAGGTTTCGGGAAAACTGTCCGTTGCTGGTTGTGGAAAAATGCCTGGTTGATCCTGTGCGGGGGAGAAAGAAAAACCGCTTTGGCTCATCGGGAAGCCAAAGCGGAATCAAAATCCTTGCGTCTGGTCCGGCAGCAGGGGCCGGAAGCTTCCCGTACGGTCACTTCACGTAATACCAGCGCCAGCTCCAGGCCTCTGTCCGGAACTGTATCAACGCGGTGCTGTCGTGATGACGGGAACTCATTTGCCTGTCATTATCGTCACGTGAGCTGAAAATGCAAGTTGTTATTTTGATAAATTTCTAATAGACTTGGTGCTCTCTCCCGCGGGAGGATGAGTGCTTACCCACGCGGGGAGGTAGGGACGCCTCCCTGCGCAGTGGAGTGGCAGCGATGCAGTGGAGTGGCGATGCTAACCGCAGTGCGGGGATACCGGGATGATGGGAACGCCGGCATATGCTGACAGCGGGCCCGGGATGCCGGGCTTTGGGCTGGTACCGTTTATCAGGGATGCCGCGCAGGATATTCTGTCATACGGTTGAGCACTTGCGGCGCGATGCGGGCAGGGAAAACAGCTTGGGTATGGGGTCTTCTTGATTCTTCATCAATCGATAAGCCTTGCCAGCGTCTCCATGAGGAAAAAGAAAGGGGCCCGGCAGCAGCGGGGATGGGGTAAAAGTTTTGTTTCGCACACTTGCCAAAGCGCATGCATTGTGTTACAATGCCGCACCGCCTGCAGAAGCGGGGCGTCGTACTGCATACATCAATTTCGCCTGTTATGATCAAATGGATTCTCAACAAGATCGTTGGTTCGAAGAATCAGCGGGAGGTGCGCAAGCTTAAGCCTGTCGTCAAAAAGATTCTGGACATTGAAAGCAAGTGGGGCACCCCGGATCGCGATACGCTTGTCGGGAAGACGCGCACTTGGCAGAAGTACCTGCACCGCCTGACTCCGATGGAGCTGCCCCCCCGCGGTAAGGTGCTGATGATGGAGAAGGAGGAGCTGGCGGCTCTCGCGGCGCGGCTTAATGCGCGTTTTGAGAGCTTGGCAGAGGAATTCCCCAAGCTGCCGAAGGTGGAGCCGACCCCTGAATCCATTGAGGTGGCCAAGAATGCGCTGGCTGAGATCGAGCCTAAGTTTGAGAAGCTGCGCGCCCGGTATTTGGAGACGATTTTGCCGGAGGCTTTCGCGGCGGTGAAGTGCGCGGCCCGGGCCATGTGCGGCGGGGATGTGGATGTATGCGGCACGCCGATTAAGTGGGACATGGTGCATTTCGATGTCCAGTTGCTGGGCGGTATTGCCTTGCACCGCGGTTTTATTGCCGAAATGGCGACGGGTGAAGGTAAGACGCTAGTGGCGACGCTGCCTGTCTACCTGAATGCACTCACCGGCATGGGGGTGCACGTCGTAACCGTGAACGATTATCTCGCCCGCCGTGACTCGATGTGGATGGGTGCGCTCTTTTCCTATCTTGGCCTGACGGTGGGTTGCATCCAGAGTATGATGCCCAGCGAGCTGCGCCGTCGCCAGTATGCGTGTGACATTACCTACGGTACGAATGCCGAGTTTGGCTTTGACTACCTGCGGGACAACGGCATGGCCACTTCCCGTGAGAGTCAGGTGCAGCGCGGTCATTACTTCGCCATCATCGACGAGGTGGACTCGATTCTGATCGATGAGGCGCGCACGCCGTTGATTATTTCCGGGCCGGCCATCATAGAGAAGGAGCAGCAGTATGATGAGCTCAAGCCGCGCGTCGAGCAGGTGGTGCGTGCTCAGGTCGAGCTTTGCAACAGCCTGATGGCTCAGGCCGCGGAGGCCGCCAAGGCGGGCGACACGGAAACCGCCGGCCGCTGCCTGTTTAAGGTCAAGCTTGGCATGCCACGCAACCGCGCGTTTATGCGCTCCCAGGAGGATGTGGAAATGCGGCGCATGGTCGAGAAGTACGAGCTGCTCATGTACCAGGATCCGCGCAAACTCGAGCTCTTCAAGCTCAAGGAGGAGCTTTTCTTCTGCCTGGATGAGAAAACGCATGATGCCGACCTCATGGAGAAGGGACGCGAGATGATCAGTCCCGGGCATCCGGAGCACTTCGTGCTGCCGGATATCGGCTCGGAGTTCCTGACGCTGGATGAGGATGAGAAGATGTCCGAACGTGAGCGCGAAGCCCGTAAGACGGCTCTCATGAAGAAGCTGGAGGAGACGGGCGTGCGGTTGCATACGACCAGCCAGCTCCTGAAGGCATACACCATTTACGAAAAGGACAAGGAGTATGTGGTCAAGGATGACAAGATTGTCATCATCGACCAGAACACCGGCCGCGAGATGCCTGGCCGCCGCTGGAGCGACGGCCTCCACCAGGCCATTGAGGCCAAGGAAGGTGTCAATGTCGAGCCCGAGAACATGACCTATGCCACCATCACTATCCAGAACTACTTCCGCCTCTACACGCACCTGGCCGGCATGACCGGCACCGCGGAGACGGAGGCATCCGAGTTCCACGACATCTACAACCTGGATGTGCTGCCCATCCCGACGAACCGCCCCTGCATCCGTGAGGACCTCAACGACCTCATCTTCCGCAGCCGCCGCGAAAAGTTCAATGCCGTGGTGAGCAAGATCCGCCAGCTGCATGAAAAAGGCCAGCCCGTGCTGATCGGTACGGCGAGTGTAGAAGCCTCGGAGACCCTGTCACGCATGCTGCGCCATGCCAAGGTGCCTCACCAGGTGCTCAATGCCAAGAATCACCAGCGGGAAGCCGAGATCATTGCTCTTGCCGGGCAGAAGGGGGCTGTGACCGTCTCCACCAACATGGCCGGTCGCGGTACGGACATCAAGCTGGGTGAGGGGGTAGCGGAGCTCGGCGGACTTTTCGTACTGGGCACGGAACGCTATGAGTCCCGCCGTATCGACCGTCAGTTGCGCGGCCGCTGCTCCCGCCAGGGGGATCCGGGTGCCTCGCAGTTTTTCCTTTCGTTTGAGGATGACCTGATGCGCAACTTCGGCGGCAGCGAGCGCATGACCAAGATGATGGACCGCTTTGGTATGGAGGATGGCGAGGCCGTCGAGAGTGGCCTGATGAACAAGATCATCGAAGGCGCCCAGAAGCGGGTCGAGCAGCGCAACTACATCTGGCGCAAGCACGTGCTGGACTATGACGATGTCATGAACCAGCAGCGCATGATTGTCTACGCCTTCCGCAACGACGCCCTCCTGTGCGAGGATCCCCGTGCCTTGCTTTATGAAACGCTCGAAAGCGCCATCCTGTCCAAGTGCCAGACCTCGCTCACGACAGATGACCATGGCAAAGTGCGCTGCAGCGACCTGCTTCACTGGCTCAACTCCACCTTCCCCCTGGGCTGGGGCGAGAAAGACGTCGATTTTGCCAACAAGACCCCCGAGGAAATCGCAGAAGAGACGACCGCCCGAGTCAAGGAACTCTACGAGAAAAAGGTCGAAGGCGAGCGCCCGGACCGTATCGACACGATGGAGCGCAACATCATGCTTCAGTCGATTGACAAGCTCTGGCAGCGCCACCTCACGGATATGGATGCCCTGCGTGAGGGCGTGCGCCTGAGAGCCCAGGGACAGCGTGACCCGCTTGTCGAGTATAAGCGCGAGGCATACGATATCTTTGAATCCCTCATGCGCAATATCGAGCTGGAGATTTCCTCGAATCTCTTCCGCAGCACCACGAGCCTGAGCGCTTTTGAGGACTTCCTTGCATCGCTGCCCAGCAGCAATGCCGAGGAGGAAGACGCCGACATCTCGAACATCCTCGGCAGCGGAGATCTCCTCTCCGCCCTGCGGGAGCAAATAGGCCTCATCCGCGCCCGTCAGCAGCAGGCTGAAGCCGCAGCCCAGGGTGGCAGCACGCCCGGCCCTGTACCTGGCGCCGCAGCTGCGGGACTTCCGGGCGGGAGCCCCGCGCTCACGGAGCAGAACATGCCTGAGATGCCCCTTCCGCTGGAAGACTCCGTCAGCGGTGCTATGCCGGCCGCCATTGCCTACCAGGATAAAATCAAGCTGAAGCCGCACCGCAAGCGTCAGCGCATCAACATCAAGCGTCCGGAGGGCGGCGATCTCGTCATGCCCGCGCCCGGCTCCCCCGGGGATCCCGGCGATCTGATGTTCGGTGGCGCCGAGCTGGCCGATCAGCCGGAAAGCCCTGCTCCGGCAGCAGCACCAGCCCCGGGAACAGGAGCAGAACCCTCAGACGGACAGGATAAAGCCTGATGGCAGAGCGTGCGGAGCCCGGCAGGGAGGACTCAACCCCGATTCCCTGCCGACCGTTGCTCCGCGCCTTCCCGCCGCCTGCTTCCCGCCCACAGCAGGAAAACTTCCGCTCAGCCCGAGTCTCCACACCCAACAGGTAGCACCGCAGCACAGTACAGGAATCCTCCCCTCCCGCTGAACCGAAGGCACCATTCCGCTGCAGCAGTATCACCACCCCGCTTCCGCATACCGTCTGACACCTCTCACCCACTCTGCAACCGCGCATGGGAATGAACGTTCGCTCCGTCCTTGAATACGTACCCTACTTCAGGGGGCGGCTCTTCGTCGTCCACATTGACGCGGACGTCCTGCGCTCGGAGGAGCTGGTCGATGCCCTGCTGGATGTCGATGCCCTGCATGAAATCGGCGTACGGCTGGTTCTTGTCGCGGAAGGAGAGGACACCTCCTTGCTGGCCCGCAAAGCCGGCGAATGCGAGATGCACACAGCCGTCGCTGAATTGCCGCTTACGGCCGGCGAGACCGCCATTGCACGCATCCGCCAAATCGTCGAGCGTCCCCAGGTAGCCATCGTCGCGTCGGGAGCTCCGGGCCGGTTTGATGAAGGCAGTATCTCCATGGCCGTCCGGCTGGGTGCCGCCAAGTACATCGTCCTGCAAATGGGGCAGGTCCCCTCCCACCTGGGCCAGCCGATTTTTGCCATCCCGGAGAGCGACGTCACCCCTGACATCGAGTGCAGCCACATCGGAGAATTGCTGGAAGCAGCGCGGGTATGCCGGCGCGGTATCCCCCGGGTTCACCTCCTGGATGGCGGTCACCGCGGCGTCCTGCTTGACGAGATTTTCTCCGAAGAAGGCGTAGGTACCATGGTGCATACCGACTCGTACCGGGCCATCCGCGCCCTGCAGGAAGACGACATCCCCGAGCTGCTCTCCCTGATTGCCCGCAGTATGGTCGACGAAAAACTCGTCCACCGCACCTACGAGTCCATTCGCGAGCATCTCGAGAGTTACTACGTCTACACACTCGACGACACCATTGTCGGCTGTGTGGCCCTCTACCCCTACCCGGAGGACGGGAGCGCTGAGCTGGGCTGCCTCTTCATCAAGAAAAGCTACGAAGGCCACGGCTATGGCCGGGCCATGTGCCGGTTTGTCGAGGAAAAAGCCCGGGAGATGGGGTTCAAGCGGATCTTTGCTATCTCCCAGAGTGCCGTCACCTACTTCCGCGACCGGCTCAACTACGCCGAACTCCCGCGTACTGTCCTGCCCGCGTCCCGTCTGCGTGCGCTGGAAGCGTCCGGCCGCTCATCCGGAGTCTTTGGACGGGAGCTGTAAAGGGCCCGGAGGTCCGCGGAAAGAAGCGGCACACCCCCGTCTGCCATCACCGTCTCCCCGGAGTTGGGATCGTGGTGTGGCCAGCCCGGGCTGCGGCCGGGCTGTTGCGTGGCGGGGCCCCCAGGCACGGGAGGTGCGTGTGATGCATTGTGCTTGGGGGAGAGCCTGATGGGAGTAGGTTTTGTCAGGCTTGTGCTTACCAAAAAAGAAGTTATAACTCCGTTGAAAGTGGTAAGGACAATGGTGTACGGCCAGAAACGCAAAGATAAAACGACCGGCAACGTCATCTCTGAACGTAAGGGAACAAGTGCCATGTACAGGCCATTGAAAGACAAGGAAGCAGAACTCATCACAGCACGGAAAAGAAAAACGCCCCAGTCAGGAACCGGGGCCTACTGACAGGTGCCTCGGGGCGTATGACCCCCCGGCTACTGGGTGGCAGCTCTTTCTCCTTACCGCTGTTCACCTTGGTGCCATCAGGATCTTCAGAATAACCGCGAACGCAGAAAAAAGCAAGCTCAACCATTCTCCATCAATGAAAGAATGACCACGATCGCGAGAACACAGCTGGTGAACCGCATTGCGCCGACGGCCTCTGGCGATGCGGACGGAGGCCCGATCAGCCGGGCCCTGTGGTTCCGGACAGCCGAAAAAGCACAAGATGTGCTCGATCGCTTGGAGAAGGGAGTTTATTCGTGCCGCCCGGGCTACATTGGAGAGAGCTGGAACAACAATGAGCTCACGGTGCAGCGATATGCCAAGGGGCAGACAAACATCATTCTGCGGTGCAGCAACTACCGCAGCCGCCGCAGGATTGACGGTCTGTACAAATACCTCAGGATTGACAAGCAGTATGAGGGGATACCGGTGGCCTCAGAGGGTGAAAGTATCATGCCGGCATCGGTACGCTTCGGCAAGGCCAAGCTGATCAGTAAGAAGAAGAACCGCCTGGGAGGTTACGACTATGAGGTTGCTGTCGAAGAAGAAACGTGAGATCCACGTGACTGCCATACGGGCCGTTGCGGGCTTCATTCTGGATTTGATCGTCTGTTTTGGGAGGAATGTGGCTCGGCCACTTGGCATTGCGAAAGCGTTCCTGCAAGCGACGATCGCGCTCCATCTCACGCTTCCACTCTTCGGTGGAGCGCACTTTCTCGGCCTCGGCGAATTCGGCCGGGGTTTGGTGGAGCTGCTTTTTCCTCTTCTTCACGGTTGCAGGGTATCATAATTCAACGGGTTAGGCAAGGATGATTTTTGCGTTTACAGTGATGGCGCCCCCTGGGCTGTTGCGCGCGGGGGCGGAGGTGCGCGCGGGGATTGCCCGCAGCGCGGCGACGGAGCTGGAGAGCACGGTGAGTGGGCATTTTTACGGGATGCCGGGCCGGGAGTACTGGCGACGAGCCGGGGATTTTGCTGTGGCGTTCCCGGAGCAGCCGGGCACTGTGACGGTGAGTCAGCCGGGGGGTGGCGCTGCACCTTTACGGCGGGACGGTGCTGCCGGGTGCGCGGTTGCGAGGTGGGCAGGTGACGCAGGGGCGGGTGATGTCCCGTCTGGTATGGAGTTCACCGAATTCGGCCGGGAGTTGCTCCTGTACATGGAGCCGGGAATGTGTGGCGTACGAGGTCAGTACACTGGAGGGTGTTTGCGGCGGGTGCTGCCCGACTCGTGCCAGGCAAACAGAATGCAAAGCTCATAAAGCAAATACATCGGAGCTGCCATCAAGATCATGGTGCCCGGGTCAGGGGCAGGAGCGAGCAGCAGAGCTGCTGCAAAACAGGTGATCAGCGCGTAAGCCCGGGTGCGCTTCATGCGCTCGTATGTCAGGATGTCCAGTTTGATCAGTGGCACCACAATGACGGGAAGCTCAAAAACTGCACCAAACATAAAAACGAGTTTGGCTGCAAATGAAAGGTAATACCCAATGCGCCAATCGTTCTGGATACCCATGCCTGCTGCATAATCGTAGAAAAAAAGAAGCACCCGTGGCAACACTGCAAAATAGGCAAAAGCGCATCCTCCCAGGAAAAGCAGGCATCCGACGCTTACCGCTTTGAAGAGCAGTCTTTTTTCATTCTCCAACAGCCCGGGAACAATAAAGCGCATCAGCAGATACAGTTGCACAGGGAATGATAAAATGAGACCACTGAAAAAAGCCAGATTCAAAGATAGCATGAACGCTTCCGCCGGTTGGAAAGCTCCCATTAGCTTGAGAGCTTCGCGCCCTCTGCCGGGACGCAGGTCTGCTCCGGAGTCGTACAGTGCCAACACCGTCGGCAATAACTCTTGGGGCGTGCTGCTTCGGAGAAAATCCTGCTGCTTGGCAGCAGGGGAGAGCAGGGCTGCTCCCTGAAGATAAGGTACGGCCCGGGCAAGGTGGAGGACGTCATCATTGGTACGCTGTGCCAGTGCCTCTGCTGCATCCGGGGGAAGCCACCGCATGGTATCGGCCAGGGCCTTTGCTTCACCCCACTGCGCCGGCGAGATGCCTTCCGGGAGGAGTCCGGCTTCATGCCGGCTCCATACCTGATCCACCGGGTGGCGCAGGATGCGCATCAGCGTGGGCGTGAAGAAAAAACTCAGCAGCATGGCTGCCAGCAGTACTCCGCCCATCCGCAGAAGCGTGCGGCGCAGCTCTTCCATGTGCTCAATCAGCGGCCGGGGGGCATCATTCCCGGCGGGGATTTGCAGCGCCTCCCTGGCACGGAACAGTGTACGCAGCCACCACATCAGCCCTTGACTACTATTTCAGCTCTTTGAAAATGTCGATACCCACCTTAGAAAGATCCTGGAGAGAAACCGCGCAAGGATCGGGAGCGACCCAGTGTCCGGGTTCTATTTCGACGGGTGTCAGATCCAGGCCATACGTTGATTCCAAGTATGGGTGATTCACACGACGGCCGAAGGCACTGCAATCCGGAGGATCCACGGGCGAGGGCACGTCCCCGGGTAAGATGGGCACATGGCGGCGCTCCCCCGGATCCGGAATGGGTATCGAAGAGACCAGAGCCCGGGTGTAGTCATGAAGTGGGTTATGGTAGACCAGATGAGCAGGGCCCCCTTCGACAATTTTGCCGAGGTACATGACCGCTACGCGGTCGCAGACATGCTTAACCACAGAAAGATCGTGGGAAATAAAAATGTAGGAAAGGTCGAGCTCTTTCTGCAACATCAGCAGCAGATTAATCATCTGCGACTGGACAGACACATCCAGAGAGCTCACCGGCTCATCGAGGATCAGCAGCTTGGGCCCCGTTGCCAGTGCTCGCGCAATGCCAATGCGTTGACGCTGCCCGCCGGAGAACTCGTGCGGGAACTTTGTGCCGGCACTTTGGGGCAATCCCACCAGATCAAGCAGTACCTCGACGCGCTTTCGTCGCGTCTGGCGTGAACCTATCTTTTGGATTAACAGCGGTTCCATGAGGAGGTGCCGCACATCCATGCGGGGGTTGAGTGAGTCCTCCGGGTCCTGAAACACCATTTGCACGTGGTGGCGCAGACGCCGCATGCGCCACTGTGAGCGGTGCGTGATATCATGCCCCATGAGGCGGATGCGTCCATCTGTCGGTTCCAGTAAGCGGACGATACACCGCCCGAGTGTACTCTTACCGCATCCGCTCTCTCCTACAAGTCCCAGCGTTTCACCCGGGGAAATATTGAAACTTACGCCGTCTACTGCTTTAAGTACGCCGGTTGTACGCGAAAAAAGCCCCTTTCGCACCGGAAAATGCATGCGAAGGTTAGAAACTTCCAGGATGTAGGGGGATTTGTTTGCCAATTTAGGTCACTTGTTTGCCAATCCTTGGTTACTGTATCACGCCCCGGCGCGGAAGGCAAGCGTGGAGTTTCTGCGCGACTCTGAACGTGGGTTGTGCAATCAAGGCGACACTTCGGTAAGGGCCGTCAGCGTGGCTTTTGCTGCTGTGGTTTCCGGGTTCTGCTGACCTTGGTTCTGCTGACTGTCGCTCTGCAAACCTTTGGTATGTGCAACCGTCAGGATGAGGCTAGGCGTTGAAGGTAGGATTCGGCAGTTCGGGCTGTTCCGGATCGCTTGTCGCGACGTCCCCTACATCCAGTACGGTTACGAAGATGAAGAAGGAAAAAAGCACGGCGATGAAGGTCATTTGGATGCCATCCATTAATTTTTCCGGAAGTGGTTTGCGGCGAATCATTTCGAGCAGGCCTAAGGTTACATGTCCCCCATCCACCACGGGCAGGGGGAGGATGTTGAGAACGGCCAAGTTGACATTGAGTACGACCGAGAACCAGAGAACCCATCGCCAGCCGGAGCCGTCCGGCAGGGTGAGCATGCGGTAGATATGGGTGCCGATGCCTACGGGACCGCTTAGGTGCTGTACGCCCACACTGCTGTCAGGCGCCGCAATTTTGACAACAGTGTCATACATGAGGGACAGACTCTGATTAACCTGTTGCTGGGGTGTAGGGTGCTCAAATCCGAACTCGACGGTGGTCATCCATGTGAAGCCCAGGATGGGGCGGGCGCCTTTGAGTCCTTGCCAGTTTGAAGGTATGGATGGGGTGATGGTGGCGTTCTGCCTGGAGCCGTCAGGATTGACGAGGGTAAGCTCCATGGGTGCGCCGCTCTCTGCCTGTAGCATCACGGCGATCGGGGTGTATATCCGCTTCCCATTGACGGCTTCGATGACCTGTCCCGGCTGGAGTCCCGCCTTCGCAGCGGGAGAATTTGGCAGGGTGGCGCCAACGATCGCGGGCTGGGCCGGAAGAATGCCTATTTTGCGCATGCCGCTGCGTTTGAGCATGCCGTTGTCCTGCTGCATGTAGCCACAGACGATGTCCGAGACTTGAGTGTGTCCGTCAGGCATGGTACGCTGCACTTGCAGGGTTATTTGCTCGTGTTCGCTCAGCGCGATGCGTTCACTGACGCCTTTCATGTCCCCCAACCAAGTGCTGACCGGCTCGCCGTCGATGGCGGTGATGCGATCTCCTGGCTGCAGACCTGCCTGCTCGGCAGGAGAATCAGGCATGACATAGCCGATGGTCGACTCTCCCGGGTCTACGGCAGGCTTGCCAACTCCCCAGACGATGACGGCAAAGACGTACGCCAGCAGCAGGGAAAAAAGAGGCCCTGCTGCGGCGATGATGACTTTGTCAAGGGGTTTCAGCGGTTTGAGATCCGGGGGAAGGTCTGCTTCGCCTTCGATGGCTTTCATGTCGCCCATTTGAGGCAGGGATACAAATCCCCCGGCTGGAATCCAGCCGAGTCCCCAGGTAACGCCCCAGCGTTTGACAGACCAGATGGGTGTGCCAAACCAGATCTGGAACCGATCGATGTAGGCTCCTCTCCACTTGCCGGCAAGAAAGTGCCCCAGCTCATGGACAAAGATCATGACATTGAACAGCAGGATGACCAGCAGGATGATGCCCACTGTGTGAAGAATCGAAAGAAAGGTGTCTATCATGGCGCCGCAACGCATTGTGCCACAGGTACAGGAGCTTGGCAAGCATTCCTTTCGACATGGAGGCTTATGTGTGGTGCATCATTCTTCAGGATGCAGATCAGATGAGTGGACGCATGCTGCCGGCACGGTTGCATCCCAAGGTGATTTGAGCCGTCATGTTGTATCATGGGTGCCAGTGCATTCGTCCGCGTACGGTCAGGGGGAGCATTTACCCCCGGATGGAGTGATATACGCCTTGAATACAGGGTAAAACTGTGCTACAGTGCGCACATGCAAATCGCACGGACAAAGGAAGAGTTGCGGGCTGCGCTTGCGCCCGCGCGAGGGCGGCGGATTGTGCTGGTGCCCACGATGGGAGCCCTGCATGAGGGGCATGCTTCACTGCTGCGACAGGCCCGCGAACTGGCGGGAGATCAGGGGACGGTGGTATCGAGCGTGTTTTTGAATCCTGTGCAGTTCGACAATGCCTCTGATTTGGCGACGTACCCCCAGACCCCCGAGGCGGACCTGGATGTATGCCGCAAGTGCGGCGTGGACGTGGTATTCATGCCGACGCCTGAGGTCATGTACTGCCCGGATCGCTCCATCACCCTGGAGGAGACACACCTGTCCACGGTGTTATGCGGGGCAAAGCGCCCCGGGCATTTTGCGGGGGTGTGCCTGGTAGTCAACAAATTGTTCAACCTGGTGCAGCCGACCGATGCCATTTTTGGCAAGAAAGATTACCAGCAACTGGCCATTTTGCGCCGGCTGGTGCGAGATCTGGACATCCCGGTGTGCCTGCATGGCGCCGAGATTGTGCGCGGAGAAGATGGCCTCGCGCTCTCCAGTCGCAACGTGAGACTGACTCCGGAACACCGTGCGGCTGCTCCGACAATCCGCCGCAGTCTGCTGGCAGCACGCGAAGCGTACCGTGCCGGGAAGTCCGCCTCTGAGGTTTGTGCCGCGGTGGTGAGCACACTGGAGGCTATCCCTGGCGTGCGCGTGGACTACGCCGAACTGGTGGATGCCGAAACCCTTCATCCGCAAACGGACGAAAACAGACTCGCCCTGCTGGCCGTGGCTGCCTACTTCGGCGACGTGCGCCTGATCGACAACATCGAACTGACCCGCTCATGATCAAGGCAACTAACCTGCACCGCAGCTACAGCATCGGCAAAAAACAAGTCGAAGTCCTGCATGGACTGGAACTCAGTATCTCGCGCGGTGAGCGCGTGTTCCTTTGCGGTCCCAGTGGCGCTGGCAAGACGACGCTCATGTACACTCTCGCCGGCTTGGAGCCGCCCCAGCAGGGGTCGGTGATTGTCGATGGCAAAGCGATATACGAAATGTCACTGCGGCAAAGGGCTCTCTTCCGCAACCGCATGATGGGGTTTATCTTTCAGAATTACATGCTGATGCCCGAGTTGACTGCTATGGAGAATGCTTCGCTGGCAACAGCTGTGGCAGGACGGGAGGCTACAGAGCGGGTGACGGCATTGCTGGAGAGGGTAGGCTTGGGCGACCGCCTGGATCACCTGCCCAACGAGTTGTCGGGCGGTGAGCAGCAACGGGTAGCGATTGCCAGGGCATTGGCCCATGACCCCCAGATTATTTTCGCCGATGAACCAACGGGAAATCTGGATTCCCGCAATGGCTCGCAGATTCTTGATCTGCTGTTCGGATTGGCCGAAGAAGGCGGTAAGACGCTGGTCATCGTGACGCATGATGCTCAGATCGCCTCACGGGGCGACCGTGTCCTGACTATTCGCGACGGCGTTGTGGTGTCGGACTGAGGCGTTACTGTCTGAGCCCTTTCTCTCCTCCCGGAGCAGGCGCCCGGCATACTGCGGAGCCGCGGGTTGGGGACTGGGCGGGAGGAGCAATGCCGTTTTTCTTTCGCTCCATGGGGAAGCGTCGTACATATGCGCGGTTGCATCGCATGCTGTGCGTCATGCGCCGGCTGCACATTGGCGAGCAGCAGGCCGTTGCTGTGCAGGCTCTGCTCATGGGACTGGCCGGTGCTGCAGCTGCCCTCCTCTTCGATGCCTCTACCAACTTCCTGCAGTGGGTGGTAACCGGTCTGTTGCCCGGAAACGGCGTGGAGCGTTTTACCCGGATGCCGGACTGGCTCTGTGTGCTGCTTCCCGCGGGAGGTGCTGCATGCGCAGCCCTCGTCCTGGGATTTGCCCTGCGACGGGCCCGTCACCCCGTGCCGGAGTATATGGAGGCTTTCTCTCTGGGGGATGGGAAACTGCCGCGAAGGCAGGGACTCTGGCGCAGCATTTCCGCTGTCATCAGCCTCGCCACCGGCGCTTCCATCGGAAAGGAAGGTGCACTGATCCAGATTTCTGCAGTAGCAGCATCGGCTGTGGGACGCTGGCTCTACGTGTCACCCGTGCGATTGCGCCTGCTGGTGGGCTGCGGTGCTGCAGCCGGCATGACAGCTGCCTTCCATACGCCGCTTTCGGCCTGCCTGTTTGTCTGCGAAGTGGTGGTGGGAACCTTCAGCATCGCGACGCTGGCTCCGCTGTTGCTCGCCTCCTGTGCAGCTTACGTGCTTGTGTGGACGCTGGGATTGTCGGGGGGCTTGTTTGAAGCTCCTTTGTCCCTGGACAGTCTGCAGGAAGCTTTGCTTTGTGCCGGATTGGCTGTTGGCGCAGCCCTGCTGGGGAAAGCCTGGGTGGCGCTGCTCTCCGGAATGCGGCGCCTGCTGGGGGGGAAAACCGCGTGGCTCCTGCCCCGCATGGTCATGGCAGGGCTGGCGGTAGGGGCTGTTGCGCTGGTGGAACCCTACGTGGTGGGAAACGGATATGAGGCGATCAGGGCCCTCTCACAAGGCATGTTTTCACCGGGACAGGCTTCGGTGTTGCTTGTCATCAAGGCACTGATGGTGGCCGTTGTCTTTGGTGTCGGCACGATGGGAGGCGTGCTGACGCCGACGCTTCTCCTTGGGGCGCTGGTCGGTTACCTGTACGGCTGCGGACTCTACGCCTGCGATCTTTGTGCAGAGGAAAGCGTTATAGCGTACGCCTTTGCCGGTATGGCAGCATTTTTTGCGGTCTCCGGCAGGGCTCCTGTTACTGGACTGCTGCTGGTTATCGAGTTGACGATGAGTGCTCCCATGATTTTCCCGCTGATGCTGAGTGTCGGGGCAGCCTATGCGCTCGGCCGTTTACTTCCCGGCGGCTCCCTGTACGATGCTTCCCTCTCGTCCGGTCCGACTTCACCCCTCGAATCCGGTTTGGGTGGCTTGAGAGTGGGGCATTTGTGCCGTCCCCTCCGCGCGCGGGTAAGCCCCTCTACCGGCATGGATCGGGTGATGAGGCTCATGCTCCGCCATCCAGGAGAAAATGTGCCGGTACAGGACGAGTCCGGCGCGTGCGTGGGTGTCGTGCGCCCGTCTCACCTTCCCACCGCTGCCGGGCATTGGCAGGGAGACGCCGCCTCTGCCATGGATCGCTCGCTTCCCCGGCTGCGCACCGATCAAAGCTTGCCTGAGGCTTTAGCTGCTTTCCAAACAACGGATTGCAATGCCCTCCCAGTGGAGGAAGCTCAGAGCGGACATTTGGTCGGAAGCCTCTCGCGCGCAGAATTGTACCAGGTTATTGCGTTGCTGTTCCGCCGGGAATTGGCGCACCGGCGGTGATTCCCCGGGTGCCTGGTCGGCGCGTATCCGGCCTGAGAAGGGCAGGCAAGCATCCTATCGAAACTATTGGACGCTGGCACGCTCTTTGCGCGCGGGCTTGCAGGGTGTGCGTTATGTCACGTTGCGCTTCCAGGAAGTCGCGGCATAACAACTGCTCGAGGCTATGTCGAGGGGGGAGCCTCCTGTTTATTCATCTGCGGAGAGTACAGCTTGAGCAAAGCCGTCCGCTTTGGCGGTACCGGGATATCCGAACGGGTGCGTCCCCCAAAAGGTGGTGCGGGATTCCCCGGAATCGGGGAGCTTAGCCCGGATGCGTCGCTTCGACTTCAAGCATGTGCTCTGCTTCTTCGATAGCGCGGCTCAGTTCTTCCCAACGGGTGAACAGTGCCTCGGATTCCCGATCCTTCTGCTGGAACTCCTGTGTCAGCTCCATGAGTTTTTGGTTGTCACTCATGTTTTCGGGCTTCCCCAGCTCGGAGGAGATGGCGGCTTTGCGCTCATCCAAGACGGCTATGGCGGATTCGACTGCCTCGAGTTCTTTCTGCAGGGGCTTGAGAATCTGCGCCCTGCGCTCGCGTTCCTGGGCCCGCTGGCGCCTCAGATCACGGCGGTTGCCTGGGGTCGTGGATGGTGCTGCGGCCGCGGTTGATGCAGCCGTTGACGAGGTGGCCGACCGGGCTGCGGCTGCTGCCTGTCGGCGTTCTTCGGCCTCGATCGTTTCCAGGTACTGCGATACGTTCCCGTGAAAGAGGCGCGGTGCCTGTCCCAGTCGGAATTCCAGTACTTTGTTGACGATGGGATCAAGGAAGCGACGGTTGTGCGAGACGATGCAGTAGGATCCGGGATACTCGGCAAGCGCCGCCTGCAGTACATCCTGACTCTGGAAATCCAAGTGGTTCGTTGGCTCGTCCATGATCAGGAAATTGGCCGGTTTGAGCAGCATGCACACAAGAGCAACGCGGGAGCGCTCGCCTCCGGACAGAACACCGATTTTTTTGAATACGTCGTCGCCCCGGAACAGGAAACAGCCCAGGATATTGCGCACCAGTGGCCGCGTTTCCCGGCTCGCTGCGGCTTCGACGCATTCAAGGACGGTTTGTTCGTTGTTGAGCACGTCGGCATGTGTCTGTGAGAAAAAGGCCACCTGCGTGTGGTGACCGAAGGCGAAGATTCCGGAATCCGGAGCTTCGGTGCCGGAAATGAGCCGGGTGAAGGTTGATTTGCCGGCGCCGTTAACCCCCACGATGGCGATGCGATCTCCCTTGTCCACCGTGAAGTCGTAGTCCTGAAGCAGACGGATGGGCCCGTAGGCTTTGCTTACTTTTTCCAGCCGTACAACCGTGTGGCCTCCCGGGGGTGGGGGCGGGAAGTGGAAACTCATCACGGCGTCGTCCTGTTCGACTTCGATCAGCTCTATTTTTTCAAGCTGTTTGAGGCGGCTCTGAGCTTGGGATGCCTTGGTTGCTTTGGCGCGGAAGCGGTCAATAAAGGCTTGGGTTTTGGCTATTTCGCGCTGCTGAGCTTTGGCCTGACGCTGCAATATTTCTTTGCGGGCTTTGCTCTCGCGGAGGTAGAAGGAGAAGTTGCCGGCGTACTCCTCCGCCCGTCCGTGGTGAAAGGCAATGGTGCGAGATACCAGGCCGTCGAGCAGGGCGATATCATGGCTGATGATGCAGATGGCACCCCGGTAGTTGCGCAGGCTTTGCTCCATCCACCGCTGGCTGCTGATGTCGAGGTGATTCGTCGGCTCGTCCAGCAGCAGGACTTCCGGCTCCTGGATGAGTAGTTTGGCCAGGGCTATGCGCATTTGCCAACCGCCGGAAAACTCCCCGCAGTCCCGGCGGAAGTCTGCTTCGCTGAATCCCAGTCCGCGCAGGATCGATTCGACGCGTGGTCGCAGCGAGGCGGCGTCCCTGTCGTGCAGAATGAGCTCCAAGCGCCCGATTTCTTCGAGGTGGCTGCGGTACGCATCAGAATCCGTTGGCAGCTGCTGAAGCTCGGCGGAAAGCTCGTCGACTTGCTGCTGGAGCTCGACGATGTTGCCGACACTGCCCAGCACCTCGTCGAGCAGGGGTGTCCCCTCGATGTGAATGCCGTCCTGGGGCAGGTAGCCGACGTGCGTGTGCCGCGGCAGGATGACTTTGCCGCTATCCGGTTCCATCGCCCCCACAATACATTTCATGAGGGTGGATTTGCCTGCGCCGTTCTGCCCGGCGAAGGCGATACGCTCCCCTTGCTCTACGACAAATGAGAGCGAATCAAACAGCACACGCGCACCGAACTCGATGTGCAGATCCTGTACGGCGAAAACCAAAGCGCAGGGCGGAGAAGGGCTTACTTGGCGAGTTTGCTGTTCCAGCGTTTGATGTTGGAGGCTTGCTCCGCAAACAGATCCTCACAGTCGTCGAGAATCTCGATCGTTGTGATGGTGTCACCTTGGCGGATGGCATTGACAACCTCCTGGTCGTCGGCACTCAGCACCTCGCCGAAAATCGTGTGCTTGCCGTCCAGCCAGGTGGTCGGCACATGCGTGATGAAGAATTGCGAGCCATTGGTGCCTTCACCTGTCCAGGTGCGGCCGGCATTGGCCATGGCCAGAAGCCCGGGCTTGGTGAACCTGAGGTCGGGGCGGCATTCATCGTCAAAGCGGTAACCGGGGCCACCGCAGCCGGTGCCTTCGGGATCGCCGCCCTGGATCATGAAATCAGCAATCACGCGGTGGAAGCTCAGCCCGTTATAGAAGCCGCGGCGGGCGAGATTCAGGAAGCTGGCTGCTGTTACCGGGGTTTTGGAGGCAAACACCGTCAGGTTGATGTCACCTTTGTTTGTCTTGATTGTGATTCTTTTGTCTGTCGCCATGGCCGCGAGGATAGCAGCTTCCCTCCTGACAATCAAGTAAAATTCCGTTTGAAGCGTGACATAATGACTGCCTGGCACCGGGGGATTTGCCCTGTGGAGAGAGTCCGTTTTGACGGCTCTTGGCGCTTGGGTGGCAGGTCGGTCACAGCGTGATGGTCTGCCCATCTTCCGGTACCTCGATGCGCCCGCTGAAGCAGGTCGCGGCTTCAGCGGTGTAGCGACGGGAGCGGTTGGGCAGGTCGCTGTCCTCCGTGTGGTAGAGCAGGAGGTTTTTTACGTCGAGGCGGGCGGCGAGCCTCCCGGCATCCAGAGCGGTGCTGTGGTGCTTTTCGTAGGGTTTGAAGCGTTCTTTGTCGGCGTAGCAGCAGAAGGCCTCGCACAGCAGCCAGTCGGCATGCTCTACCATGGCTCTGTTGCGTTCGGAGAAGGGCTCATCACCCAGGCAGACGAGTGATTTGCCGTCGGGAAGCGCCAGACGGAAGCCGAATTGCTTTGCCTTGCTGGAGCCGATGTCAAAGGCCGAGCCCTGCATGCCGGCTGCGGTGAATGCGGCACCATCGCTGAGGGGGACGTATTCGATGTCGTTGCCGATGCGGGCGCAGACTTTTGGGGGCAGTGTCAGTCGGCAGATCGTGTCGAGAGCTTCGAGTCCGGCAGGGTGGCTCAGAAGGCGCAGGTGTGCGGTGAATTGTCCGGAGTTGATTCCCTGGGCCAGCATGCGAAGCACCCAGACTGCACCCAGGATGTGGTCGGTGTGCGTGTGGGTGAGAAAAAGCTCGGTGATCTCGGGCAGGCGTATCCCGGCTGCTTCGAGTCGGGGCAGGATGCCGTTGCCTCCTCCTGCATCGACCAGGAGCACCTGCGAGCCGTGGCGCAGGGCGAAGCATGTGTTGTAGCATCGCGTTACGGCGGCGTTGCCTGTGCCCAACATTGTCAGTTCGGTGGAGGTGTGGCTGTGTTTCATGTGACTTTTGCTTGACCGGTGGGGTGATGTGTTTGGTCGGAAGCGCGAGATCCGGTTACCGGGTCGTGGTGCGGGGCTTTCTGCAGGTGCCTGTGAGCGGAGGAGCGTGTGAGCTGAGGGACTTCGTCCGGCTCGGCGGGAGGCGTCAGCAGGGGTTGTGTGGAGGTGGATGCGAGTGCCGGGGTAAGGGACAAGTGAGCTGCGCCTTGCTCCAGCGGGGAAGTGCGCAGTGAATCAATGGGAGTGATAGACGCGGGGAAGGCGGGGACCCAGGCCTGTGAAAATGTCCCAGGTGATAGTGCCTGCTCGCTCGGCGACTTCTGTCACTGGAATGTGCGGGCCGATCAATTCGACGGTGTCGCCGGGTGCTACGTCAGGTACCGCGGTAACATCGGCCATGATTTGATCCATGGTAACGCGTCCCAGGGTCGGGCAGTAATGGCCATTGATAAAGACACGCGTGCCGGCTCCGCCCAAACGGCGGTTCCAGCCATCGGCATAGCCGATGCCTATGGTGGCTACCTGAGTGGGCGCGGAGGTGATGTAGTCGCGCCCGTAGGCAACCCCGTGCCCGGCCGGCAGTTCCCGAACCAGGGAGATGCGGGACTTGAGTCGGAGGGTGGGCCGCAGTACGCCATCGTAGATGGAGGCCATGGGTGCCACGCCGTAGAGCAACAGACCGGGGCGCACCATATTGGCGATGGGAATTTCATAGCCCAGTTCCCCGGCACTGGCTGCCAGATGGCGATAGCGCAACTTGAAATGTCGCCCGAGCATGGCGACGCAGTCGGTGAATTCACGTATCTGCGCTTGGGTGAAGCTCACGTCTTCATCTGCTGCAGAGCAGTGGGACATCACACCGTCGATGATCAGGTTTTTCATCTGCTGCAGAGGCCCGATAATTTCGCCGAGCTGGTGAGGCAGGAAGCCTTCCCGTCCCATGCCTGTGTCCAGCGCCATGTGAACGGGGAAGCTCTTGTCGAACATCTCGGCAATGCTTTGATAGTGCTGTGCTTCTTCGAGGGTTGAGATAGTGCAGCCCCAGTTGTTGAGCACCATTTCCTCCCGTTCCTCGGGGAAGGCCGGCCCGAGGATAAATGGTTTGGTGCGTACTCCGGCCATGCTCAGTCGCCTGGCTTCGCCTACGTTGGCTACGCCGAAGAAGGCTGCGCCGTCTGTATCCAGGCGTCGGGCAACCGGCTCAAGCCCGTGTCCATAGGCGCCGGCCTTGATGACCGGCATAAGCGCCACTCCAGGTGAGGCTTGGCGGGCGATATCGAGATTATGGGCGATGGCTTCCAGGTCTACTTCTACCCAGGCACGGGGTGGGCTCGTGTGATTCATGGCAATATGGTAGCATTTATGGTCCGTTTGTACAGAAAAACGTGATGCTATCGTGGATAGAGTGCGTAATTTTTCTATAAATGTTCATCTTATATTTAATTTTCTCTGGACAAAGTTGTCCGGAGACGCTACAATGGGCGCATGGAATCACAGAATTTCAAGGCTCCGCATGTGCCTTTTCGCATGCTTTTAAACGTGTTGGACGATCTGCGCCGCAGCAGCATTAAATCGACCAACTCCCCCGAACAGAAACAAATGCTCGGGCTTACCGTCCGCCAGGGATCTGCAATTTCGCAGGTTAAGCTGCTGATGGATGAGCAGCCCGAGGGTGTTGCGTTGAAAACGCTTGCGAAGTATCTCCAGATGACGGTGCCTGCCACTTCTCTTTTGGTGGAGGCCATGGTCAGCAAGGGTTTCTTCGAGCGTAATACCAACCCGAATGACCGCCGTGCTGTGTGTATCCGCCTGTCGCCCAAGGGGCTGGATTTGTTCTATCAGGTGTATTCTCACTTCCACGACGCTATAGACGACCTTTCCAAGGTGCTTACTCCGGAAGAAGTGGAAACGCTGGCTACCATCGCTCAGAAGATGCACGACCAGCACTACGGCAAGCAATCCTGAGCATTTCGGTGCCGTTATTTTAACTTAAACATTTGATTGCGGTGGCTGTGTGATCACAGCCACCGCTCTTTTTTGCCCATTTTTGTGCTTTTCCCCCGTTTTATCATGCATCTTATCATGTATCGGCCCACTGCATTCCGGGATGCCAGTGTGGGTATGGGAAGGGGAGTTGAGTAGGTGCTTGTGGTGGGGAGAGAGAAAAAGCAGAAACCCTCACGGCGCATGATGCGCGAAAATGCGGGTTCCTGCTTGCTGTCTGTGGAGGTTCGCTAGCAGCGGCGCTCTGGCCAGGTGAAGAAAAGCGTTCGTTTGCGAGGGGCTGTTGCGCTGATTGACGGGATAACGGGATGCGGGGATGACTATCGGTTCGTCTTTGCGCGGAGGCTCTGCTGCTGGGCCAGTGAGTTGTGCATTTTGGCACAGTGGGCGTAACCGCGGCGGGATTCCAGCATTTTGAGGCTCAGGGAGGGGGAGCCCCATTTGATGATGTCGATTTCGACTACTCTGCGCCCCCACTGTCTCATCAGGGTATGCGAGGGCTGATAAATATCAATCGTGCCCGTGCCTACCAGAGCGCTGCCGTAGTCATCCACGACGTAAATATAAGGCTGACCCTTGATGACAAATTGGGTACCCAGCGGGTAAACAGACCAGTCTGCTGCCGCGCTGCGGTATTTGTCGGTGTAGAGAAGGCGCGTGCCGATGGCATTGCGGGCGCCGTAGGTCATGTGATCGCTTTCGGAATGTGTGTAGGCAGTCGTGCGGACAACGCGCTTCGTCTGCTTTGGGTGGTAAAACGGCATGCCGTGCTTATCGCGACCCAGATTGGGAAGCGCTTCGTCCGGTTTTGCTGAGGGAGAGGGAGCGTGCGGCTGTACAAAGCCCTTGCTGACAGGAGTTCCCGCCTGGGTGGTGTTCGTGGCACCAACGAACAGTAGTACCGTTGCGGCCAGGAGCGTCGCAGCGCTACGGAACATTCGGAAGTTGGTTGTACGCATGATGATGAATGGATTAATGCAGGGGAATTATTCCACCTGCCGGAGTTGATGTCGGGAGCCCTCATTCTATCATACTGCGTGCCGGGTGCCAAGCTTAAAATCTGTCTTGGTTGATGTTATCTTGAGGTTTTTCGGGAAACAGGCATCATAATGGGCAAAAAACAGGCATCGTCTTGGGCAGGAAATTCCCGGGTTGGCTTTATCCCGGAGGAGCAGGAGGGGGGAAGTGGTTAGGAAAAATGAAAGGTATGCAATTGCGGGAGAGCGCATGGATGCTGTACGTGGGCAGAAATGGGGGGCACGGCCTTGCGGTGGTGCGCCTTTGTTCCGTGTGCTGATTCAAGGGAGCAGCGGCGGTGATTCGTGGATTCAGACACGAACAGACAAACCGGGCTCAGCCAGACGGCATGGTGCGGGCTTAGCTGCGCAGGGCGGGCAGGCGAAACTGCCTCCGTGATGCAGCGCCGGTTTGGCTGACTGGTTTGGCCTGAGTTCGGGCCGGGGTAAACCCTGCGGTGAGGGGGGCTTAGATCAGTTCTTTCAGCCGGTTGACCGTGATGCCGGGCACCGTGATGGTGGAGCCGTCGGGGCGGCGCAAAATGGGGGAACCATCGGCCTCTACCCCGGCGAAGTATCCGCAGATACGATCCGAATCGGTGATCGCCACGACCGGACGGCTCTCACCCCATGCCATTTCGAGGCGTCCGGCGATGCCCTCCAGACCATCTTCGAGGAAATAATCGAAAATCTCGGCGATGTTGTCTGCGAGCAGCGTGCGGAATTTGCTGACAGCGGGGCAGGCGGGAATTACATCCGCCAGGCGCGTTGCCGGATCCGTCGTCAGACCATCCATGGCGGTGATGTTGTTAAACATGTTGACGCCAATGCCGATGGAAGCAAGGTTAACCGAGGGCCTTTCAACCAGGATCCCGGCGAGCTTCGATTTGCCCACCAGTACATCGTTTGGCCAGCGCAGGCGCAGCCCCTTGATGTTAAAGGGACGCAACGCCTCCATAATCGCCGCGCCGGCCACTAGCGGCAGCAGACCCCAGTGGCGGGGTGATTTGGGGTCGATGGGCAGGTTGTATGTGGCCCAGAGACCGCCCTGCTCGCCAAACCACAGTCTGTTGAAACGTCCCCGGCCTTTGGTCTGCCGGTCGCTGCTCACAATGGTCCATGCGGGCTCTTTGCGGGCGATGTTGAAGGTTGATTCACACTCTTCCACTTCCACCACTTTCCAACGCGTCTTCATGGCGCGTATTTTAGCGCACAACTTTTGAGCCGTCTACAAAATATTGCAAAAAAAGTAAGAAAAAATTGCATTGCGTGGTCTATTTTTCTTGTGATACACTCGAAAGCATGCGGTTGCATGACGGAGAAATGATGACATTAACACGAATCAAGCAAGCTTCCGATCCCGCGTTGGGCGAGGTTTGGGAGCTCTACCGGAGCAGCTTTCCCCGGGAGGAAAGACGCTCCTGGAGTCAGCATCAGCGCGCCATGGAGGAGCCGTCGTTTGCTTGCCTGACCCTCCGGGACAAAGAGGGGCTGGCAGGTTTGCTCTTTGTATGGGAGATGGAGGAGTTTGCGTTTGTTGAGCACTTGGCCATCCATCCGCTGCGCAGAGGCCGGGGGCTGGGGCATGTCGCGCTGAACCTGCTGCATCAGCGAGTGTCTCCCCGACCCGTGATCCTGGAAATTGAGCCGGTGACGGATGCCGTGACCATGCGGCGCTGCCGGTTTTATGAAAGTTGTGGCTACGTGCGCCTCCCCTATCTGCATGTCCAGCTTCCCTTCCATGCCGGAGATGCACCGCTCCCTATGACGCTCATGAGTTACCCGCGCACCATCAACGATGCGGAGGTCGCTGTATTTGAGTCTTGCCTCAAGGAGCAGATCATGCAGTATCGCGATGCATGAATTGCCGGAGGTTTGCCGCACGGTGAGGTCCTGCCGGTGGAGTGTTTTGTCCTCCGGGGGGGGGGCTTCCTCCGCAGGAAAAGCCGTTTTCGCGGGACCTTTTTCTTATTTGCCTGATGCAGGCTTCCCTGATGCAAGCACTTTGCAACCGGGCTCTTGACAGGCCTGGCTCAATCCTGTATACCGTTACGCATGAAGCGCATCGCTCTTTATGCCGGCAGTTTCGACCCGCCCACCAATGGCCACTTGTGGATGATCCGCAGGGGAGCGGAGATGTTCGATGAGCTGGTGGTCACCCTGGCGGTTAATCCAGATAAGAGGGGATTTCTGCCAGCAGAGAGACGGTTGGAAGCTTTGCGCAGTATGGTGAGGGATCTGCCAAATGTGCGCGTCGCATCTGTTGCCAATGGATTCCTTGTCGACTACGCTGAGCGAGAGGGAGCCCGATTCCTGCTGCGGGGAATCCGTAACACCATCGACTTTGAATATGAGAAAATCATGGCTCGTATGAATGCCCGCATGGCCGCGACAGTGCAGTCCGTTTTCCTGGTCCCTCCCGGCGAGCTGGAGGAGATTTCTTCATCGGTCGTGCGCGGTTTCCTGAAGGAGCCCGGCTGCGAGCGTTGGGTGCGCGCCTGCGTGCCGGATGAGGTCGCGACCATCATTGCCGGGCAGAATCCCTTTTCCACCTCCGCCTCTGCGGCGTGCTCCGATTCCCACCAGGCTTGAGTCGTGTCCGCCGTGGCGGGCAGCACAGGCGTGCCGGAGTGGGGCGGCTTAGGCATGCGAATGCCGGTGCGGAACCGGTGTGATGGCCGCGGTGTGCGCGTGTTGTATGTCACACGCGGGCACGCGGATTAGCACAGCGGGAAAGTTTTCTTCTTGCTTTACCTTGGCAAACATGCTACAACAGCCGCGTAATACCATGAATATCCAACCGAAATTCACCCCTGTGCTCGACCCGGGCTTCATCGCTCCGGTGCTGTGGAATAAGGCATACGAAGAGAAAGTGGCAGCCACTCCCGGCTCTCACACCATTGATTTGGCGCTGACGCGTCTGGATGGTACTTGCTTCCGCTGGAGCGGTAAGATTCTCCCCCAGGAGGGCGAGAATATCGCGCTGAACAACCAGTATGTTGAGCGAATTGTTAAGTTCCTTCTCTGGATGAAGGGTGGCTGCACCATCATGGTGGCCGGCGATGATCAGATTGCAGACATGCTCGCCGCGACATACTGCGAGGGTGGCGCCCGTGAGTTCGATTGGGATTTCATCGGCAAGAAGATTTATGACCAGCCAATTCAAGTGGTGAAGGTCGCCAGTGCGGCTGACCTCCCCGCGGAGAATTCCACCTCCGTGGCATTGGGCCGCAACCTGGATGGTTACCGCATCGGGTTCGACTTGGGCGGCTCCGACCGCAAGTGCGCGGCTGTGGTGAATGGTGAGGTGGTTTATTCTGAGGAGGTCGTGTGGGATCCCTACCACCAGACTGATCCGAACTATCAGATCGAAGGGGTGGATGATTCCCTGCTGCGCGCTGCCAAGCACCTGCCTCAGGTGGATGCCATCGGTGGTTCTGCCGCCGGCGTTTACGTCAACAGCGAGCCTCGCGTGGGTTCCCTTTTCCGCGGTATTTCCCCTGAGGATTTCCAGAACGTCATCCGCGGGATGTTCACGACGCTCAAGAAACGCTGGAGCGAGCGCATGGGCAAGGAGGTGCCTTTTGAGGTGGTGAATGACGGCGAAGTGACCGCTCTCGCCGGCGCCATGGGGATGAATGATGACGCTGTGCTCGGTGTGGCAATGGGGACTTCCCTGGCTGCCGGCTACGTAGATCCGGAGGGTCACATCATGCCCTGGCTCAACGAACTCGCCTTCGTCCCGGTCGATTATCAGGAGGACGGCGGCGTGGATGAATGGTCCAAGGATAAAGGGGTTGGCGCCATGTATTTCTCTCAGCAGGCTGTGGCCAGGCTTGCCCCGCGTGCCGGCTTCGATTTCGGCACCATGCCCTACCCGGAGCAACTCAAGAAGGTTCAGGCCGCCATGCTTGAAGGCGATGAGCGGGCCCGCAAGATTTACGAGACAATCGGTGTGGAGTTTGGTTACACGATTGCGTATTTCGCCCGCTTCTACGAGGTGCGCAACTTGCTCTTCCTCGGTCGTGTCGCGACGGGAGAGGGCGGCCAGATCATCATCGATAAGGCCAATGAGGTCCTCGCTGCTGAGGCCCCCGAGCTGAAGATCCGGCTGTGCGTGCCGGATGAGAAGACAAAGCGCCACGGTCAGGCTGTCGCTGCGGCTTCTCTTCCCAAACTCGCCTAAGTTACGTTTCCCTTCATCCGCCGGAGGTTTTCGTGATCTCCGGCGGATTTTGCTTTTTTCTTTCCCTGTTTTTGCTAAAGTAACACAGATGGCAGACGCGACGACACCACCTGAGATATGGACTTGCCCGGTTTGTGCACAGTCCCTGGATATATCCGGGATCGGTTTCTACACAACGATCACATGCACCCGTTGCGGATGCGAGGCGATTGTGCATGACCGCTTCGCCAATTTTGAGCTGGATGGTGTCGTAGGCGTGGGGGGGATGAGTGTGGTGCTTCACGCCCGCGACCGCGTTCTTGACCGTCCGATAGCCATCAAGGTCCTTAACGAAACATACCGCAATCAGCCGGAGCGCATCGCCCGCTTCGAAAAAGAATGCGCGATGATGGCCAAAGTCCGCCATGAAAACGTAGTGGATGTGTATTCGGCCGGCTGGGAAGGAAACCAGTTTTATATCGCGATGGAGCTGGTGAACGGCCGTGATCTGGAGAGCATTGTCTCCCAAAATGGCCCGTTGCGTCAGTCGGAGGTTTTGGGGTATGCCCGGCAGGTTGCCTTGGGATTGCAGGCGGCGCGCAAGGCCGGATTGCTGCACCGCGACATGAAGCCGGGGAATGTTCTCATCACCGGTGAGGGAAAAGCCAAGGTGCTGGATTTCGGCCTGGCAATGACTCAACGGGATGAAGATTCCGAGGAGGTGATCTGGGCGACGCCTTATTACGTGGCTCCGGAAACAATTTTCCGCGAGGAGGAGGATGTGCGCACGGATATTTATTCCCTTGGCATGACAATGCGCTACCTGCTCACCGGCGTGGATTCTTTCTGCGACGAGCCAGTGCATCATATTCCGGAGTTGGCCCAGTACAAGGAACAGCTGCCTTCCATCCGCACTGTGTGCCCGTACCTCAACGATTCTCTGGCCGATCTGGTGGATCACATGACGCAGTACAACGCCAAGGATCGTCCGCTTTCTTATGAAAGCCTCCTGCGGGAGATGGACGATGTGGCGGTAGATTTGGCACAGGGTGATGCCCTCGATACCCCTGAGGGACAGCTTCGCGCGAAGCGGCGCATGCTGCTGGCAGGCGCTGCAACGCTGTGTGCGGGCGTTATGGCAGCTGCCGTGACAGCTCTCCTGGTGGAGCCGGGGACAGTGCAGGGGTACTTGGATGGCGACAGGCAACTTGATTGGCCTCTTTACACCAAAGCCTGCAATTGTTTGTCTGCTGTAGGCTCCGGCGGCGCGGATGCCTCGGGACTTTTTGCGGAGGTCTCGGCTTTGAGCGGTGAGCCGGAGATGGCGGCGTGGGCTTCGTTGCATGGATGGGCCTTGGCCGTCATCGCCCAGGACGAGGCTTTAGCGGGGGATTTTGCCCGGGTTTTTAACGAGGCCGCAGACCGGATCCCGGAGCAGGCGGCTGTCCCCGGAAGCTTGCCGGCATCCCTCAGGGCGATACGCAGAATCCTGGCGGATCCGAAAAGCTCTGCGGCCGATTGCAGCACTGAATGGCAGCCTGCACTGCGCGGATTGGCCCTTGTGATCATGAAGAAGGATCCCCAGCTTGCCCGCGATGCCTTGGTTCATGCCGGTGCGCCTTACGCCGCACTGTGCGAAGGGCTCCCTGGGGGGGGCAGGCAAGTTTCATCTCCGCAAGTCGCATCTTCCACGGGGAAACAGGAGAAAAGCCCTCAGACCCGGGCAGGAGGAACAGCCGACCAGTCCGCAGCGAAGGCTGCACCGCAGCCCCCTGCTGCTTCTGCTGCCGTGCAGAATGCTTACCTGAAAGAGTTGTTGCCGCCGGAGTTGCACAACAGCAATGACGTCGTAGCCATTGGGAAGGCTGCCGAAAGCAAACTCGCCCAACTGCCGGCCGGCGACGGTGTGCAGTACCGGCGCTTAAAGGTGATCCAGGAACTTTGCCGCGTATTGACCATTGCCTTTGAGCAGATCAACAATAAGCTTCCCGGCGTCGTAGATTTGAACGCAACACCCGAGCAGATGCGGGATCGCCTGAAGGTTATCAAGGTCAATCGTGAACATTTTGCGGATGAGGTGTATGCGATGCTTCTGCTTTTGCATGGCAATCCCGAGGCTGCCAGGAAAGCCAATCCCCACAACAGCCCGGGCAACACAGCTGGCGAACCGTTCAACGTCCTGATGGATGATTGGGTGAAACGCTTCACGATGTAAAACACGCTGCTTCAAGACGGCGGTATGGCGCTGCCTTTCCTCCCGACCCATCCTCACCACGCGCTTTCCTTTCCCTACTCGCTTTCCCCCTCACCTCGAGCGTTGCCCGCTGTATGAATGCCCTCCCGGCTGTCTTGTGTGCACCGCCCGAACCTTGACCGTTGCTTATCCCCCGGGAATGTATCTGCACCACTTGCATAACGGTAAAAAATTGTTCTCTTAAGCTTGACACAAAAGCCCAAGCATGACATAGTAGCCCGCGCTATGAAAACGATGATGATGATACTGACCGCGGCAATGGCGGTTTTAAGTGCAGACGTGGTCAGTGCCTCTTCCGACCGGGATGCAAAAAAAGAAGCCACCGTTTGGGTCAAGCAGGATCTGAAAAGGCTGAAAGCCGCCTCCAAAATCCTCAAGAAGGTCAAGGATGAGAAGTCCGCAGAGGCTGCAGCCAAGCAGATCGAAACAGTCTACGGCGTGGGAGAGGACAGCGATACCGCTATGGGCGAGGCTGCTCCTGCAGCACAGCCGCAAAGCGAGGAAATGGATGCACTGCTCATAAAAAACAAGCGTGCATATGAAAAGCTTCAGAAAGCAGTGGAAAAAGAGTGGGACCGCATTGAGGAAAAGGAAGTTCCGGCTTCTGCCCTCGATCGTTGCCGTTCCCTGATAGTGTTCCCGGAGATCCCAGAGGAAGAAACACAATCAGACACTGACACCGGCGACAGCAGCGAATCCTGAGACTGAGCCTTCTCCCTTTGAGGCCAACACCGGGTGATCTGCACGGTGTTGGCCTGTTGGCTCTTGATGGGAAAAGCCACAGATAAAGACCGCAGAAAGCCGTGATCTACTGGGACAATAACGCCACGACCCCGATTGACCCGCAGGTTTTGGAGGCCATGCTTCCCTACCTTCAGGATCAATTCTACAACCCGTCAGCCGCCTACGGACCGGCGAAAGCCGTACGCAAAGCAGTCGGAGAAGCCCGGGAAAAAGTGGCAGCTCTGATCGGAGCGGATGCATCCGAGATCATTTTCACCTCCGGAGGAACTGAAGCCTCCAACACAGCCTTATCCCAATTCAGCCGTCCCCTGGTGGCAGCAACGGAGCACCCCGCATCCCTTCGCACGGCCAAGGGTGATTTGTGCCCGGTACAACACAATGGCCAGATCAGCCTTGAGCAGTGGAGCGACCTGCTACCCGGTCACGATGGAGTCAGCTTTGCCTGGGCAAACCACGAAAGCGGCGTCATCCAACCCGCCGCCGAGCTCGCAGCACTCGCCCGCAAAGCAGGAGCCCGCGTGCATGCAGACCTTGTGCAGGCTGCCGGGAAGTTGCCCATCAATCTGCATGAAACAGCCGTTGACTTTGCCTCACTCTCCGCTCACAAACTCCATGGCCCCAAGGGTATAGGAGCCCTCTACATCCGCACCGGGACCGAGTGCCACCCCTACCTGACCGGAGGGGCTCAAGAGGATTACCGCCGGGCCGGCACGGAAAACGTCTCCGGCATCATCGGCTTTGGGAAAGCTGCCGAACTGACCCTTGCCGCAGCTGAGCAGTATGCACAACTGGCCGCCCTGCGGGATTTGTTCGAGCAGCGCTTGAGCGCAGCCGGACTGCAACCTGTCATCAACGGTGCATCAGCCCCCCGGCTTCCGCATGTCAGCAATCTGCGCATCCCCGGTTGCAAAGCCGAATCCCTCTCTCTCATCATGGAAGCCTCGGGCCTCATCTGCTCGACCGGATCCGCATGCACCAGCGCCGAGCCTCATCCCAGCCACGTGTTGATCGCCATGGGGCTTACTGACCGCGAAGTCCGGGAATCCCTGCGCTTCTCCCTGAGCCGGTTCACCACTCGTGAGGAGGTGGAACGGGCCGCCGCCATCGTCATCAGCGCTGTGCAGAAACTTCGCTCAGTACAATCATCCCGGACGGGGCCCGTCATGGTGTACCGTTGAAATCAGCAGAGAACCGCCCGGAGGTTCTGCCCACCCCATGTCCCCGTCATCCCACGCAGAAGACGCCAGATCCCCGCTTCCGGCGTTCCCTCAGGCTGCGGCCCCGGAGAACGGAAAACCGGCAGCGGAAGACCCCCTGCGCCGGGCCCTGCGGCTTGCTCTGCTGCGGGCCCCATTACTGCTGCCCCTCTGCGGCACCTGTGGAGCCATCTGGAGCGGTCAGGGCTGGTGCCTGAGCATCGCTGCCGCGGCTCTGGCATTCACCCTGCGCCTCTATCGCATCGCAGCTGCCACCCTGTTGTGTGCCCTGGTAGCCGCTTTGCAACACTCCCTCTTTGAGCAACAGCGTGCCGAGAGCGTCGCCCAGTGGGAAAGCTCGGGAGTCGCCCACATCAGTGGCGTGGTTGAAAGTACCCTGAGTCGGAGTCTTATCTTGCGGATTGACCACACCCGACTGCGCGTCGCCATCAGGGGCGACGACATGCCCTACCGCACGGGCGACCGGCTCACCGTGCTGGGAGAATACCAAGAGGTTCGCCCGCCGGCTGTGCCCGGCATGTTTGACACCGCTTCCTGGATGCGGGGAAAGGGAATCGTCGCTTCCTTGGCCCTCATCCACGCGGCCAAAACAGGCTACGACCACGGATGGTACGGCCTGCTTGGCTATGCGGCAACCCTGCGGGAGCTGCTCGCTGACCGTCTGATGCCTTACGGTACCGAGGCTGACCCACGGCGCCAGGTACTCTGTGCCCTTGTTCTGGGCGCACGGGACAGAGCCGAGCCAGACACTATGCTGGACTTCCGGCGCGGCGGTTGCCTCCATGCCTTTGCCGTCAGCGGACTCCACGTAGGACTGGTGGCGCTGCTGCTCTGGCCCCTGTTCTATGCGCTCAGAGTACGCCCGCAAGTATCGCTTTGGCTTGTTCTCCTGCTCGTCGGTATCTACGTTCTCATGACAGGCGCTGCGCCACCAGCCGTGCGCGCATACATGATGTTGGCACTGGCCTTGCTGAGCATCAAGCTGAGACGCCAGCTCAGCTTGCTCAACGTCTGGAGCAGTGCCGCCCTGGCAATCCTGCTTTTATCCCCCCATCAGCTGCACAATGCCGGGTTCCTGCTCTCCTTCCTCGTCTACGCCGGTATCTGCCTCGCGACCCGTCATGCGCTTCGCGATACCCCCTGGTTTGGCCCCGATTCTTTCATTCCCTACACCATTATGACCCCATGGGAAATGCGCGTCCAATCCTGGGAGTTTGCCCTGCGTGGCGTCGTGATGATTGCCTTCAGCGCCTGGCTCGTCTCCCTGCCGATTACAGCCTGTTACTTCCACACATTCAACAGCTACAGCTTCCTGACAAATATTGCGATCACACCGATACTGCCCGTAGTCATGGCTTCCGGATTTGCCGTCATCCTGCTGGGCAACGTCCCCTATCTCGGAGCCCTGGCGCAAACTCTAGCCGAGCAAAGCAGCGGGGCCCTGATCGCCATCACCTCCTTTTTCGGCAGCTGGCCGGGCGCATATCTGCCCATAACCGAACCCGCCAAACCGCACGAGAGCATGGTGATGAATCTCGGCTTTGGGAAAAGCTCCACCATCCTGGGAAACCCTGGTTTGCTGATTGACGCAGGAAGCGAAAGCAGTGCCCGATGGATGGTAGAACCGGCCCTCTTCCACAGCGGATTTACCCCCGCCGCGCTGCTATCTACCCGGAACCTCGCCTCAGCCACAGGAGGAATTCCCCTGTTGCAGCAAAGTTGGCCGAGCATGCGCACCCTGCGACAGGCCGGTCACGCCGACAGCTCCCCCGTGACGCACATCAGCACCCCCTCCGGCCACTACACCATCTACGCTGCCCCCAGGCACCTCCCGACACGGCCAGCCGTGCATCAGTCCCCCGTCATCCTCTGGCGGCTCACAGGAGAGCAGGGGCCCCGCCGCCTGCTCTACATCGGGGATGCCGCCGCCGACACACTGGCCGCCGTGCCCCGGGAGAACAGGCGCGCCGAAGTCATCATCCTGGGCGCCAACAACATCATCCCCATTGATTGGGAAGCTCAGCTTGATTTCTCGGACACCCAGCTCATCATTCTGCTGCCGGCGGCCCGAGCCGCCGGGATCAAACCCGAAACCTTTGCTCCAATTCCCTGTTATGAGGTAGCAAAAGACAGCGTGCTGCGCTTTTAACCGGGCTTGTCAGAGGTTGCAGAATCACAGCAAGATTGTGCTTGACGGAAAGCCCCCTGTCAGGTAAGCTACGTGCGTCACAATAGACATCTGAAGACTATGTCCCGTACACCCATCATTGCTGCTAACTGGAAAATGAACATGGGCCCGGCCGAAGCCAAGGCTTTCATGGCCGCCCTGAAAGAGGAAATGACCTGCGAGTGCAAGGCCGTTGACAAGGTGATCGTACCTCCGTTCGTGACAATTCCCGCTGTCATGGAGGCTCTCAATGGCTGCACCTGCGTTGGTGTGGGTGCTCAGGACGTGAGCGACCGCGATAACGGCGCCTTCACCGGCGAGATTTCCACGAGCATGCTCACGGAGCTGGGCTGCAAATACGTTGTGCTCGGTCACAGTGAGCGCCGCCAGTACCATGGCGAGACCAACGCATACATTAACCGCAAGATCAAGAAGGCTCTCGCAGCCGGCCTGATTCCCATCTACTGCATTGGTGAGACGCTGGAGCAGCGTCAAGGCGGTCAGCTGGAAGCCGTGCTCAGTTCCCAAGTGGTAGAGGGCCTGGAAGGCCTTACGCCCGAGCAGGTTGGCGGTCTCGTGATCGCCTACGAGCCGGTGTGGGCCATTGGCACGGGCGTGACTGCCTCTGCGGCAGATGCCCAGGCTGCCCATGCGTTCATCCGCGGTGTGATTGCCAAGACCTTTGGCCAGGAAGCCGCAGACAAGGTACGTCTCCAGTACGGCGGCTCAGTGAAGCCCGGCAACGCAGCTGAACTGATGAGCCAGCCCGACATCGATGGTGCCCTCGTGGGTGGTGCCGCACTGAAGGCCGATTCCTTCGCTGCTATCATCAAGGCTTCCCTGTAAGCATTTTTTCTCCCGATTTAACTGCCCCCGCAGTTCCCCGTGAGCTGCGGGGTTTTCTGTGCGGCAGGGACGTCTGAATTCCAATAGCAGAACCACACAGGAACTCGCCACGGAACGAAACAGCGGTAGGCGTCCTGTGACTACCCAAGGACATGCCATTTGACGCTAACGCAAATCAAGTGACCTTAACGTGCTGTTTTGAACCCCAAAACGCAGTTTTTTTACATGCAGGCTTGACTTCTCGGATATAATACGATAGTATCTGCGCGTTCCCGGCGGGAATACGCATATTGCGCGGGGTATTAGCTCAGTTGGTAGAGCGCCTCAATGGCATTGAGGAGGTCAGCGGTTCGAACCCGCTATGCTCCACTCCCTGATATGGCAGGCGGTTGATTCGTTGCAGATCAATCGCCTGTTTCGTTTGGTATGAGAGGGGGGATGAGATAAGCACTATGGGGGAGAGACTCCTTGTTATCCCTTCGTCTTAGCCAGGATGGTGTGTTAAGCGGTTGTTGGTGTGTGCCGGTGTGATTCCCGGATTTTCTGGGCGGCTTTGTGCCGTACGGCATCGGGGAGGGGGCTGCCGGTGTCCTGCAGAAGAGGTGTGCCCAGCTCGGGGTAGCGCAGGTAGAGTTCGCAGCAGCACCACGCGGCCGCCATGATGGCGTAATAGCCGTCGGCTTGTACGTGTGCGAGGCTTTCCGCTACGTGGGGTGCCCATGCGGGGTCGGGGAGGTAGTGCATGAGTAGGCATACGATGCCGAGGCGGGCGGTGTATTGCTGCCGGGAGCGAATGCGGGTTTGGAGCCAGGGTAGGACGGTTTCCCGGTGTGAGCGCATGAAGCGGTAGGTGGCGCAGCAGGAATCGCAGATGCTCCAGTTGGTGACCAGGGGGATGAAGCGTTCCAGCATGTCCAGCCTTTCTTCCAGGGAGAGGTCACGGATGTAGCCGGGCAGCATGCCCCGCAGCATGGTTTCTTCCATCCAGTGTGGTGTGCTTTCATCCGAGAGGTAGTGCTGCCAGGCAGGCGTGTCTTTTGCCAGTTGTCTGGCGAGTTGGCGCAGGGCTGGCAGGCGGACGCCGAGCAGGGGCATGCCTCCCGGGATGAGGGAGGCTGCAAAGTCTCGGTAGCTTGGCTCGGCCAGTGCCTGAAGTTGCCGGATGATGGAGTGGCTGGAGGTCATGCGTTGGCGGCTTCAAGGTGGAGGAGGTAGCGTTTCAAGGGGGTGCCTCCACGGTATTGCCCCGGGCAGGACAGGGTGCCGCGTGCCGGAAGAACCCGGTGACAGGGAATGAGAATGGGGAGCGGATTATGGGAGCAGACTCGTGCAGCGGTGCGCGGGGGCCCCAGTGCTTTGTAGGTGGTGGTGGTACCGTAGCGAATAGAGCAGAGGTCGCGGCGGATGCGCTCCTGGAGCGGAGTGCTGCGGTGGGGTGCCAGTGGCAGTTCAAATTGTCTGAGTTGTCCGGCGAAGTAGGCGGAAAGTTGGTTCAGGGCCTCCCCGGCGAGCGGGTGCTCGCGCGGGTCGCGGATGACGGTGTGCTGTGTTTCCCCAAGGGGCAGGGGGCTTTCATTGGGGAGCCAGAGACGGCAGATCCGGTTGCTTTCGATGCTTAGCACGAGGCATCCGATACGGGTGTGGATCCCATAGTTTTCCATGGCAGCAGGGGCTTGGGGTGGGTGATACGCTGCTTCCTTCCTTCCCCCGATGGGGTGTTACACTTCAGTCTTTTCCTGTTGGTTTCCTCGCTGTTTGATGACGCGTCTTGCCAGGTAGAGGGGCAGTCCAAACACGAGAATCAGCAGCAGGGGGATGAAGACGAAGAAGTAAAGATTGAGGTAGAGCTGGCAGGTGCTGTCGCCGAGTTCACGGCCTTTGATCCACCATTGGTATGTCAGCGTGGGGTCCCAGGTCAGCCCGGAGAAGGGACTGAGGTGCAGAAGCCCGCGCTTCGCCATGGCAGCAGCGCAGTTGGCATCGCTGGCTTGCACAATCCAGTGGTTGGCCAGCTCGGTTTCTCCCTGCTCGCGGTAGAAATCCGCCAGCATCCGGCAGGCGTCGCCGTCCTGGTACCTGGCAACAGCCACCTGCAGGTAGCGCAGTGCCAAGTCGGTGTCCTGCTCAATGCCTTCGCCCCCTTTCAGCAGGATTTCGGCTGCTGCTGTCAGGGCTTGGGGCTGCGCCATGCTGGCCGCCTGGCGGTAGTAGCTGAGGGATTCCGCAAGTTTGCCGTCGCGGCGCAGGATGTCGGCCTTGTGGCAGATGGCACTCGGGTTGTTGGCCTTGGCTGCTATGTCGAGGTACTTGGTGGCGTCGGGGTTGTGTTCATCCACTCCTTCCCCGGGGCGTGCTGTGCCGTCGAGGTTCATGTGGTAGCAGGCAAGCATGTAGGCCATGGTTCCGTCGCCTGTGCTGTCGACCAGGCGGCGGGCGTATTCCATGGCTTTGGCTTTGTCGGCGGGGACGCCGTCGCCATCGGTGTAGGCCTTGAACAGGCTGGTCAGGGCCCACTGGCTTCCGGCGTCAGCCGCGCGGTTGAGTTTGTCCAGACCGGTTGCTGCGTTGGCGGCAGTGCCTTCGCCTTTGAGCTCCATGAAGCCCTGCCAGTAGAGTGCTTCCAGATCCTGCGGATCCCGGGATGCCCGATCGCTGTAGGTTCGGTACGCTTGGGCAAAGGCTTCCCGGGATTTATCCCGCTGACCGGATTCCCTGTAGGCTTCGCCAAGAATGTAGCTGGCCCGCACATCTCCGTGATCGGCTGCCATGCGGAACCAGCGGTTGGCTTCCTCCCGGTCCGGCGGGGTGTACTGCCCGCCCTGCCAGTACATGCCGCCAAGTGTGAGCATGGAAGGCACATCGCCGTTTTCTGCTTTGGCCCGCAGGAGGTCGAGGTACTTTTGGGCCCAGGCCCGGGCTTGGGTAAAGTGGTTGCCGGTGAGGTAGTTTTCTGCCAGCCGCCGTGCAGCCTCGGGTTTGCCCTGGGCTGCTTCCCGCTTGAGCCCCTCAAGGTAGCCTTCCAGCCTGGCGTCATCAGACCGGTAGGCTGGATCCGAAAGAAGGGGGGAGTTCCCGGCCGGCGTTGCTTCGGCTGTTGCCGGGGCAACCGCGGCTTCAGGCGTTGTGGAGGCGGGGGCATCCTGAGCTTGCAGAGGAAGCAGGCTCAGTGCTATCAGAGGCAGAAAACGGGTGTTCATGGCTTTGATGTATGGGTGGAGAAGACCTCACTCGCCGCGGCTGTAGGGGCGGCGGTTGCTGCTGGGACGGAAGTTCTTGTGGGTTCCAAAGCTGGGACGCTCGCTGAAGCTTTTTCGTTCACCCCGCTGACGCGATGAAGCACCAACTGGGCTTGAGCCCTCTCTGCGCGGGCTGAAGCTGCGGCGTTCCCCGCGGAAGTTACTGTCCCGGCGTCCTGCGAAGTTGCCTTCGCGCCGTCCGCCGAAGCTGCGGCGTTCGTTGAAGCTGCCTTCACGCTGCTCACCGAAGCCGCGGCGTTCCCCGCGGAAGTCTCCCCCGCGTTGCCCGCCAAAGCCGTGGTGCGCTCTGCGGAAGCCTCTCCCGTGCTGCTCTGTGCTGTCGCGCCGTTCGCTGCGGAAAGCACCTTCGCGTCGCTCACTGAAGTTGTGTCTCGGCCCAAAGGGACGATGCCTGTCAGCGCTGAAACGGCGGTCGTTGTCACGTGCTGCGCGAGGGGCCCGGCCGAAGGGACGGCGTCCTTCCGTCCGCTCGGGTTCGAAGCCCTCGCTGTCATCAAACTTGGTGGCTGAGCCAAGTGCCTCTTCCTCCGTTTCGAAATCAGCCGGGTTAAAGATGTAGTCGGAGTCGTCGTCCTCTGTTGCAGCAGGTTTGCCGGTGTCGGGGGCGGGACGGGGTTTGAATGCCTGATTAACACCGATCAGGCCTTTGCGCCGTCTTGGGTTGGTCGTGGCCAGTTCAATTTGCTCAGGGGTGAGTAGTTCGGTGCGGCCTGGCTCCAGATCACCACCCCACAGGGAACCGATGCGGACGCGTACCAGTTTGCGGACGCGCAGCCCCAGGCAGGCGAACATCTGGCGCACCTGCCGCTTCAGTCCCTGCTCCAGCACCACGCAGGCGCGACGCGCGGAGAGTCGGGAGATGTATTTGGCTTTGGCCTGGCCCTCGGGGATGCGCACCCCTTTGAGCAGCTGGATGAGCACGCTGTTGTCGAAGGCCTGGTCAAGGGTGACCCAGTATTCCTTCTCAATGCCGCCACTCGGGTGGGAAATCTTTTGGCTCAGGGTGCCACTGTTGGTAAAGAGGAGCAAGCCCTCACTGTCGGCATCAAGTCTGCCTACATAGTTGACGTAGCGGTATTTGGCCGGCAGCAGGTCGTAGACTGTGCCGATGGCTCCCTGGCTTTCGCGGCTGCATACAAAGCCGCGCGGTTTATTGAGCAGCAGCACAACCTCTTCTTTTGGGGTGGCATGGCGCCCATCGACTTTTACGAAGTCGGATGGCATCACGCGCAGGCCGGGGGTATCGACTACCTTGCCGTTGACTTCCACCCGGCCTTCTGCGATGAGACGGTCGGCGGCGCGGCGGGATTCGTACCCGCAGGACGCCAGAAACTTGTTGAGTCGCACGCTGCCTTCCGGCGCGGCGGGGTATTCATTCTCTTGCATTGCTTTGTTGTGGGATGGTGAAGCCCTGACAGGGCTGTTCAGAGCGTGTCTGGTGAAGGGGAATATGACTTGAACAAAGAAGCCTCTCGGTGTCAGGTACCGCGAGGCTTCAAAAATCGTTGTACGGGGGATGCCCGGACGAGTGTCGGTGCCGCTATCAGGACTCGAACTTCGTCTTGGGCAGGCCGATCGGGCTCTGGCCCTGCTTCCACTGGCCGCGTTCCTTCATGAGTTTGACACGCTCAAAACGCTTGAGAACAGAACGTTTGCCGCCGACGGTACCAGTAGCTTTCAATGTGGAGTGCTTGGACATATCTTGTATTGGTTGTAAAGGTTTATCCCGCATCCCTGCGGGGTGGTGGTCGCAACTTATACTCTTCTTTCGTCCAAATTGCAAGCCAAATTTCTGCTTTTTTGGGGTTGAAGACAAAAAAACGGGCGAAGCGGTGTGCTTCGCCCGTGGAAGGTACTGTGGGTAGACGCCGGCTCAAGCGGCGCGGCGTTACAGCAGAGAAAGCAGCAGTTTGGCGAGGATGGTCATCATCAGCAGTGCGGCCGGGTAGGCGGTGGCGTAGGAGATGACGGGTTCCTGGCGGTCTGTCTTGGCTGTGATGGCACCGAGGGCCGGGGTGGAGGTCATTGCACCGCAGATGGCACCGAGAGTCTCAGGCAGAGGCATTTTCAGCAGTTTCGTGGCCAGGATGTAGCCCAGAACCATCGGGATGGTGGTGATGCCCACGCCAATCAGGAACATGGTCAGGCCCTGTGCCTGCAGGGTTTCCACCAGCTTCTCACCGCCGGATACTCCTGCACCGGCCAGGAAGATCATCAGGGCAAACTCCATGAGCAGTACGCGGGTGGGGCGGGGCATGTAGCCGGCAATCGGGCCGATCTTGCCAAAGTGGCCCAGAATCAGTGCTACAATCAGCGGGCCGCCGGCCATGCCCAGGCTGAAGCCGGCGGAGTGCCCCATGCTGAAGGTGATGTTGCCTACGATGATGCCCAGAGCGACGCCGCCCGTGAGCGACAGGATGTCTGTGGCGTTGATGGCTGTGCTGCGGTGGCCGCAGGCTTTGGCGAAGTTTTTGATGGCTTCGGGGGTGCCGACGACGGTGCAGACGTCGTTGCGGATGAGTTCGGTTTCGCCGGTGGGGATGAACATGTTGCCCAAGCGGGTGATGCGGGAGATGGTGATGCCGTAGTTGGACAGGGAGTCCAGCTCGCTGAGCGTTTTGTTACACATGTCGTTGTTGAGGATGATGAGCTCTGAGGTTTCATCACCAAAGGTGCGCGGGTGCTGGTCCTTGGGGTTGACTTCCCCCAGCATGGGTGCATCGTGCTCAACTTCGGCGCGCTCGCCGATGATCAGCACTTGGGTGCCTTCCTGGAAGGTGTCTTCGGGCTGAAGCGGGTGCAGCAGGTTGTCTTTCACAAGGCGTGTGATGCGGCAGTGCAGGTGGCATTCGTCGCAAAACTCGGAGATGTTCTTACCGTAGAGGTCCGGGCGGGTGACGGTCACGACGCGGCGGATGATTTTGGACGGGTCTTTGCCGGCTTTGTCACTGGCAGGAAGGGCATTGAGGTCCTTTTTGAGGAGGCGTGGCATCAGTTGGACGAACAGTACCACACCAATGACGCCAAACGGGTAGGCAACGCCATAGCCGATGTCCAGTCCCGAGGTGTCCATGCCGGTGAGGGCTTCACGCGCGGCGGCGAAGGCTGGCGTACTGGTGCAGGCACCGGCAAAGAGACCCGCAGCTACAGGGCCTTCCACTCCAAAGACGCTGGAAAGCAGCCAGGTGACCAGCCAGCCCGTGCCTACGACAACGACAGAAAGCAGCACCAGGCTGCTGCCCTTGCTGCGCAGGGTGGCGAAGAAGCGGTTGCCGACACCCAGACCCACGCAGTACACGAAGAGCGCGGTTCCGATGCCGGTGACGCCATCGGGTACTTTCAGGCCGAAGTGTCCCGCCGCCAGTGCGACGAACAGAACACCGGAACTGCCCAGCGAGATTCCCTTAATCTGGATATTGCCCAAGGCCAATCCCAAACACAGGATGGCGAAGAGCACGAACGTCGGATTGCTGAATATTTCCATTGTTGTGCTGTGGTTCGTGTTGTCCTCGTTAAGACGCGGCGCATATAGCATGTTTCAGGAATTTTGGCAAGTCATATCTGGGATGATTTGGGGGGGTGTTGGTTGTTTTCGGCGCCTGTGAGGGGGAGTGGACGGCGGGATGGTTGTGTGCACGGTGGGATTCCGTGCTGAAGGCGCGCGATGGAGAGGGGGGCGACTGGTGCCGGGGGCTCTGGCCGCGATGCTGTTGCCGGTGTGAGGGAGCCGGGCTTTTACCAGTTGAGGTATTTGCCGCTGGCTTTGCGCTCGCGCAGGAGCGTGTCGAGCCGCTTGTTTTTGGCAACATCCAGGAACTTGCGGCCAATGATGGTCGGGAGAGCGACGCCCAGGACGATGGCCAGGATGACGAGGCCGGAGGTGATGCCGTTGTCGACGGCTTTCATGATGGGGGTGACTTGTTCCAGGCTGGCGCTGTGATTGCTGATGAGCCCCAGCAGCATGCGGTACATAAGAACGCCGGGAATCATCGGGATGACGGAGGGGATGGTCAGGACGTGGTTGGGCACGTGAAACCAGTGGACGGCCCTGATGGCAATGATGCTGATGAGTGCTGCTCCGGCAAACGAGCCGGCGATGAGTCCCATATCAAGCCCGATGTTGTCGGTGCTGGGGCCGAGGTTGACGTAGTTCCGGGTGCATACGGCGATGATGCCGCCGAGTGCTACAACCCAGAGCAGCTTGCGCTGGATGTTGAAGATCATGGAAAAGCCGACGGCTGAGATGCCTGCGGCCAGGGCGTATTCCCAGTATTGGTGGTGGGGAACGATGCTGATAGTAGGGAAGAAGTTTTCGATGCCGCAGATTCTGACGGCAAAAGCCATGCCGAAGGCCATGGCAATGACGATGAGTAGGGTGTTGATGGCTCGGATGGTGCCGATTTGGGTGTATCCGCTGATCATGTCATCCACGAAGTTCATCAGGGGTACGCCTGGTACGATGAAGAGGGCGCAGGAGATGAGCGGGTGCCAGGGGGTGTCCGTCCATTCTGAGGGCAGAAGGGTTGTGCTCCATGCGAATAGGGTGGCGGCGAAGGCGGCGGTGGCGATGCCTATGTAGTTGTTGATGCCGGCATGATTGCACCAGGTGCGTACCCACATGCCGAGGATGGCTGCCAGCGAGGCGTAGAGAAAGGCTACCCAGTCGCAGCCGAATTGGATGCAGAAGCCGCCGCAGGCGAATCCGGCGCCGATGGCTACAAGCCAATGGCTGTAGTTGCGTTTGCGTGTGCGGATGCTTTCCAGCTCGGTTTCGTACTGATCCAGGCTGTAATCCTGTTCGATGGCCCGCCAGGAGAGCAGGCTGATTTCGGTGATTGCCTGCATGTTGACGGTATGCTTGTCGATGCGTTGAAACTTGGAAACGGAGTAGCTGCCGTCACTGACGTTGACCATGAGCATGTCGAAATTGACGTAGATGTGCAGTTTGTCTTCCGGGAGTCCCATGAAGGCAGCTACGCGTTTCATGTCCCGCATGATGCGGCTGGTGTTGGCCATGCTTTCAACCAGGAGCTGACCGGTGCGAAGCAGAAGATCGATGCGGCGGCGCAGTTCGAGGCGTTGGGTGGTATCCAGGGGTTCCGCGGGTGGGGTGATTGTCATGGGGGGGGTCCGGGAGGAAGGTGTGCTGTGCTGGTTGCGATGGTTGCACGTGCCACGTGCGCTGCGTGTGACGTGCTATAGCACAGATGCCCGTTTCTGGCAAGCCAAAACGGTAAAGGAAGGGCGCGATGCTGCTGCTGCCCTATAGAGGGACAGCCGACCCAGCAGGGCCGGCTGTCCGGAAACGGCGTGGGACCCCGGAGAGGGGGCTCTGCGCGTTGCGCGTTAATTGTGCGTTTGGGTGCGCTGTACGTCCTCGTCGCCTTTGGTCATCTGTCCAAGCACGCGCCGGTATTCCATGGGGAAGACTTTGACGAAGTTGGGCAGGGCGTTGTCGAAGTCAGCGAGGATGGCCTGGGCCCGTTGGGAGCCGGTGTAGCGGGCGTGCTCTTCGATGAGGCTGCGCAGGCGCTCGATGTCCTCGGGCTCGGTGACGGGGTCGAGGTCGATCATGTCGAGGTTGCAGTAGCGGTCAAAGAGGTGCTGCTCGTCCCAGACGTAGGCGTAGCCGCCGCTCATACCGGCACCGAAGTTGTGCCCCGTCGGGCCAAGGACGACGACGCAGCCGCCGGTCATGTACTCGCAGCAGTGGTCGCCTGCGCCTTCAATGACGGCACTGGCGCCGGAGTTGCGTACGGCAAAGCGTTCGCCTACCTGCCCGCGGATGAAGACCTTGCCGCTGGTGGCGCCGTAGAGCAGGACGTTGCCGGCAATCACGTTTTCGCAGGGTACGTACTGCGTCCCCGGGAAGGGGGTGATGATGATTTTGCCGCCGGACAGGCCCTTGCCGACGTAGTCGTTGGCTTGCCCGTGCAGGCGGAGGGTAATGCCGGCTGCCAGGAAGGCGCCGAAGCTTTGCCCGGCGGTGCCATTGAGGGTGACGTTGATGGTGTCTTCCGGCAGGCCGGCATAGCCGTATTGCTTTGAGACGTAGTAGGAGAGCCGGGTGCCGGCGGAGCGGTCGGTGTTGCGGATGGGCAGTTCAACGCTGACCGGTTTGGCACTTTGGAGGGCAGGAGCGACAAGCGGCAGCAGTGCTTCGTCGAAGACGGTGCTGCTCTTGATGCCGGTGGCCGGCCCATGGATGTTGAGTGCTTCCGGGCGGATGATGCGCGAGAAGTCCAGGTTCTTGGTCTTCCAGAAGTCGAGGGCATGATCGACTTGCAGGAGATCGGCGCGGCCAACGGCCTCATCGATGCTGTGCAGGCCGAGCGCGGCGAGGTATTCGCGTGTTTCGCGGGCGACGAAGCGCAGGAAGGTGATGATGTTTTCCGGTTTGCCGCGGTAGCGTTTGCGCAGTTCGGGATCTTGGGTGGCGACGCCGACGGGGCAGGTGTTTTTGTTGCAGACGCGCGCCATGATGCAGCCGAGCGCAATCATGAGCGAGGTGGCAAAGCCGTACTCCTCAGCTCCCAGCAGGGTGGCGATAATGACGTCGCGGCCGTTTTTGATCAGTCCGTCTGTCTGCAGTCGGATGGTGTCGCGAAGCCCGTTGAGTACCAGTGTCTGGTGGGCTTCTGCAACGCCGAGTTCCCAAGGCATGCCGGCGTATTTGACCGAGGTGAGGGGGGAGGCGCCGGTGCCGCCGTCGTGCCCGGAGATGAGGACCATGTCGGCTCCGCCTTTGGCGACGCCTGCTGCGACGGTGCCGACGCCGAGTTCGGAGACGAGTTTGACGCTGACTCTGGCTTCGGGGTTGGCGTTGCGCAGGTCGAAGATGAGCTGGGCGAGGTCTTCGATGGAGTAGATGTCATGGTGCGGGGGCGGGGAGATGAGGGTGACGCCCGGGGTGGCGTGACGGACGCGGGCGATTTCCTCATCAACTTTGCTGCCGGGGAGTTGGCCGCCTTCGCCGGGTTTGGCCCCTTGGGCTACCTTGATTTGCAGTTCGCGGGCGTGGGCGAGGTATTCAGAGGTGACGCCGAAGCGGCCGGAGGCGACTTGCTTGATGGCGGAGCAGGCGCTGTCGCCCTGGGGCAGGGGCTTGAATCGGGCGGGATCTTCCCCGCCTTCACCGCAGTTGCTCATGGCGCCGATGCGGTTCATGGCGATGGCGATGTGCTCGTGGGCTTCCTTGGAGAGGGCACCCAGGCTCATGGCTCCCGATACGAAGCGCTTCATGATGCTTTCTTCGCTTTCGACTTCGTCCAGAGGGATGGGAGTGGTGGGGGCGAAGCCGAAGAGTCCGCGCAGTGTGCAGCGGGTCTCGGCGTTTTCGTTGACCATCTCGGAGAAGACTTTGAACTGGGCGTAGTCATCGTTGCGCAGGGCTTTTTGGAATTGGGCGATGACTTTGGAGGTCCAGATGTGCTTCTCGCCACCCCGTTTCCATTTGTAGAGTCCGGCGTTTTCCAGCTCGGTGCGGGGTTCGAAGGTGAGGGCTTTCCTGCGGTTGAGGCGCGCGACGGCTTCGCGGGCGATTTCTTCCAGCCCGATGCCGCCGATGCGGGATGCCGTGCCGGGGAAAAAGCGTTCGACGATGTCGGTGCCCAGGCCTATGGCTTCAAAGATTTGTGCGCCGCGGTACGAGCGCAGGGTGGAGATGCCCATTTTGGACATGGTTTTGAGGATGCCGAAGTCAACGGCTTCCAGGTAGTTTTCCATGCCTTTGGTGGCGGATACCTGCTCGCTGAGTTTGCCTTCGGCTGCGAGGTTGACGATGGTGCCGAGTGCCAGCCAGGGGCAGACGGCGGTGGCACCGTAGCCCAGCAGGAGGGCAAAGTGCATGACTTGCCGGGCTTCGCCGGTCTCGGCGATGACGCCGGTGCTGGTGCGGACGCCCATGTCGCGCAGTTTGGCGTTGACTGTGGCAACGGCAAGCAGGCTGGGTATGGGAGCTTCGTTGCCGGAGAGGGTGCGGTCGGAGAGGATGATGATGCGGTAGCCTTTGTCGATGGCGCGCTCGGTTTCTGAGGCGAGTTCATCCAGTGCTTCGCGGAGTCCGTGCGGGGAGAGGGCAGAGAAGCCGGTGGAGAGGGTGATGCAGCGGAAATCCGGTTCTTTGTTGCTCTTGAGCGCTTCCAGATCGCTCATGGTGAGGATGGGCCGCGCGAGTTTGATGAGGCGGGCCATTTGCGGGGTTTCGTCCAGGATGTTGGCCGGGTTGCCGATGAAGGTGGTGAGCGACATCACGAGCTGCTCACGGATCGGGTCGATCGGCGGATTGGTCACTTGGGCGAATTGCTGCTTGAAGTAGTTGAAAAGCAGCTGGGGACGCTCGGAGAGGACGGCAAGGGCTGCGTCGTTGCCCATGGCGTAGACGGGGTCATGACCGCTGTTGGCCATGGGGATGATGAAGTGCTCGAGCTCGTCCCCGGTGTAACCGAAGAGGGTCTGGCGGGAGAAGATCTGGTCCGGGTTGACTTCCGGGGCGTTGACGCTGTCGAAGAAGCCGTGGATCCTGATGCGGTTTTCCTGGCACCAGCGGCGGTAGGGGCGGCGGCGGGCGACTTTGGTTTTGGTCTCGGCGCTGTAGCTGATGCGTTGCTTTTCAAAGTCGATCCAGACGATTTCTCCGGGGGTGAGGCAGCCGCGCTTGACGACTCGCTCCGGGTCGGTGTCCAGCACGCCGGCTTCACTGGCCAGGATGAAGAGGCCGTCCGCATCCACTTCGTAGCGGGCGGGGCGCAGGCCGTTGCGGTCGACGATGGCGCCGGCTCCGCAGCCGTTGGTGAAGCAGACGGCAGCCGGGCCGTCCCACGGTGCCATGAAGCCGGAGTGGTAGTCATAGAAGCCGCGCAGGTCTTCGCCGATGAAGTAGCGTGCACCGAATGCTTGCGGGATGAGCATCATCATGCTGTGCGGCAGGCTGCGGCCGGCTGTGACCAGGAGCTCCAGGGTGTTGTCGAGGCTGGCGGAGTCGCTTTGCCCGGCGGGGACGATGGGCAGGAGTTTTTTGATGTCCGAGCCGAAGAGGGGACTGGCGAGGTTGTCCTCCAGGGCGCTCAGCTGGTTGAGGTTGCCGCGCAGCGTGTTCACTTCTCCGTTGTGGGCGAGGTAGCGGAAGGGGTGAGCGAGTGGCCAGCTCGGGAAGGTGTTGGTCGAGTAGCGCTGGTGTACGATGGCAAAGCAGCTGGTGAAGCGTTCATCGGCCAGGTCGGTGTAGAAGAGGGGAAGCTGAGGGGCCAGCAGCAGGCCTTTGTAGACGATGGTGCGCGCCGAGAGGGAGGGGATGTAGAAGCGGTCTCCCAGTCCGGGGACAGCGGCTTCGGCGTCGTGCTCAATGACGCGGCGCAGGATGTAGAGGCGGCGCTCCAGGGCGTCGCCGGCCAGGGTGTTGTTCTGGGGGGCTACGAAGCACTGTTCGATGACGGGGGCACTTTCCCGCGCGAGTCGGCCGATTTTGCTCTCATCCACGGGGACGGTGCGCCAGCCGAGAAAGGTGAATCCTTCGGCGGCAGCTGCTTCTTCTACTTTGACCCGGCAAATGGCACGGTGTGTTTTGTCCTTCGGCAGGAAGAACATGCCGACGGCGTAGTGACCGGCATCGGGAAGCATGAAGGGAGTGACCGCCTGGAAGAATTCGTGCGGCACTTGCACGAGCATGCCCGCCCCATCGCCGGTTTCCGGGTCGCAGCCGGTAGCTCCCCGGTGGAGAATCCTCTCCAGGATGGTGATGCCTTTCCGGATAATGCTGTGGGACGCTTTGCCTTTGATATCAGCTACCATTCCGACGCCACAGGCGTCGTGTTCCTGAGCGGGATCATACAGGCCCTGGGCCTGCGGGTAATACGTACTCGTATTCACTGGCGTTTATGTTTGCATATGATGGTTGGCGGGTATCCACAGCTTTTCCCGCAGGCGAAACATAGCACAGGATTGCTTCGATGGCAATCATAAAGGAGCTTACTTTGTCTATTTTTTGCCGGGGCTCACTGGCTTTGCCGGCTGCGCGTGTCTGTTTGCGGGGGTGTGGAGGGTGCCAGGGAGGAGCGCGGCGATGTGGCTTTGCTCTCCGTCTTGGGCAACGGAGACATGGCTATGCCCCCTTGCTGATCACTGTGTCCCGGGGAAAAGCCGTTTCCTCTTTCAGCCGGGATTACTGGCAGCTGCCAGCGCGCGGAGGGGAGTGCGCTGACCTGTGCGCGGAAGTAGCGTGAGTTGATACAGAAGCGGCCGTTTATGCGGGCTGCACGGCTTGTTCTTCGTCGCCGCGTGGGGTGTAGTCGATGCGTACCTGGGTGACGCGCCGTCCGTCCGTGGTGGCGACGGTGAAGGTGTAGTCGCGCACGGTGACTTGCTCGTCGACTTCGGGCATGTGGCCGAGGCGGTCGGTCATGAAGCCGCCCAGGGTGGTGATGCCGCCGTCGCTTTCGATGGTGCCGAGGTGCGGCAGGGCTTCTTCGAGGTCGAAGAGGGCGATGGAGCCGTTGGCCATGTAGCGGCCGTCGGAGAGGTTGACGAGTTCATCCGCGGCTTCGGCTTCGAACTCGTCCGGGATGTCGTCGCCTACGATTTCTTCCAGGACGTCGTCCAGGAAGACGAGGCCCAGGGCGTCGCCGTATTCATCGACGACGAGGGCAAAGTGGGTTTTCTCCTTGGAGAAGAACTCCAGCAGGGTGTCGAGCTTCATGGTCTCGGGGACGAGTTTGAGCTCGCGGGCGTGGGCGAGGAGGTCGGGAGTTTCTTCTTTGACGATCTGGAGGAAGTCCTTGACGTGCAGCCAGCCCTGTACTTTGTCGAGGTGGCCGGAGGCCAGCGGGAAGCGGCTGTGGCGGCTGTTCATGACGATGTCGAGGTTTTTCTCGAAGCCGTCATTGATGTCGAGGAATTCGACGGAGCTGCGGGGGACGAGGATGTCGCGCACGGAGCGGTCGTTGAGTTCGAGGGCGTTCATGGAGATTTCGGCCTCGGTTTCGGTGACTTCGTTGGTGCGTTCGCTTTCTTCGACGATGTGGGCGATTTCTTCGGCGCTGTGGGAGTTGTTCGGGCAGTAGTGGGGGTTGACGCCGAACAGGCGGTGCGCGATGATGTTGGCTGTGTTGTTGAAGAGGTGGATGATCGGGGCCGTTATTTTGGCGAAGCGCACCATGGCGGTGGCGGTGCCGAGGGCCATTTCATAGGGATGCCGGATGGCGAGGCTCTTGGGTACCAGTTCGCCAAGGACGACGTGCGCAAAGGTGAAGAGGCCGTAGGCGACGGTGTAGGAGATGACGCTCACGACGCTGGGCGCAAGGTGAAGGTAGAACTCCAGCGGTGGCGAGATGAGGCTCTCGATGAAGGGTTCGCTGATGCTGCCGAGGGCCAGGGAGGCGATGGTGATGCCGAGCTGGTTGGCGGAGAGGTAGGAGTCGAGGTGGTTGACGATTTCGATGGTGTTCTCCCTGCGGCGTTTCTGGGATTTGGTTTCGTTTTCTTTTTCCAGCAGCTGGCTTTCGCGGACGCGGGCTGCGGCGAATTCGTTGGCGACGAAGAAGGCGTTGAGGAAGAGGAAGAAGGAGGTGGCGAGGAAGAAGAGGATGAAGGAGCTGAAGGAGGGGTATTCCCAGGTCAGTTGTTCGACTTCTTCGGGGCTCAGGAAAAATTGCATATGGAGGTGGGGCTAGTGCCTGTGTTGGTTAGTGTGTGGTGGTGTGTTTGGGGGCGTTCCGAGGTCGGAAGGCGCTTGGTGGTGTCGTAGCGTGTGGGAGAAAGGGGGGATGAATTGCGGAAAAGGCGGCGTGAGGGGAAGGGGGGCAGACGGTTCCGGGCGGGTGGAATCAGAGCTTTTCGTAGACGCCGGTGTCACGTTTTTCCATCACGGTGAAGCCTGCCTTTTTGGCATCACTGATGGAGAGGGGGGCGAGAATCTGCGGTACGTTAACGTTGCTGATTTTTTTGCGTACCGGGTTTTTGCAGTACAAGCAACGCGTGAGGGGCGCCCTGTCCACCGGGCGCATCAGTTCAAATCCCTTGCGGCAGATCGGGCACGATCGCTCGGGATCATCCGGGTTTTCGGAGATGTATTCGTAAATTGGCATATACACGCGCGGGTTATTCGTTGAGAATAACCCGCGCATTAAAGGTTGTCAAGTTTTAAAGGCTGAGTTTACCAACTGGACTTCGTCACGCCGGGAATCATGCCGGCGTTGGCCAGCTCGCGGAAGGCGATACGGGAGAGGTGGAAGCGACGCAGGAATGCGTGGCGACGGCCGGTGAGTTCGCAGCGGTTCACCAGTCGTACGGGGGAAGCGTTACGCGGAAGCATCGTCAGACCGATGTAATCGCCTTCTTTCTTCAGCTTGGCGCGGAGCTCCGCATAGCGAGCCGCGACAGCTGCCTTCTTCTTGTTTCTTTCGATCCAGCTTTTTTTAGCCATAACTTTGTGGGGCGAATATTTACACGAGTTCAGTAGAAAAGTCAAGCAGAATTTGTGAGCTTTTTTTCTAAAAATTGCTTTGGCTGCTGCTTTGTGGAAGAGTTGGTGTCGATAATAGACGCTTGATTTTGTTGTGTTGCCGGTTTAATTGTGTATGTAACACTAGATGTGGTGTTGGTGTGATGTTAAACCTTTCCTGATTTTTTCAGAATGGAAAGATGAGCGGATGTGTAGGGGGGGCACGGTGGGAGGGGCGGGATGTGGGAGCTGCGTGTTGGCTTCATCTTGCCTTACGGTCGCCTGCTCAGACAGAGCAGGCGCCGCTGGTGCAGCCTTCGTGGTGTTCGCTTGCGGTCTGGAGGCCGTCGGCGTTTTCCGAGGAGAGGAAGTTCTGGTAGTAGAGGGTTTTGATGCCGAGGTTGAAGCAGGTGATGATTTCGCCCAGAATGTCGGCCAGGTGGAGCTGGCGGTCGGGGTTGCGCAGGGCGTTGGAGTATTGGTTGAGCGAGATGGATTGGTCAACGAATTTTTGGATGCAGGAGATGAGGCGGAAGTAGTCGGTGTTGTTGAAGTCGTCGCTCCAGGCGGTAGTGTAGAACTCCCGGCTTGTTTTGTAGTAGGGTACCAGCTGTTTGATGGTGGTGGCTTTATCTGCTTTGATGGTGACGAGCTCCCTCGGCGGTTCTACGCCGGCGGTGGAGTTGGAGGGTTTGCTGGAGTTGCTTGCCGGCGGGATGGCACAGAGGGTGGAGTGCCGCAGACCGTAGCACTTGATGTCCGCGCGCAGGGCGTCCCAGTCGCAGAGCAGGGGGAAATTGTTGAACGCGTTGGGGGTGTAGCGGTCGAACACGACCTGTCCGTCCGCGTAGATGGTCTCGTGGAAGAGCGGGCAGGGGCCTTTTTCGCGAGCCAGATCACAGGAGGCCCGCAGCAGGTGGTAGTAAAAGCTCTCCATGATTTCGTGCACATGGCGCCGGGCTTCCGGGGTGTTGTATCTGAGGTGCGATTTCGCCAGGTAGCCGAAGAGGTTGGAGATGCCGATTCCCAGCGTGCGGCGGTTGCGTGCGGCGTACTCGACCTCCGGGATGCTGTATTCTGATGCATCGATGAGTTGCTCCAGGAAGTTCACGAGGAAGGAGGCTACGCGGGGGATTTCTTCCTTGCTGCAGTACCCGAGGTTCATGTTGCCCAGAATGCAGCAACCGATTTCGGGGGTTCCCTGGGAGCCATCCAGGGGGCGGGCCGGCAGGGAAATCTCTGTGCACAGGTTGGTGAAATACAGGGGTTCCCTGAAACTCGATTTGACAAAGTTATCTGCAAAACAGAGGTAGACGCGCCCGGTGATGGAACGTTCGAAGAGAATCAGACTCAACAGATCCCAGGCATTGACCCGTTTTTTGTGTTGCTCCCCGACGGACTCTGCAAAGCGGCGGTACAGTGCATCGAATTGTTCCTCGAAGCCCAGCGCTTCGTATAGCCCGGGGACTTCGTTCATGTGAAAGAGGTAAATGTCCTCGTGCGCCAGTGCTTTGTGGAGAAACCAGCGGTTGATGATGATGGTTTGGTCGACGTGGCGCGTGCGGTTTTCCAGCGATCCTCGTGAATCACCGAGTTGGCAAAACAACTCTGCTTCGTAGTGGAAAAACGGTATGGTGATGTTGGCTGAGCCGGAGCGTGATACCTGCGTCAGCGATCCTACGGCCGCCTCAAAGGTTTTCATCAGCGGGAGGATTCCGGAGTGCTGCATCCGCGCGGGTTTGCCGATGTCTGCTCCAATACCCCGGATCTGAGATGCATTCAGCCCGATGCCGGATTTGGCCGCGGTGCATTCCATGATTTTGGCGGTTGCGAGGGAGAGGGACCGGGTTGAATCTCCCGCATGAATCAGGTTGCAGGAGATATAGCGGTGATAGGGCGTACGGGCGCCGTTCATGATCGGGGTTGGCAGTGCGATTTTGCGCTGCGAGAGCAGCTCATACCCGGTGCGCACCAGCTCGCTGCGGCGTGCCTGATCAGGCATCCCGGCAAAAATTGCCATCGGAATCAGCATGTAAATTTCCTGTGGCACTTCGATGATCTTTCCCCCGTGGCGAATCAGGTACTTGGAATACATCTGACTGAGGGCTGAGTAGGGCGTTTCGTTGTCGAGGTTGTAATCAATCAGCCGACCAAAGGCCCGCAGTTCTTCCTCGCTGTAATTCAGTAACTCCCCGGTATAATATCCTTTGCGGACGCGCTCCTGCACCTCGGTGCAGAATTCCCGCGGTTCATATTGACCGAACACTTCTTTGCGGATTTTTTGGTTCAGCAAACGGCCCGCCGCGATTTCATAGTCAGGTGTCATTTCGCTGATTTTCTCCGCAGCTGACTGGATGAGCATGTTCTGAATGTCGCTCGAGCGAGCCCCGTCGAAAATCTTCAATCGCGCATCCATGATGATACTCGCGTGCAGCACCGCCAGCCCCTCGCAGGCTTTCCGCACGTGTGCATGAATTTTTTCCGGGAGAAAGGGTTCCTGTTCTCCTGAGTTTTTCACAATGTGAAGCGAATCCAAGGTAATATGCGTGTCGACCATAAAAACTAAACAGTAAAAATTCCGTATCCTAACATTAAAATCTCACGAGCCGTCATCAAACGCCCGGGAAGCATCGATCTCCCCCGCACTCAACTCAGCATGGCGCGCAACTCCCGCAGCTCCGTATCCGAAACCGCCTGATTCAGGATGTCCACCTTGTAGTTGAGGATTTCGCTCTCTTGGGGCAGGTTCTCCGTCAGGTCGTTATTGATGTACGTTTCCACCCACTCCAGCGGGTTCTGAGTCAGGCCCTCGAACAGGGGCTGCTCCCCGATGGCTCGGAGGCGTTTGTTGGCGAGGTAGCGGAGGTACATTTTTGCCAGGTCGGGAGTCATTCCCAGGAATGACCCGTGACGGAACAAATAATCAACCCACGCAAACTCCTGCTCCACGGCCTCACTGTACATGTCCTGTATACCCGGTTGCCAGAACGCATACGCTTCACGGAATCCTTCTTCCGGCACGGTGCGGAACAACCGCAGCACGTACTGAGAGATTGCGAGGTGCAGGTTTTCATCCCGGCAGATCAGCTGCAGGACTTTACCCGTGCGTTCCATCAGCCCCTGACTGTAGTGCATGCTCCACACGGTCGCAAACCCCGAGTAAAAACGGATTCCCTCCAGGATGTTGATTTCAAGGAACAGACGCACCAGGGATTGCTTCAGTTCCTGCTCGAAGGCCGGCGGGATGTCCATCCCGCGCAGCAGACGGAAATTATACTCCGTTACCAGTTCAAAGCAGCGATCATAGGGCTCAGACACCGTCCCTGCCAGCCGAACCAGTTCCGGGGTGCGGAACGATGCATCAAACACTTCCGTCGGGTTGTCGTAGACCGAACGCAAGATGTGCGTGTAAGACTTTGAATGCTTATCTATCTCAAAATGCTGCCATACGGTCATGCAAGCTTCCAACTCCGGCAGCGTGATAATGCTCCCAAACGTCTGGAGCATGCCCCGCCCCTGAATCGAATCCAGGAAAATCAACTTCTGCAGCACACTCGTATACGCGTGCTTCATCGCATCGCTCAGGTAGCGGAAATCCTGCTTGTCTTTCACGCAATTCACCTCATCATGGGTCCAATCCTGGCCCATCATCCGATCTGCCATCGTGTCAAAGAACGGATACTTCAGCACATCGTAACGCTGAGAATTCTTCCCCTCGCCCAGGAAGAGCTTTTCGTTGTTAAAATTGATATACTCCCCGTTGTAAATCGTCTGCTTCTTCATGATTGTGCCTAGTTTGTTTCTGCTAACTCCGAACCGGCGTGCCCGCATTATAGGTATTTTGGAATCCATGTAAACAAAAATCCGTCACCGCCAAACCGTACCGATTCTCAACAACAGCCCCAAATACCCATAACCCACCTAGGCTTATAGACTCCACCTTAGAAAGCCACGCCAAAAAAACTTTCTTCTCAACCCGCAACAATACATTAACAAGTGGTAAAACCAGCAAACGCCTACCACATCTTGTGTCCTGCCACATCATGTGTTTACCGTAACCCCTCGGCACATAACACTTCGGCACATAACCCGTCCGCCTCCCCGGGCTTCCCCCTCCCGCGAGTTCTGCATCAAAGCACAACTCACCGTCCCAATCCACGGAAAAACCCTTGACAGCCCCGGAAAACGTGCTACCTTACCCCGGATTCGCACCACACACCACCATGGAAAAACACAGCTGGAATGGGCACGCCTCCATGCTAGGCGCCAACACCATGTGGGGCCTCATGTCGCCCATCTCCAAACTCGTCATGGCCAGCAGCGTCATCACCCCCTGCGTCGTCACCGAACTGCGCGTCGGCGGCGCCATGCTCCTCTTCTGGCGCCCTGGCCGTCGCCCTCATCTTTGGCGGCGTCTACCTCGTCACCCGCGGCAGCACCGATCCTCATTCTGAGCCCGACGCCATTGCCTGATGCCCACCGATTCGCGTGCCCGCGCTTCCAGAGACCGAAATAAGCGAAAGCACAATATCTTGGTCCTTTATTAAAAAATCCATACAAGCAAATGAGTTATTCGAAAAAAATCGAATAACTCGTTCCGCCCGCACTTCCGCATGGCTTTGCGCCTGGAAATTTGCTTTGGTAAACCGACATCCGGGACTCTCCCACTGCGATTCCAGCCCTGCGGCAAGACCCGGCAACAGAAAGCTTGCCATCCAACCCGAAAACTGATACGATGCGCAGTATGCCGGAATCATGCCGAAACAGCCTCACGGGCCGCACTCAGCAGATGAATCGCCACAGCGCAACACCCCACCACCGGCTTCCTCATACACCCCCCACCCACTGCGTAACGATGAACAAAACCCTGCCAAACCTCATCACCACCGTCGCCCTGCTGCCCTTAGTTGCCCTTGCAGCACCCGAAAAAAACGCCGCACCCGCAGCACCTGAAACACCCGCCATCCCACCCGCTTCCGCACCTGCCACCGCAGAAACGCCAAGCGCCCATGAGCTCATCAAACAAAACAGGGCCTTTGTCTCAGAACTCAATGAAATAGCCGGAACAGACAAAACCGCAGCCGAAAAAGTCGCCGCCATCAAAAACCTCGAACCCCGCGCCGCCGAACTCGGCAAAGCCATCCAAGCGATCGGGATGCAAGCAATAGAAGAAGCCTCAGATGAAACCGAAGCCCCGGACTTCACCGCACTGAAGCAAGCCATGGAGATACCCGAAATCAAGGCCGCCATCAGCAGAATCGTCCATCTGATGCAAGGCAACGTCAAAAAAAACGACCCAGTAGCCGTCCAGCAACTGAGCGAATTCGTGATGCACTATTTTCAGCATCCCCAACCGGAGCAGGTTAGCACCATCATGCAACAACTCGTCGAGGTCTTTCCTAGCATCCGTCAATGCAATGCCATCTCCGGAACCATCACCTTCTTTGCCGAAATCTTCCGTGCCAACCCCGACCGCATACCCGAGTGGAAAACCATCATCGACACCATGCCCGCCGACTGGAAACAGTGCTTTGAATGGTCTCTCAGCTACGCCCGGGGAGAAAAAGGCGACATCACCGCCTTTGAAACCGCCAGCCCCGACCTCCTCGACGCCTGCTGGGGCGCCTACCTGGCGAGCGGCGACAAGAAATACGCAGAATACGTCCTTAGGGTAGCCTGCCAGCACGAACAGCCGGACACCATCGACATGACCATTCGCGCCGCCGTCTGGTCCAGCTCCTCCTTCATCCGCAACTATCCCGAGATGAGAGCCATCGCGCGAACTTGGTTTGCCACCGCCTCCAACCAACAGAAAGAAAACTTTGCCCTGCGCGCTTCTGAAGACATCCAAACAGCCGTTTTCGGCCAGGTCCTCATCGACCAAACCCGCAAAGAACAACTCCTCAACGCCAGGCAGGAAAAAGCCCGCGGAACCGAAGCTACAGTTCCCGCCGAAGCCCCAGCAACCTAAACGCCCCAATGGCGCAGGGGAAGCCGTCGACCGCCCAGGCGTTACAACTCTCCCAATCGTGCGCATCTGTTTTGGGGATAGTGCGCCCCATCGCATACTGTCAAGAAGCGGGGTCCATTATCGTGTCTTATCACCTCATAGCCAACATGAACACCGTCGTTGACAAAATGAGGAGGGCAGCCATCAAGGAAGCCTCCTACGAGGACTTGCAGCTCTTGAAAAAAACGCGTTATTTTTGCTCAAAAGTCCTGAGAACCTGGATGCAACAGGTGAAGCACACTCCGGGAACTCATGGCGCGCAACCGCAAGCGACAAGCCGTTTGCGCACTCAAAGAAGAGCTTCGTGCGGTCTTTCGACAGCGTCATGAACGCGTCGCCACGTGGTCGATGATCCGTTGGGTGAGAAAGGCTAGCACTTCAAAAATCAGCCGAATCATGCGATTTGCAAGGGGTGTGGCCAAGGCTCTTCCTGACATTCTCAATACGCTCAGATGCAGGATGAACTCTGCTAAAATTGAACCGATGGATGCCTCCATCCAGCGAATCGTCAGTAAGTCAGGTGGCTTGCAGGATGTTCTCTACCTTTTTGCAAAACTCCGGCAGCGTTTTTTGCTCAACCGTCGCATCTATCGTCAAAAGCTGATGAGAGGTCTCAACGTGAGGGTAAATAATGACATCGTAATCCCTCCTGGATAAAATAGCTGTTTCAACAGAACTGCTCGAGCCCCTCTTCTGGTCTGCTTTCAATATCCGAGCTTGCCATTGTGCATATTTAGCGTATAATCTGCGCGTTGTTTTTTGTTTTCGGATTGTTGCCGGAACGTTTTACGGATTGACACGGATACCAGACCTTACACGGATATTAAACATATGGCAGACACCCGCTTCCAACCCTTGCCCGGATTCCGCGACTTTGCGCCGCAGGAATGCGCCCTTCGCAATTATCTCTTTGACACCTGGCGCCGGGTCGCGCACCGCTATGGCTTTGTCGAGTGGGAGGCTCCCACGATCGAGCCCACCGAGCTCTACCTCAAAAAAACCGGCGGCGAGCTTCCTACCCAACTTTTCCGCTTCACGGATCAGGGCGAGCGCGATATTACCATCCGTCCGGAGCTCACCGCTTCTCTGGGGCGCATTGCCGCCGCTGTCCAGCGTGATTACCCGAAACCTCTGAAGTGGTTTGAAATTGGCTCCTGCTTCCGCTACGAGAAACCGCAGAAGGGCCGCTTGCGTGAGTTTGTTCAATTTAATGCTGACATCCTCGGGGAGGACGGTGAAGGGGCCGATGCGGAGCTGATCGCTTTGGCGATCGACTGCATGCGTGAGTTTGGCTTCACCGCTGATGACTTTGTCGTCCGCATCAGTGACCGGGAGGTTTGGCTGAGCTACGCGGCCCGGCATGGCGTGCCGGAAGACCGCACGGGTGATTTCCTTGCTATCGTCGACAAGTTTGAGCGCGACCGCCCTGAAGTCTGCCAGGAGAAGCTGGATGCTTTCGGTATGAGGCGTGAGGACCTGGTCGCTTTCATTGCAGCCCCCCCAGCCGGGTGTTCTCCCCGCTATGATGCTGTACTTGCCGAGCTCCGTGCCCGGGGCCTGGAGAACTACGTCCAACTTGATCTTTCTGTCGTGCGGGGGCTCGCCTACTATACCGGTCTTGTCTTTGAGATCTTCGACAAGGGACACACCCTGCGTGCGGTAGCGGGCGGCGGCCGCTACAATGGCCTCGTGGGCACACTTTCCAACGGAGCCACCGAGCTCCCGGCTACGGGGTTTGCGATGGGGGATGCCGTCATTGCGCACCTGATCGCCAGTTGCCCGGCTGCACGAGCTCTGCGGGATGCCGCCACACGTCCGCAGGCCTGCGATCTCTACCTTGTGCTTGCAGACCCAGCCAAGCGCCCGGAGTTGCTGCGTATCGCTTCGGCGCTGCGGGATGCCGGAGTCCGTGTCGATATCCCTCTCTCGGCTTCCAAGATGGGCGCCCAGCTTAAACTCGCCGGCAGAATCGGTGCTCCCTATGCTGCGATCATCGGTGCTGAGTATCCGGCCATCCAGCTCAAGGAACTTGCTACCCGGGAAACCGTCACGACGGACTTTGAGGGCCTGCTGGAGCTTTTGTCCCCCGAGCCGGCTGATGCTGCGGAGGATGATGAACCGGAAGCAACCTGCAAGTGAGCAGCCGGGCCAAAATAGACTTGACTTTCAATCCCCAAAGAGTAGAATGACGCCCGCTTGCGGTCCCGCTTCCGGAGCAGTCCGACCTTGGGGGTACCATTGACTTATTTACACTTCTGACACGTTATGAACAGTTACCGAACACATTCCTGCGATGCTTTGCGTCTCAGCGACGCGGGGCAGACCGTTACTCTCTCCGGCTGGGTGGACACCGTGCGCGACCACGGCGGTGTGATTTTCATTGATCTGCGCGACCGCGAAGGAAAGACCCAAGTCGTGTTCCACCCCGAAGTCAATGCGGAGCTGGCGAAACAGGCGGAAGGCCTGCGCGTCGAGTCCGTCATCAAGGTTACCGGCAAGGTTGTCGGGCGTCTCAAAACGGATGAAGTCGACGCAACCAACCCTGATTTGCACACGGGTGAGATCGAAGTGGAAGCCGAGAGTATGCAGGTGCTCAACCGCGCTGCCGTCCTTCCTTTCCAGCTCGACCGTACCGTTTCCAACGAGGACATCCGCCTCAAGTACCGCTTCCTCGACCTCCGTCGCGCCAACATGCAGCGCAACATGATTCTGCGCCACCGCATTACCAAGACCATGCGTGACTATCTGGATGAGCAGGGCTTCCTGGAGATCGAGACCCCCATCCTTTCCAAGAGCACACCTGAGGGTGCCCGTGACTTCCTCGTCCCGAGCCGCCTTACGCCGGGCACTTTCTACGCCCTGCCGCAGGCGCCCCAGCAGTACAAGCAGCTTCTGATGGTCGCAGGCATGGAGAAGTATTTCCAGGTGGCCCGCTGTTTCCGCGATGAAGACCTGCGTGCCGACCGCCAGCCTGAGTTCACCCAGATCGATATCGAAGCTTCCTTCATTACGCCGGAGGACATTTACCGCTGGGTTGAGGAAATGCTCAAGCGTGTTTTCAAGGAATCCGTCGGCCGCGATATCGTCACGCCGTTCCCGCGCATGACGTGGCGCGACGCGATGGACCAGTACGGTTCTGACAAGCCTGAGCGTCGCTTTGAGATGAAGCTTACCGATTGCTCGGATATCTTTGCCAAGAGTGATTTCCGCGTTTTCTCCTCTGCTGTGGCCAGTGGAGGTGTTGTCAAGGCTATCAACGCCAAGAACTTCTCCCCTTCTGTGGGACAGATTGATTCGCTCACTCAGACGGCTGTTGAGGCTGGGGCGAAGGGGCTTGCATACATCAAGGTGCGCGACGTCAATGAGCGCGACGGCTGGAAGAGTCCCATTACCAAGCGCCTCACGGAGGAGGAAATCAACGCTTTGCGGGAGAGGTTGAACATCGAGAGCGGTGACTGTATCTTCTTTGCCGCCGGTGAATGGGAACAGAGCTGCACGATTCTCGGTCGCGTCCGACTCGAATGTGCCGGGTATATGGAGCTGCTCAAGGGCAATACGGATGTTGACCTTTTCTGGGTTACCCGCTTCCCGCTCTTTGGCTGGGATGCAGAGGAACAGCGTTTCTGCGCGATCCACCATCCCTTTACCCGCCCTGTTCCCGAGGACGTTGAGAAGGTGCTCAAGGGCGAAATCAGCACCGACCTTTGTGCCGAGGCTTACGATGTGATTTTCAATGGCAACGAGCTCGGTGGCGGCTCGATCCGTATCCACGAGCGGGATCTCCAGGACGCTACGTTCCGTGCCCTTGGGCTGGATGAGGCGACGATTCAGGAGCAATTCGGTCACATTCTCAGCGCGTTCTCCTTTGGTGCGCCGCCCCATGGTGGCCTTGCTCTTGGGCTTGACCGCGTCGTGATGCTTATCGGCGGCTGCGATTCTATCCGTGAGGTGATTGCTTTCCCGAAGAACAACCGTGGTGCAGACCTCATGAGTGAATCCCCCGCTCCGGCTGAGCCCAATCAGCTGCGTGATATCCACATCCAGGTCAAGCTTCCGGAGAAGCTCCGCCAGAAGCTCGAGGCCGAGAAGGCTGCGGCTAAAGCCGAAGCGGAGGTGCCTCAAGCCTAAGCTCGCCTCCGCCGGACTAACCGGACCAACAATCTGTCCGAGCCCTGCCGTGCCCCCGCGGCAGGGCTTTTCTGTTTGCGGAGGCCGTTGAGGTGCGGATTATTCCCCTTCCGGCAGCGATAGCGGTGTTATGTCCTGTCTGAGCCTCGGGATGAAGCCTGTTGCTGTGCATAAGTATGCATGTGCACAGGTATTGCATGTACATAGGTATTGCAGGTGCATAGGTACTGCGGCGTGTATTGCGTCATGAAGGGGCGGCGCTGTCGCCCGGGTTGCTTTCCTTGCCTGTTGGTGCGGGTTTGTGCATGCGGCAGCCTCCACACGCAGCAGCCTCCCTTTGGCCTTTCCGTGTCCCTCTCTGTGTCCCTCTTTGTGTCCCTCTCTGTGTGGTAAGCTCTTGATTGCAGGGTGAAGGGGACGGATCGGCGGGAGCGTTGTATCTGGAGCCGGGAAGGGGGCGGTGCTGGTGAATGGGAGGCTTTGGTCAGATGCCGGTCAGTGCGGATGAGAAAAGAGACTTACAATTTGAGGGAATGAAGTTCTTTGCTCTTTTCCTCCTGGTTGTTAGGTAGTACAATGCGCGCATGCAAAAGCCGCAGTCAGAGCCGAAGGTGCCGTGGAAGTCTTTCTGGAGCTTGGTGATTATTCAGTCGATGAATTCGCTCAATGAGAAAGCGGTGCAGTTTCTGCTCATTGCGTTGGGCATTTGGATGGCGGTAAAGCTGCAGTACCCGCTTTCCATTTTGATTGTGCTCCCTTTTGTGCTGTTTTCTCCGATGGCGGGCTGGGTGTCGGACCGCTATTGCAAGACGCGCTTACTGCAGGCGATGGTATTGCTGCAGGTACTGGTGCTGGTGGGGATGAGCGCGGGGCTTTTCATGCACAGTTTGCCGGTTACTGTGGGGTTCTTCACGGTGTTTTGTGTGCAGGCGACGTTTTTCAGTCCGGCTAAAAAGGGTCTGGTGAAGGATATTGTGGGGTCGGAGCGGATTGGAATGGCGAGCGGCGTGCTGGAGATTACTTCCATGCTGGCGCTGCTCACGGGGCAGATCGGTGCGCTTTATCTCGTTTATTCTTTGCTGAAGGTGTGGGGACGCGGCAGTGGCTGGGAGGCTGCGGCCTGGCCATGTGCTTTTGCGACGGTTGGGGCGGTGCTGGTGTTTATTTTGAGTGTGACGATGATTCCCCGTTACAAGCCGCAGAGTACGCGTACGTTCCACTGGGGCCTGCTTTGGGAGCATTTCACGCAGTTGCGGATGCTGTGGAATAATAAAGTGCTGCGCAACAGCGAGGTGGGGGTGGGATATTTCTGGTTTATTGCCGGGGTGATGATGCTGATCGTTCTCCAGATGGCTCAGGAGGCTCACCCTGTGGAGACGACGTCGGATTTCATGCAGATTCTTGGTCAGCAGAAGGATTCGGCTTTGCTTTTTGCCTGGTTGAGCGGAGGGTCGATTAGTGGCGGGGTGCTGGCGTCGCTGGTGTGTTCGCGCCGTATTCATACGTGGCTTGCCTATGTGGGGGGCGGAGGGATGACTCTTGGTTGTGTGGTGCTGGCCATGGCGGCCTACGATACGCCGCTGTTTTATGGGGCTTTGTGCTTCACGGGGTTCACGGCGGCCGGGTACTTGGTGCCGCTGAATGCGCTGCTGCAGGATCGGGCGGATAATGATAAGCGCGGGGATGTGATTGCTGCTGGCAATCTTGTTGATTGCTTTCTGGGGGCGATGTCCGTTGTAGTGCAGTGGCTGATGGCTTCAGCAGGGCTGAGTACGCGGGCGCAGTGTGGCATCATGGCGGCCCTGAGTGCGCTGGTGGCGGTGTTCATCTGGCGCAGTATGAGGGGAGTGCAAACGAAATGACACAGGAGCAGATCTCTGCGCTTGCCTGTATCTGAAAAAACTGCTAAGATCACGGCCCCATGACCAAGTCTCTTTCCCTTGTGCTTCTTTCTCTGCTCCTGACCGGATGCAGTCTGGAGAAGCACTTGGCTGCTCTCACTGGAAAGCTGGACAATCAGTATGCTTCCATGCAGAGCTGGGCGCAGCTGCCGGTGCGCACTATCACGTGGAATCAGGCTCTGGCCATGATGCGGGAGAAAAATCTGGAATTGCTGGAAGCTCAGCAGCGCATTGAGAAGGCTGAGCGTGAATCGTTGAGTGTGTACACGGATATGATTCCGGGGGTTTCCTACTATGGCTACTTCACCAGCTCGATCAATGAACTGACTAATGTGTCAAGTACGGACAACTTTTCCAATAATGTGAATGTCACGTTTGGCGTGCCGGCGCTGACTCAGATTCCCTACCGGGTTTATTCGGCCAAGGCGACGACGTTTTCGGCGATCAAGGCTCTGGAGGGTAAGGAGCGCGAGCTTGCGTCCAAGTTGTATTCGGCGGTGCGTATTCGCGAGATCGACAGGAAACTGGCGGGGTTGGATGATCAGACGCCTGAGGATCGCCAGTTGCAGCAGGAGATGAGAAAGGCCAGGCAGGATGACGCGGACGTCGAATACTGGACGAAGGTCGCGGATATTCTTGGGAGCCGGGAGGCCCGCTGGGAGATCCTACGTTCTTCTGTGCCTTCGGTGCGGTGGGAGGATTACGCTCCCAAGCTCAAACGCCTGGATCCTCTCGTGGTGTGCAATTATGCGCTGCGTCTGGAGCAGTCCCGCATGTCGATGTACGGTATTGCTTTGCGCTATCTGCCGACGATCAATACAAGTATCTACAGTCCTTCGCTCTTTTCGTCGACCGGTGGTACGTACTCAGGTACTTTCCTGAGCGGGGAGGATACGCGCTTGAACCTCAGCGTGAGTTATTCTCTTGATACTCAGCTGTCGTCCTGGTACAACTACAAAAACACCAGGGACACCTATGAGCGCACCAAAATTAAGGTGTACAATGAGATGATGGATCACAAACTCAAGCTGGGTAAACTGAGCAAGAGTGTGGATGAGTACTTCAGCTGGCGCAATTACATGCTCAAACGCATGGATTTTGTGAAGAGTCAGTCCTGCGTGAGTGCAACTGAGTATCTCGAGGTATCCAAAAAACTCAAGGAGATGGAGCGTGAGCTGCTGACACAGGAGCGCACGGCAGTGGAGTCTGAGGCGGCCATTGTGCTGGAGTACGGGTTCGTTGGGAAGAAGCGGTGATCCGGAGTCTGGATCCTCGCAGCCTTTGCCATGCGGAAACGTGCGTCCGTCGCGGCATGGTGCCGGGGTTTATCCGGATGGTCTGCCCCGTTGGGGGCGGCTCGTACGGGAGGTCAGAAAACGCCTTTGAGATTGCTGAGCGAATCACGACAGATGACCTCCAAGGCAGGAACGTCGTAAAAAACAGCTGACTTGAGTCGCTGGTGCTCGGCCTCGATTTGTCTGTGGAGCTGGCGCAGGCGCCGGGTTCCGGCTTCAAGGGATTCGCGCTGGTCGGAGGAGACGCCCGGGGGCAGCTCCCGTAACTGGTCACGAATGGAGCTGAGACATACACTGCGTCGGGGAAGACGCTGCATCGCCTGCCAGGCTTCTTCTTTGCTTTTGATGCGGCGCAGGAGGTAGAGGATGTCTTCTGCGCAGTCACCCATCTCCTCCAGCCGGCTGAGGCGGGGATCAGGGGGTGGGGTATCGGTCCGGGGAGGATTGCCTGCGTCCATCACTTTGTATTTGCTCAGGATTTGGAGCAGGGTGTCGGAGCCGTAGGCGTTGACTTCGATGATGCGCTGAACGACCGTATTGTATCCTTGGGCCAGGTGGGTGAGGTCGCTCATGTGCGAGGTGAGCAGTTGAGCCTGGGTGGCTGTATGAGGTGGAATCTTCTCGATTTGGCGGAGAATCCGCAGCATTTCGGCCATATCCTGATCCAGTGGGGCCGCTATTTTCTCTGCAGAGGGGCGGTCCGTTACCGTACGCAAGCGTGCATCCACGGAGTGGGCGAGTTCGAGGAGTCTGGGACAGAGCTGCTCGAGCTGTTCTGTTTCGCCGGAGGAAGCCGCGACGGCCCGGGCCGGGGGGACATCAGCACCCGCATTCATTTCCATGAGGGGAAAGGGATGCAGAAGGGAAACAGACGCCGCCAGAAATGCTATCATGATAACGCGGTGTCATTCTACCCGGCCGTAGAGGGATTGTCAAGAGCCCGGTGAGCTGAATCAGCTCCCCCCCGGATGGTTTTGCCCCGGAGCGCAGCCGCCTTTTTCGGCGCACGGCGCGCACAGCTGCGCATTGACAAGCCGGGTGCTGCGTGGTATCATCCGGGCTTTCTTACCGCGCTATGACTTTTTACGAAGAACTGGAATGGCGAGGGCTGGTGAACCAGATCTCCAGCCCCGATCTGATTGATAAGCTCAACAAAGGCGGGCTTACTTTCTATATCGGCACGGATCCCACGGCTGATAGCCTGCATCTGGGGCATTATTCCAGTTTTTTGATTACGAGGCGTTTGCAGGCGGCAGGCCACCATCCCATCCTTTTGGTCGGGCTCGCAACCGGGCTGATTGGTGACCCGCGTGGCACGGTCGAGCGTGAGCTCAAGCAGAAGGAGGAGGTTTTCCACAACTATGAATGCCTCAAGGCTCAGGTGGAGAGGATTTTCGGCTTCGAGGTGGTCAACAATTATGACTGGATCAATGGCATGAATGTCATTGATTTCTTCCGTGATTACGGCAAGTATATCAATGTGGGCTATATGCTTAGCAAGGATTTGGTGCGTCGCCAGATGGAGACCGGCATTTCCTATGCGGAGTTTTCCTATATGCTGATCCAAGCCATTGATTTCAAGCACTTGCATGAGACCCGCGGGGTGGATTTGCAGGTTGCCGGCAGCGATCAGTGGGGCAATATTACGACGGGTATCGAGCTCATCCGCAAGACGACGGGTGATGAGGTATATGCGATGACGATGCCGCTTGTGACCGATTCGCAGGGCAATAAGTTCGGCAAGAGCGAGGGGAATGCCCTCTGGCTGGACAAGGAGCGTACGTCTCCCTATGAGCTGTACCAGTTCCTGCTCAATACGGAGGATTCCTGCGTGATTTCGTACCTGAAACGCCTGACCTTCCTGACTCCGGATGAGATCATGGCGGTAGAAGCCGAGCATAACCAGGCACCGGAGCGCCGCTTGGCCCAAAAGACGCTGGCGCGGGAGATTATTACGGATTTGCACGGGGCGGCGGAGTTCGAGCGGGCGGTCGAAATCAGTGAGAAGCTTTTTGCCGGTGATTTTGCCGCATTGAGCTTGAGGGATATCAAAGCAGGCATGAAGAACGTGCCCAGTGTTCGCCTGTCACCTGGTCCCTTGGTTGAAGCACTGGTCTCCGGTGGTATATGCAGTTCGAAGCGTGAGGCCCGGGAGTTTATCAGCAACGGCGCTATTTCTCTGAATGGTGAGGTCGTTCGTGATGCTGCATACCCTCTTTCCCCTGAGATGGCGATAGAGGGGCAGGTGGTGATCATCCGCCGCGGTAAGAAGAAATTTTACATGGGTGAGTTTGCCTGATGCGACGTGCCTTTTCCATGGTAGTGGCGGCCTGTCTTGTCTGCCAGCCTGGTACAGCTGAGGTGGCACCTGAGCCGCTGATCCGACAGGCCGAAGGCGGGCAGGGCCGGGCGTGGCTCGAGGAGTCGCTCCCAGGGTCCCCCGTTCCATGGACTGCGGAGAGCGGGAAAGATGTGACAGACGCGTCGCTTTTCGCTACACGGCAGGTGACGCTGCGCGTGCTGGGTGAATTGTATCTGCGGGCACGCGAGGATCAGCACCGGCGCAGTCCCGAGACATGGGAAGCGTGTGCCGCACTCGCCCGGCAACTGGGCTGTGATCGTGACTTTTGCCGGGTACTGGCGGGGATGGCCCGCGGGGACATCCCCGCCCGGCAGCGAGCAGAGCTCCGTGTGGAGCTGGGGCGTTTGAGCCGTGGACTTGCCATCGACGAGCTGGCTCTGCGGCAGTGGGTGGAGTTGTTGCCGCTGCCATCGAAACGCATCCGTGAGGCGATGGATGCTCTCCCCATGGGCAATTTGTTCTGGTTGAATCCGGCCGAGCCTCAGGCCGCGCCTTCCCCGCAGGAGGCCGTACCGGGCACGTCGCACCTGACGGAGGAACTGCTTGGGGTGATGGATGCTCAAGCCGCGGCTCTGTCCAGCGTGAGAGACAAGGCTTCTGCAGATGCGGCAGCGGCCGGGCTTTTGCCACAATTGCTGCGCTATTGGGCGCTGAGGGTTTCGCTGCAAAAGCGCGGGATGACATGGGCCTGTTTGGAGGCGTCACCGGAGCAGCAGCGTCGTTTCGCCAGCCTGAGCGAAACCCTCAGGCGCGAGTGGGTACGCCTGCGCGAGGCAGGATTTTACGATTCGGCGGATTTGGTAATCCTGGAGGGGCTCGTGGCCGTTTCCTGAATTCGCCGGATTCTCTGTGCTTTTTTTCGTTGCAAGTTGCCGCAGATTTGCTACAATCCTCGCAGATTCGCGCGTCCTGCCCGGTTCAAAACCATGATGAGGAGGACGCGATCGGTATATTGAGTTTGAACCATCACACGGAAAGGTCTGACATATGAGCGAAGGAACACCTGTTATCATGACGCCGCAAGGTTTGCGCGTGCCCAACGACCCCATTATCCCGCACATCATCGGCGATGGATCCGGTCCGGACATCTGGCGTGCGGCACAGCGGGTGATTGATGCGGCGGTGGCTTGTGCCTACGGCAATGAACGGCACTTGGTGTGGCAGGAGGTTCTTGCCGGAGAGAAGGCTTTCAAGTCGCTGGGTACCTGGCTGCCGCAGGCGACGGTTGATGCATTCAGAAAGTACCTGATTGGTATCAAGGGGCCCCTGACGACGCCTGTCGGTGGAGGCATCCGTTCCCTGAATGTCGCTCTGCGCCAGGGGTTGGATTTGTATTGCTGTGTGCGGCCGGTTCGCTATTTCAAGGGCATTGAGACACCCGTCAAAGATCCGTCGCTCGTGGATATGGTCATTTTCCGCGAGAATACGGAGGATATTTACGCCGGTGTGGAGTTTGCCGGCGGCTCACCGGAAGCAATCAAGTTTTTCTGCTGGCTTTCCGATGAGTTCCCTGAGCGCGCGAACAAGGTGCGTTTCCCTGCGACATCCGGCTTTGGTATCAAGCCCGTGTCGCGCGAGGGCACGGAACGCCTGGTGAGGGCCGCCATCCAGTATGCCATTGCTCACCACCGCCCGAGCGTGACGCTGGTGCACAAGGGCAATATCATGAAGTTCACCGAGGGTGCTTTCCGTGATTGGGCCTACGAGCTTGCCCGCAAGGAGTTCGGCGCTGAGCTCATAGACAAAGGGCCCTGGTGCAAGCTGCCTAACGGCATCGTCATCAAGGATTGCATCTGCGACGCCTTCCTGCAGGAGATTCTGATCCATCCCGCTGATCACTCGGTTATAGCCACGCTCAACCTCAACGGCGACTACTGCTCGGATGCCTTGGCTGCTCAGGTTGGTGGCATTGGTATTGCGCCTGGTGCCAACATCAACTACAAGACCGGTCACGCCGTGTTTGAAGCGACGCACGGCACCGCCCCGGCCCTGGCAGGACTCGACAAGGCCAATCCCTGTTCCTTCCTGCTTTCTGCCGAAATGATGCTGCGCTACATGGGGTGGCATGAGGCGGCGGATCGGATTGTTTCCGCCATTGAGAAAGCGATCGCCGACCGTCGGGTGACCGCTGACCTCGCCGAGATGATTCCGGGGAGCACGGCACTGAGCACGAGTGACTTCGGTGATGTGCTTGTGGCCAATATGCAGTCGTGATGCCTGATCCCGCTTATGTTCATGCCGCGTTCTCTTCGATTGCGGAGCGCTATGTGACGGCCAATCATGTGCTTTCGCTGGGCACTGACGTGCTTTGGCGGGAGCGCGCGGTCAAGATCATATCGGAGTGGAAGCCCCGGAATTTGCTGGACATCGCCACCGGCACGGGGGACCTGGCCCTGGCTGTTTGCCGTGCCTTGCCGGAGGTCGAGGTGCTGGGCACGGATTTCTGCCGTCCGATGCTCGATGTTGCCGTGCGTCGGGGACTCACCCGGGTGTTGGAGGCGGATGCGTTGCATCTGCCGCTGCCCGGTGCCAGCTTTGACGCGGCCACCGTGGCGTTTGGGCTTCGCAACATGGCCGACTATGCGGCGGCACTGCGGGAGTTTCACCGCATCCTGCGTCCCGGCGGGCACCTGCTGGTACTCGACTTCAGCATGCCGGAGGGGCTGCTGGCACCACCCTACCGCCTGTATCTGCATCATGTGTTGCCCCGGATTGCCGGCTGGCTGACCGGCAACAGCGGTGCCTACGACTATCTGGGTGACAGTATCGAAGCCTTCCCCCGCGGTAAGGCTTTCTGCAAGTTGCTGGGCACCGCCGGCTTCCGGATGGCAACCTCGCTCCCGCTTTCCGGCGGCATTGCATCCATCTATACAGCCGAGGCCTGACCTGCACGGCTTCTCCCTCCTCCCCCGCATCCCCGGCCTTACCCATCACCCCCGGATTGCGGAGGCCGCGCCGTTTCCGCGCCTCTCTCCCTGATAAAAAAATCACCCCTGACGCACTTTCAGATGGACAAACCCCCCGAGACAGAGTACCATCACTGCGACGACTAGGAATCGTCCGTACCACTTTACAAACCCCATTCAATTCAGAGAAACATATGGCATTCAAATTCAATCCTGCCCGCCGTCCCGAGACCGACAACAACATGCCCGGCTCCTTTGCCGAGGCCGACAGCATGTCAGACTGGACCACACCCGCTGAGCCCGCCGCCATGCCGGCCCAGCCCGAGGGCAACTTCTTTGGTGCGCCGGAGGCTTCCTCTCCGTTCACTCCGGCTGCTGCTGTCCCCGTCTCCGGGGCCTCGACCCGCAACGTCCTCAACTCCGACGTCTCCGTGGTAGGCGAGCTGCGCTTCACGGATGATCTGCTCATCGACGGCTCCGTCGAGGGCGAAATCACTTCCGATGGCGTGCTGACTGTCGGCACCAACGCCGTCATCCAGGCCGGCTCCAAGAACAAAGTCGCCATCCGCACCAAGAGTGTCGTCGTACACGGCAAAGTGACCGGTGACATCGAGGTGACTGACCGCGTGGAGCTCGCCTCCACCGCCGAGCTGGTGGGGGATGTTTCGGCCGCCCGCATCGCCATCCAGGAAGGCGCCATCTTCATCGGCAACTGCCAGGTGGGAGCTACGGCCGTGCGTCCCTCCACCCCAGCGCCCAAGAAAGGAGGGAAGGGCGCATCAGCGCACGCGCCCCAGCCGAATCTGCTTGACTGATACATCACCGTTCGATGCCGGAGTTTAAGACAGAACCGCTGGTCGTTCCGTCCATCTCCGGGTTATTGCCCGAGGGTGAGCGCAACCGGCGTGTTGCGCTCACCTCGTTTGCAACCTCGCGCGAGCGGGCCAAAGTGCCCACCCGGGAAGTTGTGTGCTACGAGTGCGGCGGGCGTTGCGAAGTCCCGGCCGCCGCACTTTCCGCAGCCTGTCCGCGTTGCCATGCCCACCTGAACATGGCCGACGTCGAGCTCAAACCCGGTCTCAAGCGCACCACCATACGCACCTTGGGAGACGTAACCGTGCCATCGGACATCGTCGTCTCACACCTCTCCATCATTTGCCGGAATCTCACTGTCTACGGCGTGGCGACCGGCTCCTTCCAGTGCAGCGGCAAACTGAAAGTACGCGGCACCCTGAACGAGGATGGCAAGTTTGGGGCCGCCACGCTCCACGTCAAAAAAGGGGGCCACGTCACCTTTGCCCACATTGCTGAAGTCGGCAGCGCCATCATCAATGGCCTGGTGGAAGGGAACCTGAGCAGTCCGGGCGAGATCGAGATCCGGCGCAACGGAGAACTGCGTGGCAACTGCCGCTGTGCCAAGCTCACGATTGACCCCGGCGGGAGTCATACCGGGCAATTCACCCGCTACAAGGACACCTACTGATAGGGCACTTACTGATGCCAGCACAGCCACGCTCATGGACATCCGCATCACAGGCGCCTCGCAGAATACCCTGCAGCACATCAGCCTTACCCTGCCGGCCGGCGCTATCATTGCGCTGATGGGGCCGAGCGGTTCAGGCAAAAGCACCCTGGCCTACGACACACTCTTCGCCGAATCCCGGCGGCGCTTTCTGGACTGCCTCTCACCGGGAGCCCGCCGTCTGCTGGCCCGCCCGGAAAAACCGCAAGTCGACAGCATTGAGGGCCTGCCGCCCGCCCTCTGTCTGGAGCAGGGCGCGAGCCCCGGAGCTACCCGCAGCCTGTTGGGCACCCTCACCGAAACCCTCGACTACCTGCGCATCATCTACGCCGCCATCGGCGTACCCCACGACCCGGAGACCGGGCAAATACTTACCCGGCTCAGCCCGGACGAAATTGCAGCCATCCTCACCGCCCTGCCGGCGGGTACCCGCCTCACCCTGCTGGCCCCCCTGCCACCAGCCTTCACCCTCGAGCCCGCCTCCGGCATCCTGCAACTGCGCAAACTCGGCTACCTGCGCGTGCGCGTTGCCGGTACCATCCGCGACCTCGAAGAGCTCGAGTCCAGCCCCCCGAAGCCAGACGACACCTGCGAACTCGTCATCGACCGCATCGTCATCAAACCCGGCGCCGAATCCCGCATCGCCGACTCCGTCGAAGCCGCCCTGCGCCTCTGCCCGGAGGAACTGCGCACGCTCGAGCAAGCTCCTGGCAACGAGCCCGAGCTGCACCACTACCACACCCGCTACCGCAACGCCGACACCGGCTTCACCCTGCCCGAGCTCAGCCCCCGACTCTTCTCCCACTACTCCCGGCACGGCGCCTGTCCCCGCTGCGATGGTCTCGGCCTCATCGAATCTCCCCGCGCCAAGCACCTCATCACCTGCCCGGACTGCCACGGCATGCGCCTCAACCCCACCGCCCTTGCCGTTACTCTCGACTTCGGAGGCCGCGAGCTCAATCTTGCTTCTTTCTGCCAGCAAAGCATCGCCCACAACCTGGAGCTGCTGCCCCGGCTCAGCATCCCGCCCACCTACCGTGCGCCTATTACCCAAGCCCTCAGTGAACTGCGCCGGCGCCTGGAGTGCCTGAGCGAACTTGGCCTCGGCTACCTGACTCTCGCGCGCCCCACCAACACCCTCTCCGGCGGCGAACTCCAGCGGGCACGCCTCGCCGGGCAGATCGGTGGCGGCCTCTCCGGCGTCCTCTACATCCTGGACGAACCCACCATCGGCCTGCACCCCCGCGAAACCGACCGCCTTATCACCGCCCTGAAGCGCCTGCGCGACAAAGGTAACACCATCCTCATCGTTGAGCACGACCCCCAGCTGCTCGCCGCCGCCGACTGGCTTATCGAAATGGGTCCCGGCAGCGGCCCCGAAGGCGGCCGCATCCTGGCCCAGGGCCGCTACAGCGACATCCTGACAAACCCTGACTCCCCCACCGGTGCCTGGCTGGCCGGCCGCCGCCGCATGCCGACGGCCACCCCCAAATCCCTGGAGCATGCCGACTGGCTCTGCCTGCGTCATGCCCGCGCCCGCAACCTGCGCGACATCGACCTGCGCCTTCCGCTGGGTGCCTTCACCTGCCTGAGCGGCCCCGGCGGCTCAGGCAAAAGCACCCTCGTGCACGAATGCCTGCTGCCCGCCCTCAAAGCTGGCAGCGTCGAAGGCGCCGGCAGCATCACCCGCGCCATCCTCGTCGACCAATCTCCCCTGGGGAGCTCCGCCCGCTCAACCCCCGCCTCCGCCACCGGCCTGCTGGACGTCCTGCGCCCGCTCTACGCCGCCCTCCCGCTTTCCCGGCAGCGCGGCTACACCGCCTCCCGCTTCTCCCTCACCACCCGGGGAGGACGCTGCGAGCGCTGCGGAGGCACCGGCATGCTGCAAGTCGACATGAACTTCCTGGCCGACCTCTACACCCCCTGCGACGCCTGCCACGGCGCCCGCTACAACCGCGAAACCCTCGAAGTCACCTGGCGCGGCAAATCCATCGCCCAAGCCCTCGCCCTCACCGTCCGCGAAGCCCTCGATTTCTTTGCCCCTGTCCCCGCCGCCGCCGCCATCCTGCGTGCCCTCGACGACCTGGGACTCGGCTACCTCAGCCTCGACCGCAGCGTTACCACCCTCTCCGGCGGCGAAGCCCAGCGCATCAAACTCGCAACCCACCTCGCCCAAGCCGCTACCAAACGCACCGGCCGCCGCGCCGAGCACTACCTCATCGTGCTGGATGAACCCAGCACTGGCCTCCACTTCGCCGAAGTCGAGCGCCTCCTGCGCGCCATCTACCACCTGCGCGACACCGGCCACACCGTCCTCTGCATCGAGCACCACACCGGTATCCTCCAGCAAGCCGACTACCTCATCGAACTCGGGCCGGGAGCCGGAGAGCAGGGGGGGCGCATCACCTACGTCGGCCCGCCCAGGTGACACTGTGAGCAAGCCGTCACAAAACAACCCTTGCCAAGGAAGCCTTTCCGCCGTACAATAACCCGGTTCGACCCATCGTACCACAGCATCCTCACGCACATGACCTACACCGACCCCACCACCGGACTCACCTCAGCCCAAGTCGAAGAAAGCCGCCGCCAGCACGGCCGCAACACTCTCACCCCACCCAAGCGCGACCCCTGGTGGAAACTTCTGCTCGGCAAGTTCACCGATCCCCTCATCATCATCCTGCTCGTCGCCGTCGTCATCTCCTTCATCCCCGTCCTCCTCGTCCCCGGTCACAGCATGCTGGAAAGCATCGGCATCCTCGGTGCCGTTCTGCTCGCCACCACCGTCAGCTTCTTCAACGAATACCGCGCCAGTAAAGAATTCGACATCCTCAACCAAGTCAACGACGTCACCCCCATGCGCGTCCTGCGCGACGGCAAGCCCACCATGATTCCCAAGAACGACATCGTCGTCGGTGACATCGTCCTGCTGGAAACCGGCATCGACATCCCCGCCGACGGCGTCGTCCTGGAAGCCGTATCCTTCCGCGTCAACCAATCCTCCCTCACCGGCGAATCCGAGCCCGTCCTGAAGCATCCCATCAATCCCGCTGCTCATCCCTCCGCCTCCGGCGCTGGTCCGGACGCTGGTGCCCCCGGTCACCCCGGCGCCTACGCCGACGACATCGTCCTGCGCAGCACCCTCGTCACCGAAGGCCACGCCACCATCTGCGTCACCCACGTCGGCGACGCCACTGAGATCGGCAAAGTCGCCACCGCCGCTACTGCCGGGGCCGACAGCAAATCCCCGCTCAATCTCCAGCTCGACGCCCTCTGCAAAGCCATCAGCGTCGCCGGCTCCTCCATCGCCCTGCTTCTCTTTGCCGCCCTCATCATCCACGACGTCCTGCTGGGCAACCTCCGCCTGAGCTCCGGCCAGTGGACCTTCTTCGCCATTGCCCTTGTGAGCCTCGCCGCCGCTCTCTTCAACCTGTGGTATCCCGTCCTGCGCGACCTCCTCAGCTACATGCGCCTGCGACTTCCCGAGCCCGCCATCCTCCGGCAAGGCGGGGCAGGGTGGGGCAAATGCCTGGGCACTGGCGCCATCGTCTTCCTGCTGCTGCTGGCTCTCATCGTCCAGCTTGGCTGCGTCACCTGGCAACCCTCCACCTGGCTCACCGCCGAGGCTGCCGGCAGCATCCTTACGTACTTCATGATCGCCATCACGCTCATCGTCGTTTCCGTCCCGGAAGGCCTCCCCATGAGCGTCACCCTCAGCCTCGCCTACAGCATGCGCAAAATGGCCAGGCAAAACTGCCTTGTACGCCGCATGGATGCCTGCGAAACCATCGGAGCCGCCACCGTCATCTGCTCCGACAAAACCGGCACCCTCACCATGAATCGCATGAGCGTCCGTGAAGCCCTCTTCCCTGGCCTCGCCGAGCAGCAAGCCCAAGCCCCCATCTTCCCCCTGCTGGCCGAAGCCATCGCCACCAACTCCACCGCCGACCTCAGCGAGACCGGGACCGTCCTCGGCAACGTCACTGAAGGAGCCATGCTCCTCTTCCTGCGCGACCACGGCTGTGACTACGCCCCGCTGCGCCACGCCGCCCGCCTTATTACCCAGCTACCCTTCTCCACCCACAATAAATTCATGGCCACCTGCGTCGCCTCCCCCCTGCAACACGACGCCCCGGTGATCTACATCAAAGGCGCGCCTGAAATCATCCTCGAGCGCTGCACCTCTTCCTACGACGGCCAGTGGGATCACACCCGCCGCGAAACCATCCGCGCTACCATCGCCGCCGCACAGCGCCAGGCCATGCGCGTCCTCGGCCTTGCCTGCGGCACCGTACAAGGCAGTGCTCCCACGTCCCCCGAAACCCTCAAAGAGGCATGCCAAGGTCTCACTTGGCTGGGCTGCTTCGTCATCCAGGACCCCGTACGGCCGGACGTCCCCGACGCCGTCGCCACCTGCCTGCATGCAGGCGTCGGGGTCAAAATCGTCACCGGCGACAACAAAGAAACCGCCTGCCAGATCGGCCGCGAAATCGGCCTGCTCCCCGCCGGCACTCTCCCGCGCCACGCCGTCATGACAGGTGACGAATTCGCCCGCCTCAGCGACTCCGAACTCGCCGCCTGCGTCGACGACTTGCGCGTTCTCTCCCGTGCCAAACCCTTGGACAAAATGCGCCTCGTCAATACCCTCCAGGCCCGGCACCACGTCGTCGCCGTCACCGGCGACGGCACAAACGACGCACCCGCCCTCAACCACGCCGACGTCGGCCTCTCCATGGGCATCACCGGCACCTCCGTCGCCAAAGAAGCCTCCGACATCATCCTCCTGGACGACTCCTTCACCAGCATCACCCGCGCCGTCAAGTGGGGACGCTCCCTCTACCGCAACATTCAGAAGTTCATCGTCTTCCAGCTCACTGTCAACCTCGCCGCCTGCGGCGTCGTCGCCCTCGGCCCCTTCACCGGCTGTGAGCTCCCCCTCACCGTCACCCAAATGCTCTGGGTTAACCTCATCATGGACACCTTCGCCGCCCTCGCCCTCGCCACCGAGCCCCCGAGCGATGACGTCATGGACCTTCCCCCGCGCGACAAGCGCGCCTTCATCATCACCCCCTCCATGTGGCGCTGGATCCTCGGTCTCGGCATCACCTTCATCCTCGCCGCCGAGCTCTACATCAGCACCCTCGCCCGCGGCGGCCGCCAGCTCGACACCCGCGACGTCACCATGCTCTTCACCGGCTTCGTCCTCCTCCAATTCTGGAACCTCTTCAACGCCCGCGTCTACGGCACCAGCAAAAGCTTCCTCAGCGGACTGCTGGCCAACCGCTCCTTCCTGCTCATCGCCCTCATCATCCTCGTCGGCCAATACCTCGCCGTCACCTACGGGGGAGAAATCATGCGCACCGTCCCCCTCAGCCTGGCAGACTGGCTCACCCTCATCCTCGTCACTCTCCCTGTGCTGATCATCGGCGAAATCATGCGGGCCATAGCCCGAGCGAGAGCCGCAGCACTTTGATTGGCCTCTGCTTGGCGCGGTGTGAGAGGTAAGACCTCAGCGCGGCACGACACCCGGTACGCCCTTGGCATGTTTCGACGCCGGGTGTCGTCACGATGAGTAGTTGCTTCCCTTTCGAGCAGAAGAGCAGGGAACAGGCTGCGTTATGCCTGATCGCCAAACAAACAGCCCCCGCCCTGAGCATCGACCGTATCGACCAGGGCGAACAGATCCAGAGATCGGATGTCCGGGCTCTCTGCGAAGTCCAGAAAGTCTTCCAGCGCGGCGTTGATGAGAGCGGCGCGGTTCGCATCTGTTTGCCCGATGGCTTGCTGCATGCGGCACAGCTGAGCTTCGGAGCAGCGGAAGGTGATGGTGCGTGCGAGCATAGGTCTTTATCATAGGGCGGTCGGCCGGTAAATTCCATACAAGTTTCGGGTATGACCGCTAATAAGAACTGACAAGCAGATAGGGTGTATGTTATAAGGTGAGTGTACCACGCATGAAGACGTACAAACATATCACCCGCTTCACCTATGAGTTCACTTCCTTCCAGGGTTGGCGCCTGACGATTTGCCGCCAGCAGCGGCATTATACGCGTTATTTTTCTGACAAGCAGTACGGGGGCGAGGAAGCCGCGCTGCAGGCTGCTCTGCACACGCGCGATCTCCTGATGGCCTCCCTGGCGGAGTTCCCCGCGAATCCGGAATGCGCCTTCGAAAAGTGCCGCGCGGAAGAACCTCTTTCCCGTTATCCCAGGGGATTGCGTCCCCGCAAGAATCACCCCGCGGGCTGAGTCGGGCCGGCACGGGGCGGCCGCTGCCTGTGTGGTGGATCTCTCCTTCCAGGGGGAGTAGGTAAGGAAGAAGGTAAGGAAGACCGACAGGGTCGGAGGATGGGCTCAATGAGCTGCCGTCGGGTATCGGGGATAGCAAGGAACTGGGGGGGGTAGATACCGGGAGAAAGTTGGCGGGGCTTTGCCCTGTGGTGAGCTGTCCCGAGAGAATCCGGCAAGGAGAGGAAAGCCGGATTTCCGGAAATAAGCGGAGTCAGTAAAGAAGGACACAAAGATAGGGTGGATTCAACTCCATGCTTGCTTCAGTCGCAGGAAAAAGGTAGAATGGGCGAGTAGGTATGCGGACGTATCTGCTCAGACGCCTTATGCTGATGCCCATCACGCTGATTGGCATCACCTTCATCGTCTTCTGCCTGACGCGGATGGTGCCCGGTGGCCCGGTGGAGCGTATGATGCAGGAGCATACGATGAGTGCTCTTTCCGGGGATAAGGCAGGAGTGGGGGCCGTGGCGGTGATGTCGGATGCCGATATCGAGAGGCTGGAGGATTTGTTTAACCTTCGGGAACCCACGTGGCTGGCTTACCTTCAGTGGCTTGGCGTTCGGCGGAAGGCTATCGCTATCTCCCGGGAGGAGATGGATGATGACGGCTTTGCCCGGTTGACTCTCACTTCTGCCACAGGGGAGGCCCGGGTGCTGGATGTCCACCGGGAGGGCACGAATCTGGTGTATTTGACGCAACCCTGGTTCGACGAAGAGGGCTGGCTGCTGCGCCTGGAGTCCCCCCATGATCGGGCACAGAGCTGGGCGCGGCGCCACCGCGTGACGGACGAAAGCCGGATTCAGGCCTACGAGGAAAGCCCCGCGGGCAATAAGTGGCGTGTCGTCGCTTACCGTAAAGCATACAATGGACTGCTCCAAGGGAGCCTCGGGCGCTCCTACAAGTACGGAGAACCTGTGATCAGCATGATCGCCGAGCGTCTTCCCGTGTCATTATACCTCGGGCTGCTCGGGGCGTTTATCACCTATGTGGTCAGTATCCCGTTGGGCGTCTTCAAAGCGCTGAGCCATAAGAGCCTTTTTGACAGCTTGAGCAGTATTCTTATTTTCATCGGTTATGCCGTGCCGGGGTTCGCGCTGGGCGCCCTCATGCTGGTGTATCTGGGAGCCCGTTTGGAGTGGTTTCCGCTCTACGGCCTTGTCAGCCCGAACTTCGAGCAGCTGAGCTTTGCGGATCAGTGCCGGGACTTGCTGATGCATACAGCATTGCCCCTGACCTGCTACGTCGTCTCGACCTTCGCCATGACCACCATGATGATGAAAAACTGCCTCATGGAGCAGCTCTCCGCCGATTACGTCCGCACAGCGGTCGCCAAGGGGGTGAGCTACCGGGTCGCCGTTTTCCGGCACGCGCTGCGCAATGCCCTCATCCCCATCGCCTCGACCTTCGGCCCGGTGATCTGCACCGTCGTGGCCGGGTCTGTGCTCATCGAGCGGGTGTTTGACATCCAGGGGTTCGGTATGCTGAGTTACCAGGCGCTGATGGATAAGGACTACTCGCTGATGATGGGGGCGCTGCTGCTCACCTCCGTGTTCATGATCGTCGGGAACCTGCTTTCGGATATCATCGTGGCTTGTATCGACCCCCGTATCCGATTTGATTCATGAAGAAGAACCTCATAGCCATCCTGCTGATCCTGCTGGCCGTGCTGGGAGGAGCAGGGGAGCTGCGCGGGTGGCTGCTGCCGACCATATCCTGGCCGTTTACCGTGAGCCGCGAGCTGCCATTTCTGAGGGTAGGGGAGGCGTATGCTCCTTTCCTTGCTGTGCAGGGGCAAGTGCATTGGTTCGGCTGGCTGTGTATGCTGGGCCTCGTTCTGGTGGGGCTGTACCTGCTGACGCGCCGCAGCTTCGATCTGCGCCTGCCGCCGCACTACAAGTCGCGTCTGCGCCGATTCCGGCAGATCAAGCGTGGGTATATTTCACTCATCATCCTCGCGGGGCTTATGGTGCTGGCCGCGCTCGATCAAAGTCTGGTTGGCAGGCGTGCTCTTTTTGTCAGCTATGAGGGGCAGTGGTATTTCCCGGCGTTCCAGCGCGGTGTCATTCCCGGCGAAACCTTCGGGCTCACAGGAGACGAGGCCCTGGCCGAAGCCGATTACCGTTACCTCAAAGCCCATGCGGGAGAGCCGGGGATGCCCTCCACCGTACTCATGCCGCTTGTGCCCTACAACCCCACGATGGACGCCGTACCGTTCCCCATCGAGGAACTTCACGAACAGGACGGTATCCTGCTGGATGAGAAGGGGCTCCCCTTCAACGGGCAGGCCTGCCGCCTCTACGAAGACGGCCAGCCCCACCTGCGCATTCGCTACCGCCGCGGTCTGCCCGATGGTTACACCCAGGGCTGGCTGCGCGACCGCCGCGAGGTCTACGGTGCGACATACCGTGAAGGCAAGCTCACCGAGGAGCACTTCAGCGGCGAAGGTTACCTCAAGGACTTCCTCGACCAGACCGACCCCGCCCGGCTCTGCCGTATTCACTACCACCCAACCCCGCCGCTGACAGGGGGCCACCTGCTTGGCACAACCACCCAGGGAGCAGATATGCTGGCTTACCTCTACGGCGGACTGCAGGTCAACATCAAAGCCTCCCTCTTTTACCTGCCGGTCACTTACGCCATCGGCCTGACCATCGGCATGCTCATGGGCTATTACGGCGGTAAGTTCGACCTCTTCACTCAGCGCTGTATCGAGATCCTCAGCCAGCTGCCCTTCCTCTACGTCGTCATGATTCTCTCGGACATGGTGCCGCCTTCCTGGCGCGGCATGTTCCTGATCCTCTCGTTACTGTCTGTTTTTGGCTGGATGCACATGACCTATATGGTGCGCACCGCGACCATGCAGGAGAAAAACCGCGAGTACGTCGCAGCCGCACGCGTGATGGGAGCCGGTTCCTTCCACATCCTGCGCCGCCATATCCTGCCGAACCTCACCAGCATCCTGGTGACCCTGGCCCCCTTCAGCATCGCCGGCGTGATTCTGACCATCGCCTCGCTGGATTACATGGGCTTCGGCGTGCCGGATACCTACGCCAGTTGGGGTCGACTCCTCAACGAAGGCCTGCGGCGCCTCAGCTCACCGTGGCTCGTTTCCTGCGCCTTCCTGGCGCTGGTCGGCATCCTGCTTCTCGTTACATTCATCGGTGAAGCCATCCGCGAAGTCCTTGACCCACGGCGCCACACCTACTACGAATAACCCCACCCCCCGCCACCGCCAAACACCCACTGCGAATATCCCCACCCACCCCTATGACACCGCTGAGCTCCAGCCCACTGCGCCGCATAGCCCTGCTGATCCTAACCGGGCTGACCTGCGCGCTATCCCCGCTCCTCACCAGCTGCGACGGTGAACACAGCGCAGAGGGAATCAACTGGAACATGCCGCCGGAAGAAACCATGCCAGCCGGATTTTCCGAAGAAGACGGCCTGCCTTTTTTCACACGCTACTGGCGCATGCCCCATGGCTTCCGAGGATTTGTCCGCCGGTGGAACGAACAGGCCTCTCAGTACGTCCACCAACAGATACGCGAGGAAAGCAGCCGAATGGCATCAATCCTCGTCCAGCTTCGCTTCCGTCAGGTCAGCGACGCCGACAGAGATCATCTCACCGTGCAGATGCAGGAATCGTACGTCAAATTGCAAAGCCTCCAGCAGCGCCAGGCCTTGGGCGATTACCTCGTATTCCGCACAGAAGATGACCTGCCGCCGGATTTGCAGTGGCAGGACGGTATGGATCAGCCCGAACTCGGCAGCCCGAAAGCCATCAAAGGCGGCGTCATGCGCATGGCCCTCCCGCGCTCCTTCCCCAACACACTGCTGCACTTCGGCCCCGGCAGCTACACCTCCAGCCGCCGTTACCTGTACGACGACATCGAAATCCCGCTCGTACGCTTCCACCCCGGCACCCAGCAACTCATCCCCGGCACCGCCGACCGCTGGGCCGTCTCGCCGGACGGCTGCACCGTCTACTTCCACCTCGATGAGCGCGCCCGCTTCTCCAACGGGGCCCCCCTGACCACCCGCGACTTCCTTACCTCCCTGTACGTGCGCACCTCCGAGTACAGCATGGAACCCTTCTTCCGCGACTACTACCTCTCCAACTTCTCACGCATCACCATCTACGGCAACCGCGTACTCGCCGTCACCCTACCGCACCCGCGGCCCTACGCCCCCTTCTTCGCCTCCATCCCCGCCTGCTGCACCGGATTTTACGCCGAGTTCGGGCCGGACTACACCACGAGATACCAGTGGCGGGCCGCCCCCACCACCGGCGGCTACCGCGTCGCGGAAGATCAGGGCGTCATCATGGGCCGGCGCATCGTCCTGGAGCGAGTGCCCGACTGGTGGGCAGCCGACCGCCGCTACACCCGCTACTCCTGCAACGTCGATCACATCGTCTACTCCTACGTATCAGACGCCATGAAAGCCCGCGAACTCTTCCGCATCGGGGAGCTCGACGTCTACACCTCCAGCGAACCGGACTTCTGGTACGAAGGCCTGGAAATCGAACCCGTCTATCAGGGTCTCATCCAGCGCGTGCAGTTCAACAACCTCTGGCCGCGCAACTGCCTGGGCATCTACCTCAACAGCACCGATCCCATGCTGCACAACCGATACCTGCGCGCCGGGCTCCACTATGCCTTCAACATGCAGGAAGTCATCGCCATCATCTTCCGCGGCGATGCCACCCGCGCCGGCTCCTTTTTTGAAGGCTTCGGCGCGTATACCGATGACACCATCACCGCCGCCCCCTATTCCCCCGAAAAAGCGCGCGAACTCTTCGCCAAAGCCGGTTACACCGAAGAAGGACCCGACGGCATATTGCGCAATCGGGACGGTCGCAGCCTCCGCATCACCGTCAGTTCCCGCGCCGATCCCCTCTTTGCCAACTGCATGAGCGTCCTGCGCGAGTACGCCCAGCGTTGTGGCGTAGACCTGCGCTACGACCCCATGGATGACACCGTCTTCTACCGCAAAGTCATGGACAAACACGTGCAAGCCTCCCTTTTCGCCTGGGGCATGTCGCCACCCATGCCGAATCCTGCACCCATGTTCCATTCCCAATCCGCCTTCAACGCGGACGGCACCATTGCCCGCGGCACCTCCAACATCACCGCCACCAGCTACCCGAGTATGGACAGCGCCATCCTTTCCACCCGCTACGCCTCCACCGAAGAAGAAGCCATCCGCGCTCACCACCGCGTCCAGCAACTCATCGCTCGCACATACTCCTGGATCCCCGGCTGGTACTCCGGCTTCGTGCGCTTTGCTCAGTGGCGCTGGGTGCGCTGGCCGGACGAAGAAGACTGCCGCTTCTGCCCCCCACGCTACTACGACCCCCTCGACAGCCACCTCTACTGGATCGACGAAACCATCAAACGCGAAACCCTCGACGCCCGCAGCCGGGGCGAAACCTTCCCCGAGCAGGTCATCGACATCCCCCTGCCACCCCCACCCCCTACATCCGCCGACAATGTACAATGAAAAACTGCTCGAAGTACGCAATCTCGTCACCTGCTTTGACACCGAAGCCGGCCTGCTTCGGGCAGTAGACGACGTGAGCTTCGACATCTACCGCGGTGAGTGTGTCGGCATCGTCGGCGAAAGCGGCTGCGGCAAAAGCGTCACCGCCATGAGCCTGATGCGCCTGCTGCCCAAACCCGAAGGCCGCATCATGAGCGGCTCCGTCATCTTCGGAGACCGGGACATCCTGCGCATGTCACCGCGGCGGTTGCGCAGCATTCGCGGCGGGCGCGTCGGCGTCATCTTCCAGGAACCCATGCACGCCCTCAACCCCGTGCAAACCATCGGACAGCAAATTGCCGAAGTCCTCATGCTGCATCGCTCCATGTCGGCACACGCCGCCTGGCTGGAAGCCATCCGCATGCTCGAATACGTCCGCATCCCCGACCCGGAACGGTGCGCCTCCGAGTTTCCGCATTCCCTCTCCGGCGGGATGCGCCAGCGCGTCGTCATCGCCATAGCCCTGGCCTGCCGCCCGGACCTTCTCATCGCCGACGAACCCACCACAGCCCTCGACGTCACCGTCCAGCAGCAAATCCTGAGCCTCATCCGCGAACTGCGCGAAGAACTCAACGCCGGTGCCCTCCTCATCACTCATGACCTCGGCGTCATCGCACAAAACTGCGACCGCGTCCTCGTCATGTACGCCGGGCGCATTGTCGAGTCCGCCAACGTCTTCGAACTGTTTTCCAACCCGCTGCACGCTTATACCCGAGCCCTCCTGGCCTCCACACCCCGACTGGAATACCAGCCGAAAAGCCTCCTGCCCACCATCCCCAATAGCGTCGCCGCCCTCAGCGACATGGTACCCGGCTGCCGCTTCTGCCAGCGCATGGGAGTCCCGGAGGAAGAACTCCTCATCCGGCCCCGTCTCGTCGAACCCATTCCGGGCCATTGGGTTGAAGCTTGTCCCCGGTGTACCCCCGACGTCTATGAAGCCGCCGTCAAGGACGGTTTGGTCTGACCCCTCATCCTTCACTGGAGGGTTTGCCGTCCCCCTTGCCGTCCTTCCCCTGCCGTCCTGACACCGGGACCTTGGCCGGAAAACCCGTCACCCGGGCGTCACGGTGGTGGTATACGTTCTGGAGGCTTGCCGTCTTTCCTTCCCCTTTTTCCCCTTCGTTTCGCAGCCCTCCGGCGTTTCGCAACCCTCCGGTCTTCACTCGGAAAACAAGACACCCGCGAGCCAGGGCACAGGGCAAAATACAGCAGCGCGGCGAGCGGCTTGTCCCCAAAAAATCCCGGGGAGAACGCCATATCACATTATGCGCTTGCAATTTGCGGGCAAATAGTGTAAGCTGCGCGGGCGATTTTACCACTTCACATTGCTACACATCATGGATATCACCATCAATAAGACAAGCGATTGCGAGGCAACGCTCAACGTTACTGTCTCTGCTGATGAGGTGAGCGTCATTAAAAATGACATCATCAGCACCTACACGAAGAATTCCCGCGTTCCCGGGTTCCGTCCCGGTAAAGCCCCCAAGAGCATCATCGCGAAACGCTATGCCGACTCCATCCGCGAAGAACTTGAATATCGCCTCAAAACCGACGCCCAGGAACAGGCGCTCAACGACAACCCCGAGCTCAAGGTTCTGGACTTTGGTACCTGCGAGCTTACCGAGCAACCGGACGGCTCCATCACCCTCAGCTCCACTCTTACCACGGTGCCCAATTTTGACCTGCCTGAGTACATGGGCATCGAAGTAGAAGTCGGCACCAGCGACGTCAGCGATGCAGAAGTGGACGAGCAACTCCGGAAATATGCCGAAGCCTCCGCCCAGCACCTCGTCGTCGAGCGACCCGCCGCCAAAGGCGACATCGCCGTCATCGACTTCAAGACCAGCATCGAAGGAAAACCCACCGCCGAGTACTGTGGCAAGTCCGTCGGCTTCATGGAAGGCCGGGAAGGGCACTGGGTCTCCATCGGTGAGGATCAGTTCATCCCCGGCCTGGGCGAAGGCCTCGAAGGCCTCAGCGCCGGCGATGCCAAGGACATCCCCGTCACCCTCAAGGAAGACTTCCCCATCTCCGAACTTGCCGGTAAGGAAATCCTCTTCTCCTGCACCGTCAAAGAAGTGCGTGAAAAGCAAGTCCCGGAAATCACCCCCGAACTTTTTGCCGGCACCCTGCCTGACAAGAGCATGGATGAGATTCGTGACCTCGTCCGGGAAAACCTCAAAAACCTCAAGGAACGCGCCATCAACGAAGCCAAAGCTGACCAGATCTCCGACAAACTCGCTGATCAGCTCAGCTTCGCCCTCCCGGCAGAGCTCGTCGAGCGCGAAAACGAAAACACTGCTCAGCGCAAGCTCTACGCTGCTATTCAAGCCGGCAATTATGAAGCAGCCAAAGACATGGACAACTTCCGTGAAAGCTGCAAGAGCGAAACCGAGCGCAACCTTCGCGTCTACTTTGCCCTCCAAGAAATCGCCCGCCGCGAGCACGTCATCGCCACCGACAATGAGATGTACGAGTCCATTGCCTCCATGGCTCAGCAAGCCGGCGAGAAAAACCTGCGCAGCTTCATCCGCAAACTGCACAAAGAAAACCGCATGACAGGCATCCGCCTTTCCATCATCACCTCCAAGGTCCTCGACCTCCTTGCCCGTAACGCCAAGGTCATCACCAAGGACGAGGCAGCCCAGGCCTAACGCCGGGAAACAGCCTCCCTGAGGCATTCCCTCCCGGGAAGCAATGCCTCATGGCAAAAAATATCTGTAAGAAGCGAGCCCCGCAAGAGGCTCGCTTCCCTCTTTCTTCCCGCAAGATTAAAGTCCATCCTCCCCACCCGCCGGAACAACAGACGTGCTCCACCCATACACCACCGAGCATTCTTCCAAAACCGAATCCCAAGATCCCAACTGCCGCAGTCCCCAACTGCCGCCCCAACCGCCACCTGCACCACCAACCACCACCACCTGCACCACCAATCCCCAACGTGGCACACCGACCCCATCCCCTGCTGTTCCTCACCCTCACGGCGCTGATCCTCTGCCAGTGTGAGCAGATAGGCACCGCTATACTCGGCAAAACAATCACCAACGACGTCATCCACGCAGCCCGTGAAAGCCACAACTGGTACGAATACCTCCCGGAGAAATCGCCCGGCTTCTGCCTGCGCACCACACGTACCCTCATCTGGCGGGACCCCCTCCTGCGACTCGGGTACTGGCGGGGCGTCGACCCGGACACCCCCACGCGCGTCTACATGGAAGCCCGAGGCAACGTCTTCATCATCTACCCCGGCTACACATGGGATGGCATGACCATCGGCACCACCACCTGCGCCGATCTCACCTCCACCCTCCTGCACGACGCTCTCTATCACGCCCTTGCCGCCGGTGCTCACTTCCCCCGCCTCCAAGCCGACCGCGCATTCCTGCGCCAGCGCCGCCAAATCGGTCTCCCCCGCACCCGCTTTGAATACAGTGCCATCCGACTCTTTGGCTGGCCCTCCAGCCGCCCCCACGGCACACCTACCCTCCGCGTCATCCCCTCCGCGCCAGGAGACCCCACTTCCTACCCTCTCTCTTCAAATCCGCAACCCCTGCGCCAGTGAGTCACACCGTACCCGGCATTCGGACTTCCCAGTACAACAGAGAGCGCACGAGGCATCTCCCATAACCCCGCTGTCTCCTATCATGCACGGCAGAGTCAGATCATGTGCTCGCTTTGTTATTGTATCGGCGTGCAGAATGACAATACAGCACGGGGATGGTATCTCCCGAGAATAAAAGCTTGAGTTTGACATCATTTGACGCTACAATCTCCGCGCGATATGACAGGTAAAATGCTTCAAATCGGCCTGGTAGGTTTGGGTACCGTTGGCACGGGTGTGTACGAAACACTGTGCCGCAATCATGATTTGCTGGAGGCTCGGGCACAGATACCGTTTGAGGTGAGGCGTGTAGCCGTGCGTCGGCTGGATCGCCCCCGGGAGGTAGAAATCGCGCCCGAACTGCTGACGGACGACTGGCATGACCTGGTGGAAGACCCCAACATCGATATCATCATCGAGCTCATCGGAGGAACGACCGAAGCATATCGTCTAATCAAAGCGGCACTGGAAGCAGGCAAACCGGTTGTAACCGGCAACAAAGCCGTGCTGGCCGAATTTGGAGGTGAACTGTTTCGCCTTTCCGGCGAGAAAGGTGTGCCGCTGTATTTCGAGGCCTCCTGCGGCGGAGGAATCCCCATTGTGCAGAGCTTGCAGAACTCTCTCATCTGCAACAATGTGCAAAGTATTGTCGGCATCATCAACGGCACGAGTAACTACATCCTGACCTCCATGAGGGAGAAAGGGACCTCCCTCCGGGATGCACTGGAAAGTGCCCAGAAACTTGGCTTCGCAGAAGCAGACCCGACCTTCGACATCAACGGGTGGGATGCCGCCCACAAAGCCCTGATTCTGGCAGCCGTCGCATACGGAATCCCGCTCAAGCCGGACAAAATCTCTGTATATGGAATCGACCGCGTTGAGAGCGTAGACCAGCACTTTGCCGGCCGGCTGGGCTACACCATCAAGCTGCTGATGGTCATCAAGCACCATACCGAAACAGACCAACTGGAGCTGCGCGTACAGCCAAGTTTTGTGCCGCTGAACCATATCCTGTCCAAAGTGGATGGCGTCTTCAACGCCATCGCCGTCAAAGGAGACATCGTGGGCGAGACCATATTCTACGGTCGTGGAGCCGGCAAGAATCCGACCTCCAGCGCCGTAATAGGAGACCTCGTCCTTGCGATGCGCGAGCGTCGGCACCCCGATTTCCACACCGGCTTCCGCCCCTATGCCAAGAACCTGGAAGTCCTGCCCATCAGCGAAACCGTAACGCCATACTATGTACGCTTCCGGGTTCAGGACAGCCCCGGTGTCATCGCCGCGATAGCCTCCGTGCTGGCCCGCTACGAGATAGGCATCTCGCGCACCTCGTCCACCTTCAGCACTACCGACGGCAAAGGCCTGACGTGGTGCAACCTGGTATTCATGGTGCACGAATGCAAATGGGGGCGCCTCAAAGCCGCCCTCAAGGAAATCGGCCGCGTACCGAACATCGACCGCCACCCCGTGGTGTTCCGGATAGAAACCTTCAACGACTAACAACTATGGCACTTATTGTACAGAAATACGGTGGCTCCTCCGTAGGAACCATCGATCGCATACGCAATGTAGCCCGCCGGCTGATTGAAACGCAACAGGGCGGTAATCAGGTGGTAGCAGTTGTCTCTGCCATGAGCGGTATGACCGACAAACTCATCGCACTGGCTCACGAAGTGATGGACAACCCGCCGGAGAGTGAAATGGACGTCTTGCTGGCCACTGGCGAGCAGCAGTCCATCGCGCTGCTCAGCATGGCCATCACCGACATGGGGTACAAAGCCAAGAGCTTCACCGGCGCTCAAGCTGGCATCCGCACGTACGGCTCGCACACACGCGGCCGGATTGATGATATCGATGCGAGCAGAGTGACCCAGGCTCTTGACGACGGCTACATCGTCATATGCGCCGGCTTCCAGGGCGTAGCGCGCGACGGCCGCATTCATACGCTCGGCCGTGGAGGCTCTGATTTGTCGGCCATCGCGATGGCTGCAGCCGTTAAAGCAGATCTCTGCCAGATCTACACCGACGTAGACGGCGTCTACACCTGTGACCCGAGAGTGGTGAAAGACGCATGCAAAATCCCCGTCCTCTCCTACGAGGAGATGCTGGAAATGGCCTCCAGCGGCTCCAAGGTCATGCAAGCCCGCTCCGTTGAGTTTGCCAAGAAGTTTGGCGTCGTCTTTGAAGTCCGCAATTCCATGAACAATAATCCCGGTACCATCGTGCAAGAAGAAAATACAGCTATGGAGTCGCTTGCTGTCCGCGGCGTCTCAATCGAACGCAACCAAGCCCGCGTCACCGTGTCGGGCATCACTGCCCCCGTGGCCTACACGGCCATGATACTCACTGCCCTCGCCAAGGCAGAAATCAACGTTGATATGATTGTGGCCAACACCGCACATGACGGCAAGGCCCGACAGTCCTTCACGATGAACATGAGCGATCTGGGCGCTGCTCAAGCAGCCCTCAAGTCCGTGCTGCCGCAGCTCGGGCCGAACGCCAAACTGGAGACAGAGGCCGGTTTGGCGAAACTCTCAGTAGTGGGCGTCGGGATGCGCTCCCACTCGGGCGTCGCGGCGACGGTATTCCAGTCTCTCGCTGATGCCGGCATCGCCACAGGCATGATTGCCACCTCGGAAATCCGCATCACCACCACAGTCGACGCAGCCGATATCGAACAGGCCGCCCGCGTTGTTCATGCCGCTTTCCACCTTGACCAGGTGAGCGCCTGATCTGACGACCCCGCTCGCATATAGCCTGTATCCATCATGGCAGAAGAGCAACATCAAGCTCCGGCACCGGCTCCCGGTGACCGGGAACCGGAGTTAGAGTTGGAGTTCAAGCCGGCTGTCAAGTACGCCTTCTGGGGTGGCTTGGCCTGCCTGGCAGTGGGATTGAGTTATGCCTCCTACTTCCTGGGCTCGTCACGCGCGGATGCAGCCGGGTATCAGCGCGGTTACGCAGAGGCCGTCTCCTCAGGACAAGTCGAAGCCGAACTGAACAGTCTGGCTGTCGCAAACCTCTTGGCCGTTCTCCAGCTGGAACATGAGTCGGATGAGCAGCTGCTTGCCCGTGTCAAGGAGCCTGAACTGTCATTTTCCTGGATAGCAGAACCCTCCGTCAAGCAGGAAGCCCAGTGGGCACTCGAAAAAGAACTGCTGAATCGCGGGTACGAGAGTGAGGCTATGCCATTGGTGGCCAGGACCTTTTCCGCCGTCCCGAAAACGGAGATGTGGTGCCGACGTGCCGTGGACGTAGCCCACACTCTTCAGCAGCGCGGTCACCTGACGGAAGCCCTCGGTTACTATCGCTTTGCTTCCAAGCGCTTCGCCGAACTGGGGAAAGAGCACGACCATCTGGTGACCTGCTACAATCGCCTGGCATTACTCATGTCCACTCAGTGCCCGGCACCGCAGTGCGAGGAGGGTCTGTTTGAGCTCCGTCAGGAAGCAGAAGCCATGGGAGAGAAGGGGGATGCTCTGCGGGCAGACGTCCTCGTTTTCCTGGGAGCACACTATCGCCGCACAGGCGATGCCGCCTCGGCACGCAAGTGCTTCGAATCTGCCGTGAACGGTAAGAACATCCGGGCCGAAGCTCTGCACCCGCAGGCATGCGTGTGCTACGGCCAGGCCTTGTACGAAATGGGCAAAACAGCCGAAGCCCGCGAGCTGTTCAGCAAGGCGCTTAAATCCATGGGCGGAGACCCGGCCGATCTTCAGTACCGGCTGATCGCCCTGCGAAGCTTGGCTGCACTGGAGGTGGAAGCCGGCCATGCTGCGGAGTCTATCTCCCTGCTTGATCAGGCCCAGGGCGCGGCAGAAGGTCGCATCCCGGATTCTGATTCTTTCTGGAGCTCCTTCTATGACCAGCGGGGCTGGTCTCACTTCCTCGCAGAACAATATGAAGACGCCCTCCGTGACTTCACTGCCTGCCTCCGCATAGCGGGTACAGAGCGGGATACCGTTCAGCCGTTGGAAGGTGCCGGGCGCTGCCTGCTGGCATTGGGCAACCCGCGTGAAGCGCTTCCCCTGCTGAGAAAGGGGCGCGACCTGTGCCTCCAGTACAACCCCGGGGACGTAGAGTCCCTCGCCATGCTGAACGATGAACTCGGCCGGGCAGAGGACAGCACCGGCAACACAGCCCAAGCCCTGGAGGCATACCAGGCTGCCGCTCAGGGATACCGCTCACTGAAACCAGCCTATCAGGACAAACTGCATGAAGTACTGCGCAGCATAGGCTACGCCGCCGCAGAAGTAAAGCAATGGAAAGCCGCAGCCGACGCCTGGGCCGAGGTGGTCACCCTCTGCGCCGGCAAGCCCGAAGCCCTGAAAGAAGCTCAGGAACAGCAGAAAAAATGCAGCGCCAATCTCTAATCAAACAGCCGACAGTCATCGGCACGGCGGCTTCCGCCCTGCCGGGACACCGTCTGTCGCTCCCATCTTCCCCCCACTGAAACAACACGAACCCCGTTCCCCCGCTTTTTCTATGTATCACCGATATAAGACACGCCGTAAAAACAGCAGCAACCGCCTGCCCATGGTGGCGATAGGACTCACCATCACCGGACTCATCCTCTGGGGCGTATATGCGAAAGGCTCAGATGTCATCAACTTCTTCAAAGGAGAGACAATCATCCGCTACAGCAACGACGAAGCCAATGAAAATCTTACCCGTCTGCTGGGCGATCTGGCCGGGGACAAGGCGAAGCTGCTGGAACTTGCCGAAAACAGCCAGACCCGCCTGGCATGGGTCGTCAACGACGATACCCGGCGGCAGTTCCGTTGGTTCCTGCTGACGCGCCTCGTTGACCAGGGACTCTGGGCAGAAGCCAAAGCCATCCTGCCGGAGGTGGAATCCCTGGCTCCGGTGGAAGGACTTGACCGACTGGCGGACGCGGCGATGCAGTTCCAGGATTATGACCTGCAACTGCGGCTTGAGCGTCAACTGCAGAACCGCATCGTGAGCAACCCTCAGCTGACCCCGATGCTGCTGCGCTCGATTCGCCGTGCCTCGGAAACATGTATCCGCATGAACAAAACGGATGAAGCCGTGAAGTTCATCAGCCGCCTGGATGCACCGGACGTGTTTGCCCGCATTACAAGCCCGGAGCTTGCTGCCGAAGCAGCCCAACTCCAGATGAAGCGAGCCGAGGTAAGCGCCGTCAAGGAACCGGTACTGCAGATTGTGCGCAACATCCTGGAGCAGGGCAAGTGGCCGCTTTGTCCGGCGACATCGAGCCTCATGATAGAGGAAGTCTCCAATGCGCTGCGCGACAATCCCAATCTGTCGGCTCCCGCACTGAAAGAAATCGAAGTTAAGCTGCTGCGCTGCCGCGACTCGATGCTGGAGTATCCGGATCGCGAGCATCGGCTCCCCATGTGCTACACCATGCTGGGAGAACTGCGTTACCGCCTGAATGATTTTGAAGGATGCGCCCAGGCTCTCTCCCTGGCAGAAGCCTTTGCCGAAGGCTACGGCGAGATGACCCCGGACATGAGACTCAAACTGACACGCATCCGTGCCCGGGCCAACGAAAAACGCGGCGCAACCGGCGAGGCCATCGGCGATTACCGCTACCTTGCCGAGCATGAAACAGATCCGAAAGAAGTGCTGACAGCGCTTTCCTTCCTTGCCGCCAACAGCCAGGGTGAAGAACAGATCACCCTGCTGACCCAATGCTGGGACATGTTGGGCAAAGACGCCCAGCTGGCCAAGGACAACGCCGACTTCAAAACCAAGATCGCCCGCGACCTCGCCGAATACTACAAAAACAAACAAGACTACCCCAACGCCGTGAAATGGCTCGCCGAATGCACCACCATCGCCGAAGCTGCCTACCCCGACCGCACGGACGGCAAAGCATTCCGCGCTGGGTTGGAGCTTGCACTTGTCAGCCGCCTTGCCGAGCGGGACACCGCAGCCCGAAACAGGCTGAAAGCCATGATGACAGCCATCGAGGAGATGCCTGAAGAAGATCGCGCACGCCTGGATGCAGCAGACAAAGAACTCTACCGCACCATCGTCCGCGAATACGCCCGCACCTGCCTGCTCAGCGGAGACACTTGGTACGCCAAAGAAGCCGTGAAGAAGATCCGCGAAGGCCTCCCGACCAAACACCGCTAAATCCATCCCCCTCGATTCCCGACCCACCATACCTTCCGCCAGCGCAGCCCGCACGCGCAGCACCGCCGTTACCTCAATCCAATTGCAGAGAATCACAACCAGCCTCTCCCACTTGATATGGCCTCCATGCAGAAAAGCAGCCTGATAGCGACCGCCGCCATATTTTGCTGCCGCTTTACAGGCCTGATCAGGGAAATCACCTACCAAAGCCTCTTTGGCGCCACCGGAGCCATGGATGCCTTCCTGGCAGCGTACCGCGTACCGAACATGCTGCGCGATATGTTTGCCGAAGGCGCCCTGTCCCAAAGCTTCACCAGCGCGATGAGCAAGGTAGAGAAAGTGGAGGGCCCCGATGCAGCGTGGACCCTTGCCAACAAAGTCTTCAGCCAGCTGATCTCCCTGATGCTCTGCATCGTGGCCGCCGGAGTCCTCGTGGCCGGCATCTGCATGCAAGAGATATACCCCCCGCGCGCGCTGGTTGAGTACGAAATCCAGCCTCAGACCGCCCCAACGGCAGGGCAGATAGTGGCAGAAGCCGGCGATGCAACAGGCCGCTACGGGTGCAGTGCCATCTACCAGGGAATCAGGAAAAATGCCGATGGAGAAGACGTCGCACGCTTCCTCGGCAGCGCCGCCCTCGGAGCCCTCACCCCCACCTCCTGCCTGAAAGAAGGAGCCCTGCGCAACCTCCGGCCGGGCGACAGCGTCTACCTGTACACCACCTCCGAAGGCATACCCGGCGGAAGCTCCACCGGATTACCCTTGCTCAAAGTTGAGCCACAGGACTTCATGCAGCTTGCGACCAACCTCTGCCGCATCATGTGGCCCTTCATCCTGTTTGCCTCCGTCAGTGCGCTGTGCATGGGAGCCCTCAACGTCTTTGGCATCTTCGGCCTGCCCAATCTGGCCAGCGCCGCCTTCAACATCGTCACCATCGCCGTAGGGACCAGCCTGGGCTGGCTGATCGACCCCCACTTTGGACCGAGTGCCCTCTACGGCTTCGCCATAGCGGTAGTCCTGGGAGGCCTCGCCCAAATCCTCGTCCAAGTACCGAAAATGCGGCGTAAAGGATTCCGTCCCCGCTGGAACCTCGCAATAACCCTGCGCGGCGGCAAACTGAGCATCACCGACCCCGTCGTACGCAAAGTCTGGTTGCTCATCATCCCCGGCGTCATCGCCGCCGGCATCACCCAGACCAACATCTTCATCAACACCGCCTTTGCCATGTACCTCCCCGGCGGCTCCGTTACAGCGCTCAGTGCCGCCTTCCACCTTTGGCAACTGCCCGTAGCCCTCTTCGGCGTCGCCGTAGGCATGGTCGTCCTGCCGTCAGTCTCGCGCATGACACTCAGCGGCGGGGGCAAAAGCGAAATCCCCGGGCACCTGGCACAGGCCATGCGCTTCGTCGCCTTCTTTGCCGTACCGTCCATGGTATTTCTGGGCGTATGGGGAGAGCCCATCGTCAGCACCTTCTACCAGCACGGACGGTTCGATGCCGCAGCCTCCCATCTCACCGGACAAGTATTGGCCGCATATTCGATCGGGTTGCTGGGCTATGCCGGCATGAAAGTACTCCAGCCCATCTTCATGGCCCTGGAAAAACCCTGGGCACCCGCAGGACTGGCCATCGTTGCGTTCTGCATTTCCGTCGGACTCAATTACCTGTTTGTCCACGTACTGCATCTGACCGCGAGCTGGCTGGCACTCACCACCTCAGCCGTCACGACACTCAACTTCTTCTTCTACTTCTTCTACCTGCGGCACCTGCTGGGCAACATGGCCTGCCGCACCCTGCTGCCAGGGCTGCTGCGCATCCTGCTCGCCGGAGCCGTACTGGGCCTGGGCTGCTGGCAAATCAGGGAACTCTTCCTCGATGGCTTCACCGGCTGGAGCTTCATGCACCGCCTCATCGGCATCGCCTGCGCCGGAGCCGTAGCCGGACTCCTCTACCTCGCCGCCAGCTTCGTACTTCGAGTCCCGGAACTCGACGCCTTCGTCCGTAAGTTCCTGCGCCGCAGGCAAGCGTAAAAACACCATCCGGCCGCACCGCAATCCGTCCCTGCCGGAGAACAGAGCCACGCGGAGCCGCACCGAGCCACGCGAGCCGCAAGCGCGGCGGCTTTTCTCAGACGGAACGGCGAAAAAGCATTGACAAGACGTCAGGCCGGGAGTAGATTCAACCCGTTATGAGTTCAGCATACGTACTTCCAACATACGGTCAGCATGCCATCGCAATGGCAAAAGGTGAAGGCTCCTATCTCTACGATACCGAGGGCCGCCGCTATGTGGATTTCTGCGCCGGAATTGCCACCTGCTGCCTGGGGCACTGCAACCCCATCGTGGTGGACGCCCTTTGCAAGCAGGCCCATGAGCTGATGCACTGCTCAAACCTGTACGGCATCCCACAGCAGGACAAGCTCGCCGAACTGATCGTCAACGACATCATCGGCATTCCCGGTCGCGTCTTCTTCTGCAACTCAGGAGCCGAAGCCAATGACGGTATCATCAAAGTAGCCCGGCGCTTCGGTCACCGTCGCCCGGCAGCAGACGGCTCTCCCCGCTACGAAATCATCACCTTCCTGAAAAGCTTCCACGGCCGCACCCTTGGCTCCATGGCAGCCACAGGGCAGAAAAAAATCCAGATCGAATTCGACCCGATGCTTATCGGCTTCAAGTATGTCGACTTCAACGATCTGGAAGCCCTCGCCGCCGCCATCACCAAGGAAACCTGCGGTATTATGCTCGAAGCCGTGCAGGGGGAAGGCGGCGTCAACCCCGTACAACCCGAATTCCTGCGCGGCGTGGCCGAACTCTGCCGGAAGCACGACCTGCTGCTGATGCTCGACGAAGTCCAGTGCGGCTTCTGCCGCTGTGGCGAAACCATGGGCTGGAAAGCCATCTGCCCCGACATCAAGCCCGACCTCGTCTCCTGCGCCAAAGGCATAGCCGGCGGCTTCCCCATGGGCTGCTTCTGGGTGAGCAATCGAGCCATCAATGAAGAGGGGACAGAACTTTCCTCCATCATGAACGCGGGCTCCCACGGCTCCACCTTTGGCGGCACCCCCATCGCCTGCGCCACCTCCTACGCGGTCGTCAGCGAACTTGTGAAAGGTCATTATGCCGCCCGGGCTGCGGCTATGGGAGAAATCATCAAAACCACCGTGGAGGCGTGGAAACTCCCCTGCGTGGAAGGCGTCCGTGGCCTCGGCCTGCTGCGGGGCGTTGGCCTGCGCAAAGGAAGCTTCGCCGTCCCGGAAGGAATGACCCCCGCAGCCTACGTCAACAGCCTCTGCATGAAGGCAGGGCTCTTGGCCTGCCCGGCCGGGCCGGATACTCTGCGCCTCATCCCAGCCTTGAACATCCCGGAGGAAACACTCAGAGAAGGACTGGATATCCTCCGTGGAGTCCTTGAGAAGCTTGCGTAAGGAACCCGCACAAGGGGATTTCCCCAGCGGTTGGTTGGCGATTCCACTGAGCTGTGCCGGCAGAGCCGAGCACAGCCCAGAGGTTTGTCATGGGGAGCACCTCCCGTCATTTCCTCCTGTCCTTCCCCCTCAGCCGCACCGGTGCGCGTGCCGGACTCCGGTGCACACTGGCGCCTTGTGCTACCGCCGCGCTTCGTAGAGGTTGCGAGGCGTGGCTCTGTCAGAAGCGGCGGGCATTCCTTGCGCCCACCCCACGCCGGTCGACGCTGTGCGAGCGAAGCAGGTCCAGGTTGCGGAGAATCATGAACTGCTGCAGATCGCTCAGGGAGTCTGTATGAGACCTCAGGGAGGCAAGAACGGCTTGCCGCCGCTAGGCGAGATGGCCTAAGGGGCGTGTCACGCTGCGTAGCGGTGCGGAACACGCCCTTTCCCCTAGCTTGGCTCTCCTGAAGGTACACACGGTGCCGCCAGGAATGCGTGAGAGACAGCCGTCCTTTTGAATGCTCACAGGGTGTAGTTTGCCAGCCATTCCGTATTGCGTCAAAAAGAAAACGCACCGAAAGGTATGGATGCGTCAAAAATGAACGCACCCAAGATAGCACGAAAGG
>CALXRG010000005.1 GCA_944390825.1 uncultured Akkermansia sp.
GCCAAGTGCACTTCATGCGCCTTCAAAGACTCCACAAAACCTCCCACGACTACTACCAGCAAATTTGAAACAGACCCCGTATTTCTGCGGGGACCGGGCTTGCAATTTGCGGGAGCGGGTGTATAATCATGACCACACACAATTTGTGTGTGGTATTCACAACCGATAACGTTAAATAGAGTATTAAGCAGATGAGCGACAAAGTATTATTCTTCGACACCACGCTGCGCGATGGTGAGCAGTGCCCCGGAGCTTCTATGAATCTCCGGCAGAAGCTGGAAGTTGCACGTCAGCTCGAGAAGCTAGGTGTGGATATTATTGAGGCGGGGTTCCCCTGCATTTCGGATGGCGATTTTGAGGCGGTGAGTTCGATTGCCCGCACGGTGAAGAATTGCCGTATTGCGGGGCTTGCCCGTTGCGTGGAGAATGATATTCGCGTGGCTGGGGCTGCGGTGGCACCTGCCGGTGACCGCGGGCGTATTCATACGTTCCTGGCAACGAGTCCGCTGCACCGCGAGTTTAAGCTCAAGAAGAGTAAGGAGGAGATTATCGCGATGGCTGTGGCCGGGGTGAAGCTGGCCAGGACTTTGGTGAACGATGTGGAGTTCTCCGCGGAGGATGCGAGCCGCACGGAGTTGGATTATCTGGCTCAGGTGGTGGAGGCGGTGATTGCTGCCGGTGCTACGACGGTGAATATCCCGGATACGGTGGGCTTTACGACGCCGACGGAGTATTTTAATATCATTCGCTACCTCAAGGAGAATGTGCCTAATATCGGTCAGGCGGTGATTTCGGTGCATTGTCACAATGATATCGGCTTGGCTGTGGCGAATTCGCTGGCGGCTGTGCAGGCGGGTGCCCGCCAGGTGGAGGGTGCGATCAATGGTATTGGTGAGCGCGCGGGTAATGCGGCTCTGGAGGAGATTTGCATGGCGCTGACGACGCGTCCGGAGGCGTTCGGTTTCCCGAAGGGGGAATCCCCGCACAATTTGGTGACTCGCGAGATTGTGAAGACGAGCCGTGTGGTGGCCCGTTGCAGTGGGTTGGCGGTGCAGCGTTCCAAGGCCATCGTGGGTGAGAATGCTTTTGCTCACAGTTCCGGTATTCACCAGCATGGGATTTTGGCGAAGCGTGAGACGTATGAGATTATTGACCCGCGTGATGTGGGCTGGGGTGAGACGGAGCTGCCGCTTACGAAGCATTCCGGTCGCGCGGCGGTGAAGGCTCGCCTGGAGAAGTTGGGTCACACGCTTTCCAATGAGGAGCTGACGCACGTGTTCGAGCGTTTCAAGAAGATCGGCGACAGCAAGAAGTTCGTGTATGACGATGATCTCGCGACGCTGGTGCATGATTCGCTGGATACGAATGATGGTACCTGGAAGTTGGTGCAGATTCAGTTTATTGCCGGTGATAAGACTTGCCCGACGGCGACGGTGACACTGGAGAAGGAGGGTAAGCTGTATACGGATTGTGCGATTGGCAATGGTCCGGTGAATGCTTGCTTTAAGGCGATTGACCGTATTACGAAGTCCAAGGGTGAGCTGGTCGATTACAATGTGCGCTCGACTTCGGTCGGGCAGGATGCGCTCGGTGAGGTGACGGTGAAGGTGATGTTCGGTTCGGACTGCTCCTGCAAGCCGGTGGTGGGTAAGGGCGCTGCGACGGACGTGATTGAGGCGTCGGCCCGTTCGTACCTTAACGCGTTGAACCGCAATATTCATTTCTCGCAGATGGGTATTTGAGACGGTGTTTTTCGGGCGGGTGCCGCGGCCTGCGGCACCCGCTTTTCTTTTCATGGTGCCTGGGGCGTTGATGCTGCGAGGGGAAAGAAAGTCGGGTGTTTGGCCGGATGCCGGCCGGCAGGCATGGACTGGGTGCCGGCAGATGTAGATGGAGTATGGAACAGATTCGGATGATTGCAGGGCTGGGTAATCCCGGGCGGGAGTACGCGGAGACCCGGCATAATGTGGGGTTTATGCTGCTGGATCGCTTGGCGGCGCGTTTCGGTGCGGCCTGGAAGCTGGATCGGGCCCGTAAGGGGGAGCTGGCGGCAGGCAGCGGGGTGCTGCTGGTGAAGCCGCAGACTTTTATGAACGGTTCCGGCGAGTGTGTGGGGCCGCTGATGCGTTATTTTAAGTTTGCGCCGGAGCAGGTGCTGGTGATTTACGATGATATGTCGTTTCCGGTGGGGACGATGAAGTTGCGCGCGGGTGGTTCGGCTGGCGGGCACAATGGGATGAAGTCGCTTATCGCGCACCTCGGGACGGAGAAGTTCCCGCGCCTGCGGGTGGGTATCGGTCTGCCGGGGCAGAAGAGTATGGTGGGGCATGTGCTGGGCAAGTTCAGTCCGGAGGAGCGCCCGCTGCTGGAGGAGTGCCTGACGCGGGCGGAGGCGGCGGTTCTGATGCTGCTGCGTGAAGGCTTTGAGAAGGCGGCTAATACTTACAACCCCCGCAGGGAAAAGAAGCCACGCGAGCGTAAGCCTGCGCCGGCGGCGGAGGGTGAGGTAAGGGGTGGCGAGGTAAAAGAGGGCGATGTCAGGGAGGTCGAAGTAAGGGAGGGCGAGGCGTCTGACATGGCGGCCGATTCCTGAGGTCCGGATTTCTTCGCCCGCCGGTTCCTGGGTCGCTGTTGCTTTCCTTTTCGGTTTCTGGATTTCTGATACCTCCGGCTCTGACACTTGACGCTCTGATATTGTAACAACCGACATTGCAAGTACCAACTTTGTAAGCACCGACATTGTACGTACCAACGCCGCAAGCAACGATGGCCAGCCCCCACCAGTTCCTGCCCCATGTCAATGGCCTTCGCGGTCTCGCGATTCTGGCGATCTTCCTCTACCACCTCAATGCGGTGCTTTGTCCCTGCGGGTATTTCGGGGTGGATATTTTCCTGGTGATCAGCGGTTTTTTCCTGTTCCGTCAGGATGTGCCGCGCTTGCAGAACGGCCAGCAGAGTTTCTGGGGGTTCGCGCGCCGGAAGCTGTGGCGCATCGTGCCGCCCTGGGTGGCGGTGGCGCTCCCGGTCGCGCTGGTGTGCCTGCTTGTGATGGTGCACGAGCGCAATGTGACGATCGCCTGCACCATGGCGGCGACGGCTTTCGGGTTCGGTAATGACTACGTGGCGTTCAGCGGCAGCTACTTCAACCCGCATGTGCAGCAGAACCCGCTGATGCACCTCTGGTACATCGGCCTTACGGAGCAGGTTTATGTGTTGCTGCCGCTGCTGGCGCTGGCGGTGCTGCGCGGGCTGGGGGAGCGGGCGCTCAGACCCGCGCTGGCGGGGGTCGGGGTGCTGTCGCTGCTGGCGTTTCTTTTCCTGGCTTACGGACAGCTTGTGCCGGCTTGGTCGGATGCGGTCCAGGAGCTCAATGAGCATTGGATTCGCCCGTATTACAGTGTTGTGACGCGGCTCTGGGAGCCTGTGCTGGGGGCGCTGGCAGCGGAGTGGGCTACCGGGGGCGGGCGGGGTGTTTCCACGGGGTGTGTTCCCGCGGAGGGTGTTTCCGCGGAGGAGGCTCCGCAGCAGGTGGCGGGCCGTTATGGTCGGGGCGGCTTGGCTCTGCTGGGGCTGGCGGCGGTGGTGGTGCCGATGTACGGGTGTGAGGTCGGGTCGTTTTGTGTGTTCCCGGCGGCGCTGGCAGCAGTGGCGCTGCTGCTGACGGGACAGGGGGGGCTGGTGGGGCGTTTGCTGGCCTGGCGCCCGTTGCAGTGGCTGGGCAAGGTGTCGTTTTCCCTGTATCTGGTGCATTGGCCGGTGTTCGTGCTCTGGCAGTACACCCAGCTGTGGCAGCCGGATGCCTGGGCCCAGCTGGGCATGGCGTTCCTGGCGCTGCTGCTGGCCTGGCTGCTGTGGCGGCTGGTGGAGTCGCGCTGCGGGCTGTGGCAGCGCGACTGGAGCCGCCGTCGGCGCTGGCTGGTGGTGGGTATTGGGGTTCATGTGCTGATCGGCGCGTGGGGGCTCTGCCTTTGGAAGCTTCCTTTCCTTGATCACGTGCTGCCCAAGGCCGTGCCGCAGAGTGTGTCCGGGTTTAGCCACCCCTACCTCTTCCCGCCGCAGGACAGCACCTGGAGCGATTTCCCGAACCGGGCTTTCCCCCACGGCATGCGCCAGCTCGGGGACAATGATGCCGCACCGGTGCGTTTCCTGCTGATCGGGGACAGCCACGCCTGGCATCTCTGTGAGGGATTGCACCGGGCTTGCGCGGCGAAGGGGAACCTCCGCGGCGTTTACCTTGATGCAGCACTGCTGCCGGCCTGGAACTGCCGCATCTCGTTCCTTCAGGGCAGCGCGGTGTGGGGCAGGGAGCAGGGCGAAGGTCTGCTGCGCTGGGTGGCAGCTCACCCGGAGTTCGAGGTTGTGGTGGTTTCGGTGCACTGGTGGCTGCGTCTCCAGCCGGAGCCCATCCGCGACTGGCAGGGCAACCCCATCCCCCCGGAGCAGTTTCAGGCTGCCGTGGAGGCCGGTCTGGAGGAGACCTGCCGCCGCCTGCAGGCCTTGGGGCGGCGGGTGGTCCTGCTGCTTGATACACCCAAATACGTGGAAGGCGATCCCTTTGAAGGCGTACTGATGCGCACTATTTTCCACCAGCCCATGCCCTGGGTCGGCGTCAGCGCACAGCAACACGCACACAACACCGCCACCGAACGCGCGATGATAGCCCGCATCTGCGCCGCCGTGCCCGGCGTGCAGCAATACGACCTCGCCGAGCCCCTGCTGATCGGCGGCGCCTACCCGTTCCTCGATGAACAGGGTCGCTTCCTCTACCGCGACACGAATCACGTCAGCACGCACGGCTCGAGGCGCGTCTCCTACCCCCTCCTCGAATTCCTGCTGCCCCTGATGGCACCTGAGCAAGCCCCACTTCAAAAAAAGTAGAAAAAATCCCAAGAAAAGGCTTGCCAAAGCGCGAAAATATAGTAAAATGCGTGCCCCTTACCCGTGCTTTAATGCGCGTGCGTGAAAGGGGTTATCGGGTCCGCCGCCGGAGAAACGGCAGGTCTCTTTCCGATGGAAATCATGGGGAGAGCGCTTGTCGGGAATCTTGCCAAGACCCTGAAAACTAAGTATTAAGAAGCAAGATATGCCGACCATCAATCAGCTCGTCCGCAAAGGACGTACCGCCCCGGAAGAGGTATCGAAGTCTCGTGCTCTTCACAGCTGCCCGCAGCGTCGCGGCGTCTGCCTTCAGGTCATGACCCGTACGCCCAAGAAACCGAACTCCGCCCTTCGTAAGATCGCTAAAGTTCGCCTTACCAATGGTGAAGAAGTTCTCGCCTACATCGGTGGCGAGGGCCATAACCTTCAGGAACACTCCATCGTGCTGGTGCGCGGCGGCCGTGTTCGTGACTTGCCCGGTGTCCGTTATCACATTGTTCGTGGTGCTCTGGACTGCCTCGGTGTTGACAAACGCCGCCGCGGCCGTTCGAAGTACGGTGCCAAGCGCCCGAAAGCCGGTGCCGCCGCCACTCCCGCTAAGAAGAAGTAAACCCTTAACCCACTTAGATTAAGATACTATGGCTCGTCGTAAACGCGTCTACAAGAAGATTGAACGTCGTGACTCCCGTTACGATTCCGTGCTCGTGGGTAAGCTCATCGGCAAGGTGATGCTCTGCGGCAAGCGCTCCCTGGCTGAGCGCATCGTCTACAAAGCGATTGATATGGCCAACGAAGGCACCGACACTGTCAGCCCGCTTGAGGTACTGACCCGCGCCATCGAGAACGCCAAGCCCCGTGTGGAGGTGAAGAGCCGCCGCGTGGGCGGTGCCACCTACCAGGTGCCGCTGGAGGTTGCTCCCGATCGCTCCGAGGCCCTCGCTATGCGCTGGATCATCGGCTACGCCCGCAACCGCAAGGGTATCCCGATGGCCAAGGCTCTTGCCAACGAAATCAAGGAAGCCGCCGCCAATCAGGGTGCTGCCGTCCGCAAGCGCGACGACGTGCACAAGATGGCCCAGGCCAACCGCGCCTTTGCTCACTTCCGCTGGTAATGCCGGCGGAAGTTCTCGTATTCTCTGAAAACCACTAACCTACAATCAATTTTCAATTATGGCAAGTGTAAGCAGCCCCCAACGCAAAGCCCCGCTTGAGCGCTACCGCAACTTCGGTATCGCTGCACACATCGACGGTGGCAAAACCACGCTTTCCGAGCGCATCCTCTTCTACACCGGTATGATCCACAAGATCGGTGAGGTGCATGATGGCGCCGCTACCACCGACTGGATGGAGCAGGAGCAGGAGCGTGGCATCACCATCACCTCCGCCGCTGTGACGACCAACTGGAAACAGCTCCACTCTGAGGGCTGCTACAAGCTTTTCGAGAACGAGAACTTCCAGTTCAACGTGATTGACACCCCCGGGCACGTGGACTTCACCGCTGAGGTGGAGCGCTCTCTGCGCGTGCTCGACGGTGCCATCGTGGTGTTCTGCGGTGTGGCCGGTGTCCAGCCCCAGACCCAGACTGTGTGGCGCCAGGCCACGAAGTACAATGTCCCGCGCATGTGCTTCGTCAACAAGATGGACCGCATCGGCGCAAACTTTGACAACGTCCTCAACGACATCCGCACGAAGCTCGGCGCCAACGCCGCTCCCATCCTCATCCCCATCGGCTCTGAGGATTCCCTCTGCGGCCAGCTCGACGTGGTGAACCAGAAGGCCATCATGTACTCCGACAGCGACCGTCAGGGTTCCACCTACGAGGTGGTCGACATCCCCGAGGAGCTCAAGGAGAAGGCCGCTCTGGCCCTCGAGGAGCTCAAGGAGCGTGTGGCAGATGTGGACGACGAGCTCGGCGAGCTTTTCCTGATGGAGGAGCCCATCGATGCCCCGACCCTCAAGGCTGCCATCCGTCGCGCCACGATCGCCAACAAGTTCGTGCCCGTCGCCGGAGGTTCCGCCTTCAAGAACAAGGGTGTGCAGGGCCTGCTCGACGCCGTGGTGGACTACCTGCCCTCCCCGCTTGAGGCCAAGGCTGCTACGGTGACCTCCACCGTTGCTACCGGCTTGGATGAGAACGGCTACGAAGTCTTCGACACCAAGGAGATCATCCCCTCTGACGACGACAAGCCCGTCGCCCTGGCCTTCAAGCTCTGGGCCGACAAGTTCGTGGGTTCTCTGGTGTTCATCCGCGTGTACACCGGCGTCATCCGCAAGGGCGACACCGTCTACAATCCCCGCACCCGCAAGCGTGAGCGCGTCGGTCGTCTGCTGCAGATCCAGGCCAACGTTCACACCGACGTGGACGAGGTGTTCTCCGGCGATATCGCCGCCATCGTGGGTCTGAAGAACGCCACAACCGGCGACACCCTCGCTTCCGACGACTTCGACTACACCCTCGAGCCCCCGACCTTCCCGGATACCGTGATCTCCATGGCTGTGGAGCCGCTCACCAAGGGCGACCAGGAGAAGATGTCCAACGCCCTCCAGCGCCTCTCGGCCGAAGACCCGACCTTCCGCGTCAAGACCGACGAGGAGACCGGCCAGACCATCATCGCCGGCATGGGCGAGCTGCACCTCGACATCATCGTTGACCGTCTCCGCCGCGAGTTCAAGGTGGAGGCCAACACCGGCAAGCCCCAGATCGCCTACCGCGAGACCATCACCAAGAGCGCCGACCGCGTGCAGGGCAAGCTCGTCAAGCAGTCCGGCGGCCGCGGCCAGTACGGTGACGTCGTCATCGCGATGCGCCCGGGCGAGCGTGGTTCCGGCCTCAAGATCGCCAACAAGATCGTCGGCGGCGCCATTCCGAAGGAGTACATGAACGCCGTCTACGCCGGCCTCAACGAAGCCATGAACTCCGGTTGCGTGGCCGGTTACCCGGTGGAAGACGTGGAAGTGGACGTCATCGACGGCTCCTACCACGAAGTGGACTCCAACGAAAACGCCTTCAAGATGGCTGCTATCTTCGCCATGAAGAACGCCTTTGCCAAGTGCGGCCCCGTGCTGCTGGAGCCCATCATGAGCGTGGAAGTCTCCACCCCGGCAGAGAACCAGGGCGACATCATGGGCGACCTCAACCGCCGCCGCGCCCAGGTCAACAACATGGAACACAAAGGCACCGAGTGCATCCTGACCGCCTCCGTGCCGCTGGCCGAGATGTTCGGTTACTCCACCGACATCCGCACCCTCTCCAAGGGCCTGGCCTCCTACTCCATGGAACCCTCTCACTTCGAACAAGTGCCCCCGAACCTCGTCGCTCAGATCGTTAAGGCCCGCGGTGGCAGCAAATAAACCAACATCCATATTAACCTAAACATACCGCACGTTCATGCAAAGCCCGAAAATCCGCATTCGTCTCCGTGCCTTTGACAACCGCGCGATCGACCGTTCCGCTTCCGAAATCGTCGAGACCGCCAAGCGCACAGGCGCCAAGGTAGCCGGTCCGATTCCTTTGCCGACTCGCATCGAGAAGTTCTCTGTGAACCGCTCGGTACATGTTAACAAGAAATCTGCCGACCAGTTCGAAATCCGCACCCACAAGCGCGTGCTTGACATCGTCGAGCCGACCTCGCGCACGGTGGAAGAGCTCAAGAAGCTCAACCTGCCCGCCGGTGTGGACATCACCATCAAGATCTAATCGCCCTGAGGCAAGGATCCTATTAAGAACCCTCAACACAGATTTTACGTAACATGTCTTTAGGACTTATTGGTAAGAAGGTTGGCATGACCCGCGTCTTCAACCAGGAGACCGGCGCCATGATCCCTGTCACCGTCATCGACGTGACCGGCAACACCTACGGCCAGATCAAGACGGCAGAGAAGGACGGCTACACCGCCATCCAGGTCGCCTTTGACGCCCAGAAGGAGAGCCGCCTCTCCAAGCCGGTAGCCGGTCACTTCAAGAAACTCGGCATCGCTCCCGCCAAGCTCCTCAAGGAGTTCCGCGTGGAGGCTTCCGAGCTGCCCGCCGAGGGCGCAGCCCATCCCGGCTGCGAGCTCTTCGCGGAAGGCGCCTGGGTCGACGTGATCGGCACGTCCAAGGGCAAGGGCTTCCAGGGTGTTATGCGTCGCCATAACTTCCAGGGCTCCCCGGCCACCCACGGCTCCATGATGCACCGCCGCACCGGTGGTGTAGGTGCCTGCGCCACCCCCTCCCGCGTCTGGAAGGGCCAGAAGATGCCCGGTCACATGGGCAACGAGCGCAAGACTGTCCAGAACCTGAAAGTCGTTCAGGTGCGCAAGGACGACAACGTGATCCTGGTCTCCGGCCCCGTGCCCGGTGCCAAGGGCTCCTACGTTGTGATCCGTCCCGCCAAGAAGAAGAACGGTAAATAAGACAACCACGAACTAGGAGAACCTATCTATGTCCGCTACAGAATTTACGCTTGAGGCCGCCAACGCCGCCAACATCGTGACGGTGGGGCCCGAGAAAGGCAGCCAGGCCGTCCATGACCTCGTGACCGCCTACCGCGCCAACCGCCGCACCGGCTCCGCCAACACCAAGACCCGTGGCGAAGTCTCCGGCAACAACCGCAAGATGTTCCGCCAGAAAGGCACCGGTAACGCCCGTCACGGCGACCACCGCGCCCCGATCTTCGTCGGTGGCGGCGTGGTCTTCGGCCCGCGTCCCTGCGACTACAGCAAGAAGGTGAACAAATCCACCCGCAAGCTGGCCCTGCGCCGCGTGCTCGGTGACATCATCGCCGGTGGCAAGGTTGTATCCGTTCCTTCCTTCAGCATCGAAGACGGCAAGACCAAGAGCTTTGTCGCCGCTGTCTCCGGCATCGCTGAGGGCAAGAAGATCCTCATCATTGCCGATTCCTTCGACGAGAAGACCATGCTCGCCGGCCGCAACGTGGCCGACGTCCTGCTCATGAGCGCCGCAGAGGTGAACGTGGAGCAACTCCTCAATGCCAACAAGGTCGTACTCGTTGAATCCGCCCTTGAAACCATCGCCAACCGCACCAAGTAACCATGAACGACATCTACGACGTTATCCGCAAGCCCCGCGTGTCCGAGAAGGCCACAGTACTTCACGAGAGCACCGGCGAGCTCGTACTTGAAGTGGCGGTCAAGGCCACTAAGATTGAAATCAAGCAGGCCGTGCAGAAGGCCCTCGGCAAGAAGGTTGCTTCCGTCCGCACCGCTAACTACGACGGCAAGGAGCGCCGCAAGCGCACCAAAGATGCCGGCACCGCCCCCGCCTGGAAAAAGGCCTACGTGCGGCTCGCCGCAGGTGAGAGCCTCGACCTTGTCTAATGCGAACCCCTAAAACGTAAGCTATCATGTCCCTCAAGTCATTCAAGCCTACCACTCCGTCCAACCGCTACAAGGTTCTGCCCGCGTTTGACGAGATCACCAAGAGCAAGCCGGAGAAGAGCCTGCTCTCTCCCCTTCGCAAGAGCGGCGGCCGCAACAACAACGGCCGCATCACCACCCGCCACATCGGCGGCGGCCACAAGCAGCACTACCGCCTGGTCGACTTCCGCCGCACCAAGACGGAACCCGCCACCGTGCTCGCCATCGAATACGATCCGAACCGCACCTGCCGCATCGCGCTCGTGCAGTACACCGACGGCACCAAGAGCTACATCCTGGCTCCTGTTGGTCTTACTGTCGGCATGACCGTCCAGGCCGGTGAGAACGTTGCCCCCAAGGTCGGCAACGCCATGCCGCTCAAGAGCGTGCCCCTGGGCACCGCCATCCACAACATCGAAGTTCGCCCCGGCACCGGTGGCAAAATCGCCCGCTCCGCCGGCCAGCAGGCCGTGCTCTCCAACCGCGACGGCGAGTATGCCCTTGTGAAGATGCCCTCCGGCGAAATCCGCAAGTTCCGTGTTGACTGCTACTGCACCATTGGTCAGGTTGGCAACACGCAGCACATGAACGAATCCTCCGGCAAAGCCGGCCGCACCCGCTGGATGGGCATCCGCCCGACCGTGCGCGGTATGTGCATGAACCCCGTCGACCACCCCAACGGTGGTGGTGAGGGTAAATCCAAGTCCGGCGGTGGCCGCCAGCACCTCAAGTCCCCCTGGGGTCACGTCAAGGGTCAGAAGACCCGCCGCCTCCGCAAGCCGACCGACACCTTCATCGTGCAGCGCCGCAAGTCCAAGTAAACCTAACCTTCAACACAATATCATACAATGGGACGTTCCCTCAAAAAAGGACCCTTCGTTAGCCAGCCTCTACTCGATAAGGTTGACGCCCAGCTTCAGAGTGGCGACCGCAAGCCGATTAAGACCTGGAGCCGTGCCTCCATGGTCATTCCGGACTTCGTCGGTCTGACCTTCCTCGTGCACTGCGGCAAGAGCTTTGCCACGGTGTACGTGACAGAGAACATGGTCGGCCACAAGCTTGGTGAGTTCGCACCGACGCGCATCTTCAAGGCGCACGGCGGCATCGGCAAGAAGTAATACCACCAACTGATCTCAATCAACCATGCCCGCCCTCCGTCGCATCACCTGCCAGCTTGCCCCGGCGATCCTCGCCCTGGGGGCAGTGGCCGGCGCTGCGGAGGAGACCGCGGCTGGTTCGGACAAAGCCAAAATCGCTTCGCTGGAGCGTCAGCTCACCACCCTGCGTGAGAGCTACGCCATGGCACGCGCCGATGCCGATGCGGCCCGCAAGCAGGTGCAGGAAATCCGCGCCCGCCTGGAAGCCCTCGGCAGCGGTGCCCTCGGTGAGGGGGAAGAGCGGCTGATCGAGGCGGTCTCCCAACTGGAGGCCTCCCGCCGGCAACTCCAGGAAACACGCCAGAGTGTCCTGCGCCTCACCGCCGCCATGAACGCCTACATCCAAAGCGCCCTCAGTGAGGACGCCGAGGCCCGCATGCAGCTCGAAGCCGCCATGCGGGACATGGAGGTAACCCTCGGGTTGCGCGCCATGCCTCAGGATGAGCTCGCCGGCACGGTGGATGATGCCACGATCCTGAGCATCGACTCAGAATCCGGCCTCATCGTCATCAACGCCGGGCGCGATGCCAAAGTCATGGTGGGCATGCCCATGCTCATCACGCGCGGCACCCAGCAAATCGCCGAAGCGGTTGTCACCGACGTACGCAAAAAAGTCGCCGGGCTGCTGGTGCGCAAGCACCTCAACCCAGCACTCAAAATAGACGTCGGCGACCATGCGTCCGTGACATCAACCACATACTAAATTCTTCAACAAATACCGAAACAATGGAAGTGAAAGCAGTATACAAAAATGCACGCATCTCTGCGAAGAAGATGCGCGACGTAGCCGCCGCCGTCCAGGGCATGCCTGTCTCGCAGGCGACCGACGTGCTGAGCTACTCCCCGAAGAAGGGCGCCTACCTCCTCAATAAGACGCTCAAAGCCGCCGTCGCCAATGCGGAGAACAACAACGGCCTTGCCGCCGATGAGCTCGTGCTCAAGAGCGTCATGGTCGACGAAGGACCCACCTTCCGCCGCACGATGGCCCGCGCCCGCGGATCCGCCAACATGATCCGCAAGCGCACCTCCCACATCACCATCATCCTCGCCAACGTTCAGGCATAACCCTCACAAAACTACATAACACTATGGGACAGAAAGTAAATCCTATCGGCTTCCGTCTGGCCGTCACCAAAGACTGGCGCTCCAAGTGGTATGCTGCGGGCAAGGACTATGCCACGAAGCTCCACGAGGACCTCAAGATCCGCAAGTTCATCAAGGACTTCACCGGCAATCTCAACAGTGACCTCAAAGGCTCCACCCCGGCCATCTCCCGCATCACCATCGAGCGCGCCTGGAACAGCGTCCGCGTGACCATCTCCACTGCCCGCCCCGGCCTCGTCATCGGCCCCAAGGGTAAGAACATTGAAGACATGACCACCGCGCTCTCCAAGCTTTGCGGCGGCGCCCAGGTCAAGCTTGACATCCTGGAGATCCGCCAGCCGGAGCTTGACGCCCAGCTCGTGGCCGAGAACATCGCCACCCAGCTTGAGCGCCGCGTCTCCTTCCGCCGCGCCATGAAGCGTGCCGTGCAGGTCGCCATGGACTTCGGCGCCGAGGGCATCCGCGTGCGCTGCGCCGGCCGACTCGGCGGTGCCGATATCGCCCGCGCCGAGCAGTACCGCGAAGGCAAAGTGCCGCTGCAGACCCTGCGCGCCCCGATCGACTACGGCTTCGCCGAAGCCCGCACCCTCTACGGCGTCATCGGCATCAAGTGCTGGATCAACAAGCGCCCGGAAGTAGCAGGCGCCAGCCCCTCGGGCCGCCCGAACCGCTCCCAGCGTCCGCGCCGCGACCGCGGCGATTCCCGCCGCGATGCCTAATCCACGAACCCTCAACACAAAGGAGAATAAGATATGCCTTTAATGCCAAAACGAGTCAAGGGTAACCTCCGCAAGATGCACCGCGGCAACCGCGGCGGCAACGCCACCAGCGGAGACTATGTTGCCTTCGGTGAATACGGCCTGCAGGTCCTCACCCGCGGCTGGGTCACCAACAACCAGATCGAAGCCTGCCGTATCGCCATCAACCGCTACCTGCGCCGCCGCGGCCGCGTCTTCATCCGCATCTTCCCGCAGAAGTCCTTCACCAAGCGCCCGCCGGACACCCGTATGGGTAAGGGCAAGGGTGCTGTCGAGGGCTGGGTAGCCGTCTGCCGTCCCGGCAACATCATGTTTGAAGTCGGCGGCGTGACCGAATCCGCAGCCCGCGAAGCACTTCGCCTCGCCTCCAACAAGCTCGGCATCCGCACGCGCTTCGTTTATCGCCAGGGTCTTGATCCCCAGGCCTAACCAGTAATACAACACCGAACACACTACTATTATGCCTGTCAAGAAAGCCAAAGACTTCCGCGGTATGCCCGCCAAGGAGCTTGCCGCCCACATCAGGAGCCTGCGCGAGGAGCTCTTCCAGCTCCGCCTTCAGCACGCCACCGGCCAGCTGGAGAACAACCAGCGCATGCGCATCGTCCGCAAAGAACTCGCCTGCGCCCTCACTGTCCAGGGCGAAGGCAGCAACCCCGAGGCCAAGTAACTGCGAACCCCAAAGGATATCATGAGCGAAGAAACCACTACGACCAAGCCCCAGGGCCTTCGTAAGACCCGCGTCGGCGTTGTTGTCTCCACCAAGATGAGCAAGACCATCGTCGTGGAGTACGTTGCCCGTGTGCCGCACCCCATCTTCAAGAAGATCGTTAAGAAGAGCAAGAAATTCTATGCTCACGACGAGAATGAGACCGCCAAGGTCGGCGACAAGGTGCGCATCCGCGAAACCCGCCCGCTCTCCGCGCTCAAGCGCTGGGAGCTCGTGGAAATCATCAAACACTAAACCGGAAAGGACATCATTAACCATGCTCCAGATGGAATCCCTCGTACAGGTCGCCGACAACACCGGCGCCCGCACCGCCAAGATGATCGGCGTGATCGGCAAAGCCACCGACCAGGCCCACATCGGCGACATCATCACCTGCCACATCCGTGAGTCCATCCCCACCGCCTCGGTGAAGAAGGGCTCCGTCGTCAAGGCAGTCGTCGTCCGCACCGCCGCCCCCATCCGCCGTGATGACGGCTCCGTGCTGCGCTTCGACTCCAACGCCGTCGTGGTGATCGACAAGGACAACAACCCGCGCGGTACCCGTATCTTCGGGCCCGTCGCCCGCGAACTTCGTGAAAAAGGCTTCATGAAGATCGTGTCCCTTGCCCCCGAAGTGCTCTAACGCACCCGGCGCCGCGAGGCGCCACCCCGGGAAGGGTATTTGTTGAAGAATCACTTCCCCCCCAAAACAGGCCGGCAGCATCCCGCTGCCGGCCTGTTGCGTACCCAGCACCCCAGTGCTCGGCGCACCCCAGTACTCGGCGCACCCTCGTACGGCTCACTCCCGACCGGCCTGCTCCCGCACGGTCATCTCCCACACGGTCATCTCCCACACACGAGCATCTCCACCACCCTGGCCACCACGCACGAGGCGCAAAACCGCATGTTGAGCAATGACCGGGCGCCGGTAGGGGAGGCATGGGATAGAGAGACAGTTACTGGCGGAGTGGCAGATCTGAAGCCCCGCCGGGGCGTTTCTGTGCGAAGCCACCGGGATACCGAGGTTTCGTGCCGCCCGTTGCGGCCGCGGAGCGAGCGCTGAGCAGCACCCGGACGGGTTTAACGTTGACAAGCAGGGGGGAGGCTTGTATACTCGGGCGCGTATGGAGAACCCGTCTACCACGATTGATCTTTCGCTGCTGGATACGGCGGCGATGCGTAGCCGTTTGACTGAGCTTGGCCGTTACCTTGACCTGGAGGGTATCGAGGCGAAGGTGGCTGAGCTGGATGCCCGCATGAGTGCTCCTGATTTCTGGGATGACCCGGCGGCCGCCCGGGCACTGATGAGTGAGGTGAATCCCCTCAAGCACCGCCTGGAGCAGTACCGCGCACTGGAGAGCAAGCTCGAGGACGTCGAGGTGGCTATCGAGATGGCACGCGAGGAGCCGGAGATGGCAGCCGAGGCCAAGCGCGAGTATGATGAGTGGTTCCGCAAGCTTCAGGAGTTCGAGTTGCTGACGCTGCTGAACGGACCGCACGACAGCGCGGGTTGCTACGTGACGATTCACGCCGGCGCCGGTGGTACGGAGGCGTGCGACTGGGCCAGTATGCTGATGCGTATGTACCTGCGCTATTGCGAGCGCCATGGTTTCCACACGGAGATCATGGAGAGTACGGACGGCGATGAGGCCGGCATCCGCTCGGTGACGATTAAGATTGACGGTGAGTACGCCTATGGTTATCTGAAGAATGAGCGCGGTATCCACCGCCTGGTGCGGATGAGTCCGTTCGATTCCGCGGGCAAGCGTCATACGTCGTTCTGCTCGCTGGATGCGACGCCTGATATTTCCGATGATGTGGAGATTGAGGTGAAGGAGGCGGACGTCAAGATGGATACGTACCGCTCCGGCGGCAAGGGAGGCCAGAATGTGAATAAGGTGGAGACCGCCGTCCGCCTGACGCATTTACCGACGGGTATTATCGTGGCTTGCCAGACGCAGCGTTCCCAGCTCCGCAACCGCGAGGAGGCGATGCGCATGCTCAAGGCCCGCCTGATCCAGCTGGAGGAGGACCGCAAGCGCGCCGAGGCCGACCGTGAGTACTCGGAAAAGGGGGATATCGCCTGGGGTAATCAGATCCGCTCGTATGTGTTCCAGCCGTACCAGATGGTGAAGGATTTGCGTACGGGTGTGGAGTCCGGCAATATCCAGGATGTGATGGATGGCAATATCGATGCTTACATCGAGGGGATGCTGCGCCGGAATGCCAATGCCTGATGCAGGCCGTTCCCCGTGGATGGCGGCCGCCCGTCGGCCGTGTGCCGGTTGAGGGGGGACGGAGGCGCAGCAGTTGCTTTGTCAGGATACTATGCTGGAGATTGATGTGCTGACGCTGTTCCCGGAGATGATTACGGGACCGCTTTCGCAGAGTATCATGGGCCGCGCGGCGGAGCAGGGATGCTTGCGGGTGCGCGCACACCAGCTGCGCGACTGGACGCACGACAAGTACCGCCGGACGGATGATTATCTCTGCGGCGGCGGGCAGGGGATGCTGATGAAGTGCGAACCGATCTTCGAGGCCATCGAGGAGTTGCGCCGGGAGCATACCCAGGTGATTCTGATGACGCCGCAGGGCCGGGTGTTCTGCCAGGCGATGGCGCAGGAGCTTGCGGCCCCCTGTATGGATGGCGGTGATGCTCATTATATCGTGCTTTGCGGTCACTACGAGGGAGTGGATCAGCGGGTGATTGATACGCTGGTGGATCGTGAGATTTCGATTGGCGATTATATCCTGACCAATGGGGCGATCGCGGCGGTGGTGCTGATAGATGCGGTGGCCCGTCTGCTGCCCGGAGCGCTGGGCAATGCACTGAGCAGTCAGGAGGAGTCGTTCGCTGATGGCTTGCTGGAGGCCCCGGCGTATACGAAGCCGAATGTATACCGCGGGATGGAGGTGCCGGCGGTCTTCCTGTCGGGCAATCACCAGGCGATTGCAGAGTGGCGCATGGAGCAGGCCCTGCGCCGTACTCGTGAGAACCGCCCCGATCTTTATGAGGCTTGGGTGGCGGCTCACCCGGAGTATTTCCAAAAGAAGCGCCGCAAGGTGCGCCAGACTGCGTATAAGCCCCGGCCTCAGGCCGCTGCGGAGCACGGTGAGGGTGGTGAGCCTTCCCCCGGGGCCGATGGAGGCGGGCCTGAGGAAGCCCGCTGAGGCGTCTGCGCCGCATGCTCCGGATGGTTCCCGGGGAAGCGTATAGGCCGCCGCGGGGCTTGCGTGGTATGGCGGGTTAGCTTCTGGCGTTTTTGGGCAGGAAGTAGCCGCGCTGTTTGTCGCTGATGGGGAGCCCGGCGAGTTGCATGACACCGAGCATTTCTTCCCAGAGGCGCCGCCGCTCGGTCAGGTCGCTGGTGCGCAGCAGATAGCTGGGATGGTGCGTGACCACCACGGGAATGCCGTTGTAGTCATGCCGCTGGGCCTGGTACTCAGCCAGCGGCAGGTCGCCGCGCTGGAGGAGCCCCCGAGCGGCAACAACGCCAAGGGCGACGATCACCTTCGGCTGAACCAGGCGGATTTCCAGCTCGACGATGGAGCGGGAGAAGAGGATTTCCTTGGGAGAGGGGGTGCGGTTGTTGGTGGTTTGTCGCGGCAGGGCAGGCCGGAATTTGACGAGGTGGGTGATGTAGACCTGCTCGCGGGTGAGTCCCATGGCGGTGAGCATGCCGTCGAGTTTTTTGCCGGCTTCGCCCTGGAAGGGCTGCTTGGCGAGTTCGTCGTAGTAGCCGGGGGCGTCGCCGAGAAACAGAATGTCGGCGTCGCGTTTGCCGGTGCCCATGACGGCAGTGCTGCGCAGGGTGCCGAGGGTTTGCAGGGGTGTCCAGACGGGCAGCAGCCGCTCCATGTGCTGCCAGAGTTCGGCAGGGGTGCTGCCGGGGACCCGGAAGTAGGGGATGTCTTCCGGGGTGGTCGTGTCGCTGGCTCCGGGCGGCGGGTCAGATGCGATGGCGGCGCTGAGAGGGCCGCTGCGGACTGCTTGAACCGCTTGGGTTTCTTGGGCCGCTTGGGTCGCCAGGGTTTCTTGGGTCGTGCCAGGTGCCGCCTCCGGCTGTCGGCTGTCTCCCGCGGATGGGCCGGCCTGCGTGTGGTCGGCGTGTGGTTCTTGCGCGGGGGCTGGCCGTAGCGGGCCGGGCTGGAGGCGCCGCCCCTGGCGGGCAGCGAGTATCCAGCTGCGCAGGATGGCACGCGCACCCTCATCTACGGCGATACGGCTGTGCCCACGCTGAAGCAGGACACTGAGGTAGCGGTGGATGAGTTCTTGGAGGGTCACGGTGGAGCCGGTGCTGAGCGGTGGTTTAGCGGTGGTTTAGCGGATGCTGAAGTTGCCTTTGCCTGTGCTGAGAAGCCGCCCGCTGTTGTCGCGCGTTTCGACGGTGTAGGTGCCGGCGGTGGAGCTGGTGAAGGTCAGGTTGTAGGTGGAGGTGGTGAGCAGGGTGCTGCCTTGGGTGCTGCGCTTGGTGAGGGTGGCTTGCTTGTCATCGCTGCGGGTGTAGGTGCACTGGCTGGTCGTGTTGCCTGCCTGCTGCCGGAAGTGATTGCCGGTGAAGGTGAAGGCTTCAGTAGCCGGGGTTTCGGTGCCGCCGGTGGCGATTTGGCTGCCCTGGAGTTGTACGGTGCAGTCGTCCAGCTGTTCGGGGGCTCCGCTGCTCAGGAGGTTGGAGACGGCGTTGACGGGATTGAGGGAGGGAAAGGCAGCGCTGCCGGTTGCTGCGGCGACGGCTGCGGCAATGCAGGAGTTGAGGGCGAGGCTGCTCGCTGCGAGGCAGGCGAGGATACAGACGTTGCGAATCATGGCGGGCGGAATCCTACTCGCAGATGGGCTGATTGTCAAGTTTAATGCAGGAGGGAACCGGGTGCTCCGGGCTCAGCAGCCGGGGTGTTTCCTGCTTTGCTGCCGGGAGGGCTGTGGGTGCTCTGCCGGTGCGTTATCCACGGGGGTATCCCCCGCCGGTGTGTTTAGCGTGCCCGGGCGAGGCGCAGCAGGGCACTGTAGGCCCGGGAATCGCCCAAGTGGTTGGCTTTGTGGTACCAGTAGGCGGCCATGATGGGGCTGCGGGGGGCGCCGAGTCCTTGCTCAAAGCAGGTGCCGAGTTTGTAGGCGGCTGCGGCATGGCCGGTTTCGGCGGCGCGTTCCAGGCAGCTGACGCCGCCTCCGGGGTCGCGCAGGCAGCCGATGCCTTTCAGGTAGCATTTGCCGAGTTGGTAGAGGGCGTCGGGCAGGCCGGCTCGCGCGGCTGTGTCGAGGAGGGCGACGGCGCGTTCGTAATCACGCGGGAGGCCGCGGCCGCGCTGGAGTTTCCGGGCCAGTTGCACGCAGGCTTGGGGGTCTCCCGCTGCGGCGCGGATTTCGAGGTCGGTGCTCATCAGGGGGAAGGGCCGGTGGCTGGTCAGAATTCTTTGCGGCTGAAGACCCAGGTGGCGATGAGAAGGTGCAGCAGTACATAGCCCCCGGCGATGAGGGCCAGTCCGCCGATCATGCTCCAGCCGGGTTGCACGCCTGCGGTGGCACCGTCGGTGATGCTGAAAAGTCCGAAGTCCGGCAGGAGGACGGCAACAATCAGCGAGAGGTGCCGGAGGGTGTCGCTGATCCCCTCGCCGGCTGCCAGCATGAGGATGAACTGATCCTGAAACATGCCGATGAAGTAGGCGCCGATGCCAAAGATGATGCTGACAATGGTGCCGCTGGTAAAGCAGGAGAACAGAAGGGTGAGACTGCTCAGCACGGTAAAGCCCAGGGCCATGGCGAGGATGCTTTGCTGGGTGGCCAGGGTATTGCCGGCGCTGTGAACCTGGTCGAGGTAGGTGGCGATTTCAGCAGGGGTGAGCCCGCGCTCCGTGAGGACGGCGGTGAGCTGCTCGCAGATGCTGGTTTCGCGCAGCAGAAGCAGCAGACTCATGAGGCCGTCCATGAGCGCCAGCATGAGGGCCAGAAGGGCCAGCACGCCGAGCAGTTTGCCGGCGAGGTAGTCGAACTTCGGGACGGGTTTGCAGAGGATGGTGTAGAGAATGCGATCCTCGCTGTCGCGCGGTATGAGCAGCGCCGTGGCCGCAATGCAGAACATGAGCCCGAAGAGCTGCATGCAGCCCGTGCAGATGTCTTTGAGCAGCTGGAGCTGCTGAATGCCTTGAAACTCGATGCTGATGTTTTGCTGGTAGGGGATGAATTGCAGCCCGAGCACCAGCAGAATGAACAGTCCCGGTACCAGAAAGAGGCGCATGCGTACCAGCTGAATCAAGGTAACACCCGCAACGGCGGTGATCCGTGCGGGTGCGTGCAGAAGGCTGGTGAGAGGGCCTGGCATGCCGGGCGTGCTCAGTGGGCTCGCCGCCTTATTTGCGGGCGGCTTTTTCGCCTTCTTCGATGAGTTTCCAGAAGGAGCGCGAGTTGCCCAGTTTCTGGTCTTCCGAGCCGCCTATGCTGGAGCGGAACAGGAAGTCTTTCAGTGAGTTGGCATGCAGGACGCGCTGGACGATGACGGTGCCGTCCTCGACGGTGAAGTAGATGCGGTAGTCCTTGGAACGGAAGCGGTAGATTTTGTGGCCGTCGCGCTCGACGACGCCGAAGCGGGAATCGGTGGAGGCGTCGTGCAGGCAGGCATCATCGACCTTGAAGGAGGAGATGAGATCCAGCTGCTCAAGCGTGGGGATGGCAGAGACTTCTGCCGCGCTGATTTCATTGAAGACGATCTGGTGCACGGGCTCAGTTTATGCAAGCCGCGGCTGCTTGGCAAGCCAAAATCGCGCCAGCGGGTGTTTTTGTAGAGTTCGCTCGAGGTGGGGGCGGGGGAAAAGTGCGTCAGTAATTGACGGGGCTGCCCGGGTGTTGTTTCTTGCCCTGCTCGATGTTGTTCATCATGTAGCGGTACTGGTCGGATTCGCGGCCGCCGGGGTTGGTGATGAGGTCGTATTTGTTGCCGCTGGTGCGGACGGAGTACCAGTGCTCAATGGGGTGCTGGTGGCCCTCGGTGTAGTAGTTGCACAGGAGCGAGACGATGGCAGGGCGGTCTTCCCAGCGCTTGAGGTTGAGTTCCCAGGCGGCGTCGACACTCAGGCGTCCGTTCCACTTCCAGGCGTCGAGAACCCAGGCTTTGGGCCAGGGCTCGCTGATGGGGGCGATGTAGACGCAGTTGTGCTCGGAGGCGTCTCCGCAGTCGCGGACGCAGCAGCCGATGCGGAAGAAGTTCAGCGGACGGCGGCGCAGCTCGCGGTACATGTCGTGCTGGTAGTGCCAGCAGAGACCGCGTTCCTGGAAGTGCATGTTGACGAGGGAGTTGCCGGCCCAGCCGGGGAAGTGTGAGTCGTTGATGCGCGAGATGCCGGCGGCTGCCTTGTAGGCGGTGTCGGAGAGCCATTGAGCTTCGGCTTGGGCCTCGGGAAGCTGGCGCTGGTTTTCGGGAAGGAGTTCCAGGAGGTTTTCGTAGAGGGTGACGCGCCGCTCGGTGACCAGTTCGGTGTAGGGGTAGCCGATCTGCGGGGGAGCGCAGGTGCTGAGGGTGGCGGCGGTGCTCAGGGTGAGCAGGCCGGTCAGAAGGTGTAAGGTGGTGGTGTGCGTGGGGGGCATGGTGACGCGAGCGGGCATACTACCCCATCTGCCGGTCGATGTCAAGTGTATAGGTTTTGGGGGCAGGCAGCAGGGGCGGAGCAGGGACTGCCGGCAGCAACCCGCAGGCGCTGCCTGCTGCCGGGTGATGCAAAATGGCGCAGGCAAAAACCTGCGCCGTTGTAGCAAGCCACATAGCGTGAGAGATAGAGGAAAAAGTGTCGTCAGGAGTGCATGGGCATGAGAACGTAGAGGAACTCGTCGGCTACGCGCATGACACAGGGGCTGGAGGAGTCGATGAGATCCATCGCGACTTCTCCTTCTCCGACGGCCTTGAGCGGCGCGAGGATGAAGTCGGCGTTGAAGGAGATGGTCAGCTCCCGGCCGTTGTAGTCGATGGGCATTTCTTCATTGGCTTCACCGAGGTCGGCGGCGCTGGAGAGGACTTCCATGGTGCCGGGCGCGAGGCGGAAGCGTACGGTGTTGACCTTTTCGGAGGCGAGGAGGGAGACGCGGCGTACGGTTTCGTTGAGGTCCTGGGCTGGCAGGACGATGCGCTCGTTGTAGCGGCTGGGGATGACTTGCCGGTAGTTCGGGTAGTTGCCGTCGATGAGTTTGGTGATGAGCAGTGTGTCACCGAAGTCGAAGCTGGCTTGGTTTGAGGTGACCCGGACAATGACTTCTCCGGCTTCGCCCAGCAGGCGGTGTATCTCAGCAACGGCGCGGCTGGGGATGTCGATGCAGACGTTTTGCGATTCGGGGAACTCCAGCTCGTTCTCAAAGAGGGCCAGGCGGCGCCCGTCGGTCGCGACGAGCGTGAGTTTGCCGTCCTGAAAACAGGTGTAGATACCGTTGAGGACGTAGCGGGTGCCGTCATTGGAGATGGCAAACTCGGTGTAGCGCAGGCCGCGGTTGAGCATGGCCTGCGGAACTTTGAACTCGCGGACTTCCTTGAAAACCGGCATGCCGGGGAATTCGTCCGCCGCCAATCCATGGAGTTTGAAGACGGCCCGGTTGCAGGTGATGGTGGCGACGGTGCCGTTGGTTTGGATGGTGACCTCGCCGTCGCGCATTTCGCGGATGATGCTTTGCAGTTTCTTGGCCGGCAGGGTGATGGCGCCTTCTGCTTCTACGCCGCAGGGGACTTTGGCCTGAATGGTGAGCTCCATGTTGGTGGTGGTCAGGCTCAGTTCGCCGCTGCTGGCCCGCAGTTGGACGTTGGAAAGGATGGGCATGCTTGGGCGCGTCGAGACGACGCCTACGACTTTGTTCAAACCATCCAGGAGTACTTGTTTCGCCAGTGCAATTTTCATGTCAATCCTCGTGTTTGATCGCATCGTAGCATTTTTTGTCGATGATGGCAAGTATAAAACACGGTTTTTACTATATTTGCCTAGCTTCAAGAAGCTTTGATACAATATGTTGTGCGTTCGTCCAACGGGGCCCCGCGGGTGGTGGTGACGGGGCAGTGGGGTGGCTGTCGGGCGGGCAAAAAAGAGGGGCGAAACAAGGGGTGGCGCGGGGCGGATGCGCAAGCAGCGCCCGGTCAGGTGCCCCGGCAGAAGAAGGCGCCCGCGGCTTTTGGGCGCGGGCGCCTGGCGATGGGGCGGAAGCCGGGGTAGCCGGCGTCTGAAAAATCGGTTTAGGTGATTCTTTCTGTGCCTGGCGGGAAGCCCCGGGCGAGCGGGGCCTGCCTTGGAGGTGGTTGTGGCTGCCCGGAAGGCGCTTATGGCTGCCCGGGGAAACAAGCCCTGAGACACGGAAAGGACGCGTCAGGAGCCTGGAGGGGTGTCGCGGGTCATGGCCTCGCGGTCGCGGCGGGGTGTGCCGTCGTCTTCCCGGAAGTTGATGTGCTCGCTGTCGAGGTAGTCATACTGGCCGTGGAGTCGCTGCTTAAAGTCTTCCGCGTTCCGCTGGGCTTTGGGGAGCCAAGCGACTTCGGCAAGGGCGCAGAGCCGCGGTACGAGCATGTATTGGAATTTGCTGTAGGTGGGGAGGTATTCGCTCCAGAGGTTGCCCTGGACGCCTAGGATGCGGGCTTGCTGCTCCGGAGTGAGGTCTGCCAGGCTGGGGTCGAAATCATAAACGAAGCGCCAATCGCAGTCCCAGTGTTCGGTGATGGGTTTGTAGCCGGGGTCTTTCGGGTACTTTCCCTGGCCGTAGTCAAAGTAGAACCAGGGCAGGGGGGTAAGGATCACGGAATGGCCGGCTTTCAGGGCAGAGTATGCGGGCTGAATCCCCCGCCAGACCATGACGATGGCGCTGGGGTCGATGCCGCCGTCTTCCTGGATTTCATCCCAGCCGATGAGGCGGCGCTGGTGCTTGGCCAGTTCCCCGAGGCAGAAGTGGGTGAAGTAGTGCTGGATGCCTGCTTCGGTGGTGAGGTTGTGCTGCTTCATGAAGGCTTGGGCCTGGGGGCTTTGCTGCCACTGGGTGCGCGGGGCTTCGTCGCCGCCGATGTGGATGTAGGGGGCGTCCGGGAAGAGGTCGCAGATTTCGGTGATCAGATTGCTGAGGAACCGGAAGGTCTCGGGCTTCGGGGCGAGAACGTAGTCGTGCACGCCAAAGGTACAGGCGACTTGCGGGTTGTAGCCGGGGATGTCGCTGTTGCCGAGTTCGGGGTAGGCTGCAAGCAGGGCACAGCTGTGGCCGGGTACTTCAATCTCCGGGATGATGGTGATGCCCCGTTCCCGGGCATAGGCGGTGATGTCGAGAATGTCCTCGCGGGTGTAGAAGCCGGACTCCGGTTTGTCGGTGTTGATGTGATCGCGCGTGACGGTGTCCCAGGTGCCCGGGCGGTGTGAGCCGATTTCGGTGAGTTTTGGGTATTGCTTGATTTCGACGCGCCAGCCCTGGTCATCGGTGAGGTGCCAGTGCAGGTGGTTGAGTTTGTAGCGGGCCATGAGGCGGATGATTTGCTTCATCTCGTCTTTGGTTCGGAAGTGGCGGCAGACGTCCACCATGAGGCCGCGGTATGCCATGAGTGGCTGGTCTTCGATGTCCATGGCGGGCAGGGCCGCTTTGCCGTCACGCGCCTTCGTGGCGGCTTGGGCGAGAGTCTGGGCGGCAAGATGCAGGGCCTTGGGGTCGTTGACGGTGATGCTGATGCCCTCCGGTGCTACAGAGAGTGCGTACCACTCGGGGTCGATGCCACGGGCCTGCCGCAGGGTGAGGTCGCTTTGGGGGGCTCCCGTCCGGATGGTGATGCCTGCGGCTTGCAGGGCTCGCACGGCTGCGCTGCCGAGGGGGCTGCTGCTCGTCTGGGCGTCTACGTTGATGCCGTTTTCCAGGGAAAAGCCCGGAGCACCGGTTGTGACGTTGGCCCGGACGGGGTGCGGAATGAGGGCTGGAACTTGGTCTACGGGCGCGGAGGGGGCTGCCAGGGTGCAGGTGGCTCCCAGCAGGGACAGCATCGGTAGGATGGCTCGTGCGTTCATACCCTGCCACTATAGCAGGTTTAAGCGGCCTGTTGTCAATCCTAAACTGCTGCGCTGTCGCAGATTGTGCGCTGCTTCTGTGTGGGGAGTTCTCATGCGGGGGGCTGAGCTCGCCTGCGGGCGGGTGCGGGCCGGGTGCGCGTCAAACGGAGAGCCTGCGGAGATGAAGTGGAGATGGTGCTGCCGGGATCAGAACTCGGGTTTGCTCTTGCGGAAGATGATTTCGTGGATCCATTTGCCGGGCTGTTTGGGCGCACGCAGAGTGATGCTGCCGCCTTTGCCGGGCAGTTTGCAGTAGCGGAGGAAGCCTTTGCGTGCCGGTTTGCCGAGGCCGGGGAAGGTGCACTGGGCGTCGCCTACGACGACGACGTACTGGGCGCCTTCGGGAACGCGAATCTTGGTGTTGACGGCTTCATCGCAACTGTAGGCGGTCTTGAGGCTGCCGTCGGTGAGGGCTTCAGCTGAGCGGTTCGGATCCTGGGGCGTGGTGTCGATCCTGATTGTGTTGAGGTGGAACTCCCGGGGAGTGCGCCCTGTGTTGGTGATGCGAATAGCCTTGATGGGTTTCCTGGGGAGCAGAGAGCCCTCGCAGCAGAGTTTGGTGCCGTCGCGCAGCTCGGTCCGGAGCCTGACGGTTTTGCGGTCCGTCTGAATCGCTTGGATGGTAGCCCAGTCTTTGATGTCGCTGTTCTCCAGGTTGACTTCGATCCGGGTGGCTTCAACAGGGGAGGCGAGAATGAGTTCAATGAACTGGTTGGGCTTCCAGGTCATGGATTCCATGATGCGATCAATGCGGATGCTGGTGGAGTCCTGGCTGACGGCAAGCCCGGCAAGTTGCGCAATATTGGTGCGCGGCATGGCCGCCGCCGGGGCGTTGACGCTGAATTCATTGATGGCCAGCCTGACATCGCTGGATTGGGTGAGCAGGAAGCGGATGCTGCGGGCAGTCAGTGGCTCGTTGCCAAAGTCTTTGGTGATGGAGGAGCCGCTGACAGGTTCATCGACGGGTTTCCACTGCTCGCCGTCCGGGCTGTATTCGAGCTGAGCCTCAGCCAGTACGTCGGTACCCTTCTCGCCGCCGGTGATCAGAGAAATGGAGTGGATGACCGTGGGTTCCTTAAAGTCAAAGCCGTACCACTGGCCTTCCTGTTGTTTGGTTTCGGAACTCCAGAAGGTTTTGACGTCGCCGTCCCGGAGACGTTGCGGCGCGCGGTTGGGGTCGCCGCCGTTGCAGATAAAGTCGGGCCGCACGGTCTGGATGGGACTGCCCGAGACCGCGGCGTAGAGCTTGTAGTTCACGTAGTCGAAGATGGCGTTGAGGGAGGGCTCGATGACCTGGGAGCCCACCTGCACATCCGGTACATTGTTGACTCCTTGCATACTCCAGTTGCGGCGGGTGATTCCCCGCATCTCGATCAGGCTCCTCGCTGCCGGCAGCAGGGCATCCAGACTCCGGACAGTGTCCGTTTCACTGAGCGCCCGCAGGGCATTCGTGCCGGCTGAGCCGGCCAGCCGGAATTTTTGGAACCACGGGGCGGCGTCCTCACGGACTTCCTTGAGATCCTTGCCGGTCATCAGTACCTTGCCGGCCTGCTCGATGCGCTGGAACTCCCGGGCCATCCGCTCCACGCCCGAAGCATCCGGAGCGCCCTTGGCCAGGGAGTCCCGGAAGCGACCGGCTGTTTCCGCGAGGTCGACGGATTCCTCCCGGTAGTACCCGTGCGTACTGGGCGTCAGGCTGGAATTGTGATCACAGAACGCCTGCACCGCATCGTGGCTCTCGGGGTAGAGCCGCCGGATGCCTTCCTTCCACGAAGGAACCGAGTCAAACCCCTTGATATTCCAGCAGTAGTCCGCCACGCCAAACAGCGCTACCTTACTGGCTTCCGATTGTTCCATCGGGTTGGAGACGAAGCCGCTCATGGCGGTTTTCATCTCGTCTTGCTGCCCAAGGCCGTAGGTGCGGCCCATCGGGAGGCGGTTGCGGCGGTAGTCGTTCACCGGCCAGTTCCACCAGATGAAGGTGGGGCGACCGACTTGTTCGTTGACCCACTGCTGGCCTCCCAGCGTGATGTCGTGGACGACAGAGTCGCCGGTCCACATGATGTGAATACTCTTGTCCAGCCCCTGACCGAGTTCGCGGAGGTAGTCGACGTTGGCCCAAGCCCGGTTATAGCCGGTGGGGCACATGATGAGCTGCTGGCTGACGTCTTTGTGCTTGCGGATGAAGTGCTCGAGCAGATAGTTGCAGAGGGTGACCTGGCGTGATGCCTTGCCGATCTCACCAAAGGCATCGTCGACGAAAACACCGAAATCACGCACGCCAATGTCATACATCTGCTCCAGTTTTTTGCAGAGCCGATCCATATCCGTCTTGCCTCCATCCTGATTCCAGTTAATCGTATTGGCAGGGTGGATGGCCCAGACAAAGCGGACGTGGTTTTTGTGGGCGTACTTGACGAGCTCCCCGAGCTTCCTGGCTTCGTCCGCCGGATAAGGGACGTAGCAGCTGCCGCCGTGGTGGTATTTATCGTCTTTCGGGGCGTAGATGTAGATGTTCATTTTGTTGCGCCCGTAGAACTCGAACTGGGACTTGCGCGCTTCCGCTGACCAGGGAGCGCCGTAGTAGCCCTCGACGGTGCCGCGGAAGGGGAGATCCGGCCAATCGATGATTTCACCCAGCGGCAGTTCGCCCATTTGGGCGACTTCTTTGAGTGATTTGTCGGGGAAGGGATCCCGCTGGGCAAGCTGAGCGTGAGGAACGTTACGCAGGAGTTGGGTGAGGGTTTGCTTGGCGTAATACAGGCCAGTTTCGTCGTTGGCAATGGCTTTGAGCGTGCCGGGAGTGATGGTGATGGCGTAGGCGCCTTCTTTCGGTGGCAGTTTGTCCCAGTTGGATCCTTTGCTTTTTCTGCTGCGGATTTCGGTGGTGATTTTGCGGACGCGGGTGTACTGCTCCTGCAGACGGCAGTCCTGTGGTGTGGGATAGATGGGCTGGCGGACGATTTCCTGTTGTTTGGTTTCCTCCGGTTGGGTGGCTGCTGTGGAGGAGGTGATGATTTCTTCCTCGGCGCCTTCGGCAAAGGTATCATCTGCGCTGCCGGTGTCAGCTGAGTTCCGGGGAGTGGGGGGCGGCTGCCCGGGCTCGGTGTGCTTGGCGGGAGGCGGCGGGGTTTGCGGGCTGGCGGGGGTATCCGGCTGTTTGGCGGCGGTGCCGGCCGTAGGCGAAGGGGCGGGTGCGGGCTGTTTGGCGGCAGCGGTGGAGGATGCGGTTTTCCGGGCGGGATTCGGTCTCTCTGAGAGCAGAATGGGGGCTGAAGTGGCAGCAGTGGCGGCCGCCGGCTCCTCCAGGCCCAGCCATGCGGGTGTGAAGTGCTTTTCCATCACGGCCCAGCAGGCCAGCAGAATAAGTGCGAGTATGAGCCGGGGAGTGGTGAGCAGCTGCGGTACGGGCATGCTCAGCGTGCCTGCGGCAATTTTCTTTTTCATCCAGTCGGGCATGCGGCGCCGCTTTTTCCGGGCGGAGGTCTGCTGAAGCGCCCAGACTGCAAACAGAATAACGACCAGTATCAGGGGGAGTTTCGGGATGATCGGGAGATAATCTTCCATGGGGGATGGCAAGGTGCTGTGATGAGGAGGGCTGCTTGCGGTGCGCTGCAGGGTGGATGAACGGCAGCACAGCGGCCGGTTGGTTCGTGAAGATGGGCCCCCGGCCACGCCCGGGTCTCCGCGCGGTTCGGGGGGACGGGCGGGTTATTTCGGGCGGGTTACTTAAGGCTCAGGATGATTAAGGCTCAGGATGAGGGGAAGAGCCTGGCGGATGTCTGTAAGTCGGTAATCGGGGTGCAGGGCTTCACAGGCTGCCCGGGTGGCTTCAGCATCAGCTGCCCAGGCAGCGTTGATGATCCGTACGCCTACAGAGTGGCAGAGAACGATGTCACTGGGCGCATCGCCCAGGTAGATGAGTTCGTCCGGGGTGAGTTGCCAGTGGGCCATGGCTTGCTGCAGCCGTTCGGCTTTCGCGTTGTGGGTGGGTTCACCGTAGCCTTTCCATTCGACGAGGTCGTTGAGCCCGAACAGGTCGAGCGTGGGCTCGGCAGTGTAGTCTTCTTTGCCGGAGATGATGCCAACGTGCAGGCCGGCTTTTTTGACGCCTTCCATCAGTTCCCGCGCTCCGTCGAAGGGCTTTGGCGCAAGGGTGGTGTGCAGGCGCCGGTAGATGTCGACAAAGTGCCGGATGGGAAGGGCCGGATCTCCGGGAGCCATGTGCAGCAGGCCCCCGAGCACTCCGCGGTCACTCAGACCGAAGAGGCTGACGACTTCCTGCTCTGAGGGGCGCTTACCGGTGATGTCTGCTGTACACTGGCGGTACGCTTCCACACAGAGTGGCAGCGTGTCGCCAAGAGTTCCGTCCATGTCAAATATGACTGCTTTGAGCATGATATTGCGGCCATGTACTCCATGGTATGATGCCATACTACCATATTGTTCCCCGGGGTGGCAAGCTCAGATTGATTTTGTTGTGGTTTTTTGCTGTGTTTTTTTGCGGGATGGTTGTGATTTGTGGTGATTGTGCGGGCAAAAAAATCTTGCGGACGGGGTGGTGTTCTGGTAGGGTGGAAGGTGTGGAGGGAGCGTGTCGGTTGGATGTTTCCCGGCGGCATGCAGATGGTGATGGAAGCTCGTTGATGTGTTTAAGGTATTGCGTTAATGTTTGTTATGAAGAAGATGCTCAGTTTGATCAAGGCGTGCAAGGCTGGTGATATGGAGCTGGCGAGGGCCCGGCTTGCACAGGGGGAGTCGGCGGCTCAGGCGAGTCCGAAGGGGAAGACGGCTCTCATGTATGTGTGCCGCTGGGGAGATGAGGCTTTTGCCCGCCGGCTTATCGAAGCCGGGGCGGATGTGAATGCCCGCACGCAGCGGGGAAAGTCACCGCTGATGTATGCCTGCCGGAGTGGGGCGTGCAGTGTGGTGCGTCTGCTGCTGGAGCGCGGTGCCGGACTGGAGGTGCGGGATTGCAGGGGGCGTACACCGTTGCTTTACGCTGTCCGCCGGGGAGACCCGGAGGTGGTGCAGTTGCTGCTGGATCGGGGCGCTGATGCCGGGGTGCGTGATGCTCAGGGGCGCGGTATGGTACACCACGCTGCGTGGAAGGGAAATTGGGCTATACTGGACAGGCTGTTGCGCGACGGTGCGCATGGGGATGAGGATGTGGATGCCATGGGCTGGAATGCGCTTCACTTGGCCTGCTGGAAGGGACGCCGCAGTGTGGTGGAGTGTTTGCTGGCCCGGGGGATGAATGTGCAGAAACCGACTCCGGATGGCCGTACGCCGCTGATTCTGGCTTGCATGCGCGGACACCGCAAGCTGGCGGAGTTGCTGCTGTGGCGTGGGGCCAATCCGTTGGCTGTCGACCGGGACGGGCTGTCGGCGGCGGATTATGCCGACCGCAGCGGTAAGAGAAAGCTGCAAATGGCACTGGGCCGCTGTCGGTCAGAGCCGGACAGATGAGCGTTGCTCAGGCCGGATGGGGTGTGTGACTGGGGACTGTGACCGGGGACAGCAGATGGCTGCCGGCGGGTCAGAGAAGGCCCCGGGAGGGCAGAGCTGGCTGCGGGCGGGTCAGATCCAGCGGTAGACGATGTGGCCGTCCCCGTCGCGGAAGCTGCCGAAAATGATCAGCAGGCAGTCAATGATGGTCCAGATACCGAACCCGCCCAGTGTAGCCATCATCAGCAGTCCGGTGATGTAGCGGCGTGCAACGAGTCGGTGAATGCCGGCGAGGCCTCCTATGCCGACGATGGCAAGGATGAGCATCATGAGGCGGCTGAGGGAGGAAACAGGGAAGTTATCGGTGGGGGGTATTTGCATGATGAGTGGCGGAGAATGAGGGGAAAAGCAGAGAGGGGAGCCGGGTGAATGCGGAATAGACGGATTAAAGGGATTAGGCGGGTTCGGGAAGCTCGGGCTGGGGAATGCGGGCCCCGGGCTAGGAAAGGGTGCGGCGGTCCTGCAGCGCTCGCATGACGGTGATGGCGTCGGCATGCGAGAGGGATGCGCCGGCCGGCATGCCTTGCGCAAGCCGGGTGACGCGGCAGTGCAGGGGAGCCAGTTGCTCGGCGAGGTAGAGGGAGGTGGCTTCGCCTTCCACGTCGGAACTCAGGGCGAGGATGACTTCGCAGCCGGGGTGGGCGCGGACGCGGTCGAGGAGTTTGACGATGGCGAGATCCTCGGGCATGATGCCGTCCAGCGGGGAGATTTTGCCGCCGAGGCAGTGGTAGAGTCCGCGGAAGGTGCCGGAGCGTTCGATGGGCAGGACATCGGTGGGCTGTTCGACAACGCAGAGGGTATCGGCGTCCCGGGCGGGGTCACTGCAGGCAGTACAGCGCTCCCCCCGGCTGGCGAAGAAGCCGCACTCGGGGCAGGAGCCGATGCTTTCGGCGGCTTGCTCGAGGGCCTCGGCCAGCTGGCGCGCTTCCTGCCGCCCCTGCTGGAGAAACCAGAGGGCGTAGCGCTCGGCGCCCCTGCTGCCGATGCCGGGCAGGTTTTTGAGCCGGCTGATGAGCTCCAGCACGGCTTGGGGGTATTCCTGGGCTTTCATGCGCTGCGTCGGATGTAGAAGGGTATGAGTGAGGTTAGAAGCCAGAGCGCGACGACACTGCTGACTGGGCCGAGGGGGGTGATGATGCCGCTCCAGAGGACGCAGAGAAGGCCGGGCATGGCAAGGACGGCGGCTGCCAGGAATGCGAGTTGGGTGCGCCGGGCCCAGCGCGGTTCGCGCAGGAGGACGAGGCTGAGGTAGAGGGTGACGATGACGCTGACGGCGAAGTTGCCGATGGTGCTCAGGAGAGGTTCCTGGAGTTGCTGGGCTTCGATGTAGAAGGGTTCCCGGCAGAGGAGTTGTGTTTGCCACTCTTCGACACGGGTCTGGAAACCGGAGAGCATCAGCAGCAGGACAAGGCTCAGAACGATCAGACTGAGGGTTATCCAGCGTACGAGAAACATGTTGCCTTCCCGGATTTGCCGGCGGCGGTTGGCTTCCTGGCGGATGCGCTCGGTGGCGGTGAGCAGGGTGGCTGGTACTTGGCGGCGCATGCCGAAGGTGCCGATGATGCGCATGAGCCGCGGGACGCGCCGCAGGGAGCGTCCCCAGTGGCGGAGTTTGCCGGAGGCGGTGGAATGCCGCTGGTTTGCGTCGCTGCTTTGGCCGGCCCGGGTCGCCCGCTGGCGGAGCCGCTCGGGCTGTGCGGTTTTGGGGGCGTTGGGGCCCTGGCTGTGCTGGGAGGGGCTCATGGCCGTGTCGGGTGGGGGAACCTGGCTGCTTGCGCTGGCAGGTGGCGGTGCGCTGCCGGGCTACAGGAAACGGCGGTGGGTTGGTCACCCAGCCGCCGTTCCGGAAGCTCAGGGGGAAGGGCGGATCAGTCTACGTAGCGTTTGACGACCAGCGAGGCGTTGTGCCCGCCGAAGCCGAAGGAGTTGCTCAGCGCGACGTCGACCTTCATGCTGCGCCCGACGTTGGGGCAGACGTCCAGGTCGCATTCCGGATCCTGGTTGAAGACGTTGATGGTCGGGGGAACGAAGTTGTCCCGGATGGCCATGACGCAGGCAAGCAGCTCGATGCCGCCGGCGGCACCGAGGAGGTGACCGGTCATGGATTTGGTGGAGCTGACAACCAGACCATTCTTGGCATAGTCGCCGAAGGTGCGCTTGATGGCCTTGGTCTCACAGATGTCGCCCAGGTGGGTGGAGGTGCCGTGTGTGTTGACGTAGTCCACGTCTTCGGGTTTGAGTCCGGCGTGTTTGAGTGCCATATCCATGCAGCGGCTGGCGCCCTCGCCTTCCGGCATGGGGGAGGTGAGGTGGTAGGCGTCGGCGCTGAGGCCGTAGCCGACAAGCTCGGCGAGGATGCGCGCTCCGCGGGCCTTGGCGTGCTCCAGGGTCTCCAGGATGATGACTGCCGCGCCTTCACCCATGACGAAACCGTCGCGGTCGATGTCGTACGGACGGGATGCTGTGGTGGGGTCGTCGTTGCGGGTGGAGAGGGCCTTCATGTTGGCGAAGCCTGCGATGCCGATCGGCAGGATGGTGGCTTCGGCACCGCCGCAGATCATGACATCGGCATCGCCGAACTTCATGATGCGCCATGCTTCACCAATGGAGTGGTTGGAGGTCGCGCAGGCGGTGGAAATGCTCATGTTCGGGCCGCCGAAGCCGTACTCGATGCTCACCATGCCGCTGGCCATGTTGGTGATCATGTAGGGGATGCAGAAGGGAGAGACGCGACGGGGGCCGCTCTTGATGAGGGTTTCGCAGTTGGTGCTGTGGATGCCCAGACCGCCAATGCCGGAACCGATCATGACGCCAACCCTGCTTTTGTCTTCTGCTTCGGGGTCGAGTTTGGCGTCCTCCATGGCCATGACTGTGGCGGCCATGGCGAGTTGTTCGAAGCGGTCACAGCGACGCACTGCTTTGGGATCTTTGACAAAGTAGGGCGTCGGGTCAAAGTTGCGCACTTCACCAGCGATCTGGGAGGGGAAGGGCGACGCATCGATGCTCTCGATCTTCGAGATGCCCGAGCGGCCCGCTTTCATGCCTTCCCATGTCTCGGCGGCGGTGTTGCCGAGGGGGGATAAGGCGCCTATACCGGTAATTACGATGCGTCGGTCTGTCATAGTTGTGACTTCAAGGTACCTGATGAGCCGGTTCAAGTCAAGCCTAAATGCATCTTTTTGCGTCCTGAGAGGGGCTGCGCGGGAGGAGTGCCGGTTGTGATTGAAGGGGATGATTGAGAGTGATAATGCCTTGAATTTCTTGGTGCTGGAGTTATTGACCGAGAAAATGTGGAGTTTGCTCTAGTTTTGTGAGTGCGGCGAACGGTGACGGGGAATGCCCGGGGAGTGTGGTTAGAGCGTATCGGCAGCGGGGGGCGGCTGGCTCAGAGAAGGGGTGTTTTGGGCTGCGGCGAGTGGTGTTTTGGGTGGAAGTTGGGCTTGCCAGGGGTGGGGGGAGCTGGTATACTGCGGGCATGAAGCCATTGACTAAACTGGGTGAGCAACGTGTGGAGGATGGTACGCTCTGGGAGTTGTGGGAGCGCGATGGAGTGCTGACGCTGCAGCATGACGGGATGCCGTGTGCCAGCTCGTTTACGCATGGCAGTGAGGATTCTCTGGCGGAAATTGCGGTGTCGCCGGTGTCTCGCGCCGGTCAGCCTGTGGTGATGATTGCGGGGCTGGGTTTGGGGTATGGCTTGGCTAAGGCAATGGAGTGCCTGCCTAAAGAGAAGGCTCGTTTTATTGTGGCAGAGCCGGTGGAGAGCGTGGTGATGTGGGCCCGCAGTTACGGCGAGCTGACTGGCTTGTGGGCGGACAAGCGTGTGAGTGTGGAGACGGCCGCGGCGGCGGATCTGTGCCGCAAGCGCACGGGTTCGCTGCATGCGATTATCATGCGTCATGCGCATGCCCGCTGCGTGATGGGGCTGGGTGAGGCGCAGGCGTTTTTTAATGCGTTGAAGGGGGGGAGTTTGCTGGCAATTTCGCTGGCGCGGCCTGACCGCCGGCTCGAAGGAACGCTGCGCAAGGCAGGTTTTGAGACGAGTACGACGGCTGTGCCGGCTTCTTCCAAGGGTAAGCAGTTGCGCATGCATACGATTCTTCTGGCGCGTCGCGGACGGTTTGTCCCGTTTGCGGAGAGGACGGCCAATTAAGGGCGGCAGAGGGGGCGGTGCAGGCGGGTGCTTGATGCTGGGTTAAAGGCTGGGAGCGTTGGCTGACGATATGAGAATATTTCCGCGGAGACGGCGTAATTTGGATGAGCGGGATGCGCTGCGGGTGCAGCGTTCGGTGGGGATTCGTGGGGTGCTGGGTGTGGTGGCGGTGATTTTGCTGGTGGTGGTGGCGTTTATCGCGTCGATGGTGGTGCTTTCCCCTCTGTTCGAGTTGAATAATCTGAGGGAGGAGAAGGTCACGGTGCTTAAGCAGTTGGAGCAGGCCCGGCGCGAGGAGAAGATGGCACAGGATCGCTATCACTGGATGATGGATCCGGAGTATTTCGAGCAGGTGGCGCGTGACCGCGCTAATATGGCTAAGGATGGCGAGACCGTGATCCGGCGTCCTGCTCCTTCGGCGGAGAAGCCGGCACCCGAGCCGCGCGGACGCGATTGAGCTGCGGGACTCCCTCCGAGCACTTGAGCTGCGGCGGTTCCCGGGGAGGTGTCACTTGCGCCCCTGCGGGGCAGGGTGGTGGTCAAATGGGTTGGCGGCTGCGAAATGGCTGGCGGCTGCTCATGCGTTGGCCGGCAGAAGTTGCAGCAGGTCTATGCCGCAGGCGTAGCGCAGGGTGAGGTAGATGACGCAGATCATGAAGAGCAGACCGACGATTTTGCGAACGACTCGGGCAAAGAACCAGATGGCGCCAAGGGCAATGGCCGCGGTGCTGCCGCCGATGGCCCCGGAATCCCAGTGCCCCCAGCCGGAGACTGCCTGCCGCCACAGTTCGCCGAGGGTGTCGGTGTCGATTCCGGCGAGTAGGTTGAGTATCTCCTGTAGCATGGCGGGGGTGAGACTAACACAGCTGCCTGACTTTGGCAAGTGGAATGTCGCGGCTTGTCCGGAGGCGGTGGCGGAGGCTTGATTTTGCTTGCGTCCGTGCGGGAAATGGGGCATACTGGGGTGACTCTGGCAGGGCTTGGCCTGCCCCGTGAATGTGTGCTCGCTATAAAGCTCCTGATGATGATGCTCCGCAGCGCCGCAGTGCTGCGGGGGCGTACCGCCGCGGCCAGGCTCCGCCCCAGCCGAGGACGCGGGTTGTGCGTCCCACCCGCCGGGAGATGGCCGAAGAGGAGGTGGCCGGGGATGAGCTGGACGGGGATGGTTTGTCGCCGGTTGGGATGGCCGGGGTTGAGTACTCGGGAGGGAGGGGGGAGGACTTTCCCCAGCCGGATGCGGCGGGCGGTGCCGAGTGGTCCCGCCGGCGTTTGAGGCGCCCTGTGGGAGGGGACGGGGCTTGGTTCGGGCCGGATGATGCGGCGCCGGATGCGGCACAGGAGAGGGATGCCGGGTATGGGGAGAGAGGGGCGACGGGGGAGAGTGGGCCGACGGTGCCGCCGGCCGGGACGGTGGATGGCCGGGTTGATTCCGCTTTCGGGACGCCGGGGCCGGAGCGTCAGTACCGGCGGCATGCTCCCGGTGAACCGGTGGCTCCGTGGGAGGAGTTCCGTATGCCTCCCCGAAAGGGAATGACGTTTTGGCGGGCTGTGTGGAAGCTTGTGACGCTGCCGTTTCGGGTGATTGCGTTTTGCACGCGTACGCTGCCGCGTATGGTGCTGCTGCCGATTCGTTTGCTGCTGAGTTTTTGTTTTGTGGGTTGTGTGGCTGGGGCTGTGGTGGCGGTGCTGTATGGTATTAAGGCGGAGCGGTATGATATTACGCAGGTGCTGCGTATGCCGGAGCGCTCGATTGTGTTGGATCGCAAGGGGAATGAGATCGGGACGCTGCATGGGGAGAATCGCCGCAGTATCAGTGATTTGCATGGTGAGGTGCCGCAGTATTTCATTGATGCGCTGGTGATGCAGGAGGACCGGTCGTTCTGGACGCACGGGGGGGTCGATCCCCGAGGGGTTCTCCGGGCTCTGGCTCAGGTGGCTAAGCATCACCGTACGACTCAGGGTGCGTCGACGCTGACGATGCAGCTGGCGAAGAATACGTATAACCACCGCGTGCGCAACATGGATGCTAAGTTGCTGGAGGTGGCGCTTGCCCGCCGTATTGAGGCGACGTATGACAAGGAGACGATCCTGACGTGCTACATTAACCGTGTGTTCTGGGGGCATACGTTTTTGGGGCTGAAGCAGGCGGCTTACGGGTACTTTAATAAGCTGCCGCGTGATTTGACGATCGGGGAGGCGGCTTTGCTGGCTGGGATTATTTGCAGCCCGAATGAGTTTTCTCCTTATCGCAACCCGTCTGCGGCCAGGACGCAGCGTGATAAGGTGCTGAAGCTGATGCATGATAACGGCTATATCACCCGCAATGAGTACCAGGCTGCCCTGGCTGAGCCGATTGTTACGCATATGCCGGAGCGGCGTGGTAATGATAATTACGCGCTTGATTTGATTCGCCGCGAGGTGGATCATATTCTGACGATGCTGGATTCGGAGCAGCAGCGTATCAAGGAGGAGTCGATTTATGCCGGCGGGCTTACGATTCGGACGACGCTGGATGTGGATTTGCAGGATGATGCGATGCATGAGATGGATGACCGCCTGACGGAGATGTTTGAGCAGAGGCGCGGGTACCGCCACCAGACGCGTGCGGGGTTCGTGGCGGAGAAGCAGGCGCTGCTGCAGACGGATCCCGAGGCTGCTGCCCGGATGCAGCCGAAGTATTTGCAGGCGGCTTGTGTGCTGATCGATAATGCAACCGGTGCTCTGCTGGCGGTGGTCGGCGGTCGTGACAGTACGGAGTCTGCTCTTAATCGTGCGGTGCAGAGTCGGCGCCAGGTGGGGTCGCTTTTTAAGCCGATTGTGTATACGACGTTTTTCGAGCGGGGGGGGAGTCCCAATACGATTATTTCGGATGACCGCTTGCAGCCGGGCGAGATTCCGAATGCCCGCCGCTGGAACCCAGGGAACTCGGATGGGCGCTTCACGGGGCCTCACCCGGCGGGCTGGGGCCTGCTGAAGAGCCGCAATACGATGACGGTGCGGGTTGGTACAGTGGCCGGACTGAAGAATGTGGTGTCGTCTGCGCTGATGGCGGGGTTTCCTCCTATGGCGGCTAAGCCGGGGCCGACGATTTTTCTGGGGACGTGGGAGGCGTCGCCGCTGGAGGTGGCCAGTGCGTTTACGGTGTTTGCGAATGGCGGGGTGCGGCCGACTCCTTACATCATCGAGAGTATCACGGATGCTGACGGGCATGTGCTTTGGCAAAATCAGCCGTCGGTTCGCCGTGTTTTTTCGCAGCGCAGTACGGCTGCGACGACGGCGATCCTGCAGCAGATTACGAAGCCGGGAGGGACGGCCGGGCGGACGCAACAGCTTGGTTTTACTGCGCCCTGCGGTGGCAAAACGGGTACGACGAATGCGTATAAGAATGCGTGGTTTTGCGGGTTTACGTCCAATATTACGGCTGCTGTTTGGGTGGGATTTGACCGTCCGGCGACGATTGCTGACCGCGCGTATGGCGGTACGGTGGCGTTGCCTTTGTGGGTAGGAATCATGAAGAAGGCTCAGGAGCGGGGCTATGCCATGGGGGAGATCCGCCAGGTTCCGGCAGCGCCGCGAAGTTTGGGGCTGAAGCTTTGCCGGGTGTCCGGAAATCTGGCCCATGAGGGTTGTGATTATGCCGGTACGTCTTACATTGATACGATGGTGGATTTGACGAAGCCCCGCCCGCTGTGCACGGTTCATGAGGTGAAGCCTGCCGATCCTTATGAGGAGGAGGTAGCGGTGGATCCGGATGCGGAGGATGTGGCGGTGGATCCCGATGCTTTGCCTGATGTTGATGCGGAGGATGTGGCGGTGGAGGCAGAGGAGTAGGCCTGGTCGGATGCCGGGCCGCGTGTGCCGGGGAGGGGTGGGATGTGTGCTGTGTGGAGGGAGGTGGGTATGTGGTGCTGTTTTCGGGATGATCTGTCCCGGATGGGGCTCTGGATGGTGTGTATGGCTGCTCCCGTGATGCTTTGGGGCATCGCTCTTAGCTTGACAATCTAACCCGCTGCTGTTACACTGCTCTGCAGTGCAGGGGCCCGTAGGGCTGTTGCTGTTGTCGTCTTATGGATTTCTCAACCTGCGAATTTTGGCTTGCTCTTCTGCCGGCTGTGCTCCTTTTCCTGGTCGGGCATGCTTTGTTGCGGCACAGGCCGGAGGGAAGGCGCCGTTTTAATAAGGGGCTGATGCTGGTGACGAGTCTGACGTTGCTGGGGCTTGCGAGTGCCGTGACGCTGGGTATTTTTTTGACGGTGTCGGTCGTGGCTTATTTGGTGTGTTTGTGGGCCAGGCGGTTGGAGTGCGGGCGCAAGGTGGTGCTGGGGGTGCTGATTGCATTGCTGTTGCTGCCGCTGCTGTACTACAAGTACGGCTATTTTATTTGCAGTAATGTTCGTCCTGATGGTCAATGGGATACGCTGCGGGATCTCGTCATACCCATTGGTATTTCCTTTTACACGTTTCAGGTGATTGGCTTTTGCATAGATACGCTGATTCGTCGCCTTCCTGTCCCTGGATTTTGGGATTACATGAACTTTTGCAGTTTTTTCCCTCAGGTTGTAGCCGGTCCTATTGAGCGACGGGATGATTTGCTGCCTCAGGTGCAGGAGATGAGCCTGCCGTGCAATCCGGATAATGTCTCTGTGGGGCTTCGTTATATTATTCTCGGCTTGTTTTTCAAGTGCTGCGTGGCCGATAATTTGGCCTCGGTGTTTCTGGGGCGTGGTGATGTTTACTTTCATCATGCGTTGCTCGTCTGGATCAACAATCTGGTATTCACGTTCCGGATTTATTTTGACTTTGCCGGCTATGGGTTGACTGCTTACGGCTTGGGCAGGGCTATGGGCATTTCGTTGCGCATGAACTTCCTCAGCCCCTACACGGCTACTAATGTGACGGATTTCTGGCGCAGATGGCATACTTCTCTTACCCTTTGGTTCCGGGATTATATTTACTTCCCCATGGGGGGTAGCCGTACAAAACGATGGGCTCTCAACATTTTTGTTGTGTTTCTGGTTTCCGGTTTGTGGCATGGCGCCAACTGGAACTTCCTGATTTGGGGTGGGTTGATTGCGGTAACCATGGTGGTATACCGCCTCTACCGCCGAACGGGGTGGCATCTGCCGGCCCCGTTGGGGTGGATGCTGACATTCGCGTGCATGGTGTTTATATGGATGTTTTTTTATGAGGAGGATCTCAGCGTGCTGGGTACACGGCTCGAGATGATTTGCCAGCCTGAGGCTTACGATCTGGAGCGCTTCCTTTCCTTTTTGAAACACAAGCACTTCCTGGCGGTATTTGTCATGGTGCCTCCGTCATTGCTGATGAGTGCTGTTATCATTGTGCTCGAGGCTATATCATACAAGCGCTGTGGCGATCCTTATGCTTTGTTGATCAATCCATATGCCTGTTGTGCGATGGTGTTCACGATGGTTGTGTTTGCTTCCAATGTGGTCAGCCCCTTCATCTACTTTGCTTTCTGAAGCTATGAAAAAGCTCCTCCTGATTTTGGGTGTATCACTGGTGCTAGGGGTGATTTGTGCGAATCTGTTCAATCGTTATGTGCATCCCGACATCCGTTTTTTCCTGAGTGCCGCTGCTCTGAGCGACCGGTGGGCTGAGCAGATACGCCAGCAGGCTCAGGGGAGCCCAGTTTATATTATTGCAGGGGGATCAGAGGGGCGTACAGGGGTTGACCCTGCCATCCTGGCAAGCGAGTATGGCATCCCGTCGATCAATGCGGCGATGGCTGCAGGTTTCGCGATGCGTCCCAACCTGCAGATGGCATTGCACTATGCCCGCCCGGGTGATGTGCTGATCGCGAAGGTAGGCCTGGGTACAGGGGACGGCACTTCCCTGGAGGGTATCAGGGTGGCCGTATACAGGATGGGCTGGAGGGCATTTGACTCTCACCTGCTTAAACCGTCATTTTCGGCGTTGAACGCGATGCTAACCAGTAATTCCAAGACCGTAACCACATACCTCGCCAAGCTTCTGTTGCGGGACGGCGAGGTGTATCGCTATGACCGGCAGACGACCTTGCACGCATCCGGATGGATGGAAATTGATTACACCGATGTGCGTTCAGCAACTTGCTTGCCGAAGGAGGTCAGTGAATTGCTGCAGAGCCCCACGGTGACCGGGGAGGATAAGGCTTTCGCCCGTGATTTGGATATGGAGTTGAGACGGCGCGGTGTTGAACTATGGGTGTGGTATCCTCCGGAGATGCAACATCCGTCTTACCGGGTGCATCGCGCACTGGAGGCCCTCACGCTGGTCAGAATGGGGTATCGTGTGCTTCGTGATGATACCTTCAACGTCTACCCCGATGGGTCGCTTTTTTCTGACTTTCGCTTTCACTCCAGTGCCCGGGGTGCGGCGATGAATACCCGCAAGCTGGGGGAGCTGATCCTCAAACCTGAGTTCTGGACAGAGAAGAGCCTGCTGGAGTGGCTGGCAGAACACGGCGTTGACGGAAACAGTACTCCTGCTGCCGGGACAGTCACCGCTCCAGAGGCGCAGAAATAAGTGCCCCCCCTTCCGCCGGTACGTTAAAAAGCCGCAGGCTCAGCCTGCGGCTTTTGTCACCGGGATAAACACGGGTGCCGGGATGGGGGGATAACCCGTGATCAGTTGAAAACGATCTCCCCGTCGTGCACATCCACATGGATGGTGCTGCCCTCCGGGAAGCGCCCTTCCAGAATGGCCAGGCTGAGCGGATCCAGAATATCGTGCTGGATGGCCCGCTTGAGCGGACGCGCACCATAGACCGGGTCGTATCCGTGCTCGGCCACCAGTTCGGCTGCGGCATCGCTGAGTTCCAGCTTGAGTCCGCGGGCGGCGAGGCGCTTGTGAACGCGGCGCAGCTGGATGTTGACGATGCGCTTGAGATCTTCCCCTTCCAGGCGGTCGAAGATGATGATCTCGTCGATTCGGTTGAGGAACTCCGGGCGGAAGTGTCCGCGCAGGGCATCCAGGGCTTTGGTGTTGCGCTGGGCGGCGTCGGTTTCGTTCAGGATGAACTGGCTGCCGATGTTGCTCGTCATGATCAGAACCGTGTTGGTGAAGTCCACGGTGCGACCCTGGCCATCGGTGATGCGTCCGTCATCGAGCACTTGCAGCAGGACGTTGAAGACGTCCGGATGAGCCTTCTCGATTTCATCGAAGAGAACGACACTGTAGGGCCGGCGGCGCACGGCCTCGGTCAGCTGACCGCCCTCATCATAACCAACGTAACCTGGAGGCGCTCCGATAAGTCGCGAGACACTGTGCTTCTCCATGTACTCGGACATGTCGATGCGCACCATCGCCGCCTCATCGTCGAAGAGGAACTCCGCCAGCGCCTTGGCCAGCTCGGTTTTGCCGACGCCGGTCGGGCCGAGGAAGATGAAGGAGCCCAGCGGGCGGTTCTCATCCTGCAGACCGGCTCGCGAGCGCCGAACGGCGTCCGCCACGGCTTTGACGGCGAGTTTCTGGCCGATGAGACGCTCACCGATGCGCTCTTCCATGTGCAGGAGCTTCTCGCGCTCGCCCTCTGCCAGCCGCGCGGCGGGGATGCCGGTCCAGGTGGAGACAACTTTGGCGATGTCGCTTTCCGTCACCTCCTCCTTCAGCAGGCCGTCACCGCTGCTTTGCAGCTTGGCCAGGGCAGAGCGTGCTTCTTTGGCGGCAGCTTCGGCTGCGGGGATCTCGCCGTAGAGAATCTCTGATGCGCGGCCGAGGTTGCCCTTGCGCTGGGCTTGCTCGGCTTCCGTGCGCAGCTCGTCGATTTTCTTCTGGGCATCACGCGCTTTGACGACTACTTCCTTCTCGCTCTTCCACTGGGCAATCATCGCTTCCACTTTTTCCTTGGTGTCAGCCAGCTCGTGGTTGATTTTTTCGAGACGCTGGCGGGAGTCGTCGTCTTTTTCCTTGGCGAGAGCCTGGCGCTCCATCTCCAGCTGCATGGCGGCTCGGTTGAGTTCATCGATCTCACTGGGCATGGAGTCCAGCTCGATTTTCAGGCGCGCGGCAGCTTCATCGACAAGATCGACAGCTTTGTCCGGCAGGAAACGGTCGGTGATGTAGCGGTTGCTCAGGGTGGCGGCGGCTACCAGGGCGCCATCGGTGATGTGGACACCGTGGTGGACCTCATAGCGTTCTTTCAGCCCGCGCAGGATGGCGATGGTGTCCTCCACGCTCGGCTCTGCGACGTAGACCGGCTGGAAGCGGCGCTCCAGTGCCGCATCTTTCTCGATGTACTTGCGGTATTCATCCAGCGTGGTCGCGCCGATGGTGCGCAATTCACCGCGGGCGAGTGCCGGTTTGAGCAGGTTGGCGGCATCCATTGAGCTGTCGCCGCCGGCCCCGGCTCCCACCAGGGTGTGAAGCTCATCGATGAAGAGGATGATCTCGCCGTTGCTGGCGGTCACTTCCTTGATGAAGGCCTTGAGGCGCTCCTCAAACTCACCGCGGTATTTGGCGCCGGCGAGCATTGAGCCGATGTTGAGCGAGATGAGGCGCTTGCCCTTCATGCTCTCCGGCACGTCGCCGTTGACAATGCGGCGGGCGAGCCCCTCAGCGATGGCGGTTTTGCCGACACCGGGCTCGCCGATAAGCACGGGGTTGTTCTTCGTGCGACGGGAGAGGATTTGCAGCACGCGGCGAATCTCCGGATCACGGCCAATAACGGGGTCGATTTTACCCTGGCGGGCACGGGCTGTCAGGTCTGTACCGTATTTCTCCAGCGTTTGGTATTTGTCCTCGGGATCCTGGTCGGTGATGCGCTGGCTGCCGCGCACTTCCTTGAGTGCTTCCATGTATTTGGCCTGGGTGAGGCCAGCGGCTTCCAGAACGCGGCGCAGCTCGGCGTCGTCGCGGAAGACTCCGAGTACGAAGTGCTCCACGCTCAGATAATCATCCTTCATCTGCTTGCGCAGCTCCTCGGCCGCGTTCAGATCACGGTCGAGTTCCTGGCTGAGTCCCGGACTCTGTGCAATGGCCCCGCGCTGGCGCGGCTGCTTGTCCAGCGCTGCGCGCAGGTCGGAGGTCAGACGCCGCGGGTCAACGCCTGCTTTGTTCAACACGGAGGCCAGTACACCGCCTTCCTGCTGAACCAGAGCGAGCATCAGCTCCGCCGGGTAGATTTGAGCACGCCCGCCGGATTGGGCGCTTTTCTGCGCCGCCTGCAGGGCTTCCATGAATTTTGTGGTAAGGTTGTTGTTCATCTTGCCGTTTTGACACGCAGACGCAGTGAATGTTCAAAAAAAATTATGCGAAGTTATACAGCGGCTTCGACCATGGCCTGAGTGAGGTGGCCGGTGGCGTGGGAGAAAGCCGGTGGCGTGGGAGAGGGCCGGTGGCGTGGGAGAGAGAAGCGGGGAGTGATCGGGAACGGAGAGGCGCGCCTGTTATTCAAGGCTCCAGTCGACGTCGATCCGCACGCGGTTTCCTTCTTTGTCGTCGTAGTGGACGAAGCCGTGGGAGGCACCGAAGCGGAAGACTTCCATGGTGACTTTCACGTCGAAGCAGCAGTATTTGGCAATGTCAAGCAGCAACTGGGGGTCGCCGTTTTTTTCGTACTCGGCCCACCATTTGAGGGCATCGGTGCCGTCGGCTGTTTTGGAGCAGCCATCGAGGGTGGCTTTGGCGATGGTGTCGAGTTTGAGTCGGTGTCCGGTGCGCTCGCTGAGGTAGGTGCAGAGGTCGAGGTTGCGTGTGGTGTCGCAGAGATTCCAGAAGGTGAAGGGCTGGAGTACGGCGTAGTCGAAGCCGAGGTGGTTGTAGCCGACGACGAGGTCTGCTTCCCTCAGCTCGCTAATCAGGGCATCTGCCTGCTCCTCAGTGTATATGTGATAGGCTTGGTCGCGGGTGGAGTAGGTGACGGCGACGGAGATTCCCATTTTGGCGCAGGCCTCGGCATCCCAGCCGCCGACTTGGGCAGCTGAGCGACGGGTTTCCAGATCAAAGCAGACGATGTTTTTCATAGTGGTGTGGGGATAAGGGCACGCCGCAGTCCTTCGTAGAGCATGATGGCGACGGAGGTTGAGAGGTTGAGGGATCGCGCGTGGTCTCCGGGCATGGGGATGGTGAGGGCGGTGTCGGGGTGGCCGGTGATCCAGCGTTCGGGAAGTCCTTTGGATTCCGGGCCAAAGACGAAATAGTCTCCCGGTCGGATGGGCAGGGCGGGATCCCAGAAGTTGTGGCTGGCTTTGGTGGAGAGGTACCAGAAGTGGGCGCCGGGCTCGGCTGCCTGCTCGAGTGCTTCCAGGGAATCCCAGAGATGGAGATCGACGTGCTGCCAGTAGTCCAGCCCGGTGCGGCGTACGTATTTCTCTGCCAGGCTGAAGCCGAGGGGCTTGATGAGGTGGAGACGGGATCCGGTGGCGACAGCCAGCCGTCCGGCAGCTCCTGTGTTGTGTGGGATTTCAGGGTGGTAGAGGACGAGGTTGAACATGGGGCTCATTTGGCTCCCCGGCCAAAGATGACTGCGGGAATGGTGCGGAAGAAGAGTTTGACATCCAGCCACAGGCTCCAGTTGTCGATGTACTTGAGGTCTTTCTGGACCATGTCGTCGAATGTGGAGTTTTCGCTGCGTCCCTCCACCTGCCAGAAACAGGTAAGGCCGGGAAGCACGCTGAGCCTCCTGCGGTGCGCGATGTCTGTGAAGGCTGCTGTCTCGTAAAGGGGCAGGGGGCGGGGCCCGACGATGCTCATGTCGCCTTTGAGGACGTTGAGGAGTTGGGGAAGCTCATCGATGGAGAACTTGCGGATGAAGTGGCCGAAGGGGAAGATGCGCGGGTCGTTGGTGAGCTTGAAGATGGGGCCGCCCATCTCGTTGCCGTAGGCGGCTTTAATTTCCTCCAGCCTCTGCTCAGCGTCCTTGTACATGGAGCGGAATTTCCACATGGCGAAGGGTTTCCCGTAGAGCCCGGAACGCTGCTGGCGGTAGAAAATTGGCCCCTTCGGGTCACTGATTTTGATGCCGATAGCGGCGATGAGCCAAATCGGCAGGCTGCAGATCAGAAGCAGAAGCGCTACCGAACGATCCATCAGGGACTTGATCAGGAGGGGCCAGGAATAGGAGGGAGCCGAGTTGAGAACGAGGATGCGCTGATCGCCGACATCGGTGATATCTGCCCGGATGCTGACGGGTAATGTGTCATCGAGCACGATGTAGAGGTCGATGCCCTGGAGTTCGCATTGGATGAGGTTTTTGGCGTTGTCGTGATAGGCGGTGATGCCACCGAACAGCAGTACTTGGGCCACGTGATTATTTTCCACGTAGGCCTGGACTTCTTCTTCTGTCGTTTCCGGGGTGACGTGGCCTACCACGTGAAGGGAGCGTTTCCAAAAATCGGATAAGCGCTGCCAGCCGCGTTCGACAGCCTCATCTGTTCCCACCAGCAGCACTTGGGTGAGGTTATCCGTACCCCGGGCACGCCACAGCCTCAAACTGCGGTAGCAGATGAAACGCAGAAACAGCACCAGGGGGACGACGACGATGTTGACCAGGACAATGTGGTTACTGGCTTCTGTGAGGGAAAAGAGCGTCTGGTAGAGGGCAAGCGCACAGAGATAGTAAATGCCAAAGGTAATCAGCTGCTTGATGGCGGTGGAGACCCGCTGCAGACCGTACCGCCGGTAAAACCCGACGAGGTTCAGGATGATCGGAGCCGCGACGACGGCAGCACCAGCCAGAAAGGGGGCTACTTTGAGGACGTGGTATTCCCAGATAATAGCCCAGTCGAATAGCGGTGCGACTGTGTTGGTGATGTACGGGGAGGCGCACACGCAACCCAGAATCAACATCAGGTCTGCCAGTGGCAGGAGGTTGGAGAACAAAAGTCGTTTACCCATCATGGAAGGAAGGAGTTTGGTGCGTGGGCGATGATGCGTGCCCGATCCAGGTCTGCCGGGCTGATACTGACCTGAACATGCTGTCCCGGCTGAATCTGCTCAAGGAGGTGCTGCTCGGGTTTTTGGACGAAGGCGACGGTCAGTTTGCCGTTGGGAAGTGCGGCGCGGAAGGCTGTCGGGGCAAAGCGTTCTTTGATGCGGCAGGTTGTTATGATGTATTGAGATGGATACAAACCGCTGATGGAGTGCTGTTTCATCGTGTCGGAAGAGGTCAGAAAAGTTTGCGCAGTCCGCGCTGGATGCTTTCTGCTGCTGAGTTTGTTGCGCTGTCGATAATGTCTGCTGGTGTGACCCGGCGTTGCTGAGCGCCATCTTGCCCGGCGTTCCGCGGTGAGCTGTTGACCGGCCCGTCACCCGGTTCTGCTGCATCCGATGATGAGCCGGGTCTATTCCCTCCATCAGCGGAGGCCTGCGTATTCGTGCCGGCGGCAGAAGACGCGCCGGTGGGCGATCCTCTGAGCATGTCGGCCAGGGTTCCCCCCAGGGAGCGGATGGCCTGGTCAGCTGCTTTGCCCGCAGCCTGGGGCAGGATTGCGCGCAGTTCGGTGCTCAGTCGGGCGCTGAGGTCTTCCACGGGATTGTCGATGGTGCCGCTGAGGTTGATGGTCAGCCAGCGGAACCCGGGGGCACCCTGTGCGTTGAAGATCTTGTTGACGATGTCGGCGTTGATGGATTCGAGCAGGGCGACGTCAGATTCAGGCAGCCCCACCCTCAGAGTACCGGCCAGTTGCTTGTCCTCTCCCACGAGGATGCGACCGGTCACCCGGAGTTTATCTCCCTTGGCCCTCAGATCAATATGATCAAACAGCCAGGCATCACTGATGTGATGCTGGGATTCGGAAAAGGGATACATGATAGCACACTCGGCGGTTTCCAGTTCGACGGTGCGGTAGGGGGTCGTGTTGCCAAAGGGCAGGTCTGAAAGAATCGGCAGGCCTTCGATGACGGCATTGCTCAGTGAGATATCACCTCTCCCGTTGTGGATGCGGTTGTCGTTTCCGCTGATGCGCAGATTAGCGAAAAGAGTACCCTTGATCCGCCTGCGCCACGTTTCCGGCAGCAGAATGCCTAAATCCGCCTTGGTGACTTCCAGTTGGGCTTGCCAGGCTTTGCTTTGGAGATTGTAGTCGCCGGCTGCGCGCAATTCTCCGACCCCGGGTGTGAGTTGCAGGGCGCACCGTTGCAGGCGTATCCGTTTACCGTCGATGGAGGCGGCAGCTATTTTCACCCCGAACTCCCGGAGCAGAGGGAAACTGGTGGTGGCTTTTCCACCCGTCAATAACAGGTTCCATGAGCGGAAATCACTCGGGCGGATTGGCTCGGCTTTCACGGCGCAATGCTGGAGCATCAGCAGGAGGTTTTCCCCTTTCGCCAGATTGAGGTTGGTATCCCGGCACTCAACTTCGGCGATCTCCACCCAGTTGGGCCGGGTGGACGCTGTGTCTGCCTTCCGGGAATCGCCGGACTGCTTTGGTTGGGAAGCTGCGCCTGGGAGAGGCTGCTTTTTCAGGTTGGCGTGCAGGGTGAGGCTTTCTGCATTGATTTTGGAGAAAGCCAGGCAGCCGTCCCAAAGTCGTTGGCGTTTCAGGTCAGCGGTGATGTTTTCCACCGTAATGCGCCTGCAGGCATCGAGCCGCTGCATTTCACCACCTGCCAGAGTCAGGCGGCTGGCGTCGATGTCCAGGTTGGAGGTAAAAGTGACTTTTTCCGTTTTTCCTTTGTGGCTGAGTTTTTCCTCCATCAGCGCACGGAAAGAGTCGCTTTGCAGGTAGGCCAGCGCCTGGTAATACCCCACCACGAGCGCCAGAAGCAGTACGCCCAGAATCCCCAGAAGCCAGCAGATGACCCTGCGGCCGATTCCTCCCTTGCCGAAGGTTGACCTTCTGCCGCTCCTTCTGCTGCGTGCTCTGCTTCTGCTTGTGGACATGTCTGCAAGGCAGCGTATCATATTGCCCCTTTGTTATCAAGATTGTTGTTGCGGGTGACGCAAAATGATGTTGCAATGATGGCAGGAAACAGGGTGATATTTCCGGGTGACGCAAAAACACGTTGCTATCCGGGACCCTTTGTGGTAGAGTGATTCTGCTGTGAAGCGACTTGTTATCAAAACGGCTGCCGTAGCACTGGGGCTTCCGGTGCTGTTCTCAGGCATGTCCCTGGCTGCTGATGTTCCGGTGGAGTCTACGGTTCCCTACCCTGGTGCAGAGCCTTCACAGGTGAGCCTTTCCGAGTCCGGGTCGGGCGAGTGCAGAACGCTGACGATGGGCAATAACCTGGTGCAGATGCAGGTGCGGGCGGATGCCGTGCCGAGCGCTGTGTTTTCCAGCCCGGTGGAAGCTTCCGGTGTGGCTGTTCCAACAGCCGCAGAGCCTTTTGTGGTGAAGCTTTCAAGTGGTGAGTTTCCTGCGTCTTCCTTTACATGCAGCGGGTTGAGCCTGGGGGATGCCGCTGCTGCTGCGCCGGATAAGGTGCGCCGCGCGTCCGAGTCCCTGGCTGGTCATACGATTGCCGCCACCTTTACGAACAAGGAGGCGGGCGTTGAAGTTACGTGGGTGGCTACGATGCGCGATAAGACGTCCTACATCCGCCAGAGCTATAATATCCGTGCACTTAAGGACATTGAGCTTACCGGGTTTTCTCCGGTTCGTTTGACCGGTACCGGGTTTAGCATTCCAGGGCAGGTACCCGGTACTCCTTTGGTGAAGGAAGACGCGCGCCTCTTCTTTGGCGTGGAGTTGCCCGTGGCCCAGGCTACGGTTTCCGACAGTGGCGCGACGATCAGTTTTGACTGTACTCTCCCCATGAAACAGGGGGAATCCTACAGCTTCTCCACTGTAACCGGAGCCTACCCGGAGGGGCAGCTGCGGCGCGCCCTGCTGAGCTATATCGAACTCGAGCGGGCTCGGCCGTACCACCTCTTCCTCCAGTACAACTGCTGGTATGATCACGGTCTCAATCCTACGGAGCAGAACATGCTCGCCACGGTGAAGGCTTATGGCGAAGAATTGGTCGGAAAGCGCGGTATCAAGCTGAATTCCTTCGTGCTGGACGACGGCTGGGACGACTACAATGACGACCTCTGGCAGCCCAATCCGCAGAAGTTCCCCAACGGGTTTGGCAAGCTGGCCGAGGCGATCCGGGCCATTGATTCCAACTTTGGTATTTGGATTTCGCCGCTGGGCGGGTACTCGGGTTTTGAGGAAAGGGCCGAGCATGGACGTCGCATGGGGCTGATTCCCCCGGAGCAGAAGGTGCTTGATCTTTCCTTCCCGGGTTATTACAACTGGTATCTCAACCGTTGCAGTGAGCTGATGCAGAAAGACGGCGTGAATTTCTTCAAGTGGGATCGCGCCGGCAGTGGCGTATCGCCCCACTTTATGGCGCTGCTGCGCATTTCCGAACAACTGCGGGGAATCAATCCGGACGTTTTCCTGAGCACGACTGTCGGTACGTGGCCCAGCCCCTTCTGGCTGAATTTCGTCGACTGCATTTGGAGAACCGGTACCAGTGATGTGAACTGGATTGGCAAGGGGTCCAACCGTGAGCAATACATCACTTACCGTGATGCCGCCTGCTACCGCGTCATCGTGCAGAAGGCTCCGATCTTCCCCCTCAATTCACTGATGCACCACGGTATTGTGCTGGGTGTCGAGTTCCAGGGTAAGCGCACGTCTGACGCCCGTGCTTACGTCGAAGGCAAGGCGGAGGAACCGAAAGACGGCGATGGGGATTTCCTCTCCGATACGACAAAGAACACCGTGGATTTCCCCGTCAACAACGACCTCAAGAAAGACATCCGCATCCTGCTGGGTGCCGGTGCCAACCTTCAGGAACTCTACCTGACTCCTGCCATGATGAATGACAAGGCATGGGATGACATCACGGAGGCGATCAAGTGGAGCCGCCGCTTTGCCGATGTGACGGCTGACACTCACTGGGTAGGGGGTGACCCCGAGAAGCTGGAGGTCTACGGCTATGCCTCGTGGCGCAAGGATAAAGGCGCAACTCTTGCTCTGCGCAACCCGGATGACCAACCGCGCACGAGTCGCCTCAATGCTCAAATTTTTGAGCCGACCACGCCCGGTGCCATCAAGCTCGGTGCTTCCTATCCCGATCAGCGCGTGAAGGAGCTTGAGTTGCCGGATAACGGCTTCGTCGAGATCAAGCTTGAGCCCTTTGAGGTGCTGGTGTTCGACGTGCGCTTTGACAGTGCCCGGTGATCGGAGAAACAAAAAATCCCGCGCGAATCAAAAGATAAGGGTTGACTTGAGGCCAGATATCTGCTTCAATACCCAAGAAGTCATCTAACGCTATAAGCCATGAAAGTTATTACTCTCGCTCTTACCATCGCTGCCGCTGTTGCCGTGAGCTCCTGCTGCTGCCAGTCTCAGCCGGCTCCGGCTCTGCACAAGATGCCCCGCAACATGGATCCCATGGACACCGTTGTGACGGAGCCCGTGAAGATTCTGCCTGACAAGTCCGGCAAGTAAGTTTTCGTCTTCATTCTTATCGGGGCCGCCAACCTGTCAGGTTTGGCGGCCTTTTTTGCTGTGTTTCCTGTTGGCGCTGGTACTCCGCTGGGGGCGTTTTACACGCCCCGCCTTGAGGTTATGACCCTTCCCGCTTTGTGGTTATGTTTGCCCGAAGCGAGAGGCCGCGATGCGTGGGCATCCCAGGGGATCTCTGCCAGTGAAGGAGTACTCTTTCTCTGATAGTGAAGAAAAGTGTAATATCTGCCCCAGCCTCCGTTTGTTGGGAATATCGCCGCGCCGCTGTGCGAGGGGCAGTGCCTGTGCATCCTTGCTAACTGTTGATAGAAAGTAGAATGCGACGCTAAATCCAGCAGGGGGAGTGCGCGTGTTGCTGTGGCGTATGTTAGGATGCCGGCACCCCCGCGCAGAGAAAATTCTGGTATCTCACAAATCTTTCTTGCCAAAACGAGAGAATATGCTTAAATAGAAGGCGTCAAATCCGCATAATTGCAGTTTTACCATTATGAAAGCAACGATTACACGTTTCGGTGTCAGGGCTCTCTCCCTTGGGATGATGGCCGCATTCGCAGTCTCTTCTTCCGCTTTTGCGCAGGATGCAGCAGCTGAGGGAGCAGCCGCAGTACAGAAGACCATGCTCGATAAGTGGGTGATTGATGGTGGCTGGACCATGATCCCGCTCGTCATCCTTCTGTTCATCACGCTTTATCTCATGCTTCATTGTGAGATGACACTCAAAAAGGCCAAGTTCTGCCCGGATGATCTCAAGGCCCAGCTGATTGCTCTGATGGGCGAGTGCCGTGTGCGCTCCGCCATTGAGCTCGCTGCTCAGAATCCCTCTTACCTTGGCCGTCTCGTCGCATATGCGCTGCCGAACATTGACGCCAACCGGCCTGAGGATCTCGGCAAGGACGGCATCGAGGATGCTATTGCGGATTTCACCGCCAACGAGCGCCCCGGCATGATGAAGACGGTGGACATGCTCGCCCTCTCCTCCACCATTGCTCCGTCCATCGGTCTGTTCGGTACGGTGCAGGGCATGGTTGAGGCTTTCGCCATTCTCGCTGAGACAGGCCAGGCCGACCCGACCACGCTGGCAGGTTCCATTTCCGTGGCTCTGCTCACGACCTTCTGGGGTCTGATTATTTCCATCATCGCCATGCCGGGCTTCTTCTTCTACAAGAAGCGTGCCCAGGCTCTGGAGGCCTCCTGCATCAACGCCGTTGAGGAAATGATCAGCACCTCCATCAACGTCCTTAACGCTGATGCTCAGCTCGCCCGCATCCCGGAGGGTCTTAGCGGCGGCGAAGAAGAGGAGTACATCGAAGAAGGTGAGGAGGCTCAAGCCTGAGTCATACCTCCATGTCCGGGTCTGCCCGCTGTGAGTCAGGCTTCGAGCCGCCTTGCTCGGGCAGGCATGAATTCAACATCATCAGATAACGATGGCAAGCAAAAAAAACAAGCGCCCCAATGATGAGGTGAGCGGAGACGTCAATCTGTCTCCGATGATCGACTGCTGCTTCCTTCTGCTGATTTTCTTCGTGGTAAATGCTACCGCCATTACCGTGGCCAAGGATCCCTCCATCAAGATGCCCAATGCAGTCACCTGCTCGGAGCTCAAAGATGCCAAGGGCTGTATCGTGGTCAATGTCTATGCGGATGCAGAGAAAATGAGCACCAAGGCCTTGGATAAGTACAACAAAGCTTTCGGCGGCAAGGGCGTCCAGTGGAGCATGGCAGACGTCAACGGCAAGACTACTGGCTACGCGCCCGGAGAGGAGCAAAAGCTTATTGACGACATAGGCAAGACCAAGGATATCCTGAAGTCTCAGAAAATCGATGAGACCCAGATCCGGCTCTACGTGCGCGGCGATCAGAACACTCCGTGGGAGCGCACCGCCAAAGCAATCCAGTGTGCTGCCCAGGCAGGTATCTCCAACCTGGTGTTCGGCACGTTGCCGACCAAATAACCCCGAGCGTATCATCAGTAACCATGGCAAGACATAAAAAAATCGAAGTCGAAGAGCAGGGAGATCCCGAGATGAACATCTCCTCCCTCATTGACTGCTGCTTCCTTCTGCTGATTTACTTCCTGGTGGCTACCACCCTGGTGAGCGAGAAGAAGATCGACATGGCCATGCCTTCTTCCTCCCCGTCGGATGGCGCCCCGCCCCCGCTGGAGCCCGGACGCATTCAGATCAAGGCCGACGGCTCGGTGCTCTGGGGCTCCGGTGCCAGTGCTGTCCAGGTAGGGTCGGCTTCGGTCGGTATTGATCCGGCCTCCGATGCTTACCGCGATGTCGGTCGCCTCAGCGAGCTCGTCGATAACCTCAAAACCCTGAAGGACAACGCCAAAGCCGTTGATGCCGAGCCCATCATCATGCTCAACAGCAACGGCAGCACCCCTCACCAGCGCGTCGTGGACGTCATGTCCGCCCTTGCTGAAGCGGGCATTCAGTCCGTCGGTTTGGAAACATCCATCGAGTAATCCCCTTCACTTGAACCATCCCAAGAGGGGAGTCGTGCGGCTTTGCCGCAGCTCCCCTTTTCTTGTCCTTCCAACAATTAATCTTTTAACTACACGCACCGCATATGTTCCAATACTCCAAAACCGCGGCACTAGTCGCCATTGCTGCCCTCGTGGCGCCGGCAGTATGCCAGGCGCAGGACCTCGTGGGCTCCTTGGGGCAGGCCGAAAAACTCAACAAGGGCGGCAAGCCGGAGGAAGCCATTAAACTCTGCAACGCCGTCCTCAAGAAATTTGAGGCCAACACCAAGGTCGCGCAGCAATTCAAATACATGGCGCCCTTCTACTACTGGCAGCGCGCTACAGCCCAACTGCGCCTTAACAAACTGGATGACGCTTACGAGTCCTTCAGAAAGATTGCAGAGGACGCCCAGTGGAAAGACGATCTCCTGCGTCAGCGTGCCAAGGACGCCCAAGCCCAGGCATCCGGCGGCAAGAAACGCACCGTTGGCTACGACCCGCTGCTGACCATGTCTCTTTTCCAGATGGGCTACCTGCGCTTCAAACAGGCAGCTGGCGACGGCAAAACCCCGGGGGATCCCGCTAAGTTTGATGACGCCATCAAGAATCTCGAAGCTTATCTGGAACTGCTGGAAAAGGGAAAAGTCTCCGCGCAGGAGCGTGAGCAAAAGCTCAATGGCCAGGTCTGCTTCCTGCTGCTGCAGTCTTACCTTCTGAAAGAAAAACCGGATTTTGCGAAAGGGACCGAGTATTTGGAGCGCAGCCGCAAAGGCAAAGGCAAATTGCCCGAAGACATGGTGATGGATGGTCTCAACACCATCATCGGCGTGGCTTTGGATGAAAAGAAAGGTGCCAATGCTGATATGATGGATCTGGCCTACAAGGCTCTTTCCACCATTCCTGCCATGGAGCCCACGGCTGCTGCACCGAATGTCAGCAAGTTCATCGCCTACGGCAGCCGGGCCGCCAGCTTTGCACAGCGCGAGCTCAAGGCGGGCAACGCAGCTACCGCAGAAGCAGCCGGACGCATCATGGCGACGGTGTTTGGCATGGTTCCGGGCACGGATGACGTGCTCGCAGATCTTGAAGTCCAGAGCAAGTGGGCGGGCAAGGATCCGGCCATTGCCCTTCCGGTGGACTCAGGCAGCGGACGCCGCTACAGCGTCAAAGCCATCAACGCACTTAACACGGCGTACGGCAAACTGGTAAGCGATAACACTGATCCGGAAGCCTATGCCCTGCTTTCCGCTGCCAATGTCAACCTGAGCATGGGCTCCAACCGCATGGGCAAGGCAGGCTTCCAGGTCCTGCTCGATCGCTATCCCGGCATTTCCAACAAGAACAAAGAAGGCAAAGTGGAGCAGCTCGCCCCCAAGCTGAAGTTCCAGCTGGCGCAACTGCAGTACCTCACCGGCAACGAAGCTGTAGGTCAGCAGCTGGAAGCCTCTCTGAGCGATGCCGACCTGGGGGATGAACAGTCCAAGAACCTCGTCTTCAACAAGATGCGGCGTCTGCTCAAGGAGAACAACTGGGAGGGAGTCATCCCCGTGGCCGAAGAAGTCGTTGCTGTCAACAAAGCCGCACCCTCGAGCATCGCGGCAGCCACCGCTCAGTTCGTCATATGCGCCGCCAACTTCAAACTGGGCAGACCGGATGAAGTTGTCGCCAAGACGGAGGCCTTCCTTGCCAGCGGTAATCTCAAACCCGGCACGACCAAAAACGATCTCAAGCCCGCTCAGGTCGCCGATTACGAGCACCAGCTCTACTTCTTCCTCATCGACGCCTACAACAAACTGGGAGCCGCGAACCCCGCCAACTATGACAAGGTCGTGGAGACCTTTGACAAGTTCCGTCAGAAGTATCCGTCCAACGACGAGGCAGAGAACAAGCTCATCTCCAACACCGTCTACACGGTCGTTGATGCTCTGCTGAAGCGCGCCACCATGGCCGATGAGGAGGGCCACAAGGCAGATGTTGCCAAGGCGCTGGAGTACGCCAAACTGATCAGTGACAACTGGCCCGCCTGCGACGTCTATCCGGCTGCACAACTGCTGCGGGGCAACATCATGATCAACGGCGACGACGACGCGGCCAAGCCCGAGGGCATGAAGGCACTCGAGATGGCGTGCGAAGCCGCCCTGAAACAGGAAAACGGCAAAGGCAAACCCATCGCTGCCAACGCTCTCTATCTGCTCTACTCATACGGTCCCGAGTTCAAGCAGGAAGGCGAGACGGATGAAGCCCTTGCTGCCCGTATGAAGCAGCTTGCCGATCGCTTCTGGAATGAGGCTGACCATGAGGGCAACAACTACGCTCTCGACATGAGTGGCGTCCAGCTGCGCCGCGATGTCAAGGACAAGGCGGGCAAGGACGTCTTTGAAGCGGATCTGGCCAAAGCCCGTGAGGTCATTGCCCGCGAGGCCACCTATGCCTTCAAGAACAACCGCACCAACAAAGGCTTGGAGATGGCTATCAACTCCTACGTGGACTCCTACGTGGAAGGCAACGAGGCTCTCTCCGGTCAGAAGCTTACTGCGGATCAGGTCATTGGGCACTTGGAGAGCTTCCCCGGTATCCAGCCGGACGACAAGTACACGCAGGCTATTCTTTACATGGCCCGCATCACTCAACTGCAGAAGCAGATGGATGCTATCCGCCAGTCCATGGGCAATAACGAAGCCGAAAATGCAGCCAAGAATACTGAGATTGCCCGCATGCGAGAAAACGTGCAGACTCAGATCCGGCAGATGCGCAACAAGTTCAAGCCCGAGGAGCTCACGGACTTTATCTGCCTCCAGGTGGGTGATAACCTCGTGAACTTCGTGGAGGCAGTCGGAGCGGCCGGCAACAACAGTGATGATCTGAAAGACGCCGTTTCGTACTACGACAAGGTGATTGAGCGCAAGAGCCCGCAGACGATGGCTGCTACCGTGGGCAAAGCCCGCGCGGCGAAGCTCTCGGGTGATGTGGATGGAGCCATCACTCTGCTGACGCAGGTGACAGCTCCCGGCGCCTGCTCCGATGGAACCGTGGTTGCCAACGCGCTTTATCTCCTCACCGAGAGCTACCTGCAGAAGGGAGACACTGCCAAGGCCCTAGCCACCGGCAAGACTTACCTGAACAACCGCAGCGCTACTCGCCGCATCGAGATGAATATGCTCATGGCCAATGCTTACCAGAAGGCCGGCGACGACAAGAATGCACTGGTGACCTACATGAACATCTACAGTTCCAACAAGGGCAACGTCAAGTACTCGGCTCCGGCCTGTGCAGCCCTGATGAAGCTGCTCTGGGAGCGCAATACGCCCACCTCCGGTGATCGTCTTTCCCGCGAGTTCAAGAACTCTGACCGCTGGACCGCCTGGAACACGGGTGCCGACTACGTGAAGGTCCTCAAGGCTAACAAGTTCGAAGAGAAGATGAACTCGGAGGAACGCACGGCCTTCCGCGAAGTGGAAAAACTCGTCGAGCAGTACGGCAGTGATCCCGCTGTGCAGCGCGAGGAGAGCGACAACAGGCGTTTCCGTCAGCAGCTTGGCAAGTAATTAACCCCCAGCCTTACCACAGATATGAAAGTATTGAATGTTATGACTCTGGCGCTTGCCGCCTTCAGTGGATTCGCTGTAGCGCAGGATGCCCCTGCCGCGCCCAAGCTTATTGTCTCGATCATGAACAATAAGCGCTGGGTAGCGATCCCCTCTCTGCAGGCTCAAGGCAAGAACCTTGTTTTCATCAACCCGCAGACGACCGAACCCGCCGCAATGCCCGTTCGTGCGCCCTACCTGATTCACACCCCCAAGGAACTTGACAACGCCTTTGTTGACTACCGGGGTGGCGATTTGGCTGCGGCGATGAAGCAATTTGAACAGGTGCGCGGCAAATATGCCGAGTACCGCGAGCTGGATGGCAACCCCTCTCTGCGGGCTGCCATGGCTGAACTTGACTGCGCGATGCGTCTCCAGAACTGGGCGCACCTGGCGCAGGTGGGCGATGCCATCGCGGCCAAGACCTACGGAGACATCACACCCCGTCAGCTTGCCACCGTGCAGGCAGCGCGTTACGTGGCGCAGGCCATGAATGGCGTGGCTGATGCTTCGAAAGCCAAAGGCCTTTACAATGCCATCGCCAAGCAGCAGGCCAAGTATGCCGCGCTGAACAGCAATGGCACTGTGGAGAACATCGGTTTGCGTCCCTACAGCTGGTACTGCTATTGTCTGGGGCGCCTCGCCGAGGCCCAGATTCCGGCGGATCAGCTTCAGGGCACGATCGCTGCGGGTGCTCTGCCTGTGGCCAATGAAGCTATCGACCGCTATTGCCAGGCTGCCGTCGCCCTTCATGGCAGCTCGCCTGAGCTTGCTGGCGACGCTACGATGCGAGCTCTCAAACTCCTCAACGCCATGCCCGGTGTGAAAGAGTATGCCAAGACCGCCAGTGCTGCGGGCCAGATGGATACCGCCGCCTGGAACAAAGCCCCCAATGACTTCAAGGACGCCGTCGCCATGGCCCACCTCATCAAAACCGTCTATGCGCCGGAGGTGAAGGACAGCCTGGTAGACAGTCTTTCCGTCCTTTACCCGAAGCCGCAACCCAAGGCGGCGGAGTAACACACAACCCTGCTTCGGGGCGGGGGCGCAGGGGCGCCCCCGCCTTTCTTTCGGGCTTGCCCCATTTCCGGGTGCAGGCGCTTGCGTACATGGGCGCCCCTGATGCGTGCGGCTGTCACGTGTGCCCCATCATACGCTTCTTCCCATTCACCCACCGATTGCGTTTCCCTTTCACTCACTGATTACGCCGCATAGGAACAAACCGACTCGTTGCTGCCATGATTGACATGCTGGTTAAACTGTATGAACTCCCGGATGGTGCCCCGCTGCGCTCGGCTCTGGCGGAACGCGGGGTTACCGTGCGGCGCTGCCAACCTTATGAAGCCCACATCCTGGAAGAATGGGTGGGCCGTCACTTCAGCCCCAAGTGGGTCAGTGAATGCCGCGTCGCCATGGCACACAGCCCCGTGGGCTGCGTCATTGCCACCCGTGAGCGCACCATCATCGGCTTTGCCTGTTTTGATGTGACTGCGCGGGGATTTATTGGCCCCATGGGTGTCAGCGAGGATACACGCGGCAGCGGCATCGGCCGTGCCCTTGTGGTGACTGCCGCAGAGCAGCTTCGCGCCCTTGGATACGCCTATGCCATCATCGGTGGCGTTGGCCCGGAAGCCTTCTACGAGCGCAGCCTGGGTGCCATCCCCATCCCTGCGTCCTCGCCAGGCATCTATGCAGACCTCTTGCCCGATCCTCAGTAAGCCCTCCTCCCACCCCTCGGAGAGTGCTTTTTTCTCTTTTTTTGAGGTAAACCGACACTTTACCTTGACAGCCTCCGCAAAACCTGCTAACTTGCAACAGTAGCTTATCTTTTTCATGAAACGTCTTCTCTTCATTCCCACGTGCACACTGTTGGCGCTCGGTTTCCTTTCCTCCTGCCAGAAAGAGGAAAAGTCCGCTCTCGAACTTGCCAGTGATTTGGTTACCGAGCTCCAGTCCGTCACCAACTACGAAACCGCAGAAGCCGCAGCTCCCCGCGTCGAAGCCATCAACAAGCGCTTCCAGGATGCCAGCGTGCGTACGCTGACGCTCAACGACAGCGCATTGCTGCGCAGCTCCACCGGTTCACCCGGGCATGAGGCCGACCGCTATGTGGAGGTCCTCTCCCAGCTCGCCCGCGAGATGGCCCGCGTCCGCGCCAGTCTCCCGGTTACCTCGCATGATGGCGAGATCGACCAGCAGGAACTGCTGATGGCCGTAGGCGTCGCCTCCGGCAATGCTACCGTTTCGTCCACGGCAGAGGAAAGGGCCGCCGCCGGCAAGGCCTACTTGGAAGATGACGTGACGGAGTCGAACAAAGAGCCCGGCCGTTTTGCTGAGTGCTACGGCTCCAACGCCCTCAAGTCCGCTCTCGCCTACGTGGCCGTACCCTCGGAAGCTCCCGTGATGAAGTTCGACAGTGCGGCAGACGTGGTAGCCATCCCCGAAGCCGGTGCTGCCCCGGCCCCGGCAGCCGCCGATGGAGCTGACGCTGCCACTGCGGGTGGCGAGGAACCTGCTGCGGAAGAGACACCCGCAGACGCGCCTGCGGCTGAAGAACCGGCTCCTGCCGACACGCCCGCAGAAGGCGGTGAGGACGACCTGGATATCGAGATTGACCTCTGATACCGGTACAGGGCACAGCCTCGCGATGGGTATTAGCCGCACGCTGGTCACAACCACTGCCTCACGTCATTGCGACGCTTGACATTTTCCGGCCGCACCGCCTGCCAGGCGATGCGGCCTTTTAATACCTCCCGTACCGCCTTCCGTACCGTTTCCCGTACCGTTTCCTATCCCTCCTCGCATCCCTCCTTCCATGCCCCGCCTCCTTTTCACCTGCGCGTACGATGGATCTCCCTACCTCGGCTGGCAATCCCAGCGGGGCGGGGGAACAATCCAGGATACGCTGGAAAGCGCGTTTGCTGCCATTCTGAAGCGACCGCTGCGCATAGCTGCTGCCGGCCGCACTGATGCCGGTGTACACGCCCTGGGACAGCGTTTCCACACCGATGTGCCGGAGGACTGCCGCATGAGCCCGGACAACTGGCAGGCCGCCCTCAATGCCCATCTGCCGGCCAGTATCCGCATCCTTCATGTGCAGGGGGTGGCACAGGACTTTCATGCACGCTTCGATGCCACCGGCAAAACTTATGATTATCTGATCTGCAGGGCGCCCGTACTCATTCCCTTCCTGGCGAGGCGGGCCTGGCACCTACCTCGCGACTGGGATGCTGATCTGATGGCCGAAGCTATCAGCTGCTACCGGGGGGAACACGATTTCCGCCGCCTGGCGGCCCGCCGGGGCAACGAACCCGCCAATCCGCCGCCCGACTTCTACCGCCGCACCATCCACAGCACGGAACTTCTGGCAGAGGGCGACCTCGTGCGACTGAGATTCCGGGGAGACGGATTCATGTACCGCATGGTGCGCCTGCTCGTTGGCAGCGCCCACCAGGTAGCCCGCGGGCGTTTGAGCCTGGATGCACTTCGCGCCTACATGGATGAACCCATGGGGCCCACGTCGCGTTTTTGTGCGCCTGCCGATGGACTCTATCTGCACCGGGTAGAGTACGCCCACAGCGCGGTGGACGATGTCCCGCCTGCGCCGTCTACCCTTCCGCACACGTCGTGAATTTCCGCACACGCCGGGAAACATGCGGAAGGTACCCTCGCCTTCAAGGAGGGAGGGCAGGTCCGTGCGGGACCGGGAAATCAAACAGCCCGCTTCTGCACAGGCAGAAACGGGCTCGCAACAGACCGTCGGTCCAGACCGCCGGTCGTAAAATGACTTTTTCCCTCCCTGCGGGCCGGGAGATCACCCATCGGTGAGTGTCCGCTTCCTTTGCCGGGCAGGGAAGGAGGGGAGATCATTCACCCGGCTCAGGAGCAGTCTCGCTCTCCTCGGTCATCTCAAGGACCTCCGCCTCAGCAGTCACGGCAGCAGCATCGCCACCGTCTGCTTTGTCTTCCGTTGTCTCAGCGGCGGACTCTGCGGCAGACTCTGCGGCGGATTCCGGAGCTGCATCAGTTGCCGTGATGGCCGCGGATTCAGCCGCCTGAGCAGCAGCCGTGGGCACACAGCAACCCTGGTTCGCTGCGCGGTGGTGCTTCTTGTGTTGTTTCTTGTCCTTGCAGCACGACTTGCTGGCCTTTTCTCCCGCGCAGCACCGCGCCTTGCAGTCAGCAGCCTTCTTCATATAGGCCTCGGATTTGGCCGGATCCGCCGTTACTCCCCGCCCCTCGGCGTATGCGCGGGCCAGAGCCTTGCACGCTCTCGGGTCTCCAGCTTCGGCGGCCTGTACCAGGTTGGGTATGGCCGCAGCGTACAGCTCCGCCGCTTTGGCTGAATCCTGAGGCATGCCCACTCCGGTCTCAGTCAGGTAAGCCAGCATATACTGCGCAATCGGATCCCCGTTGGCTGCAGCCACCGTCAGCGTTTCGACGGTCAGCACCGCGGTCGGACAACCGTCCACTGGGCAGGATTTTTCCCCGCATGCCTGGGTTTCACATCCCTTCGTATCACACGCCGCCGCCGTGCCGGCGGGGCAGGGGGGAGCAGCAGTGTCACTGGCATCCTGCGCAACAAGCGGACTCGCGCCCAGTAATGCCACCATCATCATGAATGTTTTAGTCTTCATAGGTCTCCAGTCTCACATGTGCAGGCTGCTCCTGCAACCTAACTCTCCACCTGTTCCCACGCCATGAAGGGTGCCTTTGCGGCATGTCCACACCGGCGGCTCCGTCTCCCGGCTGGGCCCCGTCCCCGCGCCATGAAAAGCGCCTTTAGTGCATAGAAGTTTTATATCGTATTAGGTATCAATAGATAATGATCGTTTTTCGCCTGTCCGCTCAGGCTCATTTCCGGACACTTCAGGAGGCAAGATACAAAAAAACTCAAAAAAAATTGAAATTGTGGTTGACGCGCATCAGAAAGTTGTGTATATTGTCCCCGCTTTCCCGTCTCTTCGACGGACCTGGAGTTAACGCTTCTGTAGCTCAGTGGTAGAGCGCATCCTTGGTAAGGATGAGGTCGCGGGTTCAAATCCCGCCAGAAGCTTTTGACTCAGATGCAAGAATAGCAGCCCAAAACACAACTAATTACAATGGCTAAAGAATCATTCCAGCGCACCAAGCCCCACGTGAACGTCGGCACCATCGGTCACGTGGACCATGGCAAGACCTCCCTTACCGCTGCAATTACCAAAGTTCTTGCAGAGCAGGGTAAGGCAGAATTCAAAGCATACGACCAGATCGACGGCGCTCCTGAGGAGCGCGAGCGTGGCATCACCATTTCCACCGCTCACGTCGAGTATGAAACCGACAAGCGTCACTACGCTCACGTGGACTGCCCCGGCCACGCTGACTATGTGAAGAACATGATCACGGGTGCTGCCCAGATGGACGGCGCTATCCTCGTGGTTTCCGCCGCTGACGGCCCCATGCCGCAGACCCGCGAGCACATCCTGCTTGCCCGCCAGGTGGGTGTTCCTTACATCGTGGTGTACATGAACAAGATGGACCTTGCTGACCCCGAGCTTGCTGAGCTCGTGGAGATGGAGATCCGCGACCTTCTTTCCTCCTACGAATTCCCGGGCGACGAGATTCCGATCATCAAGGGTTCCGCTGTCAAGGCTCTCGAGGGTGATCCCGAGGCCAAGCAGAGCATCCTCGACCTCATGGACGCCGTTGACGAGTACATCCCGACTCCTGAGCGCCCGGTTGACAAACCCTTCCTGATGCCGGTGGAAGACGTGTTCTCCATCTCTGGCCGCGGTACTGTGGCTACCGGCCGTATTGAGCGCGGTATCATCAAGAAGATGGAGGAAGTTGAGATCGTCGGTATCCGTCCGACCCAGAAGACTTCCGTCACGGACATCGAAATGTTCCGCAAACTCCTTGACGCCGGTGAGGCTGGCGACAACGTGGGTGTGCTCCTTCGCGGTATCAAGAAGGAAGACATCGTCCGCGGTCAGGTGATTGCCAAGCCCGGCACCGTGACTCCCCACACCACCTTCGACGCCGCCGTGTACGTGCTGACGAAGGAGGAAGGTGGCCGTCACACCCCGTTCTTCAACAACTATCGCCCGCAGTTCTACTTCCGCACGACGGACGTGACCGGCACTGTTTCCCTCCCCGAGGGTACCGAAATGGTCATGCCGGGCGACAATGTCACCATCGGTGTTGAGCTCATCACGCCCGTGGCCATGGAGGAAGGTATGCGCTTCGCTATCCGCGAGGGCGGCCGCACCGTGGGCGCCGGCAAGGTGGCCAAGATCAAGGCTTAATCCGCTTCCCGCAAGCAACTGGGCTGCATTCTTCAGGGAATGAGTCCTTGGTCAGGGGGGTGCCTGACAGTAAGCCAGGCATCCCCCGCACGACCTAAAACACAGAGTAAGGTCATAGGGTATTAGCTCAATTGGTAGAGCAGCGGTCTCCAAAACCGCGTGTTGGGAGTTCGAGTCTCTCATACCCTGCCAGCCTTCTCTTTTTTTTTCTACATATGCCCGCCTCCGGAGCGGGTAATCGAGCAATCCTCCATCCGCGATACCGTTTATGTTCAAGTCCATTTTTACCTTCATTGGCAACGTCAAAACCGAGCTTGGCAAGTGCTCCTGGCCCTGGGATCAGGATCCCAAAGTGAAGGGATTCAAGAAGTACCGCGAGCTGTGGAGTTCAACAATCATGGTGCTGATCACCATGGTGTTGCTGGGCGCGTACGTCGCCTTCTTTGATTTTGTGATGGCGAAGGTCATCAATGCCGCCATCATTTACCTTTCCTGATTGTCCGCATCCCCAACTGCACAACGGCACCATGTCCCGCCCGTACGATCGTAAATCCTCCAAGGTACGCAGCATTCCCGAAGCTAAAGACCAGTGGTACGTGCTGCACATCCTTTCCAACAAGGAAAAACGCACCCTCGAGAACCTCAAGCGCCTCATCGATGAGGACGAGGAAGTCCGCTCACTCATCCAGAGTGAGCCTAAAGTTTATGTGGAAAAAGTCGAGGAAGTGCGCAACGGCAAGAAGTACACTGTCGAGCGCAAGCTCTATCCCGGCTACATTTATCTCAACATCGCGCTGCGCCGCCCGGATGGCAGCCTTCACAACGACGCCTGGTACAAGATTCAGGCGGTTGATGGCGTCATCAGCTTTGCCTGCGGCCGCAACAAAGAACCCCTTCCCATGCGCCCGGCGGATGTACAGTGCTTCCTCGACGAGGTTGGCCGCCGCGAAGGCGTCACCCGGCCCAAAGTGGTCTTCAACGTCAACGACATCGTTGTCGTGCGCGACGGAGCCTTCAAGGACGAGCGTGGCGTGGTGGAAGAAGTCGACGCCGAGCGCGGCCGTCTGCGCGTTGGTGTTACGATGTTTGGCCGCTCCAATGCCCTCGACCTGGACTATACCCAGGTACAGCTTGTGCCCGACGACGAGCTGAACAAGTAAGGCCCACCTCTCCGCCGCAACAGGGCGATGGCCGCGAGGCCCTGGCGGAGAAACAACCCCTTTCCGGGCGAGTAAGCTCAGGCAAGCTCTCCCGCAAACAAACACAACAAAACCATGGCTAAAGAAGTAGTAAAAGTAATCAAGCTGCAGATTCCTGCCGGTGCTGCGAATCCCTCGCCGCCCGTTGGTCCTGCACTCGGTCAGGCCGGTGTGAACATCATGGGCTTCTGCAAAGAGTTCAATGCTAAGACTCAGAAGCAGGCTGGTGACGTTCTGCCCGTCGTGATCACCGTCTACAAGGACAAATCCTTCGACTTCATCACCAAGATGCCCCCGGCAGCCAACCTGCTCAAGAAGGCAGCCGGCATCAAGTCCGGCTCCGGTGAGCCGAACAAGACCAAGGTGGCCAAGATCACCAAGGACAAACTGATGGAGATCGTCAACACCAAGATGCCCGACCTCAACACCAAGGATCCGGAAGCCGCCGCCCGCATCATCGCCGGCCAGGCCCGCCAGATGGGTATTGAGATTGAAGGCCTGTAACCCCTTCCTGCAGGAGGGAATCCGAAATAACCCGAACGTACTGCTAACGATATGTCTACAAAACGCTCCAAGCGCTACAACGAAGCAGCCAAGCTTGTCGCCCCCGGCAAAACCTACGCTGTAGAAGAGGCCGTGGAAGTCATGAAGAGCTTCCCCGCCCCCAAGTTTGACCCCACGGTCACTGTGTCGTTCCGCCTCACGGTGGATCCCCGCAAATCCGACCAGATGGTGCGCGGCTCTGTTGCTCTGCCGCACGGTACTGGTAAGAATGTTCGCGTCATCGTCTTCGCTCAGGGCGAGGCCGCCCAGGCAGCCCTTGAGGCCGGTGCCGAGAAGGTCGGTCTCGAGGACCTGATCAAGGAAATCCAGGGCGGCTTCCTGGACTTCGACAGCGCAATCGCCACCCCGGACGCCATGGCCCAGGTGCGTAAGATTGCCCGTGTGCTCGGCCCGCGCGGCCTGATGCCCAACCCGAAGACAGGCACCGTGACCGAGGACACCGCCAAGGCTGTCCGCGAAGTCAAGGCTGGCCGCGTTGACTTCAAGGTTGACAAGAACGCCAACATCTCCGCCGCCGTCGGCAAGCTCTCCTTTGAGAGTGAGAAGCTCGTCGAGAACGCCCGCAGCCTGATTGCTGCCGTGGTGAAAGCCCGTCCGAGCGGCGCCAAAGGTGCCTACATCGCCGGCGCGACCATCGCCTGCTCCATGAACCCCGGCCTGCCCCTGAGCCAGGTAGAGTACGCCAAGTAATCAACCTGAACCCCCATACGATTATGAGCAATCACACGAAAGTGAATCCTGATAAGACTGTCATCATCGAGCAGCTGCAGGCTCAGGTGAACGCCTCGCCCTTTCTGCTGGTCATCGACTACACGGGCGTGACCGTCCCCGAGTTCAACAAGCTGCGCGCCTCCCTCGCCGAGGCCGGCGCGAAGTGCGTCGTTGCCAAGAACTCCTTCATGGTCAAGGCTATTGCAGAGGCCGGTCTGCCGGACATCTCCTCCTACCTCAAGGGCCAGACTGCCTTTGTCATGGGTGAGAGCGATGTCTGCTCCGCCGCCAAGGCCATCAACACCTTTGCCAAGGCTTCCAAGAAAGCCCCCTACAAAACAGGCATTCTCGACGGCGCCGAACTGACGCCCGAAAAGATCCAGGCCCTGGGCGATCTGCCCAGCCGCGACGTCCTGCTGGCCACCCTGCTTGGTACGATCAACGCCGCCGGCTCCGCTCTGGCTCGCGTCATCCAGGCCTACGTGGACAAGGAAAATGGTGGCAGCGAAGAAAATTCTGCTGCTGAGTAAAAAAAGACTTGAACAGATGGCGGCGGTGTGGTACTACCTCCCCGCCGCCTGAAAAAATTAGGCTCTCTGTCGGCTCTCCGGCCGGTGAGAACTGAAATGGGCGGGAAGCCCCCGCCCGCGACAAGAACCAATTAATCCCAAAATACTACAATGGCTGATCTGAATACAATCGCTGAGGAACTCGGCAAGCTGACGATCCTGGAGGCTGCTGAGCTTGTGAAGATGCTCGAGGAGAAGTGGGGCGTATCCGCCGCTGCTCCCGTGGCTGCCTCTGCCGTCGCCGCTGCTCCTGCAGAGGCCGCAGAGGAGAAGACTGATTTCGACGTTGAGCTGACTGAGGCCGGCGCCAACAAGATTGCCGTCATTAAGGCGGTGCGCACCGTCAAGCCCGGACTGGGTCTGGCCGACGCTAAGAAGCTCGTTGAGAGCGCTCCGACCGTCGTCATCGAAGGCGCTTCCAAGGAAGACGCCGAGAAGGCCAAGGCCGAGCTCGAGAAGGCCGGCGCCAAGGTCACGATCAAGTAACCTACGCTTACATCAAAGCAGGGGGGGATTATTGTCCCCTCCTGCGTTCGCGTCTACCCGCAGGACGCCTTGTCACAGCAACATCTCCACACCGTCGGGAGTGTGGAACCACCCCGTAAGATCGACCGGGGGCTTTCGCATCACAGCGGCGCACGCAAAAGCTCCCCGTCGGTTTTATGGTACAGAAACCGAGCCCGCACCCGTGCCAGGGTGCACAACATCATCTCCGCCACTCCATGTCCAAGCCCAAGCAAGAGCGAATCAGTTTCGGCAAGATCAAGGAGGTCATCGACCCGCCCAACTTGATTGAGATCCAGACCAAGTCATATGAGGAATTCCTCCAGCGTTTTACCGAGCCGGACAAACGGCTCAAAATGGGTCTGCAAGCTGTTCTGACAGAGCACTTCCCTATTGAAAGCTACGACGGGCAGATCCGTCTCGAGTACGATTCCTACGAGATCTCGCCGCCCCGCACCTCTGACATTGCGTGCATCCGTTCCGGTGAGACCTACAGCGCCTCTCTCTACGTCAAGCTGCGGCTCAAGTGCGGTGACTACAGCGCCGAAGAAAATGTCTTCATGGGCGAAATCCCCATGATCACGGACCGCGGCACCTTCGTCATCAACGGCGCCGAGCGCGTCATCGTTGCCCAGCTGCACCGCTCGCCGGGCATCTGCTTTGAGAAGACTCACCACTCCAACGGCAAAGAGATCTTCTCCTTCCGCATCATCCCCGATCGTGGCTCCTGGCTGGAAGTCCAGTTTGACACGAGCGACCTCATGTACGTCTTCCTCGACCGCCGTCGCCGCAGCCACAAGTTCCTGGCCACCACATTCCTGCGCTACCTGGGCTACGAAAGCGACCGCTCCATCGTCGAGCAGTTCTACACCATTCAAAAACTCAAGCTGACCGAGGTCGAAGGTCCCGAGCTCGAGTACCTCATCCCCTTCGAGGACGTCAAGCACGGCGAGGATGCCAACCACCGCGGCATGATCATCGCCAAGGCCTACGAACCCCTCAGCCTCGCCACTATCCGCAAGATGGTGCAGCTGGGCATTGAGGAAATCGAAGTCATCGACCAGCGCGAAGAGGAAACCCTCGTCAAAACCCTCAAAAAAGACCTGGCACACGACCGCGAAAGCGCACTGAAGGAAATCTTCCGCAAGTTCCGCCCCGGCGATCCCTCCTCCATCCAGCAGGCCGCCACCGCACTCGACCGCCTCTTCAAGGAGGAGAAAAAATACGATCTCACCCGCGTCGGCCGCTACAAGATCAACCAAAAACTCGGCCTCGACGTCGATGAAGACTGCCGTCTGATTCAGCCCATTGACTTCCTGGCCGCCATCAAGTACCTGCTGCGTCTGCGCCATGGCGAAGGCCAGGTGGACGACATCGACCACCTGGGCAACCGCCGTGTACGCGCCGTTGGCGAACTCATCGCCAACCAGTGCCGCGTCGGCCTTGCCCGCACGGAGCGCCTCGTCAAAGAGCGCATGACTCTCTGCGACACCACGCGCAACGACATCACCCCCAGCAAACTCATCAACCCGAAGGCGCTCAGCGCCGTCGTCCGCGACTTCTTCGGCCGCAGCCAGCTCTCCCAGTTCATGGATCAGATCAACCCGCTGGCCGAGCTCACCCACAAGCGCCGCCTCTCCGCACTCGGACCGGGTGGCCTGAACCGCGACCGCGCCGGCTTTGAAGTGCGAGACGTACACCCCTCCCACTACGGCCGCATCTGCCCGATTGAAACCCCTGAAGGCCCGAACATCGGCCTCATCAACTCGCTCTGCACCTACGCCCGCATTGATGAGTACGGCTTCATCGAAACTCCCTTCCGCCGCGTCAAGACCATCGAAAAGAAAAACGACAAAGGCGAAGTCATCGACACTGAAGTCGTCGTCACCAACGAGGTTGTCTACCTGACCGCCGACAAAGAAGAGTACCACCTCATCGCCCAGGCCAACAACCCCATCGACAACGACAACGGCAGCGGACACTTCGTCAATGCCCGCGTCACCGCGCGTGAGCACGGCGAGTTCATCGAGGTGGATCCCCGCCGCGTCGAGTTCATGGACGTCTCGCCCAAGCAGATCATCTCCATCGCCGCCGGCCTCATTCCCTTCCTCGAGCACGACGACGCCAACCGCGCCCTCATGGGTGCGAACATGCAGCGCCAGGGCGTGCCGCTGATGGTCAACCAGGCACCGCTTGTCGGCACCGGCATCGAAGCCAAGTGCGCCCGCGACAGTTGCGCGGTGGTTTGCGCCGCCGGCCCCGGCATCGTCGCTTCCGCCACGGCAGAGTTCATCGTCACCACGCCTGACGGTGAGCTGCCCGTCGCCCCCCAGCGCTGGCTGAGTGACCCGGACAGCGTCACCAGCGACCCGGACAAAGGCATCTACGTCTACCGCCTGCGCAAGTTTATGCGCTCCAACGCCTCCACCTGCATCAATCAGAAACCCATCGTCGCGCGCGGCGACGTGGTCAAGGCTGGCGACGTCCTGGCCGACGGTCCGTGCACGGATGGCGGCGAGCTGGCTCTTGGCCGTAACGTGCTGGTGGCCTACATGTCCTGGTACGGCTACAACTTCGAAGACGCCATCATCATCTCTGAGCGCCTTGTGCAGGAAGACGCCTACACTTCCATCCACATCGAGGAGTTCGAGGAAAAAGCCCGCGACACCAAGCTCGGCCCGGAAGAAATCACCCGCGACATCCCGAACGTCGGCGACGACGCGCTCAAGAACCTTGGCAGCGACGGTGTCATCCGCATCGGTGCTGAAGTCAAGCCCGGCGACATCCTCGTCGGCAAGATCACTCCGAAGAGTGAAACCGACCTCGCCCCGGAAGAGCGTCTGCTGCGTGCCATCTTCGGTGAGAAGGCCGCGGACGTGAAAGACACCTCCCTGCGCGTGCCCCCGGGCACGACCGGCGTCGTCATGGATGTGCGTATCGTGCGCTCCGCCGCTCCCGGCTCGCCCGCCGTTGATGTCGAAAAAGAAAGCCAGAAACAGCGCAAGAAGGTGGATGCCGAGTACGAACGCGACAAAGGCAACCTCATTGACCAGCTCACCAGCAAACTGTCTGATCGCCTGCTGGGCGAGAAGATCCCGCTGGAAGTTACCCGCGCCGGTTCGAGCGAGGTCATCATCCCCGCCAACCGCAAGATCACCAAGACTCTTCTCCGCAAGCTCGCCGTTTATCACGATCAGATCGAGATGAACGAGAGCCCCGTGCGCAACCAGATCTTTGAGATCATCAATACCTACGAACCCCGCTTCACCGATCTGGATGAGGAGCGTGACCGCAAGCTTGACCAGATCGAAGCCGGTGCCGAGATGGATCCGGGTGTCGTGACCGAAGTCAAGGTCTACATCGCCACCAAGCGCAAACTCGGTGTTGGTGACAAGATGGCCGGCCGTCACGGTAACAAAGGCGTCTGCTCGCGCGTGCTTCCCATCGAGGACATGCCCTACCTGGAAGACGGTACGCCGGTGGACATCATTCTGAACCCGCTGGGTGTGCCCTCGCGCATGAATGTGGGACAGGTGCTGGAAGCGCACTTGGGTGTCGCCGCCAAGGCCCTGGGCTTCAAGGTGGCAACCCCGGTGTTCGACGGCATCGACGAAGCCCAGATCTGGGACTACATGAGCCAGGCCAAGAAAGTCGACGGCTTCACCTGGGTGGGTGACGGCAAGGACGGCAGCGTAGCCGGTAAGAGCCGCCTGATCGACGGCCTGACCGGTGAGTACTTCCACTATCCTGTGGTGGTGGGCTACACCTACATGCTCAAGCTCAACCACCTCGTTGCCGATAAGGTGCATGCCCGTGCCGTGGGTACCTACTCACTGGTGACCCAGCAGCCGCTGGGCGGCAAGGCGCAGCACGGCGGCCAGCGCTTCGGTGAAATGGAAGTGTGGGCCATGGAAGCCTACGGCGCCGCCTACACCCTGCAGGAGCTGCTCACTGTCAAATCCGACGACGTACAGGGCCGCACGCGCATCTACGAAAACATCGTGCGTGGCGACAACTCCCTGGAGGCCGGCACTCCCGAGTCCTTCAATGTGCTCATCAAGGAAATGCAGTCCCTCTGCCTCAACGTGCAGCCCACCGAGAAGAAGGACCGCGAGAACGCCCCGCAGAACACCGACGACTTCTTCGAGCTGCTTGCCTCCGGCGAGGGTCTCGATGAGGACGACGATGACTTCGGCGACGATCTCACCTTCGATGCAGATTTTGACGAAGAGGAAGTCGAGACCGAAACCGGTGAGGCAGCCGGTGACGATGACGACTCCGAGATGTAAACCTGAACCGCTGCCCGCTCGCACGGGCGGGCAGCAACCCAACCCTCAAACAACCCACCGATATGTCTTTCCTTGACCTTAACAACGAGAAGCCCAAAAACTTCGACCAGGTTTGCATCACCGTTGCCAGCCCGGAGGATATCCGCAGCTGGTCCAGCGGCGAGGTCAAAAACCCTGAGACCATCAACTACCGCACCTTCAAACCGGAGAAGGGCGGTCTCTTCTGCGAGCGCATCTTCGGTCCGACCCGCGACATGGAATGCTCCTGCGGCCGCTACAAGCGCGCCAAGAACAAGGGCATGATCTGCGACCGCTGCGGCGTGGAAGTCACCTCCTCCCGCGTGCGCCGCGAGCGCATGGGGCACATCGAGCTTGCCGTGCCCGTCACCCACATTTGGTTCTTCAAGTGTGCACCGAGCCGCATCGGCCTCATGCTCGACATCAGCGTCAAGAATCTGGAGCGCGTCATTTACTACCAGGACTACGTCGTCATTGACCCGCGCGACGTTGCCGGTATCGAGCGCGGCCAGCTCCTCACCGAGGAGGAGTACGATGAACTCATCGACGACTACGGCGACGATGCCTTCGAAGCGGACATGGGAGCCGCCGCCATCCAGCGGCTGCTGGCCACCATCGATCTGGACGCCCTGATTGACCAGCTGCGCCAGGAGATGGACAAGACCAACTCCAAGCAGAACAAGCGCAAGATTGCCAAGCGTCTCCAGCTCGCCCAGGGCTTCCGCAGCAGCGGCTGCAAACCCGAGTGGATGGTGCTCACCATCCTGCCGGTCATCCCGCCGGATCTGCGCCCGCTCGTCCCGCTGCCCGGCGGCCGCTTCGCGACCTCCGACCTCAACGACCTCTACCGCCGCGTCATCAACCGCAATAACCGCCTGAAAGAGCTCTCCGCCCTTCAGACGCCTGAGGTCATCAAGCGCAACGAAAAGCGCATGCTCCAGGAGGCCGTCGACGCCCTCTTTGACAACGGTCGCCACGGCCGCCACGTCACCGGTGCCGGCAACCGCCCGCTCAAGTCCCTGTCCGACATGCTGAAAGGCAAGGGCGGCCGCTTCCGTCAGAACCTGCTCGGCAAGCGCGTCGACTACTCCGGCCGTTCCGTGATCGTCATCGGCCCGCACCTGAAGATGAACCAGTGCGGCCTTCCCAAGAAGATGGCACTCACTCTCTTTGAGCCCTTCATCATCCACCGTCTCAAGGAACTGGGCTACGTGCACACCGTGCGCTCCGCCAAGAAGATGATCGACCGCAAGGAAGCCATCGTCTGGGACATTCTGGAGGAAGTCACCAAGGGCCATCCCGTCTTCCTCAACCGCGCCCCAACGCTGCACCGCCTCTCCATCCAGGCCTTCGAGCCCGTGCTGATTGAGGGCAGCGCCATCCGCCTGCACCCGCTCGTCTGCACCGGTTACAACGCCGACTTCGACGGTGACCAGATGGCCGTGCACGTCCCGCTGAGCGTGGAAGCCCAGTTGGAAGCCCGCCTGCTCATGCTCGCGCCCAACAACATCTTCTCGCCCGCATCCGGCAAGCCCATCAGCACCCCGACCCAGGACATCATTCTTGGCGCGTACTACCTCACACACACCCGCGCCAAGGAAGTCAAGGAGAAGCAGGACAACCAGCATCTGCTGCCCCTCTTCGAATCCATCGCCGAGGTGGAGTTCGCCATCGCTGCCCGCAAGATCGGCTACCACGAGTGGATCCGCCTCAAGAACCCGGACTACGGCAAGGAAGGCGCCGCGTTCGACAAACTCTCCTTCAACCAGGAGAACGTCCACCGCAAGACCATCGTCACCACCGCCGGCCGCGTCCGCTTCAACGAAATCTGGCCCGACGAAATCGGCTACATCAACCGCAATGTTGGCAAGAAACAGCTCGGCGAAATCATCTGGCGCTGCTACCAGGTCTGCGGACAGCAGAAGACCGTCGAAACGCTCGACGCGCTCAAGTCCCTGGGCTACAAGGAAGCCACCCGCTCCGGCTGCTCCATCGGTATCGTGGACATGGTCGTGCCGGAGAACAAGAACGCCATGATCGCCGACGCCTACGAGCAGGTCGCCAAGGTGACCGAGCAGTATGAGGATGGCCTCATCACCAACGGCGAACGCTACGAGAAGGTCGTTAACATCTGGTCCGCCACCACCGACGCCATCCAGAAAGAGCTCTACACCAAGCTCGAATACAACGGAGGCTCCGCCGTCGCCAGCCCGCTCTACATGATGGTGGACTCCGGCGCCCGCGGTAACAAGGCCCAGATCAAACAGCTCTCCGGCATGCGCGGCCTCATGGCCAAACCCTCCGGTGAAATCATCGAGCGCCCGATTACGTCAAACTTCCGTGAAGGCCTCTCCGTGCTGGAGTACTTCATCTCCACCCACGGCGCCCGCAAGGGCCTCGCCGACACCGCTCTGAAGACGGCTGACTCCGGTTACATGACCCGTAAGCTGGTCGACGTCGCCCAGGACGTCATCGTGCGCGATGCCGATTGCGGCACCGACAACGGTATCGTCATGACCGCCATCTACGACGGCGATGACGAGATCGCCACCCTTGCCTCCCGCATCTACGGCCGCGTCACCTGCGACACCATCTACGACCCGACCACCCGTGAGGTCATCGTCGAGAAGAACGAAATCATCACCGATGAAGCCGCCAAGAAGATCGAGAAGGTAGGCATTGAGAAGGTGCGCGTACGCTCCGTGCTCACCTGCGACCTGCCCAAGGGCTGCTGCGCCAAGTGCTACGGCCTCAACCTCGCCTCCGGCAAACCCGTCAAGGTTGGTGAAGCCGTCGGCGTCATTGCCGCCCAGTCCATCGGCGAACCCGGCACGCAGCTCACCATGCGTACCTTCCACGTCGGCGGTACGGCCACGGCTGCTGCGAGCCGTCCCGAGTACGTCTCCAAGACCGCCGGCCGCGTCATCTACGACGAAAACCTCCGCGACCGCTGCGTCGAGGACGAGAACGGCAACATGGTCGTGCTCTGCAAGAACGGCAGCGTCAAGATCTATGACGCCGAAGGCAAGGAGCAGGAATCCTACCAGCTCACCATGGGCGCCGTACTGCACGTCAAAGACGGCCAGTACATCGAAGCCAAGCAGCTCGTCGCCGAATGGGATCCCTTCGCCATCCCCGTCATTGCGGAAGTCGGCGGTACCGTCGAGTTCCAGGACATGATCGAAGGCATCACCTGCCGCACCGAATCCGGCCACACCGAATCCGGCCGTGGCACAACCGTGATCATCGACCACCGCCAGGACCTCGCCCCGCGCGTCATCGTCCACACCGGCAAGGGTGACAAGGATAAACCCCGCGTCTACTCCATCCCGACCGGCGCCTACCTCGCCGTCTCCGACAAGCAGAAGATCTCCGCCGGTACCCAGGTCGCCAAGACCCCGCGCAAGGTGCAGAAGACGAACGACATCACCGGCGGTCTGCCCCGTGTGGCCGAGCTCTTCGAAGCCCGTCGCCCGAAGGACGTCTGCACACTCGCCGAGATGGACGGCATCGTCGCCATCGACGACGCCATGATCCGCGGCAAGAAAGTCGTCACCATCTACCGCGACGCCGAAGCCAGGGAAGCCGCCTCCAAGAGCCGCAAGCGCTCCACCAAGCTGGAGGACAGCGACGAGGCCGAGGGAGCCATCTACCACAAGCACCTCGTGCCCATGGACCGCCACATCATCGTGCACGACGGCGACTACGTCAAGGCCGGCGAGCCCCTCTCCGACGGCTCCGAAGCCTCCGATGAGATCCTGCGCATCTGCGGCAAGGAAGCCCTGCAGGAGCACCTCGTCAACAAGGTGCAGCAGGTCTACCGCGTCCAGGGCGTGGAAATCAACGACAAGCACGTCGAAATCATCGTCTCGCAGATGCTGCGCAAGGTTCGCGTCAAGGATCCGGGCGACACCGGCCTGCTGTGGGACGACGAGATTGACCGCACCAAGCTCGCGCGCATCAACAAGGAGACCATCGCCATGAACGGCCGCCCTGCCGACTACGAGCCCGTGCTCAACGGCATCACCAAGGCCGCCCTCAAGACCGAGTCCTTCATCTCCGCCGCCTCCTTCCAGGACACCACGCGCGTCCTCACCGAGGCTGCCAGCCTGGGCAAGGTCGACATGCTCGAAGGCTTCAAGGAGAACGTCATCCTGGGTCACCTCATCCCGGCCGGCACCGGCTTCAGCCGCTACCGCAACATCATCGTCGAACCCGCACCCGGCGCCGTACCGATTCCGCGTGCCACCTACGAGGTGGAGGAAGAACCCGCCGTTGCGGATGATGCCATCTCCGTCGGCTCCGACGACTAACCACCACCCCGCGCACCGCTGCCACCGCAGGCCTCCCCGCCTGCGGTGGCAGCGGAACAGCCGCCAGTTCCCGCGCCCAGTACTCCCATCCAGCCTGCGTTCTCACCGCTCGCCTGATTGTTCCGCTTTAGGGAGGCGCCTGCTCCCACTCTTCGCTCAACCCGCATGCTCCGTTCATGCCTTACTTGATTGAGCATGATCTGGTGAGGGAAACAAAAGCGTGTAACGTAAGCACTCAACATAGGTGGATGCTGGAATCCATGAAAGAAAACAGCGTCTCACAGCGTATTCTCTGACAGGGAACACATTTTGAAACCATGATGCAGAAGGATACCCCCATGGGATTCGTCGGTGCGGCAGCCGAGACTGCCGCTCAGCCGGCTCCCCCGGCACTCACCCGTGCGGAGCTGACTCACCAGAAGAATATTTCTGTCGCGGATACTGCGGCAGTTCACCCGCGTCCGGCGGGTTCGGTCTATATGGGGGGCTTCTGTGCACCGGCGATCGAGTGCGTGCGCGTGGCGGTCATTGGCTTGGACGCGCGAGGTCTGCCCCAGACGGAGCCCTTTGCGACGATTCCCCATTGCGAGGTGGTCGGCGTGTGTGATCTGTATGCCGATGCGACGCAGAAGGCGGCCAATCTCCTGCAGGAGAAGACGGGCAGGCGCCCCGCCGAATACAACGGTGACCCGGAGGCTTACCTGAAGATGCTCCGCGAGCTGAAACCCGATGCTGTCATCATCAGCACCTCTTGGGAGACGCATGCCCGGATGGCGATCGATGCGATGGAGCACGGCGCCCACGCTTTTGTGGAGGTGCCGATGGCGCTGACGCTCGAGGAGCTCTGGAGCGTGGTGGATGCCTCGGAGCGCACGCAGCGTCACTGCATGATGCTGGAGAATGTGAACTATGGGCGCGATGAGCTGATGTTCCTCAACATGGTGCGCCAGGGCCTCATTGGTGAGTTGTTGCACGGCGAGGCGGCTTACATCCACGATCTGCGCAGGCAGATGAGGAGCGAGGAGCGCGGCTGCGGCTCCTGGCGGACCTATCAATACGCCGGGCGCAACGGCAATTTATACCCGACTCATGGCCTCGGCCCGGTTGCGCAGTATATGAATATCGCGCGCACGGAAGATACCTTTGACCGCATTGTTTCCTTCGGCAGTCCGGCACTGGGGCGCGCTGCTTACGCCAAGAAGAGTTTCCCGCCAGATCACAAGTGGAACCGCTTAGAGTACAAGTGCGCGGATATGAGCACGTCCATTATCAAGACGAAGGCCGGCCGCACAATTCTGGTGCAGTGGGATGAGATCAGCCCGCGTCCCTATGACCTCAGAAACCTGATTCAGGGCACTGAGGGCACGCTGGCCGGCTACCCGACCCGTGTTGCCGGTGAGCACATCGGCTATGACTCTGGGGAGAACCAGCAGGAGGCAGCCAGCCAGTCGGGTGGTAGGGAAATTACCGCTCAGAGCGCTTACCACCGTTGGTATCAGGGTGATGAAGCCGTGGAGGATCTGCACCGCCAGTATGATCACCCCCTCTACAAGCGCCTGGGAGACATAGCCGTGAAGAATGGTGGCCACGGCGGCATGGACTATATCATGCTGTACCGCATCATCGAGTGCCTGCACAAGGGTGAACCCCTGGATCAGAACGTTTACGAGGGGGCCCTATGGTCGGCCGTAGGACCGCTTTCCGAGAAATCGGTGAACGAGGGAGGCGCCCCGCAGGTGTTCCCGGATTTCACCCGTGGTGACTGGAAGACGACGGCTCCTCTGCCGATTATCGGGTAAGGGCGCACTTTTTTCCACCCCCTCTCTCAAAACCACCCTGTCGCGAGATCAATTTCCGCCCGGCTCCACGCCACAGCGTCCGCCCGGCTCCCATCCGGCTTCTCGCCTGGCCACCATGTGTTCCCGGCCCGTCCTGCGCACCCGGCCTCCGCATGGAGATGGCCCCGCGCCATCAGCCCGCAGCAGGTGCAGCCCGCCGCGGGGGAAAAAACGGGGAGCGTGCGACGAGCGGTTCCCCAAGGGGGGCAGAGCGTGCCTAGGGGCTCAGAGTGGGTGCAGTGTCAGGGGCGTGGGGAGCCCCAGCCGGCAGTTCACCTTCAGCCGGCTGTCGGCGCCGCTGCGGGTGAGGGTGGCACTGCCGCGGCAGGCCGGATCCAGTCGCCACGCGCCACGAAGGAGCAGCTCATGGGTCACGGGCTGGCCTGCTTCGGTGACGTTTCGGCCGTGCCGCGGCAGGTGCAGGCAGGGATCCGTCACACTGAGCATGAGGCGCGAGTTGCCTTCTTGCTGCGCGAGCACAATTAAGCCCGCGGGGAGCCGCCGCACCGGGCCCTGCCCGGGTTCGGCGTTTTCAAAGGAGGCGTAGGCCCAAGTGCCGGATGCCTTGTGCCGCGCGGCGTGCAGGGCGCGGCTGAGTTCCAGAATCTCAAAAGGGTTGCGCGAGGCAGCGCGTTTCAGTTCCCCGGCGCCCGGTTGGATGAGGATGAGGTACGCGTAGCGGGCATCTGCGGGGGCTTTGCCGTGGTCGAGCCAGGCGGTGCGGAAGCGCCCCCGGGTTTCGCGCCGGGTTTTGTTTTCCCGGGAGGATTGCAGGCCGTCTGCCTGCCGCAAGTCGCCGTCCAGAACCCGGAAAAAATTGCCGGTGCCATCGGCCAGCCAGCCGTCGGGAGCTGTCGCCGGGTGGGTGCAGGCGGCCTGGGCACATTGGAAGAGGGTGGTTTCGGTCGGGTAGTTGCCGTTGCTGTTGCCGATGCCGGAGCCCAGGCAGAGCAGCTGGCCGTCGCAGCAGAAGACACTTTTGCGCGCGGTGAAGTCGGGTGTGAAGTTCGGTTCATCCGCTTCCTGCAGGTGAATGGCAAAGAGCCCGGCGCGCTCCCCCAGCGCACCGGCACCTGCAAAATCCTGCGGGTTGCAGGCCATGAGCGTTGAGGTGCGCGGGCTTTCCAGCAGATCGAGCGGCAGGTGGATGGTCGTCGCACCCGGCACGCGGTTCCAGTCCCAGCCGGGTTCGGAAAAACCGCTGGCGGCCTGGGTCACCGGACGGCCGCCGCCGAGGATGCAGACGCTGCCGTAGCTTTGGTAGCGCCCGTAGCGGTTGTCTCGCGTGTAGATCTCACTGCCCCAGACATCGCGGTTAAAGCCTTTCATCAGGACGAGAGCTTCGCCGCAGCGGTAGACGCCGGCCGCTGCGTGGTTGTAGGTAAAGAAGCCCTGGGGCGGCGCAGCGGATTCGCCCGCAGGGGCGCGGCGCGCTGCTTTGGCGGATGCAGCCGCGTCGCCCGGCGCACTCGCCTTGCTGCCCGCCTTGCCGCCGCCACGGTATCGGAGGTGATCGCAGGCGTTGCTCAGGGCGCGCGCGCTTTCCCCCTGTTCCAGGGCAGCCAGGCGCGCAAAGGCTTCCACACACTGATCTGTCATGCTGAGGCGGAAAGGATGGCGGCCGCAGAGCCCCAGGGGCCAGTCCCGCAGGTTGCAGCAGTGGTGCATCGTTTCAAGCGCAAGGCGCAGTTGCCCCCGCGCCCGGGCATTGAGCCCGTAGGCAGTGCCGGCGCACAGCTCGGCATAGTGCCCCACAGCAGCCAGCCCATCGTTCGCGTAGGCGGGGTAGAACCCCCCGTGGTGGAAGATGGTGCCATCCGCCTTGATGCCGCCCAGAGTCCCGGGAGTCGGTTCCAGTGAGGCATTAACCCAGCGGGCAAGACCCCGCAGCTTGCGCTCACGCTCGGCAGGGGCGGGTTCCATCAGGGCGACCATGAGCCGCGGCAGCAGCAGCGTGTTCCACCCGTCACAGCGGTCCGCCCGGTCTGCGGCCAGCGGGCAGCGTGTCTCCGGCAGGCCGGACCAGTAGGTGAGCGCCGCCAGGATGTCCCGCCCGCGCGGGTGCCCGGCCAGGGCACGGCGCATGAGCCAGGCGGAGCGGAAAATGTTGCGCGTGGCGTAGCCGTAGTGGTGGTTGGTGCCCATGCAGCTGCCGTAGGCAAAGCCCTGGTCGAGTGCGTATTCCCAGAGCCGCAGGTAGCGCTGCTCTGCCTGGGCATCCCCGGCGGTGGCAGCCCGAGCCAGCAGGTTCATGAGTTCGTCGAGCTCGCGCCAGCTGACCTCCCCGGCATCCGCCCGGCACTCGTCGGCACAGACCAGGGGAGCGCCGCAGAAGCCGCCGCTCCCCGGTGATTCCCGGATGTCCCAGTCCGCCCACAGGCGTTCCAGCCGCGCCAGATCGGCTTCGGTGGCGCGGGGCAGGCGCATGGCGGAGTCCAGGCGTTCTTCGATGAGATTCATGGCGCGGCGGGCACGGACGTCAGGCGCGCGCAGCTCTAGATCGCTCTCCTGCTGCTCCCAGCGCCACAGTGAGCTCCAATGCCCCAGCTGCAGGGGATCCACCAGGGCGTTATCCGGCGTCTGGGCGTCCGGCGTGGTACGCAGGTCAGCCTTCGGCTCGGGCAGGACAAGGCGATCCAGCCACAGCTCGCCCTCTTCTGCCGGGGCAGTCAGGCGGCAGGCTACCGGGAGGGTGTCCGCCTGCTGCCCGGCGGGTTGGCCGCCCGCGGAGCTCGCGCCGGCGGGCTGCGGCCGCTGCATGAGGCGGAAGGCCATCCAACAGGCACGCCAGCCGCTGGGCTGCAGGTGGTAGTCAAACCCAGCCTGGGCATTGCCGGCGGCATCCACGAGGTCGATGCGCAGAGTCGCGCCCTTCCCGGAGCTTCTGCTGCCGCCGGCGGTGCCGGGCGTCTGGGGAGAACGACGGTAGATCCAGAGGCGTATGCCGCCGTCCCGCCAGATGCGTTCTGTCATCGTGCGAGCGGAAAGCGGGAGCACGAGCGTGTCTCCTGCGCGGTACTTCCAGTGCAGGCTTTGCTGCCCGTCTTTGAAACAGTCGTTGCTCAGGGACAGGACTCCACTGCCGCCGCAATGAACGCCGTCCGGCACTTCAGGCCCTTCAAAGCAGGGACCGGCAGGATTCATCGCCTGGGCAGGGGTTATCATGAGCGCAATAAGCGCTGCCCTCCATGCACTGCATCTCATCTTGGGCTGATTCTACCATGTCAGACGGAGAGGGCGCAAGAATGAAGAGCAGAGCAAGTGGCTCGGTTTGCCTGTGTCCCGCTGTTTGGGATGGAAGAATGCGTCGGCATACTGCGTCATGCCGGCTGGAAAGGAGTTGGTTTGCCTTTCCCGGGAGTTACTGTATGCGGGGAGAGCTCAGCTTCAAACCATGGTTCGGGGGTGGGAGTGCGCACGAGATTGTGCCTGGGTTGTGGTGTGCATTGCCCGTTTTTTGTTTCAGTGTGAAATTATATCGAAAAATTGCGAGGTATTTCCAGTACCCGCCTTCTTCTCTGTGTCAAAACTGACAGGACGTATGCGGTTTGCGGGGTGCGTACACAAATGCGGCTTGACCCTGAGCAGGCAGCTGCTATGATGTGAGAAACAATGCTAGGATTTGTCATGTTTCCGGAATCATCCAGTATGTTGAGTTCTACGGTGCTAACAGGGGTTGTCGTCCTGCTGGTGCTGCTCATCGTACTGGGGGCCGTCACCTGCGTCTTCCTGAAGCGGCATGAAAAACGGGAAATAGTGTTGCACAAAGTTGAGCGTTTGCTGGAATCGTGTGGAGGACAGGTCGATGGACTGGACCGTCATGGCCTGACACCGCTCATGCGTGCCCTGGCGACCTCCGACGATTTCCTGACCGTTGAGGAGCTGCTCAAGCGCGGTGCCGACCCCGACCGGTGCAATGCATCGGGCTGCACGCCGATGATGATGGCTGCCGATCTTGACCGCGCATCCTGTATCGCGTCCCTTATCCGGGGCGGTGCGAATGATCAGGCCCGTGATCCCAGTGGCCGGACGGCGCTCATGCGGGCCGTTCTGGCTCATAATCCTGTCAGCGTCGGCCAGTTCGTACTTGGCGCCACGTCTCTCAATGCTCAGGATCCCGACGGTAACACAGCACTCATGCTCGCTGTGCTGATCGGGCAGATTGATTCCGTGCGGGTGCTGCTCGACACTGAGGGCCGCGGCGCACGGTGCGAGCCCATCGATGTGACTCTGACGAATGAACAGGGCCTGACCGCTCTGGATATGGCAGAGCAGCGTGGGTTGAGCGAGATTGCGGGGCTCCTGCGCCGTTAGGCCGCAAGCTGCGCGGCTTTTGTTCCTCCCGGTATGGGGTGTGCTCCTTTGAGAGGGGCCGTGTGGGAGGGGGCTTGTTTCGCTTGCTCAGGGGGGGCGGATCTGCTTGCGGGGGGCGGGTCCGCTTGCGCTGGAAAGGCGTGTGGCCGGGTGCGGCTCCTTTCCCCGGGACAAAAAAACGCTGGGGAGGCTGCTGCCTCCCCAGTTGACTTTTCCCAAAAGCGGCAGCTTGCTGCGCGGTCCTTCTGGTGGCGTTGTGCTGGTTTGCCTGGTGCCCTGCTTTAGAATGTGTAGGTGCAGCTGACGCCGGCGACAACACCGAAATTGCGGAACGGAATGTTGTTCCAGTTTTCGCTGTACTCGGCAAAGCTGGAGATCTTGTTGGCTTTGATGGCACCCTTACTGAGCCAGTTGAAGCTGACGCTCGGGGTGACGATGAAGTTGTCCGTCACAAAGTAAGGGGTCATCATCTTGATCCAAAAAGCTTGTGTGCCGTTGCGGCAGGCGAAGTGGTGGCTTTCAAAGTAGTCCGCCGTGGCAGAGAGCGAGAACTGCACGATGCCTGCCATCTTGATGTCCTCGGCTGTGCCGATGAGGGGAGCTTTGAAGGTGACGTTCGGTTCAAACCACCAGCCGGTGATGCCCATGACGCTGTAGCGTATGGTGCAGCCGACGGACACCCAGGGGGCGGGGGTCCACTCGGGGCTGACGAAGAATTCGTTGACGCAGGAGGCGCCCTGGTTGCGGTAGTGCTTGGCCATCACGCCCAGCAGACCGCCGTGGATGACGTCGTGCCCGAAGGAGACGTTCCACTTGTCCTGGGTGTATTTGAGAGCCGTGATGACGGCAAACTCGTTCTCGATGTTGGCTTCTTTGATTTTGCTGTTGCGTACCTGGTCGATGGCTCCGTCGAGAGCTGCGGCTTGCTCTGCGCTGATGGCTCCAATGGCGGCCAGCTGCTGGGGAGAATACTGGGTGTAGGCTCCCATGCCCTGTGAATTGTAGACGAGAGAACGCGCTACGTTAGGACCAAAGCTCGGGTTGCCGTACATGGTGTGGCCGGAGGAGACCATGGTGTAGGCGATGGTACCGTCGTAGGACCAGCCGTTGCCGAAGTCATAGTTGAGTTTGAGTGCCATGAATTCGGAGCTGTCGCCTTCGGCTACGGAGTGGGAGATGACAATGCCGCGGCCGACGTAGTTGGTGTTGTATCCGGCGGTGAAGGAGCCGCTGAGAGGGCAGGCTTTTTCCTGCGCTTCGGGGGTTGTCGTGGCACCTGCGGGGGCTGTTGCTTCTGCGGCAAACAGGGGAGCTGCTGACAGAGCCGCAGCTATGATGGTGTTTCGGATCATGGTTTTAGTAGCGTGGTTGTGATGTGGTTGCTGTGCGCCCGCGAGGGAGCGGACAAACTAACCGACGTGACTCTATCTGAATTCTAGAGTTAAGTCAAGTTTTTTGTGGCAAAATCGCCTCATTGCTGTGGCTTGTGTCTCTGTCCGGCCGCTTGAGGGAGATCAGAGGGAAACCGGAGGGAGAGCTTGTGCGGGGGGGAGGGGAGACGCCCTGAAACGTTCGGGCCCGGGGGAGGCTTTGAGTCAACAAAAGAAGAACGCGTCCGTTTTCGGGCGCGTTCTGAGCATAACAGGGGAAAGATGCTTCCCGGGTCTGCTTACTTCTTGTCAACAACGACAGGAGCCGGAGCGACGGTCTCCGTCGGCTGCTGCTGTTGCTGCTGCTGCTGCTGGCAGGAAACGAGAGCGGCAGCGGCGATAGCAAGAACGGCGATGGTCTTCATGATGATAACGGTATTTTTTTTGTTGCTGAAGTTGAATAAACGCGCCCGGTACACGGGCGCGTTCAGAACTAAACGGGGGAAGGAAACTTCCCGGGTTTACTTACTTCTTGTCAACAACGACAGGAGCCGGAGCGGGAGTCTCCGTCGGCTGCTGCTGCTGCTGCTGCTGCTGCTGGCAGGAAACGAGAGCGGCAGCGGCGATAGCGAGAACGGCGATGGTCTTCATAATTATCGTATTAGTTTGTTTGGTGTTAATGAAGCCGATGTGCCAACCTAGCACACCCGCTGAGGCGGATTATACCGACAAAGACGGCTAATGCAAGCCTAAAATTCATTTTTCTTGTCATAGCGGGTGCCGTGAGGATGGTGGCATCTGTTGCAATATATTGTTTGTCAATGGTAAAATGAGGTGGAACAGTTGTCTGATTGGCAGAGCTCTTCTTTGCCTGCGTCAAGTATTGGGCGGGATGATGGGGGGTGGTAGTGTGTGGTCAACAGGGGATAAGATGCTTTGGCGAATGGCGGGAAGGGCGAATGGGAAGGGGACCGGGGGGACTGGAAGGGGGGGCAGGAAGGGAAGTCTGGGGGTCACAGTGGCGGAGAGGGGAGGAAAGCGGCGATGGGCTCATACTGGGGCCGGCGAGGGGGAGACTGTGGGGGTGTCGGGGTGTCAGGAGATGCGGGGGAGGTGACAGTGTGGTACGGTGTGGTATTGGCTCCCGTGCCGGGGGAAGGAGGGTGCGCGCAGGGAGGGGTACAGGCTTCGGGCTGCGGGACAGTTTGCCACGTATCGTGACAGTAGATGACGATGGCCTGTCCTTGCTTGAGACGCTGATGATGAGCCTCTAAAGAAAAAATGATCTTTTTTTGACAAATTTCGCTTGACTCGGAGTATAATAAGTGTAGAATACGCGCGCACTCATACAGGGTGCAAGAAAGAGATAGAAAGGAAACATAGAGAGATGACTAAGATGATTATTATTGCGCTGGGGCTCACAGCCGTGACTGCTACGGCCAACACGCTTCCTCCGACTCCGGAGGTTCCGACTGTTCAGCTCTGAGCATGAATAGATCATGGCACTTCACGATCGTGGGGGAAGCCTGCCATCAGAGGCGCGAGGGATGCGCTGCATAAACCGCCGTAAGGCGGCTTTTTTTTGGCTGTGTGCCGGGCGGTGCTGATAGGTGGGTACGGCGGCGAACAGAAAGTCTGACGGTACATGAGATTGGCGCAGGAGTGCCGGAGGGCGCACGTTGAATGGTGAGGAGATGAGGGGATGGGGGCGTAACCCATCCGGGTTTTGTTCCCGAAGCTGGGGTTAGTATTTCTGATGTTGTCGCGGGAAGCTGCCGCCAAAAATGCCGGTCTTGCCGCGATGGTATACCGGGGCTCAGGTGGGGCGAAGGGCAGGGGCCGGAGCAGAACCCGGACGACAGCAGATGGCGCGCGGCTGGGGCCGCAGGAGGGTTTCTGAACTCAGCGTCTGCTGCGACGCTTGCGGCGGCTGGGCTTGGGCGGGTCTTTTTTCTGGGGTTCCTCAGCTTGCTGATCGTGCTCGGTTGCCTTAGGAGCACTTTCTTCGTATGTCGCCGGGGGGGTAAAACCTGCTGCGGGGGGCGGACTCATGGCGGCGTCCGGTTTCATCGCGGCGGCAAAAGTGTCGATGCCGTCTGCCAGGGCCGTGCACAGTGTTTGCCGGTAGGCTTCACTGTTAAGGGCGGTGCAGTCCTCTTCGTTGGTGGCGTAGCCGAGTTCGACGAGGGCTGCCGGGCAGTTCAGAGAGCTCAGCAGGCTGAAGTGGGAGCGCTTGATGCCGGCATCGGTTGCGCCGGTCCGGCTAATCAGGGCGGCGTGCAGGGCGAATGCGAGAGCGATGTTCGCGGCGTCATGTTCGTTGCCGGGCACGGGATGCTCGTTGAAGGCGGCGGGGGCTGTGGTGTAAGTTTGTATGCCTCGTGTATCACTCCTTCCGCTGTTGAGATGCAGGCTGATGAAGATAGCGTTGTCCTGTCGCCGGGTGATTTCGGCTCGTTGCTGGTTGGAGCGGAAGCTGTTGGAATCCTGGGTCAGGATGACGGTGTAGTGGCGTTTCTGGAGTTCTTCGGCCAGGGCACGCGCGATGAGTTGGGTGAAGTCGGATTCGCGGATGGCTGCACTGCGTACGCCCACGTCGTGGCCTCCGTGCCCGGGATCGATGACAACGGTCTTCACTTCCTGCCGGTTGGTGATGTAAACGGGGCGCAGGATGGGGTCAAGAAGCTTGCTGACGTCTTCCTGGGAGAGGAGCAGATCACCGGTTTCGCTGTAGCGGTAGGGTTTGGAAAGCTGAAGCTTGTAGCCCTGGAGTTTCAGCTCGCGCTCGCCGGGGCCGAATTCCAGGCGCGTGGCGTTGTTGCCGATGCTTTGGATGGCGTCGGAGCCGCGTTCTTTCTTGAGTGGTGTGAACTTGTAGAAGCTGCGCACATCTTCCAGCGGGATGTAGGGAATGCCGTCCTGCGTGATGATCTTCCACGCGAAGGCAGACTGGGCATTCAGCGGAGCAGTGAGAGCGAGGGTCAGCAGGCAGAGCTGGCTGAAGAAGCGGGAGATCCTCATGGTTCGGGAGTTACATCCGGCTGGAGTTACATCCGGCTGGAGCCAGAGTAATTGCCGCGGCTTCTCAGGCGTGTGGAACTTTTCGAGGTAGCCCGGATGCCGGATCCCCGGCGCGCCGCGCCGATGGAGGACTTGTTCGTGGGGCGTATCTGCTGGCGTCCAATGACAGCGCTGTAGCTCACAACGCCGTCGCAGATGCTCTTGGCCAGCTTATCCTGGTATTCCTCGCTGGCAATTCTCCGGCCTTCCTGGGCGTTGGAAACGAAGCCCCCTTCAAAGAGAATGGCCGGGCGCTTGATGGTGCAGAGTACGGAGAAACGCGCCCGCTGGATGCCGCGGTCGATGGCTCCGGTGTTGCGGATTGCGCGGCTGTGGACCGAGGTCGCCAGAGCGATGTTTTCCGAGTCCTGGTTGTTGCCGGCCAGTTCGGCGTAGCGGCGGGTGCGGGCAAAGGGTGAGGTCGTGCCCTGGGGCGCAAGGGTGAAGGTCTCGATGCCAGTCGCTGCACTGCGCCCGGAGTTGTGGTGAATGCTGATGAAGATGGAGTTCGGTACCTGGTTGGCGATGTTGACGCGCTGCTGAAGGGTCAGGAAGCGGTCGTCCTCGCGGGTCATCACAACTTTGTAGCCCAGACTTTCGAGCTTCTTACGCAGCTTGTGCGCAACGGCGAGGTTGCAGTCTTTTTCCCTCACCCAGGCGCTGACAGCCCCGGCATCATGCCCGCCGTGCCCGGGGTCGATAACGACGGTTTTCACAATGCCCGATTCTGTTGAAAAACGGGGACGCAGCACCGGATCCACCAGCTTTTTCATATCGATGGCCGAGATGAGCAAATCCCCACCCTGGCTTACCACCGGGTAGGAGAGAACGTAGCGGAAGTTGTTCACATAGAAGTCCTGGCGGTTCGGGCGCACCGAAATCACCCGGTTGCCCGCACCGTAGCTCAGGCAGCCTTCCCTGCCTTTGCAGGGCGCAAAACGATAAAACGAGCAGACGTCACGCATTTTGACGTAGTCAACCCCCTGCAGGCTGACCATATCCCACTTGCCTCCCCGGGCATGGGAAAGCTCCCCTGCGCACACGAACAGCGTGAGCAGGGCGCAGTATAAGGTAGTGATGAGACGCATCATAGTCGCTGTTCTAATCTAGCACGCTTCGCGACGGATGTTCAAGCCAAAACTTTCATGTTGAGGCGATTTTCCGCATCCTGGTGAGTTCTCTGAGTTCCGGGGAGAAACAGCCCGGTTGCGGGGCCGTGTGATACGGCGGCAGGCGTCGGATGAAACCGGGATTATGGGGCAGAACGGAGCGATGCAGACATGCCCCGGTACGGACAAAACCGGCGCCGCCGGAAGGCGACGCCGGGAGCGATTGTAATGACTTTGGTTATGATTGTTGTTCTTGTCGGATCCTTTCGGATTCGGGCAAGGTGGTCAGTGCCGGTGGCGGATGATTTTGCCGGTTTCGAGGTAGATGATATGCTCGCAAATATCCGTCGCCATGTCCGCGATGCGTTCGAGGTCGCGCGAGATGCCGAGGCAGGTGAGGTAGTACTCGGTGTGGCGGGAGGATTCTTTGATGCCGTTGCGGACGAGCTGCCGGATGTCGCGGTTGGCCTGGTCGACCGCGTCGTCGCGCTCGATGACACTGTAAGCCAGTACCGGGTCGGAGTGCTGGAGCACTTTCATGGAGTCGCGCAGCATCCGCAGGGTGTTGAGTTCCATATCGGAGAAATCAATCACCTGCACCGGCGCGTCGGCATCCGCCGCCCCGTCATCCAGACGGCAGCGCTCCAGTGCACGCTCGGCGATGTGGGCGCCGAAGTCCGCCATGCGTTCCAGCGTGGCGTTGATCTTGAGAATGGCGACAACGGTGCGCAGATCCGTGGCGACGGGCTGGTAAAGGGCAAGCAGCTTGAGGCATTCCTCTTCGATGCGGATTTCTTCGCTGTCTATCTTGGCGTCTTCGGAGATGACCAGATGGGCCAGCGCTTCGTCACATTTGTCGAATGCCGTGATGGCCCGGCTGATGGCGGATTCTACCTGCCCGCCTTGCGCGACGATCATTTGGAGCAGGTTCATCAGTTCCTTGATAAAATGTTCTTTCATGGTATGAGGTTGTGAGAATGAACGTGTGGTTGTGAGGATGGGAGTGGTTACGAGGATGGGGGTGTGGTTGTGAGAATGGACGTGAGGTTGCGAGAATGGACGTATGGTGATGCCTGGACGTGCCGGGAGGGGGGCGGGTCGGCATTAACCGAAGCGGCCGGTGATGTATTCTTCCGTCTTCTTGTTGGCCGGCGCCGTGAAGATCTGTGCCGTCGGGCCGGTCTCGATGATCTGCCCTTTGTAGAAGAAGGAAGTGAAGTCCGAGATGCGGGAGGCTTGCTGCATGTTGTGCGTCACAATCACAATCGTAAAGCGCGACTTGAGCTCCAGCACCAGCTCCTCAATCTTGAGCGTCGCCACCGGGTCGATGGCGCTGGTCGGTTCATCCATCAGCAGGACCTCAGGCTCCGCGGCGAGGGCCCGCGCAATGCAGAGGCGCTGCTGCTGGCCGCCGGAGAGGGCCAGACCGCTGCTTTTGAGTTTGTCCTTGACTTCATCCCAGATGCTGGCGCCCTGCAAAGCCTGCTCGACACGGTCGGCAATCTCGCTGCGGCTGAGGTTGTAGTGCAGACGCAGGGGGTAGGCGACGTTGTCGAAGATGCTCATCGGAAACGGCGTCGGTTTCTGGAAGATCATGCCGACGCGGCGGCGCAGTTTAAGCAGATCAACATCCGGGTCGAGGATGTTTTTGCCGTCCAGCAGGACCTCGCCCGTGGCCCGCTGGTTGCGGTAGAGTTCAAAGATGCGGTTGTAGATGCGCAGGTGGGTGGATTTGCCGCAGCCGGAGGGGCCGATCACGGCCGTGATGGAGTTGGCGGGGATTTCCAGGTTGTTCTCAAAGAGCGCCTGGTGGTCGCCGTAGTAGAAGTTGAGGTTGCGGGCGGAGATTTTGATGCGTTGGTTGTTCATGTCGGAAAATGGGGAAGGCGTTAGTGAGCCGTTAGTGAGGCATTGGTGAGGCGTTAGTGTTTACGGTCGCGGAAGATGCAGCGCGTCGCGATATTGAGTGCCAGAATGAGCCCGGCAATGACCAGGGCCGCACCCCAGCCGGCGGCGTGCATCTCTTCAAAGGGTGAGTTCATGGTGTACTCGCTGATGAGGACGGGCAGGTTGGCCGTGGGTTTCGTGAAGTAGCCCGTGGGCCAGGTGTCGGCAAACATCGCCGTGAAAAGCAGCGGTGCCGTTTCGCCGCTGACGCGGGCCAGGGAAAGCAGCACGCCCGTGACCAGCCCGTTGCGGGCCGCTCTCGCGACAATGCTCAGCGTCGCCCGGCAGCGCGACATCCCCAGCGCGAGCGCGGATTCGCGCAGCGTGTCCGGCACCATCGCCAGCATGTCTTCCGTCGTGCGCATCATGACCGGGAACATGATGACCGCCAGCGCTACCGTGCCGGCAAAGCCGGAGAAGTTCCCCGTCGGAATGACGATGATGACGTAGACGAACAGACCGACGATGATGGAGGGCAGCCCCATCATCACGTTCGCGCTGAAGCGCAGGACGTTCGCGAGGCGGGACTGCTTGCCGAACTCCGCCAGGTAGATGCCCGCGGCGATGGCCGGCGGCACGGAGATGAGTGTCGCCGCGCCCGTGATGGCCAGCGTGCCCAGCAGGGCGTTGGCGATGCCGGCGCCGATTTCGCCGTAGGGTTTGCTCGGAGCGGTCAGGAACTGCCAGTCGATGACGTGAGCTCCGTGGCTGAGGACGGTCCAGAGAATCCAGCCCATGCCGCCCACGGCGATGATGATGGAGATGAGCGAGAAGAGACCGAGCAGGACGTCCTGTGTCTTGCGCCAGAACAGCGGGCGGAAGGGAGCTTGTGTGTTGAGGGATGTGGGTGTCATGATGTGAAAGAGGGCTGGGGTTGCATTAGCGTTCGCCACGGGCACCGCGGGTCAGGTGCAGGTAATACTGGGCGGCCACCTGGATGCTGAAGCTCATCAGCAGCAGGATGAGCCCCAGGGCAAACAGGGCACTGAGCTGCAGGCCGTCCGCCTCGGCAAAGTTGCAGGCAAGCGTGGCGGCGATGGTCGTGCCGCTGGAGAAGAGGCCGGCGGGCAGGTCCATCATGTTGCCGATGACGAAAAGCACCGCCATGGTCTCACCGAGCGCACGGCCCATGCCGATGAAGATACCGCCGAGCAGGCCGCGGATGCCGTAGCGCATGATGACGTCGCGGGTGGTTTCCCAGCGGGTGCAGCCAAGGCCGTAGGCGGATTCGCGCAGCATGGGCGGGGTCATGCGGAAGACGTCGCGCATGATGGCGCTCATGTAGGGCAGAATCATCAGCGAGAGGATGATGCCGGCCGTGAAGAAGCCGAAGCCGCTGTAGCCCTCCCCCAGCAGCCAGGTGCCGCCCGGCAGTTCAGTGAGGCGGAGCTCATCCACGAGGAAGGGCTGCACGTGCTCCTGCAGCAGGGGGACGAGGACAAAGAGCCCCCACATGCCGTAGATGACCGAAGGAATGGCGGCCAGCAGGTCGATGCAGTGGCTGAGCGGCTTGGCCAGCCAGCCGGGGGCTTCCGTCACAAACAGCGCCGCGACGAAGGAGAGGGGAATGGCGATGAGCAGGGCAATGGCAGTCGTGAGCAGGGTGCCGGCGATGTTCGGCCAGGCCCCGTAGAGATCCGCCGCAGGGTCCCAGTCCTGCGTCCACAGGAAGGAAAGACCGAAGCGGCTCCAGGTATCCGCCGAGTGCATGCCCAGCTGGATGAAAATGCCCAGCATCAGCAGCCCCACCAGTGAGGCACAGAGCAGGCAGGTGGTGCGGAAGATAGTGTCGGTTTGTTGCATGGTTTCGGGTGGGTTTGGGTGCCCTGCCTCGCAGGCAGGGGCGGGGAGAGGGGCGGGTAGTGGTTTTCCGGAGAAGAGAGGGTGGAGCTGCCTGCCGGAGTGCGCGGCACAGCCGGCAGGCAGGCGGGGGGAAGAGATGCGGTTAGTCGTCGAGCTTATCCTCAACCTTTTCCGCAACCGATTCCGGCAGCGGGACGTAGTTGAGCTCGGTGGCAGCAGCCGCACCCTCGTCGAAGCACCAGGAGATGTACTCCTTCATCGCCTCCCGGCGCTCGGCGGGCATGTCCTTGCGCAGCAGGATGTAGGTCACACCGGTGATGGGCCAGGACTTGGCGCCCGGGATGTTGGTGAGCTCCATGTAGAAGCCCGGTGCGTTGTCCCAGTCGGCGCAGGACGCGGAAGCGGTGAAGGTCTCCATCGTGGGCTTCACGTACTGGCCATCCGCGTTCTCGAGCATGGCGCAGTTCAGCTTGGCCTCCACCGCATAAGTGTATTCGGTGTAGCCGATAGCCCCCTGAATGCGGGCAACATTGTTGCACACGCCCGGGTTTTTCTGGCCACCGATGCCAACCGGCCACTTCACGGCCGACCCCTGGCCGACTTTCTGCTTCCAGTCAGCGGAAATCTTGCTGAGGTAATTGGTGAAGATGAACGACGTACCGCTGGAGTCCGCGCGGTGCACGACGGTGATCTTCATCTTGGGAAGGCGCAGGCCGGGGTTGATGGCGGCGATGGCCTTGTCGTTCCAGTACTTGATGTCACCCAGGAAAATGCGGGCCAGCACATCCTTGCTGAGCTTGAGCTGCCCGTTGGGCACACCGCGGAGGTTCACAATCACCACCACACCGCCGGTGAGCATCGGCACCTGCACCAGAGCATCGGCCTGCTGCTGCTCGAGCGTCAGCGGGTTATCCGACCCGGCGAAATCCACCGTACCGGCCTTGATCTGGTTGATGCCCGCCCCCGAGCCAATGCTCTGGTAGGTCACCGTGGTGCCGGGCGTCTGCTGCGAGTAGCTGTAGGTCCACTTCTGGTAAACCGGAGCGGGGAAGGAGGCACCGGCACCCGTGAGAGCGATCTCTGCCTGGGCGATAGAGCCGGCAGCCAACAGAGCTAAGACAATGTGTTTCAACATAGCATTTATATCGTTTAATGGTTGTTAAAAAGAGTAGGGTTTATATCCGTGGATTCAAACTGCTGAGAGACTGATCAACTGCCTGCATCAGAAGTTCATGCGTACAGCTGAAGTGAAACTCCAGCCGGTGTACCCCTTGTTGCCCTCCGCATCGAGACCGGCGGAGTTCAGGTATTCCGCCCCCAGCATGAACTTCATCGTATCCGGGCTCTTCGGGCACACATAGTAGTTGAGACCAAAGTAGAAACCCTGAAGCAGATCGCTCACCTGGGAGTAAGTCGAATTGGTCGCGTAGTAACGCTTGTCAGACTGGATGCCATTGCTGCCGCTGGCAATCTGGTAGCGGAATACCGCCTCCACATGATCAGTCAGGAAGTAACTCGGCATCACCGTCAGACCATACACATTCTCCGAACCGGCCATCTTGCCATCGCTGCCAATCATGTTGAACCCGGCCATGGCCTCGGTCATGATGTGGAACTTGCCGTATTTGGCTTGCCAGGTCAGAGCCAGCACATCGCGTGCGCCCGGGCCTTCATAGCCTGCCTGTTCGCGCCCCTCACGCACAAAACTGTGCATGTAGTCGAGGTAGAGACGGCCGTTGTTCTTGAGCTCGTAATTGAGCGAAAGCCCCACCATCGCATTGTCTGCAGAGCTGAACACCGGCTCCGCCCACGTGCCGTCGTGCAGACCGTTCATCCACACACCAGCCTCCCAGCCGAAGGTCGCCTTGTCATCCGAGTTCTTGAAGGAAAGCCCCCAAGTCTTCTCCGCCGTCAACTGGTTGACCAGAGCCGAACGCTCAATCGTAATGATCTTCGCGCTGGAGGTGCGGTACTCACCGATGAAAGCCGGCTTGTGCTTGCCCAGCGTGAAAGTCACCGGCTCAAACTTGCCGCGGATGAACAGCTCATCGAGCACCCCATCCGTCTGGCCCTCCTGCCAGATGCCATCGGTCACCTTTTCCGAAGAATCCAGACCGCCGATATTAAAGTTGGCAAACAGCGTGAAGTGGTTGAGCACCTTGGCCTCCGCCCCGAGACGGAAACGGCGCCATTCATCATTGTGGGCGCGATCCTTACCCGCTGCGTCCTCCTTGATGCGGTCACTGCCGCCCGCCGGGTCGAGAATGCCCAGCTGGTACTGAGCGCGGAACTTCAGGTTGAACTCCTGAATCCAGGGGTTCTCCGCACCATCACGCTTAGCATTGAACAGCTTCAGCGCATTCTTGGCCCAATCGCAGGCACTGAAAGCAGGCTTGCTCACGGCAGCATCAGCTGCGGGCGACTGCGGAGCAGCAGCGTTGGTCTGGCTGGCCAGGCTGAGGGGAGCGGCCCCAAGGACGAGGGCCATCGACATCAATGTTGTTTTGTTCATATGTTGAGTTGTTGTTCTGTCGTTCGGGGAGGTTGGTTGCCCGTCTTCCCCGGCTGACAGCTCCAGTTAACCCGCTTTCGCAAGAAAAATCAAGAAGCGTAGGGTGAACTGTGCGCCACAGGACATGTGACAGGAATGCTACATGGGTGTTACATGCTTAGCGAGAAACAATAGCGTGCCGGTTGCGCGCTTGCGGAGCTCTGTGGCGCAGCAGAATATGGAGTCTTCCTGCGGTCAAGCCCAGGAAAGTCTCCACCATCAGAACAAGAAAGTAGAACAAGAAAGCGGTTCGGCGGCAGAACCCTGTGTTCCATTTCATCTATTTGTTTTGATGGATTTGCTATGAAAAATGCCTTCTGGAATGCTAATTTCTAGTTGACTCCTAGTGCTTTATGAGCTATAAGTCAGGAGAGTGACCGGTTAGATTGTATGACCGGTAAAGCCAACCAACAGACAGAGACCTATTACCATGAAGAAGAATATGACGATTTTGGCCGCTCTGGCGCTGGGAGCCGGGGCGGGGATGCCGCCGGTTTTTGCGGCAGAAGTTCCCGTGGACGCTCTTCGCCCGGCAGCAGCCGACAGCATGGGGAATGCCGACGGTATTGAGTACGTGAGCGAGGGCGGCACATTGGTGTACCAGGGCAAGGACGGTATTTTGCTCAAGGAACAGAACCCCGGTGCTTCCAATTTCGATCGTTCGGCAATCGTGAAAGATGGGCAGGGAACGCTGGTCGTCCGCCCGGAGTCCCCGACGGATACGGCTTTCACCATGGATCACAGCTTGGTTGTGCGGGAAGGCACGATGATCATGGAGGGCGTGCAGGTAACCAACACACCTACCCTGGAGAGCCCCAATCTGACGGTGGGGGGCAATCACGCTCAGTTGATCCTGGACGGCGCCGTCTATCAGCAGGTCATCAATATGGCCGTGCCCGGTGGCAAGGCCTATGCTTCGGCCATCGTGGTCGGGGGACGTGACGGCGATGGCACGCTGACGTTGAAGAACGGTTCCGTCATGAGCAATACCCAGGGGCTGTTCGCGGGGTATCCTTCAAAGGATACGCTAGCTGTTCCCTCTGACCCCAATCAGTATACGGATGCCCACGTAGCGGGAACCTATCTGACTCCGGAAGAAGAAGACGGCCGCTTATACCGGGATGTGAATCCTCAGGAGCAATTCTCGTCTGATTACGTCTGCTCTGGAGATGATCCATCGCAAATCTACATGAGCAAGGCGACGATCAATATCCTCGAGGGGTCTCGGTACGAGGCGGGTACGGCTGTGTACATTCAGAATGCTGAGGTGAATATCGATGGCGAAGGCAGCGCCATGATCGTCGGAACGCGCGCTACCGGTTTATGGCTGGATAGTTCCCTCGGTGTTGGGAGCGGCTTGGATGAGGGCAATTACCAGCCTTCTGCGGTCTTTCGCGTGACCGGCGGAGCTTTGCTTCAGTTCAACAACGAGGTTTATATGAGCTACGCGAGCGGTCATACAGAGATCCATGTATCCGGCAAAGGTTCAAAGCTCGTGATGGAGAATGCTTTGTACAATACTCCGCTTGACGACCCGATGGAGGCTTCGCCTGAGGAGTTCTTTGCCAGCAGTTCCTGCATTTCTCTTGCCGATGGGGCGGAGGCCATCATTCCTCACATGAGGATGGGTGGCAGCGTCAGTGCTCAGAACGAGCGCGTGCTGCTTGTGGGCGCAGGGTGCAGCTATCACGGAACCGTCCTCGACCAGTTTAGAAATTCTCTGACGCAAAACTGGGGAACGATGACTTTTGAGGATGGCAGCCTCAACTTTGCTCCGGAGATGCTGGACAGCAAGAAGGATTTCTACGCAACGCTGCATTTGCAGCAGGGGGCCTGTTTGATCAATGAGGCAGGCGCGGTGCTTTCTGTGACCAGCGCAAGCGGGCAGTCGACTTTTGCGGCTGATGCCGGCGGGTGTCTCGTTAACAACGGCCGACTGGTGAGTGATACAGCATTCGCGCTGGCTGGTACGTTGGCCGGCAGCGGCGAGATGGGCAAGGTGGTGACAGAGGCCGGCAGTACTGTGTACGTGGGCGGTACCGCGGTGTGTGGTGACCGGTGGACGACGATTGTCGACGTTGTGTCTTCGGCGGGTTCGCCGCATTTTTCTGAGTTGACGCTGGCAGCGGGGACGACGCTCCGGTTTTACGTGGATGGCGATGTGGCCGCGACGGCGCAGAACACGGGGGCGGGAACGTATTCGAACCTGACCGTGGACGCAGGCGGGCTGACCTTTGCTGCCGACGGGGTGACGGCTTCGCTGACGCTGGGCCCGAATGTGCTCAAGACGGCGCTGCGGCGCGTGGAGAAGGCTCTCCCGATTGAGTTGGTGAAGGAGAAGGACGCAGCGGGTTCTCCTGCGGATAAGACGCTGGAGATGCAGATGGATTACCAGCTTACCGGGGAGCACGCGGAGCTGTTCACGGTGGCGCAGAGCGATACACTCTGGCTGGTGCTGGCTCCTGCTGCGGTACGCGGTTATGTGGAGTATGGTGCGGCGGATTTGCTTAATACGCTTTGGACGGGTACGGGGACGGTGCAGGATTTCGCCCGCAAGGCTGTCGGCCAGGCGGCGGTGGCTTCCCGCGTCGGGCATGAGGAGGGGATTAGCCTCTGGGGTGCCGGCCTGGGTTATTTCACCACGATGGGCAGTACCCATGGCTTTGATTACAACAGCGGCGGCTACGCCGTGGGTGCGGATGCTGCGGTGCTGCCGGGGGCACGCGTGGGAGCGGCTTTTGGGCAGACGTTTGGCACGTTTAAGGCGGATTCCGGCACGAAGGTGGATCAGGATGGCCTGATGGTTTCGCTCTACGGCAGTGCGGAGCAGAGGCTCAGTGAGCGGGTGTCATGGCGTACGAGCGCTTACGGGGCGTACGGGCAGATGGAGAATGAGGGGCGCACGCGCTCGGTGGATGGTACGCCGGGGCGGGCTGATTGGGATGATGATGTGTGGACCTTCGGGGTGCAGACGGAGCTGCGCTGTGCGGTAACGGAGCGTTTCACGGTGTCGCCGTTCGTGGGGCTGGATTACCTGTACGGGGCGCAGGACGGTTTCATTGAGTCGTTCAGCGATGGCACGAGCCGTTCGTATGACGGCGGGGCGATGCAGGTATGGCGCGTGCCGGTGGGCGTGCGCCTGGAGGGTGCGATTGCGCTGGGCGGGGAGCAGTACCTGTTCCCTGAGCTGACGCTGGCGTATGTGGGGGATATCAGCCGCAGTAATCCGCATGCGACGGTGGGGCTCTACGGCACCACGTCGCGGGTGCATGGTAATGACCCGGGCCGCAATGCGTTCATGCTGAATGCCGGGGTGACGTGGAAGATGTCCGAGCAGTGGGCAACCGGCGCTTCCTACCAGCTGGAGGTGCGCTCAGGACAGACGGCGCAGGGCGTGAACGGCTTCGTGCGCTTCAGCTTCTGAGTACCGGGGCGCAGTTTTGCCCCATGAGCGGATTCCCTGCTTCTTCTCCGTATGGGGGAGAGGCAGGGAATTATGCTGCCCGCAGGGGTGTATGGGGCTGCTGGCGCATGGTGGCGGTGTTGATGCCGGGGGGATGATGGCATTTGCTTGGTGGTGCAGCACTCGTGCCAGCCGTGGGGGGATTTGACGACTGGCGGGTAAATCATCGGTACGCAGATGTCGGCGAATCGGGAGCGGTGAGCAGCTCGAGTGCGTTTCAATCCTCAAGAGTCAGTCGGCATAACTCGAAGTTGACAAAGAAGCAATAAAGGGAGTCGATGCGCGTGACGTTAATACCCCAGTTTTTCAGGCGCTGCTGCAGCCAGGGATCTTTGTTGATCAGGTAAGCCGCCGCATGCGTGCGCAGGACTTCTCTCAAGGCTTCAGCATTTTCCAAGTGCCGGATTTTCCCTTTGGAGTAGCAGGTCTGCAAAGCCCACAGTGCGTTCATTTTGTGGGGAAAGGTGTAGGTGTCCTTGCCCAGCATGACGTAACAGGCAGGGGAGATGTCCGCACAATCGGTGATGATGGCGGAGGAGGCATCGGCTCTTGTGTATCCGATGAGCTTTTCTGCGATGGCTCGCTCGGTGCTTTTGGTGCTTATGTAGCAGGAGATGCTGTGGGCGGCAGCAGTCAGCATGAAGGCTGCGAGAAGGAGTTGGTAGAGGTTTCGCTTTCGGATTTTGCCGAGCAGGATGAATCCCAGCCACATGCAGGGAAAGGCGGGGATGGTGTAGCGCAGCATGATGACCGGCACGATGAGGTAGGAAGCGGCGACGCCGATGATCGAGGCGAAGATATACAGGCTGATGCCGCACGTGGCGCTGCCCATGAGCCCCTTGGGTAGGTGGGGCCTGTTCAGGATCGCTGTGAGGTATGAGAGGGTCAGGAAGGCTGCCACCAGGGCGAAGAAGATGCCGGAGGCTTTGATGTGGGGAAAGACGGTCGGTGTGGCGGTGAAGGCTTCTTTGGGAAAGAAGGGCATGATGAAGAAGACTCCGGCTTTTTGCCAGGTCATCGGAGGGATCCAGTATCCTTCGCTGATGATTTGGGCTTGCTGTAGCAGGATAAATAGCCAGGGGAAAAAGCCGATCACGGCGATGCCGCATGCCCCCAGCCATAGCAGGGTGCTGCGCCGCCCCTGTTTCAGGCTTCGATACCCGGCGTAAACGTAGATTGGCATGACGGCGAGGCAGGCATAGGTGTGTGTGTAGGCTGCACACAGCCCAGCGCTGGCGAAGAGGATCCAGTGTTTGTACGAGCCGGTTCGCAGGGCGTTCAGTGCGTAAAGGTAGCAGGCGAAAATGAAGAGCATGGCCCAGCCGTACATGCGGATTTCGGTGCCGTATTTCATGAGGTGCGGCACGCATGTGACGGCCAGAATCGCCATGGCCGCCGTGTAGGTGCCCCACGATTTTCGCACGACGGTCACACATAGAAGCAGGGCAATGCCGAAGGGGAGAATCGAAACGACCTTGCCGGCGGTGATGAGGGGTAGATCCGGTATCAGGGCGTGAAGTGCGTCGATGAGTGCCTTCACGATGATGTAGTAAAGGGGCGGATGTACATCTTGCGCGGTGATGGAGATCATCTCCGCGTAGCTGTTATCAATGATGCAGAGGGTGGCTGCGGGATCCAGCCAGATGGCGGGGCTGAAGGCGAAATGAATGTGCAGAGCGAGGCAGAGCAGGGAGATGGAGGCGCAGAGGTAGAGGAAGAGGGGAGAATGGCAGAATTGTGTTGCCTGCTGAAGGAGAGGGGTGCGGGGTTCACCCCAAAGTAGTGAGAAGAGGTGCTTGGGGAGAGCTTTCAGGTGGCGAATCATGAAAGGGGATGCGTGTGATGATGGTGGGGGAGATTCCCTGTGTGATTTCCTGTGGGTTGAATGCACGTAGCCTCTGGGAGGAATGCACGTAGCCTCTGGGAGATGAGCCCGCTTGGCCGCAGCATGGTAACATAGACTTGCGCCGAGGTCAATCAATTGTAGTGGAATGGGGGATGCGGGTGGGGGTGCAGGCGGGGGTGGAACAGGGGGGGCGGAATGGTGTTTTGTGTGGCATGGCGGCGTGCGGGCTTGCTCTGGGGGGCGGCTTCATGTAGAATGCGGACATGGCAGTGAGCAGTACACGGCGTCAGTTTTTGGCCGGGTTGGGTGCCCTGGCAGCGCTGGCGCTGCCTGCGTGCCGCCGGGCGCAGCAGTATGCTGTGGAGCCGGAGGATTGCCCGGAGTGGGTGCGTGCGGGTGAGGCTACGGCGTTTGCGACGTCGATGCCTTGGGCGAGTGGGGCGGTGCCGCTGCTGGCGCTTTGCCACGGTGGGCTGCCGACATCGCTGGTGCCGAATCCTCATGCGGCGGCGTGCCGACCAGGGTTGCCGGCACTGGTGCAGGCGGCGCTGCTGGATGTGTATGACCCGGGTCGGGAGCGCGTGGCGCGTTTTAATGGTGGGGAGTTCCCGCTGGAGGGGGTGCGGGGCGCGCTGCGGGGATGGAGTCAGGCGCTGCGCGAGGGGCTGAGGCTGGCGCTGCTGCTGCCGGGGGGGCATTCTGCTGTGAGGCAGGCGCAGGTGGAGGCGTTGCGCGGGGTGAGTCCGGGGTTGCGCTGTTATAGCTGGGATCCTGTGGAGGAGCCGCGCCCGGAGGTGTTCCCGGAGCTGGAGCGTCAGCAGGTGGCGGCTCTCGGTGCGGCTGTGCGTTTTTCGAATGGTTATGCGGCGACGGGGGAGCGCGCGCTGGTGGTGCTGACGGATTTGCTGCGCCGTGGGGAGTTGGATTTGCTGCTGGTGATGACGCCGGCGGATCCGGCGGCGCATTCGCCGACGTTTGCGGAGGCTCTCCGGGTGACGGAGGCGGCGACGCTGCGCTGTTGCTTGCGGCGGGATGTGACGGCGGATTGCTGCCAGTATACGGTGCCGCAGACTCATTTCCTGGAGGAGTGGGGGGCGGATGCGGATGCGTGTGGTTGCTGGTGTTTGCGGCAGCCGGTGATGCTGCCGCTGGTGCCGGCTTTTTCTGAGGCGGAGTTGCTGGACGCGCTGATCCATGGGGGGGATTTGCCGGCGGTGGGGGGAGCTACCCCGTTTTCGCCGGCTCGGGATTGGGTGGCACGTGCGCTGGGTGGGGGTGAGGCTTTGGAGCGGGGGTTGAGGCGGGGGTTGGTGCCGGGGGCTCCCCGGCCGGTTGCGCTGCCGGTGGCTGCTGCGGGTACGCCGTATTTGCATCCGCTGGTGGTGGATGGGCGTTTTTTGCATAATGCTTGGTTGCGGGAGGTGTTTGATTCTTTGAGTGGTTGCGCGGGTCTTCCCCCGGTTTTTGTGCCGGGGGAGGGGGCTGAGCTGGGGGGATGGCGGGTTTCGCGCTGGCATTTGCCTTGTGTGCGGGTGCCGGGTTTGTCCCATGGCTTGCTGCCGATGCTGCCGGGTGTGGCGGCGGCGATGTCGGTATCGCAGATGCCCGGCCAGCCTGCGGAGGCTCCCGCGCTGCCGGTGCAGCGGTCATGTGAGGCTCCGGAGCTGGTGGAGCAGGCGTGCGCGCCGGTGCAGGGGGCTTCTCCGCAGTGGGGGATGCGGATTGATTTTGGGGCTTGCATCGGTTGCCATGCGTGTACGGTGGCGTGCCGTGCTGAGAATAATATCCCGACGGTGGGGGCGGAGGAGCAGCGCAGGGGACGCGATTTGCAGTGGCTGCGTATTGATCGCTATCTCGACCGCACCGGGCGCGTGTGCTTTTTCTTGCCCAGTGCTTGCCGCCAGTGTGAGCAGGCTCCGTGTGAGTCGGTGTGCCCGGTGAATGCAACGGTGCATACGGCGGCTGGGCTGAATGCGATGGTGTATCCGCGCTGCTGGGGAACGCGCTACTGCGCGGCGGCATGCCCGTATCAGGCGCGTACGTTCAATTTTTATGATTATGCCCGGGAGGCGTACCATGAGCAGAAGTTGCCGCCGAATCCTGCGGTGACGGTGCGTTCGCGCGGGGTGATGGAGAAGTGTACGTATTGTGTGCAGCGTATCAATGCGGCGAAGGTGAGCGGGGAGCGTCCGCAGGCGGCTTGTGAGCAGGCTTGCCCGGTGGGGGCTATCCGTTTGCTGGATTTGGTGCGGGAGCCCATCGGGCGGGCGGTGGTGAACTTTGATGCGGCTCAGACGCGGCCGCGGACGCGTTATGTCAGGGGATGATGCCCCACCCCACGGTGTGCGGATGGTGAGTATGGAGCAGCAGGTGCAGATTTCGCTGAGGATGATGGAGCCGCCGCTGGTGACGGTGGTGCCGGCGGGGTGTTTGCCGCGTTTGGAGAGGGCGTTCGCGGTGTCGGCGGGTCGCGGTATGCTGGATTTGCTGCGTTTCGGGTTGCCGGTGGGGGCTTCTCCGCTGCTGGCTTGGTTGCAGGAGCGGACGCGTGTGGTGATGATGCGGATGTTGCGGGCGTGCCGCCGGGGTCGGCCGGAGGAGGAGGCTGCGGGGTTTTGTGTGCCGCCGGCGGAGGAGTTGGTGCGCTGGCTGGAGGGGATGCCGCCGATTTATGGGGCGGAGGTGGGGGTGGAGTGTTTGCGTGCGTGGTTTGAGGGGTTGTTCCCGGCGTTGCAGGAGCTTTGCCGCCGGGAGTGCTGCTCGCCGGTGGAGTGGTTGTGCCGCCTCGGTGAGGGTTGGCAGCAGCTCGGTATGCTGTGTTTCCACCTCGCAGAGAATGCGGGGGATGATGCGCTGGAGGCGCCGTTCGCGTTCCTGGCGACGTTTATTCATAAGGTGGGGCCGGATGGTAGGCCGCGCCATGCGCCGCTGGGGTTGGCGGCGCAGTTGTATGCGGGGGATGCGGAGGCGCTGCTGGCGCTGCTGCGCCCGTTGCGTGATTTGGCTGAGCAGTCGCCGTTCTTGCGTGAGCTGGTGGATTCGCAGGCGGTGTACCGCCCCTGCGGATGGAGTGCGCGCCAGGCGTATGCATTTTTGGAGGCGCTGCCGCTGGTGGAGGCGGCGGGGATTGAGGTGCGGATGGTGAATCTCTGGAAGACGCGCCCGCCGAAGGCGGAGCTGGTGGTGCAGATGGAGTTGCCGGAGGGGGAGGAGCTCCAGCCCGGTAGCGTCGGAAGTAAGCCGGATGGTGCGCCGTCGGTGCAGGTGCATTCGCTGCTGCATTTTATCCCGCAGGTGGCGCTGGGTGATCGGTATTTGTCGCCGGAGGAGCTGGAGGAGTTGCTGGATGTGGGGGATGGTTTGGTGCGGTTCCGTGGTGAGTGGGTGCGGCTGGACCGGGAGAAGCTTGTGAAGTTGCTGGATAGCTGGCGGCAGGCGGCGCGGATGGCGGCGGGGGGAATCCCGCTGCTGACGGGGCTGCGCTATTTGCTGGGCAGGAGGTCGGAGGCGTTGCCGGATGTGCCGCTGCCGAAGGAGCGGGTGCGCCTGGCACCGGGGGCCCGGCTCGCGCTGGCGTTGTCGCGTTTGCAGTTCGGTGATGCTGAGCCGGATTTGCCGGAGCGCTTGCGGGGGATGTTGCGTCCTTATCAGATGGATGGGGTCCGGTTCCTGGTCAATGTGCCGGAGGCGGGGTTCGGGGCGTGCCTGGCGGATGATATGGGGCTGGGTAAGACGCTGCAGGTGATTTGCTGGCTGGTGCATTTGCAGCGCTGCGGCAGGTTGGAGCAGGGGGCGGCGCTGGTGGTGGCGCCGGCGTCGCTGCTGCCGAACTGGCAGGAGGAGCTGGCGCGTTTCGCTCCGGAGTTGCGTGTGATGACGCTGCATCCGTATGCGCTTAGCCGCCGTGATGCGGAGTATTTGCGCAGTAACCCCGGGTGGCTGCTGCGCCGGGCTCATGTGGCGCTGACGACCTATGGTATGGTGACGCGCCAGGAGTTGCTGTCCCGCCAGGTGCTGCCTGCGCTGGTGCTCGATGAGGCTCAGGCGATTAAGAATGCGGATTCCGCGCGCACAAGGGCGGTGCTGCGGCTGACGTCGCCCCGCCGTGTGGCGCTTTCCGGGACTCCGGTGGAGAATTCGCTCGGGGAGCTGCGCAGTTTGTTTGAGTTCCTCAATCCCGGGTTACTCGGCGGGGAGAAGGAGTTTAATGCGATGGTGCGGGAGATGGGGTCGGATTATACGATGCTGCGCCGGATGGTGAGGCCTTTCATGCTGCGGCGTCTCAAGAGTGATCCGGCGCTGCTGCCGGAGTTGCCGCCGAAGACGGAGCAGGCGGCGTACTGTTATCTGACGCCGGAGCAGGCGGCGCTTTACGCGCATGAGGTGCAGCACCTCCAGGCGGTGATCCAGGAGCCGGACCCGACGACGCGTCTGGCGCTGGTGCTGCCGATTCTCGGCCGTTTCAAGCAGATTTGCAATCACCCTGCACAGTATTTGGGGGAGAGTTATTTCGCGCCGGAGCGCAGTGGCAAGATGCAGCGCCTGGGGGCGCTGGCGGGCCAGATCGCGGCGGCGGGCGGGGCGTGCCTTGTGTTTACGCAGTACCGTAGGATGATTGAGCCGCTGCATGATTACCTGGCGGGGATTTTTGGTGCTCCCGGGTTGTGTTTGCACGGGGGAACGCCGATCGCGGAGAGGCGCGGGCTGGTGGAGCGTTTCCAGCACCCCGGGGGGCCTCCTTTCTTTATTTTGTCGCTCCGGGCTGCGGGAACGGGGCTGAATCTGACGCGTGCGCATCATGTGATCCATTTTGACCGCTGGTGGAACCCGGCCGTGGAGAATCAGGCGAGTGACCGCGCGTACCGTATCGGTCAGAAGCGGGCGGTGGTGATTCACCCGATGATTAGTGTCGGGACGATCGAGGAGAATATCCACCGGATGCTGTCCCGTAAGTCGGCGATGGCGGAGGCGCTGCTGGGCGGCGGTTTGGAGAAGTTGCTGCTGCACTTGAGCGCGCAGGAGCTGCTGGCGCTGGTGCAGCCCACCGGTGTTGCTGCGGGTGCTACGTCGGGTGCTGCGCCGGGCCGGGCGGGGGAGTGATGGTGCGGGGTGGTTCGGGGAGTCGGTGCCTGGATGGGTTTGGTTCAAGCGGGCGGGCGAGTGCGTCGGCCCGGTAGATGCGGGGGTGTTGCTGAGCGGTTTCATGCTCGCGCTGGTAGTGGCGGGCGCAGAGCAGGAGGACTCCCAGCAGGATGATGACGCAGCCGGCCAGCAGCCAGAAGGCGACTTTGCTCGAGGAGGTGCGCGGAAAGAAGCGGTGCTGTACCCAGGTGTGCAGCATGCGGTGCGCGACGGCCAGCAGGGTCGCGATGCTGAAGATCATTTCGCCGGCGTCGAGGCTCCAGCCGAGACCTGTGAGGATGGCGGCGATAATCCAGAGGCCAATGCAGGCGCGGTCGTAGCGGGTGTTGATGGCGGCGATGTCGGCCAGTTCACGCGGGGTTTTCGGCATGGGATGGGAGTGGGTAGGCGGGCCGGGAGGGGTGGAGTGGGTGAGGGAAAACGGGGTGGGAGAGGGGGTAAGGGCCCGCCCTGCGATTGGCGGCGGGGCGGGCCCGGGGGCTGGTTTATTCTTTCTCGGCGGATTTGATCCAGCCTGAGAAGATGCGCGCGGTGGCGGGCATGACCAGCAGGTTGAGGATGGTGGCGCTGACAAGACCGCCAAATTGAACGATGGCCAGCGGGGCGAGCAGTTCGCCGCCGGGTTGGTCTTTCGCCCAGACGAGGGGCAGCAGGCCAAGAATGGTGGTCAGCGAGGTCATGATGATGGGGATGACGCGCTCCCGGGAGCCTTCGCGGATGGCTTCATCGACACTCAGGCCGCTTTGCTCGAGTGAGCGGTAGCGGTTGAGCAGGATGAGGCCGGAGCGGATGGCAAAGCCGATGACGGTCACAAAGCCGATGATGGAGCTCACGGAGAGGATGGGCGGGATGTAGTGCCCGGTCATCAGGGAGTGCATGGTGTCGCTGGAGGCGAGGAAGACGGCGATGATGCCGCCGACCAGGCAGAGCGGGATGTTGATGAGGGTGATGACGGCGCGCCTGACGCTGCCCAGTGAGGTGGCCAGCAGCAGGACGATGAGGACGCAGACGATGCTGCCGAGGATGTAGAGCCGCTTGCCGGCTTCTTCCCGGCTTTTGATGGTGCCGGCGTAGTCGACGGTGCAGCCCATGGCGTTCATGGCGGGATCGAGTTTCTCACGGCAGGCGTCGGCGAGGTCGCCGAGGTTGGAGTCCAGTGAGGGGTTGCAGGAGATCATCGCTTTGCGGCGGGTGTAGTCGCGCAGGATGAGGTTGGTGACTTCGGTGCGGTAGACTTCCGCGACGTCGCTGAGTCTCATCGTGCGGCCGCCCGGGGCGACGAGCTGGAGGTTGCGCACGTCATCGACGCTCTGACGCAGCTCGGGGTCGAGGCGCAGCATGATGTTCCAGCGGTCGAGGTTGCGGATGACTTCGCCCATCTTGAGGCCGTTGAGGGCGGCGGAGACTTGCTCGGCGGCTTCCGCTACGGTGAGGCCGCAGGCGGCGAGGGCTTCCCGGTTGTAGTCGACGCAGACGGTGTCGACCATGACTTCACGGTTGGCCCGGGCATCGGCTACTTCCGGCATTCCCTGGAGGATCTCGGCGGCTTTTTTGGCGGCGGCGCGGATTTGCGGGAGTTCATCGCCGTAGATGTTGATGGCGATTTCGGAGTTGGAGCCGGAGAGGGCGTTGCTGATGCGGTGGGCAAGCGGGAAGCCGATCATGCCGCTGGCGCCGGGAATGCTGCGCAGTTGCTGCTGGATTTGCTCGCGCAGTTGGCGCTGGTTTTTCTCCAGGTCGACGCGTACGACGAGTTCGGAGGCGGAGACGGGTTCGGCGTGTTCGTCATTTTCGGCGCGTCCTGTGCGCTGCGCGACGGTTTTGACGCCGTCGATTTGTTGCAGTTCGTGCATGACCTGGCCGGAGATGCGCTCGGTTTCTTCCAGTGAGGTGCCCGGGACGGCGTTGACAAAGACGGTGTAGCAGTCCTCATTGAAGGGTGGCAGGAAGCTGGTGCCAAAGGTGGAGGCCAGCCAGAGTGAGGCGCCGGTGAGCACGAGCAGTGAGCCGAAGACGGTTTTGGGGAAGCTCATGCAGAAGTTCAGAACCGGGGTGTAGAGGCGCTTGATGAGGCGCGCCGAGGCGGAGTCGCCGCTGCTGTTGGAGGCGTTGGCTCCGGGGGTGTTGGCTGTGGCTCCGGGGAGCTGTGCCGTTGCGCTGGTTTCTGCTGTTCCGTTGCTGCCCGGTTTGCCGGTTTTGAACCACATGAGGCAGAGCACGGGGATGATGGTGATGGACACCAGCAGGGAGGCGAAGAGTGCCAGGATGTAGGAGATGCCCAGCGGACGGTAGAATTGACCTTCCAAGCCGCTCAGGAAGAGCAGGGGAACGAAGACCAAAATGATGATGACGGAGGAGAAGCTGATGGAGCTGACAATCTCGCCTTTGGCTTCCATGAGCACGGCAATGCGCGATTTTTGCTGCTCCGGCGGCAGCGCGGCGTTGCGGCTCAGGCTGCGCCAGGCGTTTTCGACGAAGATGATGGCGTTGTCGACGACGTCACCTACCGCGACGGCAAGGCCGCCCAGGGTCATGATGTTGATGGCCAGACCGAACACTGGGAAGCAGGCCATGCCCAGCAGGACGGAGAGCGGCATGCTTACGAGGGTAATCAGGGCGGTGCGGATGTTGAGCAGGGTCAGGAAGATGACAATCATCACGACGATGCCGGCAATGTAGAGGGTTTCTTTGCCGTTCTCCAGGGAGAGGGTGATGAAGTCTGCCTGCCGGTAGGCGTCGGCGTGCAGTTTCATGTTGGCCGGGAGCTGACTGGAGGCAAACTCGCGGACGGCTTTGTCAACGGCCTGGGTGAGCTCCATGGTGTTGGCACCGGGTACTTTCTGCACGGAGAGGATGACTGCCTGCTGGCCCTGGAAGCCCGCGTTGCCGCGGCGGGGAGCGCCGTCGATGCGCACGTCCGCAACGTCTTCCAGCCGCAGGACTCCACTCGGATGGCCGGGGACCAGGGTGCGTTTGATGTGCTCGGGAGTCATGGCGCGCGAGGCTTGCTGCACGGGCAGTTCCTGCCCGGCGACGTCTTCGAGGTAGCCGGCAGGGACGCTGCTTTGGGAGGCATCGACGGTGGCTTTGAGATCATCGAGGGTGATGCCGGCCTGGCGCATTTTTTCGGGGTCGAAGAGAATCTGGTACTCCGGCAGGCGGCCGCCCAGCACGGTGACCTGACCGACGCCGGGAATGGACATGAGGCGGTTGCGCAGGTCAAACTCGCCGACGCGCCGCATGTCCAGCGGGTCGGCGGTTTCATCCCCGGTGATGGCGATGAGCATGATCTCACCGGTGACGGAGACGATGGGGGCCATCTCGCACTCAACGTTGTCGGGCAGCATCTCGCGCACGGTGGACAGGCGCTCGGAGACGATTTGGCGCGCGAGGTAGATGTCCGTATCCCAGTCGAAGTCGACCCAGACGAAGGAGAGGCCGCCGGCGGATGAGGAGCTGACGCGGGTGACGCCGGGGGTGCCGTTCATGGCGGATTCCAGCGGGATGGAGATGTATTGCTCAACTTCTTCGGCGGAGAGGCCGCCGGCTTCGGTCTGGATGGTGACGCGCGGGACGTAGAGCTCGGGGAAGACATCGACAGGCAGTCGGCTGACGACGACGGCGCTCAGCAGGGCGAGCGCCAGGGTGAGGATGAGAACCGTGACGCGGTTTCTCAAACAGAAGTCCAGGAGGGCATTCATGGTTACTGACGGTGTTCTGTTGGTTGGGGATGTATGCCGGATGGGGCCGGGGGGCAGTGCCTGCAGGACGGTTTGCGGTGCCGGACGGCGGGGCGGTTAGTTGTCTTCGCCTTCATGGAATTTGCCGTCGGCGTGGAAGTGACCGGCTTTCTTTTTGGCCCCTTCCCCAGGCAGGATGTATTTGAGTTCATAGCCGCCTTTGACGACGATACGCTGGCCGGGTTTGAGGCCTTTGACTGGTGTCATGCCGCGGCGGCTGGTGCCGGCCTGGACTTTCATCATGGCGAACTTGCCTTCGGCAACCTCGACGAAGACGACGTCATCGACGCCGACCTTCACAATGGCGGAATCCGGGATGGGGATGCTGCCCTGGCTCTGCTCCGAGTCGTCGTAGAGGTCGAGGCGGCAGAGCTGGCCGGCCGGGACGCCGGCGGGCATGCTTTCCGGGGTGAAGTAGAGGGTGCGGGTGAGTTTCTCCGGGTCGACCTGCTCGGCGAGACGCCAGCTGCCCCGGACGGTGACGTTGTCGCGCCCGACGGGGATGGTGGCACGCACCTGGTTAAAGCGAGGCATGTTGCCGGCGTAGAGCGTGCCGATGATTTCCATGGCGTTGGTGTCGCTCATGGTGAGAACGGGAGCTCCCTGTTCCCCCCAGCTGCCCTGGGAGATGCCGACGTTGCGCACGATGCCGTCCTGAAGGGCGCGGACCACCAGCACCTGCATGCCGTCCTGCTCGGTGGCTTCGCCGCCGAAGGTGATGGCGCGCAGGCGGATGCGGGCGGTTTCCAGCTCCCGCTCGAGCTGCCGCTGCTCGGCGAGTTTGAAGGTGCGCTGCTCTTCCAGTTCACTGTTGCGGCTGCCGGCGGAGGCGAGGCGGTCGAGGCGCTCCTGCATGGCGATGAGCTCTTCCCGGCTGCGCTCGAGGGCCGCTTCACCGCTGGCGACGGCTGTGATCTGCTCGGTGAGAGTCGGGGATGCCAGGGTGTAGAGAATGTCGCCTTTCCTGACCTGCTGGGCGGATTTGACGTGCAGGGTCAGCCGGCCGGCACAGGGCAGTGCGTAGGTGTTCATGGCGTGGTTGGGCGCGCTCAGGTAGCCGTACATGCTGTGGGTGAGGGCTTGGGTGGCTTCCGGGACTTCCTCAATCTGCATGTTGAGGATGTGGCGGGAGCGGGCGTCGGCTTCTACGATGACGGCATCCCCCCCGGTGCAGACCTCCTCCGGGGCGTGGACGTGGCCGTGCGCCGCGTGATCGTGGTCGTGGCTTTCGTGTTCAGCTTCGTTGTGGTCTTCATGCCTGGCCTCGGTGTGGCTGCTGTGGTCGTGGTCTGCGGTGCAGGTGTCGCCAGCGTGCTCGGCGTGCTCAGCATGTTCAGGGTGCTCGGCGTGCTCGGCGTGCTCGGCGTGCTCGGCGTGCTCGGCGTGCTCGGCGTGCTTGTGCTCGGCATCTGACGGGGGTGCGCTGTCAGGATGTTCTGCGGTGCACGGGGCGCCGTCGGTGTGGGTGTGGGGTTCGGCGGCTCGGGAGACGGGAGCGCAGGTCAGCGCGGTGGCAAGGGTGATGAGGATGGAAAGTTTCATGGTTTGTGGAAGGGGTTGAGGTAGAGAATTTGGGTTTGGACGTCCAGAAGCTGCTCGAGGCAGTCAAGGTAGTTGATGTGACGCTCGAAGACTTCCTGCCGTGAGCCGGCCAGAGCGGGCATGCCGATTTCGCCGATGGCGAAGAGGGCTTCCTGACGCTGCTCGGCATCGCGCAGGACGCCGAGGTTGGTGAACTCCTCCCGGCAGTGCTGGAGGGCGAGTTGCTGGCGGTCGGAGAGGGCAGCGGCGTTGCGCAGCAGGGCTCGCCACTGGGAGATGGCATCGTGGTGGCGGATGTCGCGCTCTGCGTTGGCGGCGGCGATGGCTTCGCGGTTGCGGTTCCAGAGGGGGATGTTGAAGCCGATGGTGGGTTTGAGCTTGTCCACGTCATCCGCTCGCTCCCAGCCCATGCTCAGGGAAAGCTCGGGGTACTGGCGGCGGATTTCGCGGCGCAGTTCCTGCTCGCCGGCTCCGTAGCTGGCCATCAGGGCTTTGAGTTCGGGAGATTCCAGCAGGGCGTCGCCGTCCGCTACCGGAAGAGCCGCCGGCAGTTCGCGCGGCAGGGAGCCCTGAAGCTCGATGTCGCGCATGTCCGGGTGCAGCCCCAGGAGATTGACGAGTTCCAGGTGCTGCTGGAGGTGCAGGTTGTCCAGCTCCTGGAGTGCTTTCGTGGCGTCGAAGGTGCGCTGGTTGGCCAGCTTGAACTCGGCAAACTCGACCTCGCCGAGTTCATAGAGTTTGGCGATCTTTTCTTCCTCGTCGCGCAGCCGGGTGAGGCGGGTGCGCATCAGCTGCTGCTTGGCGTGGCTGACCATGATGCGGTGACGCAGGGTGTCGAGCTGCTTGAGGAAGTCGCGTTCCTGCGTGCGCATGGTCCAGTAGTCCGCTTCTTTGTATTGCTCAGCGATTTTGGAGGCCAGGGCGGGCAGGCCGGTGACAGGCAGGGTGAGCCCCGGGTTGTAGGTCTGCCCGGTGGCGTAGGGGCTGAGGGTGTAGGCGAGTTCGGTGGAGAGTGAGGGGTCTTCCCACAGCCCGGCAAACTCGGCAATGCTGGTGGATTTGGCGTAGGTGAGGCGGGCCTTGTTCAGATCGGGGTTCAGCATGAGGCCGATGTTGTGCAGATCGGCCAGGCTCAGGGCGGGTTTGGCGCAGAGTTTGCGCGAGAGGGTGAGCCACTCCGCGGTGTTGCGCTGCAGGTCGAGGGGTTTGGCTGTGTAGACGGTGCAGGCTGCCAGCAGGCCCAGCAGAAGGACGGTGCCGCAGCGTAGGGCTTTGTGCCGTGCCCTATGGTGTGGGGTGTGAGAGGTGATGAGCGGAAGGTGAGGGTGCATGATTAAACGTTTGCTTGAATGTTTGTCTGAAGCTATGATATGTTGGAATGGTCGGAAGTCAAGGTGATTTTTGAGGAAGAACGGGTGAATCCCGTAGCGGGGAATCCCGGGTTGGAGAATGTTGCCGCAGAGGAAAGGCGAGGAGGGGAGAATATGGAGAAGGAGGGGGATGAGGGTAAACCGGGTGGCTGCATCCGGGCATCAAGAGGGGGCCGCCGCGTGAGGTACGGGCGCCAGGGAGAGGCGATTGGGCCGGGGTTCAAATGAGCAGGGGGCGTGGTCGCTCGCCGGGTAGGGGGCGGGCCATCCACGGGTGCTCGTCGGGGAGGGGTATTTGCGCGAGCTGCCAGACGGGCAGGGGGACGCAGGCTTGATGCATCAGCGCTGCCGGGCAGGGGGGAAGCTGGGCCTGGATGGAGCAGAGGCTCAGCTGGTAGGCCATGTAGTCGCAGTCATGCGGGGAGCCGGGTTGCCCGGCCGGGGGAGATGCCGGAGCGGGGCTGCCCGAGCCGGACCGGTCGCTGGCGGCCGGTTGAGGCTGGCAGCAGTCGCAGGAGCCGGTGAGTGCTGCATCCCCCTTTTCCTGCTGGCTGATCTGATGGCAGGAGCAACCGGCAATGTACATCAGCCCTTCGCAGGCACACAGGTGCGTCAACGACCCCCCGACGACTGCCGGAAGCATGGCCAGCAGAAGGAGTACTGCGAGGAGGGGACGGGGCTGTCTCATGGCGTTTGGAGGCCTGATGAGGTTATTGTACGGTTTGCTGCTTGTATGTCAAGCTTTCATTGCCGGAAGGGAAAGGACCTGTGCCTAAATGATGGGCTTTTTTGCTTTGCTGAAAGAATGGGTGTGCCAGGAGCGTACTTATGAGAAAGTGGCAGTCGTTTTTACGCCGGCTGCAGATATTCTCCGACCGAATGTAACAATATGATGACACGAACATTGATGATGGTGGTGGCGTGCTGCCTGTGCGGGCTCACGCCGATGCAGGCTCAGGCTGAGGTGGGCGCTGCTTTGCAGGCTGAGGAGTTGAAGAATCACCCGTTTATGGATACGCGCCTGTATCCGGAGTGGTCGAAGATGACGCCGGAGCAGGGTGCTCGGGATGTGCTGCTGGGTATCGAGATGGCGCGTAAGCGCTTGGAGGTGATTTGCTCGGTTAAGCCGGAGCAGGCGACGTATGAGAATGTGTTTGGCGCGTTCGAGAATGCGGACCGTGAGATGGGTCGCGCGCTTGGGTTTGTGTCTCATTTGTCTTCGGTGATGGATTCGCCTGAGATTCGCGCGGCAAAGGATCAGGTGTTGCCCGTTTGTGCTGAGTTCGCTAATTCGATTACGGCAAATGAGCGTCTTTGGTCGGTGATTAAGAGTGCTTCGCAGCAGCCGTGGGTGAAGTCTCTCGATCCGGAGCGGCAGCGTTATGTCCAGCAGGTGGTGGATTCTTTCCGCGACAGTGGTGCGGATTTGCCCGCTGAGCAGAAGGCCCGCAAGGCTGAGATTGTGCGTGAGTTGACGCAGTTGACGAATCAGTTTAATCAGCATGTGCTGGATGCGACGAATGCCTGGGAGTGGGTGGTGACGGACAGGGCTCAGCTTGATGGGCTGACGGAGCAGTGGCTGGAGTCTGCCCGTCAGGCGGCGCTGGCTAAGGGGTATGGTACGGAGCAGGAACCTCAGTGGCTGATTACGCTGGATTATTCCTGTTACCGCCCAGTGATGGAGCTTTGCCATGTGGAGGCTACCCGTCGTAAGTGCTGGGAGGGGTATGCCCATATTGCTAAGGGTGGACCGTACGATACGGAGGCGATTGTGGCCCGGGTGATGGAGCTGCGCCGGGAGTTGGCGGAGCTGCTTGGTTTTGATAATTTTGTGGATCTGACGGTGGCCCGGCGTATGGTGAATTCCGGTGATAAGGCGATGCAGTTTGTGGATGGGATGATGCAGAAGCTGAAGCCGGCGTTTGACCGTGAAAAGGCGGAGTTTATGGCTTATATCGCGAAGTGCACGGGTAAGGAGGTCAATAAGGTGGATCCTTGGAGCCGGATGTATTATGCTTCGAAGATGGCCCATGAGTTGTATGATTTCGACCCCGAGTCGCTGCGTCCGTACCAGGCGAGTGAGAATGTGATTAAGGGAATGTTCTCTATCGCTCAGCATCTGTACGGTATTTCGATCCGTGAGGTGCCGACGGTGTGCCTGAAGCCCGGGGAGTCTTGCCCTGCCGGTAAGGTGGAGGTGTGGCACCCGGATGTGCGGTTGTTTGAGGTGTATGACGCTAAGTCAAAGGCTCATATGGGGTCGTTTTACATGGATCTTTACCCCCGCGCGTCGAAGCGCGCCGGGGCTTGGGTGATGATGATGTCGGCCGGTGAGCCGGCCGCAGACGGTAAGCCTCATGCGCCGCATTTGGCGACGCTGGTGGCGAACCTGACGCCGCCGAATGAGGATGGGGTGGCTTTGTATTCTCATTATGATGTGGAGACGCTTTTCCATGAGTTCGGTCATATGCTGCATGTGATGTGCAGTGATGCCGGGTTGCGGACGCATATGGGGACTAGTGTGGCTTGGGATTTTGTGGAGTTGCCGAGTCAGTTGAATGAGAATTGGACGTGGGAGCCGGAGGGGCTGGCGACGTATTCGTTCCATTATAAGACGGGTGCGCCGATTCCTCAGGATCTGGTGGATAGTATGCAGAAGGCGCGTTTCTTCATGCCGGCTAATGATAATATGGGGCAGCTCGGTATTGCCAAGCTGGATTTGGAGATGCACATGAACTACGATGAGAAGTTCAAGGGTAAGCCGCTGGATGATGCGACAAATGAGTTGCTGGCGCCGTGGCGTATCCCGTTCAGTGTGGAGATTCCTTCGATTATGCGCACGCTGACACACTGTATTTCCGGTGGTTACGCCGGTGGGTATTACAGTTACAAGTGGGCGGAGGTGCTGGCGGCGGATGCGTTTAGCCGCTTTGCCAAGGAGGGGGTGATGAATGAGAAGACCGGTGCTGATTACCGCAAGCACATTCTGGCTCCCGGTGATTCCCGCTCGGCCTCAGATATTTACCGTGAGTTTATGGGGAGGGATCCGAATCCTGATGCGTTGCTGAGGAAGCAGGGGTTGATTTCGGAGTCGTGAGGCTTTTTCTCTCGAGTAAGGAAATGGAGTTGACTGGGCCGGAGTTGGGAGCTTTCCCGACTCCGGCTATTTGTATGCTCCGGCTTCGCGTGAGGGAACATCCGCGGCGGGTCAGAATGAGAGCGCCCAGAAGAAAGAGTCCGTAAGGGATATGGTGTGCCACGGGGAGTTCAGCCGCAATATTTGGCATAGGCAGAAGGGGTTCCGCTTGTTTTTTGCTTGCTTTTCGGGGCGCCGCTCTTTATAGTGAACTTGGTATTGTATGGCTGAGAGATGATTGCGCGATTGTTTTCTGCTGCTGTTGCTGGCATTGACGGGTTTGAGGTGCAGGTGGAGGTGGATGCGCGACAGGTGATGGATTCCGCCCGGGTTTCGGTGGTGGGGCTTCCCGATGCTGCGGTGCGGGAGAGTGTGCAGCGTGTGTCTTCTGCATTGAGTAATTCGTCGTTTTTCCGGCCGTTGGATTTGCTGGTGACGGTGAATCTCGCTCCGGCTGATGTGAAGAAGCAGGGGCCCGGTTTTGATTTGCCGATCGCACTCGGGCTTGAGATGGCTATCCAGATGAATTATGAGGCGGTGCCGGAGCCGCTTCGCCGGGCGGTTCCCGGGCGGATGGAGGAGTGGTGTCTTGTGGGTGAGCTGGCGTTGGATGGCCGGGTGCGTGGGGTGCGGGGTGTTCTGCCACTTGCCGCTGCCGCTCGTGATGCCGGTCGCCGCTTCCTGCTGGTTTCTGAGGAGAATGCTGCGGAGGCTGCTGTGGTGGATGGTTTGACGGTTTATGGTGTGCGCAGTCTGAGGGAGGCTTGGGAGGTGCTGCTGGATCCCTCGCGCTTCGAGCCGGCTTCTCCTGCTTCCGGCGCTCTGGCGGATGCGGAGGATTTGGATTTTGCTGATATTAAGGGGCAGTCTTATGCACGCCGCGCTATGGAGATTGCGGCTGCCGGAGGGCATAATCTGCTGATGTGCGGAAGCCCGGGCAGTGGTAAGAGTATGCTGGCCAGTCGCTTGCCTTCCATCCTGCCGCCGTTGAGTTTTGAGGAGTCTCTGGAGTGCAGCAAGATTTATTCGGTGTGCGGGGTGCTCCGCGGTTCTGATGGTCTCATGCGGAACAGACCTTTCCGTGCGCCACATCATACGATATCTGATGTCGGTCTGATGGGAGGCGGTACCACGATTACGCCCGGTGAGGTCACGCTGGCTCATCATGGTGTGCTTTTTCTCGATGAGTTGCCTGAGTTCAGCCGGCGCACACTTGAGACGTTGCGCCAGCCGCTGGAAAGCGGTCGGGTCACTATTTCCCGCGCTTCGGGAAGTGTGGATTTCCCCTGTTCTTTTATGCTGGTGGCGGCCATGAATCCGTGCCCCTGCGGGTATCTGGGAGATCGTCGCCACTCCTGCCGCTGCAGCCCTGCGGATGTGGTCCGGTACCGCAAGAAGATTTCCGGCCCGTTGCTGGATCGGTTTGATATGCTGATTGATGTGCCGCCTGTGGATCCTGCCAGCCTGCTGTCCAGACCGCAGGGGGAATCCAGTGCTGTGATTCGGGAGCGTGTGGTGGAGGCTCGGGGGCGCCAGGCTGAGCGTTATGCCGGGACGGGGGTCGGTTGCAATGCCCGTTTGAGCGGTCGTTTGCTTCAGCGTTATTGTGTGCTTACGTCCAAACAGAAGCAATTGCTGCTGGATGCGGTGCATCAGCTGGCTCTTTCCGCCCGGGCGTTTGACCGCATTCTGCGCGTCGCCCGAACTATCGCGGATTTGGACGGACGAAAGGAATTGGCCGATAACGATTTGTACGAAGCTATTCAGTTCCGCCAGTTCGAGAAGCAAATGCGGGCATAGGTCGGCTTGATCCGTTCGGCTTGAGCCGTTTAATCGCGCCTGCTGATACCCGGGGTGGTGCTCATGCGCCTCCCGGCTGCAGGGGCGCCGTGCAGACCCTGTTGTAGGGCCTGTTGCAGGGCCGCCGTGCAGATTTCCTGCTGTGATGTAGACTTCCCGCCCGGTTGTTTGTGTGCCGGGGTGGGGTTATTTGGCGAGTTTGTTGCGGAAATAGGCAATGGTTTTGTCCAAGCCTTCGTCCAGAGGAATCATCGGCTTCCACCCGAGGCGCTCGGTGGCCAGCGTTATGTCCGGACACCGCAGGATGGGGTCATCGGAGGGAAGCGGCAGGTAGGTGAGTTTGCTGCCGGTGTTGGGGAGTTTTTTCAGTACGATTTCGGACAGTTCGCGGATGGTGAACTCGCCGGGGTTGCCGAGGTTGACCGGGCCAAGGAAGCCTTTGTCGTTTTCCATCATACGTACCATGCCTGCTATCAGATCGTCGATGTACTGGAATGAGCGCGTCTGATGCCCGTCGCCGTAGATGGTGATGTCCTCACCCCGCAGGGCTTGGCAGATGAAGTTGGAGATGACCCGGCCATCCTGGGGATTCATCTGGGGGCCGTAGGTGTTGAAGATGCGGATGATGCGGATATCAACGCCTTCATGGCGGTGGTAGTCGAACATGAGGCTTTCCGCGCAGCGTTTGCCTTCGTCGTAGCAGGCGCGGATGCCGTTCGGGTTCACGTTGCCCCGGTAGCTTTCGACCTGGGGGTGCACCAGCGGGTCACCGTAGACCTCAGACGTCGATGCCTGAAGGATGCGCGCGTTATCTCGTTTGGCCAGTTCGAGCATGTTGAGAATGCCAAGCACGCAGGTCTTTGTGGTGAAGATGGAGCGTGTGCCCTGGTAGAAGGGGGGGGAGGCCGGACATGCCAGGTTATAGATGCGGTCGAGCTTTTCCGGGCAGTTGTAGGGCTCGATGATGTCGTGCTCAACAAAGGTGAAGTTTTCCTGGGTCAGAAGCTCCCGGACGTTATCCAGTGAGCCGGTGTAGTTGTTGTCTATACAGATGACCCGGTTGCCTTCGGCTACAAGCAGTTTGCAGAGATGTGAGCCCACAAAGCCGGTACCTCCTGTGACCAGTATCGTTCTCATATGACCCGCCCAGTATAATCGATGGAGGATGAGGCTTCAAGCTTTTTCCGCGCGGGTGCGGTATCTTATCTTAGGCTTGACTGTTGGGCTATCCGTGGTAAAGTGGGTGGTGCAAAGGTGCCGGGGGTTGAGCCGGCAGCAGATCTTCAAACGATACCTGATGATATGAGTGACGTGACGTTGACTCCCGAGTTGATACGTGCGGCTCTGACAACCGTGAAGTACCCCGGTTTCAGCCGTGATATTGTTTCCTTTGGCCTGGTCAGAAAGGTGACGGTTTCGCCGGAGGGCGCTGTCGTGGTGGATCTCCTGGTCGAAAGCAAGAATGCTGATGTGCCGCGCTACATCTATGAGAATGTCATGGGCGTGGTGAAGGAGCTTCCCGGCGTGAAACAGCTGGATGTGAATATCGAGCACCATGCTCCCCAACAGCGGAAGGCTGCCAGCGATGATCCCGCAGATTGGAAGTCGAGTGTGCCGGGTGTCAGGCATGTGATTGCCGTCGCTTCCGGCAAGGGTGGCGTGGGCAAGAGTACTGTGTCTGCTAATCTGGCGGTCGCGCTTTCCCGGTTGGGCTACCGTACCGGTTTGCTGGATTTGGATATTTACGGTCCTTCGATGGCGCTGATGTTTGGTACCAAGGAGCGCCCGGGCTGCTCGGACAAGGAGCAGTTCCTGCCGGTGGAGGCTCACGGTGTCAAGCTTCTTTCCATGGGACTGATGATCGATGAGGCTTCCCCTGTGGCGGTGCGCGGGCCCTTGGCCACGCGCTATGTGCAGCAGTTCTTGCGTGATGTGGATTGGGGCGGTTTGGATTTCCTCATTTTGGATATGCCCCCCGGTACGGGTGATATCCAGCTGACGATTGTGCAGACGGTGGATTTGTCCGGGGCGGTGATCGTGACGACTCCCCAGGAGGTGGCCCTGATTGATGCCCGCAAGGCGGTGGGTTTGTTCAACCGTGTGGAGACGCCGATCCTTGGCATTATCGAGAATATGAGCTATTTCGTCTGTCCGAGTGATGGCTTGGTGTACAATATCTTTGGCGAAGGCGGCGGCGAGCGCGAGGCTCAGAAGCTTGGGGTGCCCCTGCTGGGGAAGATTCCGCTGGATATCCAGACGCGCAGCTGCGGTGATGAAGGCCGCCCTGTCGCTCTGGAGGATCCCGGGCAGAATCGGGTTGCTGCGGCATTCCAGGGTGTGGCTTCCGGGCTTGCCAGTGTGCTGGGTATGTAAAGCCCGACAGGTGCCATGCTCCTGTATTGACCTGCTGCCCCGACCTGCTGAGTTGGTCGGGGCGGTGTTTTCGTGATGACGTTTTCATGAGGAAGCGAGGTTGCCATGGGTGATTTGATTTTGAATTCCTTTATTTCGACTCTTCCGGTTTTTATCTTTTTCGCGATTGGGTTTTGGTTGCGTCACAAGGGTAGTCTGCAGTCCCATCATGATGCTCCTATCATGCAGCTGGCTATGGATTTGGGTTATCCCTGCCTGATCTTCTACAACATCATGAAGTATATGGTTGTGGAAGCTGATCCCACCGTGCAATCTGTGTCGTTTACCGTCCAGGCGATGGCGTGCGGGTTCCTGGAGATCTTCCTCGGTGTGCTTGCAGCTTGGCTGGTCGCCCGCTTCCTGCGTCTGCGGATTGGAACAGGGCTTCGCACGTTTACTCTCACGGCCGGAGTGCAGAATTATGCCTTCTTTGTCATTCCCATCATTCAGATGCTTTTTACAGCACCGGGCGACCCGACGATGGGCGTGCTTTTTGTCCACAATATGGGTTGTGAACTTTTCGTCTGGAGTATCGGTGTGATTCTGATATGCGGTGGGGCCAGGTCGCTGGGGCTCAGCTCTCTGCTGCGAGGCCCCCTGCTGGCGGTCTGTGTGTCGCTGGCTCTCGCCTGGAGTGGGCTGGGTGCGTATGTGGCGGTGCCGCCGGTCATGAAGGCGGCTGAGATGATTGGTGCCGTAGCAACGCCCGTCTGTCTCATTTTGTTCGGATGCTCCATGTATGATTTGTCGCGGCATTTCTCCTGGCAGCCCCGCATGCTTCTTTCCGGTATGCTGGCGCGGCTGGCGCTTGCACCTGCGCTGATTCTGCTGTGTGCGTGGCTGTTGCCTGTTGATCCGCTGATCAAGCGCATTATGGTGCTCCAGAGTGCTATCCCCAGCGCGGTGGTGCCTGTGATTCTGGCCAAGCGATTTGGCGGTATTCCCGAGGTGGGAACTCAGGTGCTGCTGGCTACCACTGTTTGCTCTTTTGTGACACTGCCCATCTGGCTGCTGCTGGGTAATACATTCGTGGTCCCCATTATGCCCTGATGATGCTTTGAGGAGCGACCAGGAGCGCGTTCGCACTCGTTGCCTTTCCCGCGTCCCATGGGCATGCACAGCCGTTGTTTGCGGGTGCTTTGGCGATGGCGCGGCGCCGTGGTGTCGCTTGGGGGGGCGCTGTTGCACACAGGTTACGCTTTCGTTTTTCTGTCGGGTTTTGCAGCCTGGGACCCGGCGTTGTCCTTTTGCCTATTTGCGGCTCGGGCAAGCTGATTGCTTATCCATGGCAGGGATTCAGAAGCGAGGCCTTCTGAGATTGACAGGGCGGGGGAGCAGGCGTACAATGGCATGCGTGATGGATGGCGGTTTTGCCGATCGAAGTGAGGATTGGTGCTGCCGGCTGTCCCATTCTGGAGTTCCCGTTCTGAAGTCGTTGCAGGTATGATTGTCACACTCGTTATTTCTCTCACACTGGCGCTTGTCCTCGGTATGCTGGCGGAGCGTCTGCGTTTGTCTACCCTGGTGGGTTACCTTTTGGCCGGTATTGTCGCAATGCAGTTGTGGCGCGGCGATATGGATCAGGATTTGGTGGAAGACTTTTCCCACATCGGCGTGGTTTTGCTGCTGTTTGGCGTTGGGCTCCAGTTTCATTTCAAGGATTTGGTTGCGGTGCAGAGGCTGGCGTTGCCCACGGCTATTGTCAGTATGATTGCCCGTACGCTGGTAGTTGCGGCGGCGGCCTGGCTGCTGGGTGATACGATGGGGCTTTCCGTGGTGGGAAGTGTGATGTTCGGCGTTTGCACCTGTGTTACCAGTACGGTGGTGCTGACCCGTGTGCTAGCCGACAATCGGGTGCTGCAGACTCCCGCCGGTCATACCAGCCTCGGAATTCTGGTGGTAGAGGATATTTTCACGATCATGATGCTGGTGCTTATGCCGGTGCTTTTCGGTAACAAGCCTTTGCTGGAGTCGCTCCTGTGGATGGCTGTCAAGCTGGTGCTGCTCGTCATTTGCGTGCTTTACTTTGGGCGCCATGTCATCGGCAGGGTGCTGACTTATGTTTCGCGCTTTGCTTCCGGGGAGCTGTTTACGCTTTCGGTGCTGGTGTTTGCGCTGGGGATCGCTTTCCTGTCGTCCTATGTGTTTGATGCATCGATGGAGTTCGGAGCCTTCCTATCCGGGATGGTGGTGGGGCAGAGCAAGTTCGCGGCGCGGGCTGCCAGTGATGCGTTGCCGATGCGCGATGCGTTTGCGGTGCTGTTCTTCGTGTCGGTGGGCATGGGGTTCGATCCTTTTACGATCTGGGATCACTGGGAGCTTTTGCTGGCAACCGTGCTGCTGACGATTCTTGTTGCCAGCTGGGTTTGCTATGTGACACTCAGGGCGCTCAAGTCTCCGTTCCGCAAGGCGGCAACGGTGGCTCTTTCCCGGGCTCAGGTCGGCGAATTCTCGTTCATTCTGGCTTCTTTGGCGGCTACTACTTACGGGGTGTTGCCCAAGGAGGCCGTCAATGTGATTACGGGGGTGGCGATTATCACCATTACGCTCAATGCTGCCTGCTACCGCTTTGTGCCTCAGTTGATAAATGTCTTGGAGAAGAGGGGCTTCGGTGATGCTTCAAAGAATGACGGGGAAATCCTCCCCGAGCCCACAGAGAATCATGACCGCGTCATCGTGGTGGGGCACGGACCCTGCGGAGAGATCTGCACGCGCCTTCTGCGGGAGAACGCGGTCGATGCTGTGGTGGTGGAAATGAATATCGACACCGTGAACCGCCTCACCAAGGCGGGCATTCCCGCCATGCATGGTGATGCACGCCGCCGCTCGATTCTTACGGCGGCCGGTGTGGAGAAGGCCATTTCCATCATCATTACCTCTCCGGCCGCCCCCGCGATGGAAATTGCGACCATGGCTCGCAGCCTCAACCCGGATATCTACGTGATGGCTCACACTCAGTACGTGCGTACGGCCCAGCATCTGCGCCGGGAGCTTAAGAATCAGGTGGCCGTTTACTCTGGTGAGCATGAGGTGGCCCTCACGATGATGAGCCACCTGCTGAGCCGTCAGCATGCTACGGCTGATCAGGTGACCCGCGAGTTGCGGCGTGCCCGTGAGCTGCTGAAGGAGGCCGGGGATTCTTTGTCCGGCCCCGAGCCTTCCTGACACTCTCATGCGTTCATTCGTCCTGAGGCTCTCGTGCGCTCATCTCCCCGAGGCTTTTGGATGATCATCCCCCCTGGGGCTCCTTTGCGCTCATGCGGGTTTCTCAGAAGCTCCGGCGGGGGGTGCCGGGGTGTTTTTTTCCATGCTGCCGTTGAGGTGCGGCATACCCGGCGTATCCGGCATACCCGTTGTGCGTTTTCAGGAACCGGGAAAACGGTAACGGCCCCGTGCTTGCTCGGGGCCGTCGCTGCTTTTGGGAAAGGTGATGGGCGGAAAGACGGTCAACTGTGCTGCGCGAGCATGCCCAGCAGCTTGCTGTGGATGCCACCGAATCCGCCGTTGCTCATGATAAGGAGGACATCGCTCGGGTGGACGTGCTCTACTACGTGGCGGACGATGTCATCCACGCTCTTGCCAAGGTAACAGTCGGTGCCCAGTTCCTGTATTTCAGCGCAGAGTGCTTCCTCGTCGAGGCGCTGTTCTGCCGGCAGCTGCTTGTAGGAGCTTACCGGCGACAGAACGGCAAGGTCTGCTTTGCTGAGGGACTGGGCCAGCTCGTGCTGGAACAGGTTGCGGATGGTCGTGTTGCTGCGCGGGTCAAAAAGAGCCCACAGTCGGGCTTCCGGGTAGCGCTGGCGCAGGCTGTCTATGGCCTGGCTGACGGCTGTCGGGTGGTGGGCAAAGTCATCGACCACGGTGACGCCGTTGACCGTACCGCGTACTTCCTGGCGGCGGGCTACGCCTTCGAAGCCCAGCATGGCGGCGCGTATTTGCTCGTAGCTCAGGCCTGCGGTCTTCGCTGCGCAGATGGCCATGGCGGCGTTGCGGACGTTGAAATCACCGACCATGGGAACCTCGTATTCTTCATTGCCGAGGGTGAAGGTGCTGCCTTTGCAGCTGTGGACGATGTTGGCAATGCATATATCGGCGTCTTCGCCCATGCCGACGCTGGTGATGGCTACCATCGGCAGCTCCTTGGCGGCCAGTTCCCGTACTTCGCAGCAGTTCGGGCAATCGGCATTGATGAAGACGCGCCCGTTGCTGGGTACGACGCGCAGCAGACGGCGGAACGACAGCTTGATTTCATCTACATTGGCGTAGATGTCCGCATGATCCATTTCGATGTTGTTGATGATCACTACATCGGGCAGGTAATGCAGGAACTTGGAGCGTTTGTCGAAGAAGGCTGTGTCGTATTCATCCCCTTCCAGAACGCAAAAATCAGAGTCTGTGAAGCGACCGCCGCGGCCGAGATTGCGGGCAATGCCTCCGATCATGAAACTGGGGTTGAGGCTGTTGGCTTCCATCAGCCATGCCAGCATGGATGTAGTGGTGGTTTTGCCGTGGGTGCCGGTTACGACGAAGTTGCGTTTGCCCCTCAGGAAAAACTCTTTCATGGTTTCGGGCAGACTCAGGTAACGCAGGTGGCGGTTGAGAACGGCTTCTGCCTCGGGATTCCCTCGGCTGATGGCGTTGCCCACTACGATGAGATCGGCATCCTCCGGGATGTTTTTTTCACTGTAACCGGTCGAAATCTTAATGCCTTCAGACTCCAGAAAGGTTGACATGGGGGGGTAGGCATTCGCATCTGAGCCAGTGATCTCGTAGCCTTGTTTCGCCATGGCGGACGCGACAGCACCCATGGCCGTGCCGCATACCCCGATAAAGTGAACGTGCTTCATGTGAAAAGTCGTGAAAGCGCAGAGCTTATCCCAGAAGTGGCTTTTTGGCAAGCTAAATGTGTTGGTTCGATGCTGCTTCTGGTACGTTCGCCATGCCGCCGCAGCCCGCCTGAAGGGGACTGCGGCGTTCATGTGACGTTTGTCGGGATGGCTTGGTGCCTCTGCCAGGATGGCATAGCGCTTCTGCCTGAGATGGCGTCATGGTCTGGTGCTTATGGCAGGATGCCGCAGCGGTGTACGCATTCTTCCCAGCTGACGCCTTCGGTGAGTTGGCGGGTTAGCCACTCATCGTCCGGTAGAGCGGGGGCGCGGTTGAAGGCGGCGGGGTTGTTGATGCGGGTGAACAGAGCACGGGCAATCACGGCCTTGGGGATGTCGCGCATGCCAAAGCCGGCCGGTTTGCCGTTGCGGGCCCGGTGCGAGGACCACACCCGAATGCTCTCGCCCAGATCCCTCACGAAGATGACGAGGTGGCCGCGCTCACGGCCGCCGATGACGGGCGTCCACCAGATTTTGAGTACATCTCCCGGGCAGGCTTTCGTGTAATCGGTAAAGCTGTAACCGGCGCCCAGGCGGTGAATAAGCAGGGCAAAGCCTGCGCCGTTGGCGTTGGCGTAGCCCCAGGGGGTGACTCCGTCCTTGCAGGGGGCAGGAAAGAGGGCTTGCCAGGCTTTTTTGCTGATGACCGGGTGCCGGTGGGCTGCATCCCAGTACATCAGTGCCTGGAGCAGGGCGCCGTAGACGGCTCCTGAGCAGAAGGACGGCCGCATCCCGGCGGGGTTCGCGAGGGGGCGTTGCTGTGTTTCGCTCCATTGGAAGGACGCATGAAGGGCTTCGTGCGCGGCGTCTTCCGTGCTGTAGCCTCCCGGGCCCCCTGCGTGGATTCCTGTGATGGCCCGTGCGACAGCTCTCTGCCAGGAGCTGCCCTGTGCCTGTGCTGCTTGTGAAGCGGTACCGGTCCGGCGGGCTTTCAGGGACGGTGTTACGTTGACGACGGCCTGGGCGCCGGCGGGAGAAGCCATGCCGAGACACAACAGACACAGCAGGACTGCCCGCGCGGCGGCAGGCCTGCTGTATCTGCCGGGCGCTGCTGTTTGCGTGCTGCTTTTGCCCGTCGCCGCTGTGCGCGTGCCGAATCTGTTGGACTGCAGGGAGGTGCTCTCGGGTATCATGCAGGCTCTTTATAGCAGCTGGTGCGCATCCACTGCAAGCATAATGTATGCCCGGATATGGTGTGCTGTGCAGACTGATTTGGAAGTGGATAGCAGAATTTAACATTGACACGCGCGCGTACGCGCGTATAATCATCGGCACTTATGAGCGAAAATACGACGTCCTCCGCAGATCCTGAGATGATCAACACGGGGGCTCAGCAGGAGTACAGCGCCGCCCAAATCGATAAACTCGAAGGGCTTGAGGCCGTGCGAAAGCGACCCGGCATGTACATTGGCGATCCGGATGAGCGAGGTCTGCACCATTGCGTGTTTGAGGTGCTGGATAATTCGATTGATGAGCATTTGGCCGGGTTCTGCAAGCGCATTCTGCTTTCCATTCACGAGGATGGCTCGATTTCGGTGGCGGATGATGGCCGCGGTATTCCCGTGGATATCCACCCGAAGTTCGGGATTCCGGCGGTGGAGCTGGTGCTGACGAACCTGCACGCCGGCGGCAAGTTCGGCCAGGGTGCTTACAAGTATTCCGGTGGGTTGCATGGTGTCGGTGCCAAGTGTGTGAATGCTCTTTCCGACTGGTTCCGGGCGGAGGTGCGCCGCGATGGCAAGCGCCATGTGATTACGTTTGAGCGCGGCCGCACGGCGGAGAAGCTGCATGTGGTGGGCAGTTGCCCGGCTAATGTGACCGGTACGACGATTACGTTCATGCCGGATCCGACGATCTTCACGGATACGGTGGAGTTTGATTTCGACCACCTGGCCCGCAGGTTGCGTGAGCTGGCGTTCCTTAATCCCGGTCTGGTGATTGAGCTGGTGGATGAGCGCGTGCAGCCGGAGCGCCGCGAGACGTTTTATTATAAGGACGGGATTAAGGAGTATGTGCACCAGCTGGGGGAGAACAAGACGCTGATCACGCCGGATCCTATCGCGATTTCCGGGGTGCGTCATATTGAGGTGGAGTACGATGGCAAGAAGATGGAGGACGACGTGATCGTGGAGGTGGTTCTGCAGTACAATGACAGCTACCAGGATCAGATTCTTTGCTTTGCCAACTCGATTTTCAATGCTGACGGCGGTACGCACCTGTCCGGTTTCCGCAGTGCGCTGACCCGTACGATCAATGCCTACGCCAAGGCGAACAATCTCCTCAAGGACAAGGATCCGAATCTCACGGGCGAGGACGTGCGCGAGGGCCTGGTCGCGGTGATCAGTGTGAAGATGCCCAACCCGCGTTTCTCCAGCCAGACGAAGGATAAGTTGGTCAATACGGAGATCGAGGGCGTGGTAAGCGGGGTGGTGTACGAGGAGCTCAAGGAGTTTTTCGAGGAGAACCCGGCCGTAGCCCGCGCGATTATTGAGAAGTGTATTACGGCTTGCCGTGCCCGCGAGGCTTCCCGCAAGGCGCGTGAGGCTGTGCGCAAGAGTGCGATGACGATAGGCGGCGGGTTGCCCGGTAAGCTGGCGGACTGTTCCAACCGCGACCCGGCTCAAAGCGAGTTGTTTATTGTGGAGGGTGACTCTGCAGGCGGCTCGGCCAAGATGGGACGCGACCGCCGCTCGCAGGCGATTCTTCCGCTGCGCGGCAAGATCCTGAATGTGGAAAAGGCCCGTTTGGATAAGGCACTGGGCAGTGAGATGATTCAGAATATCATCACGGCGATTGGTACAGGTATCGGCGATGGTGAGAGTGAGGGGTCCTTCGATCTCAGCAAGGCCCGCTACCATAAGATTATTCTGATGGCTGATGCCGACGTGGACGGTGCTCACATCTGCACGCTGCTGCTGACGCTCTTCTGCCGTCATATGCCGCAGCTGGTCCGCGCGGGCTACCTGTATATTGCCCAGCCGCCGCTTTACCGCGTGATTCACCGCAAGGTGGAGGAGTTTGTCCAGGATGAGGTGCAGCTCAACCGCAAGCTGATCTCGCTTGGCGCGGGGGACGTGACACTGCGCCGGGCGGACGGCTCGAAGGAGTACGATGCCGACAGCCTGATGGCCATTCTGGAAACCCTGATCGGGTTGCAGAAGTACGAGTTGAGCGTTTCCCATCACGGAGGCAACTTCCAGGATCTGCTGCGCCATCGCGGTGCCAATGGCGAGTTCCCGGAGTACCTGGTCAAGGTGCGCTGCGGCAATGAGGAGGAGACGGTTTACCTCCAGAATATGGATGAACTGACGGCTTTCTCCGATGCGAACCCCGACCTTTTCCTCTTTGGCGAACCCAGCGAGGAAGAACTGGCGGCCCACCCGCTGCCGGAGCGGGAGGGGCCGAGCCGCCGCGCTCTGCTGCATGAACTCCATGAGGTGCATGCGATCCGCCGCGTGATGCAGCGTTTGGAGGAGCTCGGTATTCCGGGTGATTGCCTGCTGTCGGATGATGCGCCTCTCTATGAGGTTATCGAGGGCGCCCGCAACAGCTGCACGCCGATTCACTTCGTCGGTGATATTCTCGATAAGGTGCTGGAAATCGGCCGCCGCAGTGTCACGATTACCCGCTTCAAAGGCTTGGGTGAAATGAGTGCCAAGGATCTTTACCGTACCACGATGGATCCCGAGCGGCGCGAGCTGCTGCGCGTGCGCCTCGACGACACGAACGCTGCGCGAGCCGACAAGATGTTTACGATCCTCATGGGCGATATGGTGGAACCCCGCCGCCGTTTCATCGAGGACAATGCACTCAACGTCCGCAACCTCGATGTGTAACCCCGGAACCCTGATTCATTGACCTGTCCTGTGACTCTCTGTCCTGCGATACTCTGCTCTCTGACACTCTGTTCTTTGACACTCTGTTCTTTGACACTTTGTTTGACGGCATAGGATCTGTTCGACTCAGATCACCGGATTTGACGACAACGCAAAACTTTACTGACACATGAACGAAACACGAATCCGACCGGTCGACGTCGCGGAAGAAATGTCCCGCAGCTTCCTCGACTACTCGATGTCGGTCATTATTTCCCGAGCCCTGCCCGATGTGCGCGACGGGCTCAAGCCTTCCCAGCGCCGCGTGCTGTACGCGATGCACGAGCTCGGTCTTACCCCGAACAAGCCTACGATTAAATGCGGTAAAATCGTTGGTGACACTATAGGTAACTACCACCCGCATGGCGATCAGTCCGCTTACGGCACGCTGGTGACCATGGCGCAGCCCTGGAGCATGCGTGATGTGCTTGTCGACGGCCAGGGTAATTTCGGTACCCCGGAAGGCGATCCGCCCGCCGCGATGCGATACACTGAGGCCCGGCTGAGTGCCCTTGGTGTGGCACTGATGGACGACTTGGACAAGGATACGGTCGACTTCCAGCCGAACTACGACAACCGGCTCACCGAACCCACGGTTTTTCCGAGCGCTTTCCCGAACCTGCTGGTCAACGGCGGCACGGGTATTGCAGTCGGTATGGCTACGAACATGGCACCGCACAACCTCGGCGAGGTGGTGGATGGCATTTGCGCCTACATTGACAACCAGCACATAACTGCCGAGCAGCTGCGTGCCTACATCAAGGGACCGGACTTCCCGACCGGCGGTTACATTCTGGGTTACAAAGGCATTGACAGCTATTTCCGCACCGGCCACGGCAGTGTGCGTATGCGCGGGAAGGTGGAGTCGGTGACCGGGGAGAATGGCCGTGATTATCTGCACATCACGGATGTGCCTTATGGCGTCAACCGGGCCGAGCTTCAGAAGCGCATTGCCGAGCTCGACCGTGACAAGGTGATCACGGACATCGCCGGCATGCGTGACCTGACCGACTACATTGAGATTGAGCTGAAGCGTGATGCCCGCCCGCAGGTGGTCATCAATCAGCTGTTTAAGCTCACGAGTCTGGAGACCAGTTTCTCGGTGAACATGCTGGCCATCCATGAGAACCGTCCGAAGATGCTCACCATGCGCGATGCAATCCGCTTCTACGTGGAGCACCGGCGCGAGGTAGTGCTGCGCCGTACGCGTTTCCTGCTGGGCAAAGCCGAGGATCGTGCCACCGTGTTGGAGGCGTACCTGATCGCTTTGGCGAATCTGGATGAGTTCATCCGCATCATCCGTGACTCCAGGAACCGCGAGGAAGCCAGGGATCGCCTGATGGCGTTCCGCTACCCGGTATCGCTGGCGGCCGGACTCGGTATTCTGATCCGGGAGCAGCCGTCGGTTCAGGGGGATATGTATGTGTTCACGGAGCGGCAGGTCAATGCGATTCTCGATCTGCGTCTCTACCAGCTGACGGCTCTTGAAAGCGACAAGATCACGAATGAGTACAATGCTTTGCTTGTGCAGATCGAGGACTACCTCGACATTCTGGCTAATGAGCAGCGCGTGCTTGACATTGTCAAGGAAGAGCTGCGCGCCATCAAGGCCAAGTATGCCACGCCGCGCATGACCCATATCATTCCCTTTGAGGGGGATATGGCCATTGAGGATCTCATCCCGAATGACTCGATGGTTGTCACGATCACGCACAGCGGTTACATCAAGCGCACCAATGCGGATGAATACCGCCTGCAGGGGCGCGGCGGCAAGGGCGTGAAGGCAGCCTCCGCCAAGAACCGCAAGGATCAGAACGACTACGTGGAGCACCTTTTTGCCGCTCAGAATCACGATTACATCATGTTCTTCACCAACACGGGCCGCGTGTACGTGGAGCGCGTGTATGAGATCGACGAAGCGGCCCGCAGTGCTCAGGGACGCTCAATCAAAAACCTGCTCGACCTCCAGCCCGAGGAGCGTATCGCTGCCATCCTGCGGCTGGAGCGCAAAGTGGATGAAAAGGGCAACGATATCACCTTTGCCGAGGATTCAGGCAATGTCGTGTTTGCCACGCGCGATGGTACGGTGAAAAAGACCGCGCTCAACGACTTTGTCAACTACCGCAAGGCCGGCATCATCGCCATCAATTTGGAGGAAGGCAACAGCCTTGTCAATGCCGAGCTTACCAACGGCACTCAGGAAATTGTGCTGGTAACGCACGATGGCATGAGCATCCGCTTCTCAGAGGATGACATGCGTACCCAGGGACGCAATACCATCGGCGTGCGCGGCATCAGGCTGCGCGAGGGCGACTTTGTGGTGGCGCTCGCCGTAGTGCGTGACGATGCAACGCTGCTGGTGGTGTCGGAAAACGGCTTGGGCAAGCGCACCAGCTTCGCGGAGTACCGTGCCCAGTCCCGCGGTGGTATTGGTCTCAAGACCATGAACTGCACGGACAAGACCGGTCGCGTCGTCAACGCGACGACGGTGACCGACGATGATGAGCTGATGATTATGACCACGGCCGGCCAGTCCGTGCGCATCAAAGTGGACACGATCCGCGAGACAGGACGCGCGACGCAGGGTGTCAAGCTGATCACCCTGGATAGCGAGACGGAGGGCATTCAGGATATCTCGCTCATCATCCCCGATGATGAGGACGAAGACGAGGACGCTTCCGCTGAATCGGGGGCTGATGCCACCTCCCCATCCGATGGTGAAGCCGAAGGCGGGTCTGAGGGGAAATCTGCCGATGATGATGCCGGAGTCTGAGGGCGGTTTCCTGGCATAGCCCGATGATAGCCAGGCGGTCATCCGGCGCGGCTGTCCCGTTCTTCCGATCCCCCGTTGCGGCTGTTCCGCCCTTTCTTTGTGCCCCGGTTGCGTATGCAGCCGGGGCACATTGCTGTTTGTGATGTCGGCCTGCTGTGTGCATCCCTCCCGATGAAGGAAAAGGAGTGCTGAACGTAAGCACTCAACCAAAACCATTGTAGGCAGGCGTGCGAAAATAGAGGCCTATGTTTACATTGCCTCAAAACACCATCGCTTACCTGCTCAAGGAACCCATCGACATGCGCTACGGCATGTTCCGCCTTCAGGGAGTCATTGCTCAGCTCATGCAGCAGCCCATGCCCCGGGGTGCTTTCTACTTTTTCATCAACAAAGGGCACAGCCTGCTCAAGGCCGTCTGGTTTGACGGCACCGGGCTGTGCCTCTTTTGCAAACGGCTGGAAAAAGGCACTTTCACCTGGCCTCAACCCGCCTCCATCAGTGAGGAAAAATGGATGCAAATCACCCCCTCGGCCCTGAGTCTTCTGCTGGATGGAATCGAGCTGAAACAATGCATGAAAAAAGCGTGGTATGAGGCATAATTTGCTTGAAAAATCAAGGGTTTTGGTGT
>CALXRG010000006.1 GCA_944390825.1 uncultured Akkermansia sp.
AGCAGTTCATGCCACACGCGGCGCGTCACGTGCACCTTGAGGCGCGGTTTGCGTTCCGTTTCCCCTTCCGCTTTCTTCCCGGTCTCTGTTGCTGCCTTGGGCTCCTCTTTCGGCTCTTCAGGCAGCGGCTTTTCCTCCACCGTGACAATCCAGTCGCCTTTTTCTGTCTTCTCGCTGCTGGAGCCAAACAGCATGCGGCGCATGCGCTCGATTTCCTCCTCAAGCGCAATGATTCTGTCTCTAAGGTGGCGGTTATCATCACGCAGCATCTGCACCTTATCCTCCTCGGAAAAGGGCAATTCCGCCTGTCTGAAAATAGCTGCGCTCACGCGCGCGATTATACACCAAAACCCTTGATTTTTCAAGCAAATTATGCCTCATACCACGCTTTTTTCATGCATTGTTTCAGCTCGATTCCATCCAGCAGAAGACTCAGGGCCGAGGGGGTGATTTGCATCCATTTTTCCTCACTGATGGAGGCCGGTTGAGGCCAGGTGAAGGTTCCTTTTTCCAGCCGTTTGCAAAAGAGGCACAGCCCGGTGCCGTCGAACCAGACGGCCTTGAGCAGGCTGTGCCCTTTGTTAATGAAAAAGTAGAAAGCACCCCGGGGCATGGGCTGCTGCATGAGCTGAGCAATGACTCCCTGAAGGCGGAACATGCCGTAGCGCATGTCGATGGGTTCCTTGAGCAGGTAGGCGATGGTGTTTTGAGGCAATGTAAACATAGGCCTCTATTTTCGCACGCCTGCCTACAATGGTTTTGGTTGAGTGCTTACGTAGCCACAGAAGCCCGCAAACTGTGGAAAGTCTTACTATGCCAAGTCCTCCGTTTTCCGCCGGCATGCTCGCCACGAAGCCCGATACCGTGCATGCGAACCAACTGCGTAAACTCCGTGGACGGATTCGTATGTAAACGCAAGCGCGGCAACACCCACACCGCGGCATCACCACCTGCCGCCACAGCCGCCTGAAACCGGGCGAAAGCCCAATCATAAAAATCCGGCATCATCGGCTGCTCCATCAAGCGGCGGGTCTTACCCGTCACCATACGCACCATCCTAGCATCCCAATCAAACTGCTCCCATTTTAGAGAAAGGACATCATGCAAACGCTGTCCGAAGGTACCGACACAGCACCTTACCGCCGCTGACCACTCATCCGGAAGCTTATCAACAAGAAGCCTAATCTCCTCTAGAGAAAACGCCTCATGTACAACCTTTTCATCCTTCGTATCAGGCTGCACCCTCACATTCAAAAAAGGATTAGAATCAATCAACTCAGCATCGACAGCCCAAGCAAAAGCCGACCTTAAAGCAACCAAAGCCTTTCTGCACGTATTTGCGCGCACCAGAGCCCTCCTGGCCGCGACCCAAGCAAGAACATCAGAACGCTTCACCAAGCGGGCCGGAGCATCAGCCCTCTTACCAAGCCAGTCACAAAACAAAGCATAATCGGTACGAGCGTTCTTATAAGTCGCAACAGATACCCGGCCCAGCTTTCCATCCAGCATCAAACGGCAAAGCTCGCGCACCGAAACATTCTTCTCCTGCTCAACCTCCTGCTCAACCTCCTTGGCAATTTCAAAAGCCACCATCAGAGCCCTACTTTTTGCCTGCTTTTTATTCAGTATCTCGCCATCGAAGCATCCGCCATCGACGGGAACCCTAGTAGACCGTCTTTTCCGGCTGCCGTCCGGAGCATTAAACTGCGCTATCCAAAACGGAGAGCGCTTCTCCTGGCACACAATGATATTGCGGCTACCCGTTGTGCTGCGGGTTGTGCTAAAGTTGTGCTTGTCCATGTGCCACCTTGTATCACATTAGTGCTCATAAATCCAATTAAATCAACTAATGAGGCGCGAGGTGAAACGTTAAGAGAATACCACAGACGGGACTCGAACCCGTACAGTACAAAATACCGGGAGATTTTAAGTCTCCTGCGTCTACCATTCCGCCACTGTGGCTCCATCGCTGCGGTATTCAACCATATTTCCAACACCCTGGCAAGAAAAAACAGGAAATTACCCGACTCTTGATTTACCCCGTGCTTTAGATAAGTCCCACACTGGAGAAGCTCAAAAGGACCCCCTCTCTCTCTGCCTTCCATGCTCCCATGTCCCCGTCCTCACCATTTGCATGATTTCATTGCATACCATTCTCTCTATAGTACAGCCCCCCATTCGGCATACAGACCTTCCAATGCGGACAGGTAGACGCGATAGACTCATCTGTTGGTTCAACTCACTGCAAGGACAATGCACCTGTTTCCAGTTATTTTCAACGTGATGAGTAACGTTGCAGCACGCATGGCCACAGGTTATATTTCCACGTATTAATTACTGATGGAACACAGGCGGCTTGGACTGACAGAGAGCAGGGTTGACGTGTCAACCGTCCGAGAGTACAATGTCTCGCGTATGAAGACGTTTGTGTGCGCAGTAGCGTGGCTGTGCCTGATGCTGATGGTACAGGCTGCCCCGGTGAAGGTGGCGAGTCTGCACCCGCTGCTGAGTGATATGGCACGGGTGATCGGGGGAGATGAAGTAAAGGTTGTGGACTTATTCCCGGCAAATGGGTCGCTGCATGCGTTTGAGCCGAGCACACGGGAGCTGTCGATGGCGATGGGCTCGAAGCTGCTGCTGGCCATGGGGAAGAATGTGGAGCCGTACCTGGCGGATTTGCGGGAGAATATGCCGGGCTCGACGAAGTTTGTGGTGCTGGGTGAGGATATTCCGGACGTGATGCTGCCGGGGACTCAGACGCCGGATCCTCACTGGTGGAATTCCCCGGCGAATATGAAGAGGGCGTCGCGCTCACTGCTGGCTGAGCTGAGCGCGGCAGCGCCCGAGCACGCCGCAGATTTTGCAAAACGGCAGCGGGCGTACGCATCTGACATGGATGAGTTGCTGCTGCTTGGCCGGATACTGCTGGGGAGGCTGCCGCAGGAGCGCCGGGTGCTGGTGACAGAGCATGCGGCGATGTGCCATTTTTGTGAGGCATTCCGCCTCACTCCGCTGGCAATTCAGGGGGTGGCCGCAGAGAGTCAGGGGGATGCGGCGTCGCTGGCCAGGCTGGTGGCAGACTTGCGCGCCAAAAACGTCTCCTGCCTCTTCAGCGAGTACAACGGTTCACCGCGTCACGTACGAGTAATTGCGGCACAGCTTGGAGCATCATTCATGCCTCTGGTGATGGATGGGATCGCACCGGATATGCCAAGTTACAAAAAAATGATGACTTACAATATCGGCGTGGTGGCCGGAGGTTTGGGCGATACACCCAAAAAGCCCGCGCAGATGCCGGCTTCGGAAGGGGAGGACCTGGCCCGTCTCTTCGCGGAAATTCAACAGCGTGCCATGCAGCAGGCTCAGCATGAGCTGCAGGAGGAAGCGGCTGCCAGGCAGAAACACAGCGGGGCCTGCCAGCACTGAAGAGCTGCTGATTCTGATGGTCATGACACCCAAATGCACTTTTTTGCTGACATTGCTCGGGGTAGCTGCCGCCGGGGTTCCGCTGCTGTGGCTGACCCGCCCTGCCCCGCATCCCGCCGTGGCGACTGAGCAGGCAGGGACGGCCCCGGCAGGTGGGACCGGGCCCCGCCCGGAGCTGGTGCCCGTGTATGCCCGGGTGCAGTTCACGGGCTCGCCCGAAATGCTGCGGCTGAGTGTCCAGGGCAAGTTACAGGCTGAGCTTTCAGGGGAGGCTGCCGGCGGCACTCTTCCCGAGCCAGGGGTTTGGGAGACAGAACTGATGCTGCCGCTGCCGCTCAACAGCTTGGAACTGGAGGTACAGGCGCAGTGGAAGGATGAGGAGCCGCAGGCGGTGACAGTGACGGTGGAGCCGCCGAGGCAGCCCGCCCGCAAGGAGACGCTCTGGTCTGCGCCGGGGGGAGTCCTGTACGATTTCTGTGCCCTGGTCTGGTGAATTTGATGCGGGAGTGCTGAGGCGTGCGATGATGTGGCGAGGTGTTAACTGCTGAGACGAATGAACAAGATGGAAGATCATATATGCTGGGGAGCGGGTCACCACCACGAGGGCGGGCATGTGCTGAGTGTGCAGGGGGTGTGCGCCGGTTATGGACGGGTGGAGGCGCTGCATGAGTTGAGTTTTGCGGTTTGCTGCGGTCGCACGCTGGCTCTGGTAGGGCCCAATGGGGCGGGTAAGTCTACCTTGCTCAATCTGCTGGCCGGTTTGCTGCGTCCACGGAGCGGTGAGATTCTGTGGAACGGGCACCCACTGACGGAAAACCGCCACGAGATCGCCTACGTTCCTCAGCGTTCGGAGGTGGATTGGCGCTTTCCGCTGACAGTGCGCGGGCTGGTGGAGATGGGACGCTTCCCGGCCGCGGGTCTTTGGGGGGCACTCAACGCTCACGACCGCGGGATCGTGGATCGGGCGCTGGAGCTGATGGGACTCGGGGATTTGCAGCAACGACAGATTGGGGCGCTATCCGGGGGCCAGCAGCAGCGCTGTTTTCTGGCTCGGGCACTGGCGCAGGAAGCTCATATCTTGCTGCTCGATGAGCCATTCACCGGGTTGGATGTGCCGGGTACGGAGTCTCTCGCGGAGATGCTGCGTACGCTGGCCGGCGAGGGGCGTCTGGTCATTGCTTCTCACCATGACCTGCATACGGCTCCCGCGATTTTTGATGACTGTCTGCTACTGAAACGCCGGATGATTGCTTTTGGTCCGACTGCCGAGGTACTGACACCGCCGAATCTCGAGCGTGCGTTCGGCGCACTCCTTCCGCTTCATCCGGCGCTCCCGGGACTTTGTCACGTTGCACCTTCTGCCAGCCATGAATGAACTGCTCCAATTTCTCCAGGAACCCATCGCTCAGCGCAGTCTGTGGGCTTGCGCCGTGATCGGTTTTTCCAACGGTTTCATGAGTGCCCTGGTGGTACTGCGCCGCTCTGCCCTCCAGATCGGCACACTGAGCTGCGCTTTACTGCCCGGCATTGCACTGGCGATTCTGCTCTTCGGACTGGTTCAGCTCAGCATCCTGCTTGGGGCGGTCCTGGCCGGACTCATGGTGGGACTCGGGTCTCTCTTCGTATCGCGGACCTCGCGCATGGAGCACGACACCGCGCTGTCCATCCTGCATACTACAGCATTTGCAGTCGGCTATATCATCCTGGTGCAGCTTGGGCTCCAGCAAAAAGTGGACGACTGGCTCTTTGGCAATATCATGAGCATGAGCAACCTCGACCTCACCATTGCATATGCGACAGGTGCTATCGCCGTACTCGGCGTCACCGTCCTGCGGCGCCCTCTGATACTCTACCTCTTCGACCCGCGGGCCGCCGCCACAATGGGCATCCCCGCCCGAGCGTTCAGCTACGGCATCTTTGCGCTGCTGATCCTGGTGCTGGTGTCATCGCTTCAGGCGGTGGGGGCCTTTCTCACCCTTGGCCTGCTGGTAGCACCGGCTGCAACCGTATACCTGCTGACCGACCGCATCGGCTGGATGTTCTGGGGAGGCGGGCTGATCGGCGGCTTGGGATCCGTGGCGGCCTTCTTCCTCTCCTTTCCGCTGGGCTGGCACTTAGGTGCCACCATCATTCTGGTGCTGGGGGTGATCTTCCTTACCGCCTACATTTTTTCTCCAAAATACGGACTGCTGAGTCGCAGGAAGTAAAACGCAGGCAATTTCCATGCCCGACATACAACAAAAAGAAACCCGGAAATTGATTTTAAACTCTTTCTGCTTGCCTTCCCCGTCCGGCCTGTGATAGAGTAGCTCTGTATGAAAGCCACGTTACACAACCGTCCCCGCAAGGGCTTCACACTGATTGAGCTTTTGATCGTAATAGCCATTCTCGCTTCGTTGGGCGGCATTGGCTACGGCGTCTACTTTAGCATGTTCGACAGGGGAAAGGCATCTGCCGCCAAGCAAGTATGCGTGCAGCTCTCAACGGCCTCCGAAACGTTCTTCCAGGATCACGCCATCCCGCCATTCGACCTCAATAAGTTCGACAGCCAGGAGGAGCAGCTCCACTTCGCCACTGACGGCCAGGCAGACGGCGGCATGATCACCGTCCTGCTCGGCGAGGAAGAAGAAGATGCAGAAGGTCGCCGCCTCAACCCCACCAAACAGCAGTACATCACTGGCAACATCCAGGAGCAGGCCGCTGACGGCCTCTACCAGACACAGGATGGCACCATGGCCTACTATGACCCCTGGGGGTCGCCTTATTACGTGATCTACAGCGAGAGCGACCGCGGCGCGGTGGACCCTTTCATCGAGAAGAGCCGCCCGCTTCGGGGCAAACATTTCCTCGTCTACAGCCTGGGGCCTGATCAGGATGGTCTTGCTCCCATTTCTCAAGAGGTGCAAGACGCCAAGAAAGAGGCCAAGAAGCAAGAACGCAAGGAGCGTAAGAAGAGTAAGAAAATGACCAAGAAGGAGAAAGAGGCTGCTAAGGAACAGGCCCGCATCGCCGCAGAAGACGAAAAAGCAGCCTACGAGGACAACGTGTTCTCCTGGAAGAATTGAGACGCCTCCATGAATAATACATTCATTACTGATGACGTACGGATCACGGATATCCGCCCGCTGATTTCGCCGGCTATTCTGATGCAGGATTTTCCTGCCAGCGCAGGAGCCAGCAAGATGGTGTTTGAGACGCGTGAGGAGTTCCGCCGGATTCTCAAGAAGGAAGATGATCGCCTGGCAGTGATGGTCGGGCCCTGCTCGATCCACGACACGGTAGCGGCAATCGACTATGCGGGCAGACTCGCAGCTGCCCGGAAGCATTATGAGGAGGATCTGCTGCTGATCATGCGCGTTTACTTTGAAAAGCCGCGCACAACGGTGGGCTGGAAGGGGCTGATCAACGACCCCTTCATGGACGAAACCTACAACATCAACAGCGGCTTGCGCATGGCCCGCGGCCTGCTGCTGCGCCTTGCGGAGATGGGCGTGCCGGCCGCAACCGAGTTTCTCGACACCATCACACCGCAGTACATCAGCGACCTCATTGCCTGGGGCGCCATCGGTGCCCGTACGACGGAAAGCCAGGTGCACCGTGAGCTCGCCAGCGGGCTTTCCATGCCCATTGGCTTCAAAAACGGCACCACAGGTTCCGTGCAGATTGCGGTGGATGGCATCATCTCCGCCGCGCACCCTCACTGTTTCCTCTCGGTGACCAAGCAAGGGGTATCGGCCATCGTCTCCACGGCAGGCAACGACAGCTGCCACCTCATTCTGCGGGGTTCCTCGCAGGGGCCGAATTACAGCAGCGAGCACGTGAAGCGAGCGATAGAAGTCCAAAAGAAAGCTGGCATCGCCAACCGCCTGATGGTGGATTGCTCCCACGGCAACAGCCACAAACGCTGGCAGGAGCAGCACCTGGTAGCCGAGGACATTGCCAGCCAGCTTGCCGCAGGCGAGGATGGTATCGGGTCAGTCATGATTGAAAGCAACATCAACGCCGGCAACCAGAAGATCGTCAAGCCACTGCAGTACGGCGTCAGTGTGACAGATGCCTGCGTGGATTGGGAAGGCACCGTTGCGATGCTCGATACGCTGGCCCAAGGTGTGAGGGACCGCCGCAAGGCTAAGGCACGCGGCTAAGGCGCGCGGCTAAGGAAAGCCTGGTACCGGACTGCCCGTACCTGTCCCATATTCCGCTTTAGCTCCCGGTTTGCCGGTCAGGCGAACCGGGAGTTTAGTATACAAGCCGGCAGCACTACATAATTGCACGCCGCGCCGGCAAGCGGGTCTGCACCGGGGAGACCATCCCGTGGGCCCAAGCCTCGGCGAACATCCGGGCGGCATCGGCACTGTGTGAACTCGCATCATGCAGCGGCGTATCCCGCATACTGCCGGAAGCCCCCGCGGGAGCACTCCGGTACATCTCCAGGCAGCTGAAACCGGATGGCTCCTTCTCCCCGCGCATATTCGTGCGCTGCATCAGCGTGTCCCGGTGGAACCAACTGCGCTCCAGCAGCCCACGCAAAGCATTAATACCACGCCATATATCCGGCGTGCGCGGCACCACCCTCACCGCATGAATCCCCTGCATCGCCAAACTCTCCACATACGAATGGCCGTGCGGGTCCCGGTGAGCCGCATCGTGCGGCAGGAAATGAGCGGCGATCGCACCGTATGCCTGCTCCCACTGCTGGATTTTACCGGCATAGTGTTCCAGCGGCAACTGATTAGCAGCGTAGTGATTCAGCCAATAAACCTGGCCCCCGTACTGTTGCACCAACCAAATAGCCGTGTAATCGCTCAACCCCAAATCCCAAGCCGTATACAGCGGTTCCTCTGCCCTGTAATCAAACTCAACCCCCACGCGCCCCTTCTCCCGCAAAGAAGAAAGCTGAGCGCCGTAGATCGCCGCATCATTACCCATGGAAAACGCCTCCTCAGGCGAGGACGGATACTCCTGCCGCATCGCACTTCCCATCGTGCGCTCCATCCTGGAATACCAAAGCTTCTGGCCGGTAGACAACCGCGTCCCCTGCTGCTCCAGCTTCTCAAAGTACGCCGCAGTCGCAGCACCCCAGCCGGGGCGCCCCTCCAGCGAATAATCCGGATTATCAAACCAGCTGAAGAAAAAAAACCGGAAATCCAGCGGCAGCAGTTCCGGCTTCGCCCTATTCTCCATCGCCTGCACCATCATCTCATAATTCACCCCATAGCGACCGCCCTCATGCGTACTTTCCAGGATGATCGTACCATCCGCCGCCACTGTATTGATCGCCCCGCTGCGAATCTCCCGGGCGCGCCAGGGAGCATGCACCGACACGTGAGCCAACTCCGACACATGCAGCAACTGCAGCGTACCGCCGCGCAGCGTCGTGCCAAGCCTCACATCGCTGCCGTTACTGAAACCGAGTCTCGTCCGCGCATCCGACACCGGCTTCCAGACACCGGATTTGCACAGCCCGGTACGCTCCTTGAGCATCGCCCCCAGGCAACCCAAAGCACGGGCACTTTCATCTGCATCAGGCGGCACATAATCCAAATGCTCCCAGGCAAAACGCAGCTTCTCCAGCTTCTGCTCCGCATCCGGCAGCGTCTTATCGATAATACCCGCGTGGAAATTCGGCGTAAACAAACAGCGATCCAGCATCAGCAGCGCCACGTACGTCGAAATCCCCAACTGGCGCGCCTTCAGCACAGCATTGCGGTACCACAACCCGCGGTGCAGACGCCTCTGCGCGGCATTGAGGCAAAAGCGCTGCATCCGTCCCGCCTTATTCTCGATCCAATACAAATGCTGAAGGCGCCACAGCGGGTCGTCCAAGCGCCCCCTCAAGCTCGGTAACAACACCATGTCCTGCACATCATCGTTTTACTCATCATCCGGGGATTCCCCCGGCAGCGGGCCATCCCCCGACGCCGCATCCGCAGCCGGCTCCTGCTCACCATCACCCCGCACGCGATCCGCCACCGCGCTGAGAAGCGCCTGCTCCACCTCAGCCTTGCCCTGAAGCTCGTGCGAAGACCTGCGGCGCAAACGCTCCCGCGTGAACGCCTCATTTCCCCGCAGCAGCGTATTGAGCAGTGTTTGGTGCATCTCCGGGTTATCCCTGACAAGCGACATCAGCTCGTGCAACCGCCCCGGAGCCAGGGGATCCGTCCCACTGCAGCAAAGCATCAGCTCGCGTGCAATTCCCAAAGCCAGGCACTCACCGGCATCCAGCTGCTCAGGCTGCTTCTGCCGCACCGACCAGCTGAATCCCGTATCCTCGCACAAGCGCATCAGCAACTCCCGGTACCCCAAGTCAAACGCCGAATCCGGGCGGCGGGCACCAATCTCCGCGCGCTCAGCAATACCATCCAGCGTATACTCTACCCCGCGGAGTGCCAACTGGCCCATTGTCTTCTGATTGTAAGGGCGACGCTCAAACACGTGGAAATCCCGCAGGGGATTCATCGCCTCCGACACCTCCCCGGGCTCCCGGACAGCCTCGCGTTTCGGCACCTTCAGGTACATGCCGTTCCAGCAAACGATCACGTACGGACTGCGCATCGTACCGCTGGCGGCATAAGCATCACCGGGCATCAGGCGGTAAATCATCTCCGCCTGGGAAGGATCCCGGTAAACCGTAACCGTACGCCAGGGCAACCCGTCTATCAGCCCGGCACTGGGCCGCATCTCCACACCGCACAGCTTCACCGACTCCGTCCCCTGATCGCGGATCAGCTCATCCACCCGTTCCAGCACATTGAGCACACCGGTGAGCGGCTGATCCTGCACCCAACTGGCAGGAATTCCCTCCGGCCGGGCACCGCGCTTACCGCCATAAAGCCGGTTGTGCATCCAGATACCGTCCTCTGTAGCATACGGCTGATCCACCACAAAACTGCGGAGCTGGTCCAACGTACGCAACGCCGTCAGCACCCGCTCATCGCCCCGCATAAACTCAGGCAAAGGCTGCATATCACCCACGACAAACTCATCCCGCACCCTGCCATACCATGGCTCCATGGCGAAAGGACGGCTGCCCCGGAGATTCAGCTTCTCCCGGGCCGGGTCAGGCAAGCGCGGAACATCGCCCGGCGAAGGCTCCCCGAGCCGCATCTCATACACCACCCCCAGATCATCAGAGCGCAGAGCATACCGGTGCAACTCGGGGTGTTCCCTAAGCACCCCATCCAGGTTCAGAATCAGCTCATGCACCAGATCAGCCCCCGACTGCTGAGCCTGAGCCTCCATCACCTCCGGCAAGCCACTGCGGGCTGCGGCAGCCGACATCGTACGGCGCAAATCATCCTTCTGGCCCTCACTCAAGCGATTCCAGGCCGCAGCCGGCTCCTGCAACAAATCCCAGTACACCTGGTGAGCCGCGAACTGTCGCGGATCGCGCAGCTTGCTCAAACTCCAGGCCTGCTCGAGCATCACCGCCTCATTCTGCCCCACAGAAGCATCCAAATGCCACTGCATGCGCTCATCCAGCGGCGGCTGCTGACGGAAGTTCTCCAACTGCCCGGCATACGCCCGGATCTTATTCATACTGCGCCGGTTCGCCCACCGCATCAGCTGCGACATACCAGCCCCCAGCGGCACACGGAAGCGCCGGTTCCCCTCCCGGAAGAACTCGTGATTCTCCGCCTCCAACGGGCAGAACACCGCCAGCGAAAGCCATTCGCGGGCACTCTCCGGCAGAGCCAGCCGGTCCCCCTGCGCCAGCACATAATGCGTACTCAAATCCGTCAGAGCACGCGCCAGCGACACATTGCACAACTCCCGCCGGGCAGCCAGCACATCCTGCGCCGACTGGTGGCGGCGCAAACGCATAGGCCGACCGAGCACATTCTGCAGGTTCTCCCACTCACGGGGCTGCAAATATCCCCGCTCCACGAGCATACGCCCCGCCTCCGACGCATCCAGCGAGCCACTGCTCAGGCATCGGCGCCAATACGTCATAAAGCGAGCCTGCATCAGCGACAGCGGCGTCACCACCGAATGCTGATCCACGCGGTACGTTCCGCCGGCGCGATCTGCCGGCTGCATCAGCGGCGTCACCCCGTCCGTCCCCTGCGAGGAAGCGAACTGTTTACTCACCTGCGTCACATCCATCCCCGGCTGCATCCGCAAAGCAGACCCCAGCCAATAGCGCGACATATCCTCCGTTGCCTTGCGGCAGAGCCGGTCATACACCGTAAACCCATCCTGCTGCACCGGCAGCCAGCTACAGAAATCGAAGTCCCCCCGAGCCGCATAATCCTGCAACAACCGGCGCAGCGACGCACCGTACTCCATGAAGGAAAGCGAAGCCGACGATGCCACATCATTCACGGCATACTCGGGCTTCTCATGCCAGCGGGTATACTGTCCATCCGCGCGGCGGGCCCGCCAGTACGTCACCCCATCCGCGCCCACCGTACGCTCCACATCGCGACCGGTCAGCTTGCGGTACAGATCGAAACACTCACCATTGCGTCGTGAATAATCCAGCATCCGCCCGCTGTCCGCCCCTTGGAAAACAGCCTCCTGCGGATACCCGGGAATCTTTCCCGGGTCGATTTGCAATTCCCTTGCCGCCAGATGAGAATACGCCTGCAACGGCGTCATCCCCCTGGACAAAGCCGTACGGAAATCCTCTGTTTGGGGCAGCAGTTCATAAAGCATCGCAGCACAGGACTCCACCCCCTGCATCACGCGCATTGACTGCAAGTACTCAGGCGGCACATCATCCAAGCCCACCTTGCGGGCCCTCTCCACGTACTCATCCATCGCAGAAAGCATACGGCCGGGCACCCTGTCCATCCACACAGGAGCGAAAGCACGCTTACGGCGCCGCACCAGCATATCGCCCCATCCTCTCTCGAACGCCCGGAGAATTTCGCTGCGGTTCTCACCGGCGGCCATACGCATCAGCAGCTTCGCCGCCTCACCCAGCATCACATGACGGCTCTGCTCGGTATTCATGCGCAAGCGCTCAGGCGAACTGTTCACCCGGATCAGCGAATCCAGGGAATACACATTGAGCAAATGCTGGTAGGAAAGGTCCAAAATCTCAGCGAAACGATCCTGCACCATCATGCGGCGTTCCTTCTCCGCCAGCCTCACCTGGGCACCCACCGCATCACGGTACTGAGGGGCGAGCTGCTCGGGGTGCTCCATATCCTTTGCATAGCGCACGCGCCTTTCCCAGCTGTTGCGCAACCACTGCACCCGCAACGCACGGGAAGACTCCTCGCCCCCACCGAGCAAATGCGACTTGGCCCACCACTCATCCCACAACGGCAGCACCGATGCCAAACGCGAATGACTCTTGATCGTCCCCGCCCCCGGACGCTGCAACACGCGGCTGACCGACTCCGGGTCATCAGGCCTCATCAACTCCTGCCCCCGGGGAAGCGCCGCGCTCTCCGACGGCAACCTCAGGAAATCGCGCACCACCTCCGGCTGCGAAAACCCCTTGAAATAATCCGTATTCAGCAAACGCATCGCCCGCATCGCCTCATCCATAAACCCCGCACCGCCCCAGCGTGCACTGTTGCGCAACGCATCGCGGAGCATCGCCCCCTGAGCATCCGGATTGGACTCCTTCATAATTGCCTCGCAGCGCTCCTCACTGATACCCCACTCCCGCAGAGCACCACCATCACCCAAGACCATACCCGGAGAGCGGAAATGCCTCAACGCCACGCGCCCCGACCCAATCAAAAAGAACGGCAGCATCATCGCGGCCTCGCGCATATTCGCCTCCACATCCGTCAAATTATCGCCAAACGCCTGCCAATCAATATTCGAAGCCGTGCGGTCCACGCGAGCAGCCAACTCCTGCATACCCAAATCAGCAGCCTGAGCAGCCTTACCGCCCAGCAGCAAACCGGCACTCTCCCCTGTCAGCATCCCCAAACTGCGCAACGCCGCCATAGAATAACCGCCCACACCACCGCCCCGGGCACGGGCAAACGCCGCGATCGACTGCTCCATCGCCTTACCGCCCAACTTACTCATCGACGAGAAAATCCCCGCCTGAAGCGTCCCGGCAATCACCCCGGCAGCAGTCTGCAACTGCTGATCGCCCTGCGGCGCCCGCTGCCTGGCCTCTGCGATCGCCTCACCCACACCATGGAGCGTCAGACCGGCGAACCCTGCCCCACCGCAAAAAGCCGCCACTGCGGCCGGCGTCGCCCCGGCAGCATCCACCAGGAACTGCTCCGCCCGGAACTCACCCGGCCCCGGCTCCAAGCTGTACACCTCATCCTGAGCCACGCGGCGCATCTCCTCCAGCACCCGCAAACGCCTGTCCATCGCATCAGCCGTCCCCCTCATATCCGTACCGAGCGCACCATCCAGCTGCTCGCCCAGATTTCCGACCACACTCGCCGCGACATTACCAACCGCCTGCGCCGCACCGAAACTCAAACCCAGCGCCCCGCGTCTCACACTGCGCACTGTCCTGCTGAGCAACGACTCATCCTCCGGCAGCTGCGGCGCCAACCCCCTGGCCAGGTAATACACCACCCGGCGGTCCTCAGCAGGCAACGCCGCCAGCTCATCCACCGCCATCAGCACCTCAGGAGCCGAGCCCAGCACCTCCGGCGCAGAAAACGCCTGATTTTCCGTTGCATACACCGCACCCAACCCGGCGGACACCTTCTCAGCCAGCGGCAAAAAACGATCGCGCAACGCGCCGCCATCCATCGCCGCCTGGAGCTCCACCTGGCGCAAGCGCCGCGCCGTCTCTGCATCAACACCATCAAACCGGGACAAACCCGCGTCATCCGCCGTCCCCTCCAACCCCGCCTGGTAAGCCCGCCTGTACACATCGCGAGCCTGAGCCCTCAGCTTCTCCTCCGAAGCCCGCAGCGAAATTGCCCGGAACACCTCCTGCTCATCATCAGCCGCCCCCAACTGTGAAGCCAGCATCGAGCGCAAACTCCCCCACCGCGACCGCACCTGGTCACGCGACAAACCACTGTGATCCGCCACCCAGGAGCGGTTAATCACCGAAGCCAAACGGTAAGCACTTGCCTCCTCATCCAACGCAGCATCATTCGCCCCGGCCCTCTCCACCACATCGGCAGGCACCTCACTCAAATCACCCGTCAGCACACGCGCCCAATAAGCAGCACGCGCCGCCTCATCCCCGGGCTCGCGAGACAGCCCCCCCAAACGTTCAGCCACAGGGTCCCCACGGTGCACCTCAGCCCCCCTCCCGGGAGGCGCATCATCGCCGCCCTCCTCAGAAGGAGCACCAACCCCGGCGGACACAGATGCCCCCGCCTTCTGCTCCCGCTCCGCTCCGGCATCCGCAGCCGACTCCGGAGTCGCGCCCGACAGCACAGCAACCGCGGACCCGGCATCCCGCAATCCCCCGTCCCCCGGCCCATCCTCCAGCGGCGCACCATCCCGAAGCCGCCCCCCATCCTGGGGAGCCACATCCAACGCCGTTTCTGCAAACATCTGCCCCAGCGCCTGAGCCGCCTCCTCCGGCACCAGCATCTCCTCCGGCAGCGGCTCAGCCTGCTCATCGCCCCTCCGGACCGCCTCAGCCGGAGACATCTCGGCAGCAGTCAAGCCCACTGCCGCCCCATCATCCACCTCCCGGAGCCTGGCAGCAGTCACCCCGCCACTCGCCGCAGACGCCGGCAATTCCCCGGCATCCTGTCCCTCCCCATGCTCAGACTCCCACGCCTGCGCATCCGCCACCCGGGAGTCATCCTCCCCCAACATCCGATTTCTATCCTGATTTGTATTCATAAAAAACTCCTTAAGATTCATAACATACCCAGCACAACCCCGTCTCGCGCTGCTGCTTCAGCCAAGCCGCGGAAGCCTCCGAGCCCCCCGACCGCAGCACCGGCATCCCCTCCTGCTGCAAAGCCAAGTAACGCCGGCACGCCTGCTCATCAGCCGGATTACCCAAGCCACCCTCCACAAACAACCGGTAGAGCCCCCGACTGAGCGCCCGTCGATCTGCGACAGACACCTCCCCGGACTCACGCAAACGTCTGAGCATCGACGCCCGCTCCGCCACCGGCAGCGGAGCCGTCACCAGATCCAGCGCCATCCCCGTCCGGCTCTCCTCATCATCCGGGCACTCATCCACCAGGCGCAACCAGCGGCTCCGGCTGCGCACATCATCCGCCAGACCGCCGGGCTGCACACCATCGCGCTGCGACTCCGTCAGCAACCCGGCAGCAAAAGCAACCTCCGCCTCACGGGCATCCGGCAAGTGTCCCTGCTCCACCCCCTGCACCCAGCGCTCCGTCAACCCGCGCCGGGCACTGCGGCGAGTCTGCGCCTCCAGCTCCGTCAGACTGTGTGCATCCTCCTCCCGCCCGGGCAATGCGTCAGCCTGCGCCCGCCCCAGCTCCGCGAGAGTCTCCAGCGGCTGCCTATCCAACGCCTCCCTCCAGCGCGACAAACAACTGCGGCTCATCACCGCGCTCTTTGTCCTTTCCATCTCAGACTCCGGCACAAACACGCGCTCCCCCAAACTCAGCCACTGCTGCGCCTGAGCATCATCACCACGGGCCACCGCCCGGTCCAGCTCCTGCTGCCAGCGCTGGCGGGCCTGATCAATCTGCGACAGCTCATGATCCCTGCGGACCTCCAAAGAAGCCTGTCTGTTATAAAGTGAAGCCAACTTCCGGCCAGCCTCCCTGCGCTCAGGCGGCAACTCATCCACCACCTCAGCCACCCTGCCGGCACTGGCCTGCTGCCAGGCATAATCCCAATCCCGCACCTCAGCATCCTGCATATCCAGAGCCGTCTCATCACGCACCGACTGCATACGGGAAGCCAGCTGAGCCTGCTCCGCCACCTGGTCCACCTCCTCCTTCTGCCGGAGCCACTCCGCACCGGCATCGAACAACTGCTGGAGACCTCTCCCCATGCGTCGGGCCTCCTCATCCCAGCCAAGCATCCCCTCCACCGGAATCTGCACACGACGTCCCGGCGCACTCAGCATACCCCACTCTCTCATGCGTATCGCCATGCCCCCAGCATGCCCGCATCCCCCGCATGCGTCAATCCCAGTGCATCCGCAGCAAATCCGTTTCACCGGCGGCACCATACGGCGGCGTCTCTTTCCCGCCACCAGCCACCGCAAAAAACTCTCCCCAACCCACCACAAAAAAAGCCGCTCCCCGCACACAGCGGAGAGCGGCCCGGAAATTCTCCGGCGGAGACCCGGCTCAGTGGATACGCTTAAGCAGCCAGTGCAGCAAATCACTGATTGCCACACGCTCCTGCTCCATCGAATCACGGTGGCGAATCGTCACCGTATCCTTCAGAGCAGGCTCACCCTCCTCACCCAGCGTCTCAAAGTCCACCGTGATGCAGAAAGGCGTACCCACCTCATCCTGCCGGCGGTAGCGGCGACCCACAGCACCGGCCTCATCGTAGAACACATTCATGAACGGGCGCAGCATCTGCTCGATCTCGTGAGCGATGCGCACCTGCTGCGCGTTCTTCTTAAGCAGCGGGAAAATCGCCGCCTTGATGGGAGCCATACGCGGGTGGAAGCGCATCACCGTACGGACATCGCTCTTACCATCCTTCCCCAGCTCCTCCTCATCGAACGCCTCGCAAATCACCGCCAGCACCGTACGGTCACAGCCGGCGGACGGCTCGACCACGTGCGGGATAAACTTCTCACGCGTTGCCTCATCGAAATACTCCATAGGCTTACCCGACCCCTCCTGGTGGCGAGTCAGGTCATAATCCGTGCGGTAAGCGATACCCTGGAGCTCCTGCACACCGAACGGGAACGCATACTCCAGGTCATACGTCTTTTTCGAATAGAACGCACGCTCACCATCCGGCACATCCAGGATATGAATCTTATCCCGCGGGATACCGATATTCTCGTAAAACGTCAGGCAAGTCTCCAGCCACTCATCCGTCAGGCGCAAGCCATCCTCCGCACGGCAGAAATACTCGATCTCCATCTGCTCAAACTCACGCGAGCGGAACGTAAAATTGCGCGGATTAATCTCATTGCGGAACGATTTGCCGATCTGAGCAATACCGAACGGCAACTTCATCCGCGACGAATCCAGAATATTCTTATACTGGCAGAAAATACTCTGAGCCGTCTCCGGGCGCAGCCAACCGATACTCGCCGGGTCATTTTCATCCGAAGCCGCTCCAATCGTCGTCTTAAACATCAGATTAAACGACCGGGCCTCCGTCACAAGCGATCCATTGGCCGGGTTATAACGAGTACTGTCCGTCACCGTCTCCGTACGCTCGCCGAGCAACTCGATATCCGCAGCCGTTGCGCCGCTGCCACAGATCTGGCTGTAATACTGAGCCGCCCCCTTGCGGGCCGTCTTAGCATCCTTCTCACCATCGGTTGGCACCAGCATCGAAAACTCCTTCTTCGTACTCCAGGAACCATCCTTGCGCGACGCCCCGCTCCACCAGTACGCGATGCCGCTCTGCGCCGGGATCTGGTCAGCGCGCAAACGCTCCTTACTCAGCAAGCAATCGCAGAGCGGGTCAGAAAACCCGCCCACGTGTCCGGAAGCCGTCAGCACCGCATTGTGCGTCAGGATGGCGCCGTCCATTCCCACGACATCGGGGCGCTCCTGCACGTGAACACGCCACCAGTAGTCCTTGAGATTACGCTTCAACTCCGCACCGAGAGGACCGTAGTCCCAGCAGCCGTTGAGGCCGCCATAAATCTCAGCTGCCTGAAAAATAAACCCCCTGCGCTTGCAAAGGCTCACAATTTTCTCCATCCGGACGGGATCAGTCTGTGTACGGTCTGCCATAACGCGATCATTCTACCCCATTACCCTGCTTTTGCAAGCACAAACCTCGCTATCAAACCAGCCTGTGCAGCGGGCACCCCGGAGCAGCACCCCAATCCCCACCCTGAGCGCCAGCGCGCAGGCGCCCGGTCTGTGTTGCGCCCGCCGATTTTTGTTTCGAGCGGGGGTTTCCCCGCGGACCCCGAGTCCACCGGCACGCGGGCCCCAAGTCCGCGGTCACTCGTGCCCGTGCGCACCCGCACGCGCACGCGAGAGCGCGAAAGCACGTATTAAACCTTGCCAGTCATCCCGGCAAATGCTACAATACCCCCCAGCATGAAACCGACATTGTTCCTCACCTGCGTGCTCAGCGCCCTGCTCGTATCATGCCAAAGCGAGCCGGACTACGCGAGCAACTACCGTCTGCCTGCCACCAGCAGCAGCACGTCGCAGCCGCAGACACATCTGGCTCTTCCCGGCCAGGCAGCAGTCGCCGTTGATTCCTCGGTCGACGATGCCTTTGACCGGCAGGCTCAAGCCTACACCAGCAGCACCGCTGGCTCCACGGGCAACGGCTACACCCCGCCAGCCCCCGCAAAACCCGCAACAGACCCTCTCGTTGCGGATGCCCTGAGCACCCTTTCCGGCACCCAATCGGGAGCCACAACCGCGCCCTACGGCACAACCGGCTATAACACAACCGCCTCCACCACCCCGGCGCCGGCGGTACCAGCCACAGTCACCCCCGGAGTGACACCCTCCGCCGCGGTGCCCGCACCGGCGGCCCCCACATACAACGTGCAACCCGCCGCGCCCGCAGCTCCCACCGTCATCACCCAGCCCCAGGCTAGCATCACGCCGCAGCCTGTCCAGAGCGCCATTCCGGGCGGCCCCATTGACTACTCCGTCAAAATCATCAACACCACCACGGGCCGTCTCTTTGTCGAAGCGCAAGACGCCGCCGGCGAGATCTACCCCGTCGGCTTCCTGACCTCCGGCACCAGCAGCACCATCAACAAAACCCAGGCTGCCCCCATCAAAGGACCGATTACCGTCGTCATCCGTGACCCGGACAAACCGGACACCCCCGAGATTCGGCGCTACAAAGTCGAGCTGCCCACCGAGAGCTACGCCAACAAAACCCTGGGCATCTCCATCGTACCCGGCGGCATCTACCATGCCAGCCTCGATGGCCGGGTCTACTACACCTCGCCGGGCGAACGCTAACCCCCGCCCGGCCCCTGCACTTCCGACCCTCCGCAGATGCGTTCCCCCCCGGGTACGCATCTGCTTTTTTGCACCCGGTGCTTGGCAACAGCAACACCCGCGTCTATAAGCAAGGCATGTGCAAACCATTCCGTGATTACCTGAACATCGTACGTGACTACACGCGAGAAATCATCACCTTCGGCGGCCTCTGCCTCATGTGCTTCGTCTACACAGACTTCCGCCAGCTGGCCAAAGACCAATCCGTCACCGCCGCCCAAACAGTCGAAGTCCTGCGAGCCATGGACACCCGGCTCCGCAACCTGGAACTCCAACTTGCCAACCACTGAATCCCCCCCATGAAAACCGAAATCATCCGCATCCAGAAACATCTGGGCGTCGATGCCGACGGCATCATCGGCCCGGTCACCATCCAAGCCATCAGTCGCGCCCTGGGGCTTCCCGCTGTCACCGCATGGCCCACCCAGGCCCAAGTCAGGAGCGGCAGCAGCATCTTTGGCAAACCCGGCAACGAATCCGCCCTCATCTCCATCACGCCGCCCTACACCCTCTACTACGAAGGCTCTCCCGTCCGCACCATCCGCGTCCACAAACTCATTGCCGACGCCGTGCAGCAAGCCCTCAGCGAAGTCCTGGCCCACTATGGCTGCGAAGAAATCCACCGTCTGGGACTGGACATTTACGGCGGCAGCTACAACTACCGCAGCACGAGCAGCGGCTCCGCGCTCTCCATGCACGCCTGGGGCATTGCCCTGGACTTCGCCCCCGAGACGAACGCCTACAGCACCCACGCACCGCAAGCAACCCTCTCGCACCCGGACTGCCAGGCCTGGTGGGACATCTGGGAATCCCACGGAGCCACCTCCCTGGGACGCGAGCGGGACATCGACTGGATGCACCTGCAATTTGCCCGTCTGGGCTGACACCTCACCGCCCCCTCAGCCTCCTTTGCGTTGTGGGGGACACCGGCACTTCATCAACACAACAATCCTATTTCAACACGACATTCCTATTTTAACACAGCCTTCCAATTTCAACGCGCATTTCAGTATCATGAACATAGCCACCATTATTTCGAAAGCCTACGCCGTCACCACCGCCAGCGGCTGCACCGTGACCACCGCCAGTGGCATCACCATTCTCACCGTTCCGGCCAACACCCAAGCCTGCTTCATCGCCCCCACGGCCGAAGTCATCATCTCAGACGACTCCGCCATCATCACGCCCCTATCCTGAAGCTCATCCGCCTGCCCCCATCACCGGGGACAACCGGGCAGCAGAAAGCCGGAGCCCCACCCGGGGGCTCCGGCTTTCTTTGCGCTGCATTGCAGGCCTTCGTATCATAACGAGCGGCCTATGGCCGCCCGGGACAAAGCTCACTTGCTGTGGATATTAAGCATCTCCGCATAAGTCGGCACCGGCCACAGATCAGCGTCCACGATGGTCTCCAGCGTATCCACAGTCACGCGTGCAGCCGCCATACAATCAAGCTCCGCCTGCGTGCACCCCTTCTCAATCGCGGAAGCAAGCTCCGCCGTCCGGTCAAGCATCTCATCGTAGAGAGCGCCCACCCTCTCCGCCTTATCCGTTGCGGCCCTGAGCCCTGCCCTGATACCGGCAGACTGAATAGCCGCCACCGTACCGCAAATCTCAGTCATCTGCTCCGCGATAGCCGGCTTGTAAATCGTCTCCAGCATGTTAAGGCACGTCTTCGCCTCGATATCGATAAGCTTCACATAACTCTCCACCTGGATCTCCTTTCGGGCCAGCAGCTCCGCCTCCGTCAGCACACCATACTTCTGGAAAAGCGCGATCGTATCCGGGCGGGAAAGCACCTCCAGCGCCTCCAGTGTCGTCCTGATATGCGGCAACCCGCGCCGCTCAGCTTCTGCCACCCACTCCTCGGAGTAACCATTGCCATTGAACAGCACACGGTCGTGCTTCACCACCATCTCGGTGACCAGCTCCATCGCCTTGGCGCGGAACTCCGGCGTCCCCGCATAAGGCTCCAGCTTCGTCGCCACCTCATCGAGCGTTTCCGCCACAATCGTATTGAGAATCGACATCGGCCACGCGCACGTCTGGGAAGACCCCACCGCGCGGAACTCGAATTTATTGCCCGTGAACGCGAACGGCGACGTACGGTTGCGATCCGTCGCATCCTTGGGCAGCACCGGCAGCGTATCCACGCCCAGCTCCATCATCGTCTTGCCGGCCGAGCTCTTCGCCCCGCCGTGCTTGATCTGCTCGATGATATCCATCAGCTGATCGCCCAGGAAAATTGAAATAATCGCAGGCGGAGCCTCCTGCGCCCCGAGGCGGTGATCATTGCCCGCCTTGGAAATCGACGCACGCAGCAAATCCGCATGCAAATCGATCGCGCGAATCACACTCGCCAGGAACGTCAGGAACAGCAAATTACTGTGCGGCGTCTTACCCGGGCTGAGCAGCGATCCCAGCTCCGGCGTCGACAGAGACCAGTTGTTGTGCTTGCCCGAGCCATTGACACCGGCATACGGCTTCTCGTGCAACAGGCACACCAGGTTAAACTTCAACGCCTGGCGCTCCAGGATATCCATAATCATCACATTGTGATCCACCGCCACATTGCTCGGCTCGAAAAGCGGCGCCAGCTCGAACTGCCCCGGAGCCACCTCATTGTGGCGGGTCTTCGCCGGCACACCGAGCGCCCACAGCTCACGGTCCACCGCCGCCATAAACTCCAGCACACGCTCCTTGATCGAGCCAAAATAGTGATCCTCCATCTGCTGATGCTTCGGCGGCAGGCAACCGAACAGCGTGCGCCCCGTCTCAATCAGATCCGGGCGCTGCAAATACAAATCGCGATCAATCAGGAAATACTCCTGCTCCGCCCCGAGATTCGACTCCACCACACTCGGCTCGATACCAAAGCAATTCAACACACGCGTCGCCTGGCGGGCCACCGCCGCCATCGAGCGCAGCAGCGGCGTCTTCTTATCCAGCGCCTCACCCGTATACGAACAAAACGCCGTCGGGATACACAGCGTCGCCGTATTCGCCGTACGCTTGATAAAAGCCGGAGAAGTCGGATCCCACGCCGTATAGCCGCGCGCCTCGAACGTCGCACGGATACCACCGGATGGGAACGACGACGCATCCGGCTCCCCCTGGATCAGCGACTTACCGGTAAACTCACAGATCATCCCGCCTTTACCGTCCGGCTCCACGAACGAGTCATGCTTCTCCGCCGTCGCCTCCGACAGCGGCTGGAACCAGTGCGTATAATGCGTAGCCCCCTTGGAGATAGCCCACACCATCATCGCCTGAGCCACCTCATCAGCGATAGTCGGATCCAGGCGCCCACCCTTCTCGATGGTCGTCATCATCTTCCTGAAAGCATCCTTGGACAGGTACTTTTTCATCGTCTTGACGCCGAAAGTCTCACTGCCGTAAAGGCTCTCGAGCTGCTCAGCGGAATTCGTCGGTGTATTAGTCTGCATGGTCGGAGGTATTAAAAGTGAGAAGACTCAGTAATGGGTAAGCGAAACTCAGTAGTACTCGATGGGGGAAGAAAACATCAGGGTTCAGGCGCAGGCTCAGCGGGCAACTCACCGCGGCGGCGCAAATCCTCATTGATCGCCTCCAGAATATCCAACTCCGGGCGGAAGTTCGCATCATGGTGAGACGACCGGATCAACGGACCGCTTGCCACATGGCGGAACCCCTTTGCCAGCGCCACCTCGCGCAACTCATCAAACACCTCAGGGCGCAAGTAATCAATCACCGGCAAATGGCGGGGAGAGGGGCGGAGGTACTGCCCCATCGTCAGCACAGACACGCCCTGCTCCAGCAAATCATCCATACTGCGTTCCACCTCGGCACGCGTCTCGCCCAGTCCCAGCATGATACCGCTCTTCGTCACCACCATACCGGGAGCCATCTCAAGCGCACGCCGCAGCATATGCAGCGAGCGGCGGTACTGCGCCCGGAAACGCACCATCGGCGTCAACCGCTCCACCGTCTCCAGATTATGATTAAAAATATGCGGGCGGGCATCGATCACACACGCCAGAGCCTGCTCATTACCGTTAAAATCGGACGTCAGCACCTCGATAATCGTCTCCGGGCTTGCCTGGCGAATCGCACGGATCGTCTCCGCGATATGCCCGGCCGCGCCATCCGGCAAATCATCACGCGTCACCATCGTCACCACCGTATGACTCAGCTTCATGTGAGCCACGGCCTCCGCCACCTTGCGAGGCTCCTCCGGATCGAGCGGCCCCGGCTTCGCCGTACGCGTCGCACAGAACCCGCAAGCACGCGTGCACACCTCCCCGCAAACCATGAACGTCGCCGTACCATGGCTCCAGCACTCACCGCGGTTTGGGCAGAGCGCCTCCTCGCACACCGTCACCAGCGCATTTCCCTTCACCAGCCTCTGCACATCCTTATACACCTGCCCCTTCGGCAGCTTCACCTTAAGCCAGGCAGGCTTGTGCTTCGGTTCTTCCGTCATGACGCCCCCTCTTATGCCCTATTTCCGCCATAAAATCAAGGTTAAACACACCGCCGCCGCAAAAAAGCCACACAGCTCAACCCATCCTCAACCCATCCTCCGGTCACCAGCCCCCAGCCTCCCCCTTCTCTTCCGGGCCTCACATCCGGCGCCTGCGCCGTGCAGCCAGCCCAGCCAGCCCCAGCAGGCTCAACATCGCCGTCGCCGGCTCCGGCACCACCCCGTCCGAACTCATCAGCGTCCAGCCCAAATCCTGAAACATCGCCAAATCCAGCTCAGTAAAACCCCGCGCCGCCCCGGGATTCTGCGTACCATCCTGCATCAGCAACCCCGCAGGAGTACGCACATGAGGGTCATATCCGGAATCCCCCGGCATCAACTGCACCTCCGTCCCCCCATTCAACGCCGTCGCCGTCTCCCCGGTAAAAAGCCACTCCGTACCGCCTCCCGGCCGCGAACTCAGGCGGGCATCCGTCATCAAATCCAGCATACTCACACTGCCGAAGCCCGTGCCGGTATGGAAACCCAGCGCGTGCCCCATCTCATGCAGCGTAATCGTCTCCACATCGTACTGACCCGTTCGGTAACCACCGGCATCCTCCCCCACATAAAACGAACCGAAAGCGCCACCCGAATACGCAACAGGACTTCTGAAAGTAATCTGCACATCATACCCACCCGAGTCACCACCGTCATTCATCCCATACTTCCACACGTACTCGATCTTGTTAACCCGAGCGACCGTATCCGCACTCACACCCTCCACCCCGAGATCGCCGTAAGTCAAGCGGGTCCCGCCGCCATTATCATCCTGCCACCAGGGATCAGCCGAAGCCCCCTGCGTCCTTCCGCTGTCAACAGCAAACACAACCTGCACCTGAAGCTGCCTGGACGCCTTATTCGCGAACGTACCCTCAAGCGTATGAAACGCCCGAACCACCGAACGGGTAAAGTCAGCATAATACTCCGAATTCGGATCGAGCTGCGACCCCCGCTCCCCATACACCGTAACCCATTTGCCCGTATCGTAGTCAAAATCATCCCCCAGGATCTCCCTGAACTCCCCGAACGTTACCGAAAACGCACCGCCCGGCGATTCCACCGTCATATCCGGAGCGAAAACAATATCGCCCGCCAGACACTCAGTCCCAAAAGCCGACATCAGCATAACAGCTTCTGCCAACAAACACACCTTCCCATGTACACTTCTCATCATGTCACTCCAAAGTACTTCATTGACCTCCAAGAAATCGGAATCTCCAATCTTTATCATCAACAGACACAACCCGTCAAGCCAATTCCTATCATAACAGCAGGAAATTGAATTTTTCCTGCATATCCCTGCAAATGTATTGCCAAATTTCCGCAAGAAGCATAAAATAGACACATGCAGGACACCTCTCTCTACCGCGCGTGGGCCCAAGTAGACACAGACGCCATGCGTCACAATCTGCGAGTCGTCAAGCGCGTACTGCCGGGACACAAACAAATGGCCATTGTCAAGGCGGAAGCTTACGGTCACGGCATTGAAGGCGTCGTCAAAGCACTGGATAACGAAGACATCGCCTTCTTTGGGGTAGCGACCATAGCGGAAGCCCAGCGGGTGCATGACGCCGGCTGCAGGATCTGCCCCTTCATCCTAGGTCCCTGCTTTCCGGCGGAGCGGGAAATCATCGTCCAGCACGGCTGGCGGGCTGCACTTTCCAGCCTGGAAGAAGCAGAGCACTTCAACAGCCTGGGCCGCCTGTACAACAAAAAAGTGCATCTGCATATCAGCGTAGACACCGGCATGGGTCGCGCCGGCCTGCTGCCCAACGACCTGCCAGGCATCGGCGAAGCACTGGGCAACTGTGAGCACCTGGACATCGAAGGCGTCTACTCACACCTCTCCGCCGCCTCGGACGACATCTCCTTCACCCACCGGCAAATCCGCAGCTTTGAACGCGCCGTCAAGGAACTGCAAACCAGCCTGGCCCTCCCCTACCGCCACCTCTGCAGCAGCTCTGCCGTCTTCAACTACAGCGCCCCCAGCACCAACATGGTACGGCTTGGGCGCATCCTCTACGGCTACTCGCCCATGCCCTCGCCCTACAACAAAGAACTGCGCAACACCCTGACACTTTACAGCCGCGTCACCCTCGTACGCACCCTGCCGGACAACCACGGCGTCTCCTACAACCACACCTACATCACCACCGGCCCCACGCGGGTTGCCACCATAGGCATCGGCTTTGGCGACGGCTACCTGCACTACCTCTCCAACACCGGAGCGCGCGTCTACCTCAACGGCTCCTACTGTCCCGTACTGGGGCGCATCACCATGGATCAAATCATGGTGGACGTCTCCCACCTCAGCGCCGTAGAGCCCGGCGACGTTGCCGAAATCATGGGAGAAAACGTTCCCTGGCAAGAACTGACCACCCGCGCACGCACCATCCCGAGCAACGTCATCACCAGCATCTCTGCCCGCGTTCCCCGCGTCTACGTCCCCTGACCCACCCCTCCCATCCGGGACAGAATCCCCGAAGCGGCCTTCCCCCGGCAACCCAGCCAACTACCCCGGCAACTCAACCAACCACCGCCGTCTCCCCCTCACCCGAGACCAGAGCCCGCAGCGCCGCATGCTCCGGACGGGACAGCTCCGGGTCCGTCCTCAGCACCGCCTCCGCCTCACGTCTGGCACGATGAATCAGGCGCGCATCACTCAACCACTCTGCGTACTGCACACTGCCGAGGCCACTCTGAGCCGTACCGAGCACATCACCCGGTCCGCGCAAGCGGAAATCCTCCTCAGCAATCTCGAACCCATTGAGCGTGCGGCACAAAATCTCCAGCTTAGCGTATCCCGGCTCGCCCTGCTTCGAGCGCGACAACAGGATGCAGTAACTCCGGTGAGAGCCGCGGCCGATACGCCCGCGCAACTGATGAAGCTGCGACAAACCGAAACTCTCCGCATCATTGATCAGCATCAGCGTCGCATTGGGCACATCCACCCCCACCTCCACCACCGACGTCGCCACGAGCACCTGCGTCTCATTCGACTGGAACGCCCCCATCACCGCTGACTTCTCCTCCGCGGACAACCTTCCGTGCAGCAATCCCACCGACGCCTCCGGGAACTCAGCTCGCCAGCGCTCGAGCTCCGTAACCGCCGCCGAACGCTCATGCCTGGCAGAGTCCCTCGTTCCGCCGCCCCTCGTTCCGCCGCCCCCCGTTCCGGCAGCGCTCATCGCTGCACCCTTCCTCACCCCGTCGGCATCCTCGCGGGACTCGCGCTCCTCGATCAGCGGAGACACGATGTAAATCTGCCGGCCGGCTGCCAGCTCGGAGTGCATAAAGCGGATCACGCGCTTCATGTGATCCGGGTTCCGCAGCGCCGTGACAATCTTCCCGCGTTGCGCGGGCAACTCATCAATCACCGACACATCCAAATCCCCGTACATCGTCAGCGTAAGCGTACGGGGAATCGGCGTCGCCGTCATCACCAGCACATCCGGGCAATCCCCACTGTTAATAAAACGCTCCCGCTGCTCCACACCAAACTTGTGCTGCTCATCAATCACCGCCAGGCCCAGGCGAGCCGGGCGATTTTTATTGTACAGCAACGCATGAGTCCCCACCACAAGGCGGGGCGCTCCATCATCCGCATCCGGTGCCTCCAGCACCAGGCCGGAATCATCCACCCGATCAGCCGTGCGCAGCGACAAGCGCACATCCATCCCATGGAGCAAACGTCGGAAACGGTGATAATGCTGCTCGGCAAGGATCTGCGTCGGCGCGAGCATCGCCGCCGTCTTCCCGCTCTCCACCGCCAACAGCATCGCGCAAAGAGCCACCAGAGTCTTACCGCTGCCCACATCGCCCTGCAAGAGCCGGTTCATCGGCCGCGGCACCTCCATATCAGCCCGAATCTCCGACAGGCAACGCTGCTGAGCCCCCGTCAACGCAAACGGCAACCCAGCCAGCAACTCCTCCACATAACCATCCGTCGTCGCCGTCACCTGACCGGGGCGGGCCAGCGTCCTCATACGCCTCCAGGCCACGCGAAACTGCTGCCCAAAGCACTCCCCCAGCGCCAGTCGCAAGCGCGCCTTGCGCATCGCCTCCATCTCCGCCGGAAAATGCAAATCCCTCAGCGCCTCGCCATACGGGTACGCCGGTGCGACATCATAGCCAAGGGGCTCCACATCCGCCGGCAAACGCTGCAACAGCTCCCACACCAGCTGGCGCAACGAGCGCGGCGACACCCCGACGACAGCACGGTAAATCGGCACAATACGCCCCGTGTGCACAGACGCAGCTGGCTGCGGCTCCGCCCCGCCTGGCGTCTGCACCATCTCATCCGGCGTCTCGCCCAAAGCAACAGCCGCCAAGCGGTGGCCGGTATCCTCATCCTCCATCACCTCGAAATCGGGATTAATCATGCACATCCTGCCCGCGAAAAACCTCACGCGTCCGTACACACTCAACCTCATTCCCACCGCCAGCAACTTCGCCACGTAGGGCATATTGAACCACCGCAGCAAAAGACGCACCCCGTGCGGATCGCCGATATTTCCCGCCGACACCTCAAAATACCGCTTATAGGAAAACCTCCATCCGGCACTGTAAGCATGCAGCCGCAGGCACACAGTCTCCCCCTCCGCCAACCCGGCGAGTTCACGCTGAATCCGTCTGTCCTCATAGCGGCGCGGAGCACGCAACAAAAGATCCGCCACCGTATGCAACTGCGCAGCAGCCAAAGCCTGGCGTTCACGCACGGGGAGCGTCACCGCCTCGTGCAACGCATCGCTGAGTCTCAGCCCGGCCATAGCGCGGGAACCCAGCACCTCAACGTCGCGATACACCATTATTCAAGCAACGGAAATAATAATCCACGCGCGACAAATACCAAGCCCACTTCGCACCCGGGCGCCCATTCGTCATCAGCGGAGCGGGGCAATTCTTTCCCGTCCAGTGATAGTGGGGCACCACGCGGCGCAAATTAATATTAAACCGCTTCATGAGCACCGCCGTCAACTTCGCCGCCCGATCCCAAGTACGGAAATGATTGGCACCGCGATTCTCGCACTCACACATCTCGATACCGATCGAGTGGTGATTACCCGCCTGCGAACCGGCGTGCCAAGCCGTCTCATTCACGGGCAAATTCTGCACCACCATGAACTGATCCACCGTGAAATGCCAGCTGCGGTTCGTGAACGCCCCATTGCACAACGCGAGAGAATGCTGCATAGCCGTCGAACTCGCCGAGTGATTAGCCGTGCTGTGGATCGTAATAAACGTCGGCCGCATCCTCTTGGCTCGACTGCGCTGCAAAGAATTCGACGGGATGATACGCGTACGGATATTAATCTCACGCGCCATCTGAGTCATCGTCCGCGGCAGAATCGGCCCGGGTACAGGCTTAAACTTAACCGCCCGGGGCGTCCGCAGATACGAATTGGAGCCCTGTCCCTGGCATCCAAGCATCACAGCCGCAAACACCAACGCAAAGACAGCAACAATTCTAAAGCGGAAACCCATGGGCGTATATTGCCACTGCATTGCATTTTTGGCAAGCTCAAAACGCGACTGTTGGAGCATTCCCGAAAGGAAAATCCACCACGGCACAAGCCACAGCAGCAAACGCCCCCTCCGTCCCACCTCCCGGAAACAGCAGCACCCCAACAGCACCCCGGCAACAACATCCCGGCACAAGTCATACTGGGGGGGGGAAAACCCGCCCCCCGGGAGCAGAAACAGCAAAGCGCCCCCGGCCTGCAACAGCGCAGACATCGGGGGCGCGGGAACCACCCCGGGGGGGGGCACTCCCCCGGGAGCAAACTCAACGTCGCACTTACGGCATCGGGAACTGGCTGTTGAACGCCGTGACCTCAGCCCGCAACTCATCGTAAGCGCCCGGCGTCTCACAGACCTTCTGAGCCGCGAGAATCGCGAGGCAGCGGCCGATAAACTCAGCCACCTGGCAGACATCCTGCTCCTTCATGCCGCGGGTCGTCACAGCCGGCGTACCGATACGGATACCGGACGGCGTAGACGTCGTCCCCTTATCGAAAGGAATCGCGTTCTTATTAACCGTGATACCCACCTTATCGAGAGCTACCTGAGCCTCGGCCCCATTGAGGCCCTTGCCACTGAGGTCGACGAGGAAGCAATGGTTATCCGTACCTCCGGCCACGATGCGGAAGCCCAGCTGCTTGAGCTTATCAGCCATCGCCTTGGCATTCTTCACCACCTGCTTGGCGTACTCCTTGAACTCTGGCCGGAGAGCCTCACCCAAGCAAGCCGCCTTCGCAGCAATCACGTGCATGAGGGGGCCACCCTGCATTCCCGGGAACGTCGCGGCATTGAGCTTCTTGGCCCACTTCTCCTTGCACAGCACCATACCACCGCGCGGACCGCGCAGACTCTTATGCGTCGTCGTCGACACAAAATCCGCGTACGGCACCGGGGACGGGTGCACACCCGCAGCCACGAGCCCGGCAATGTGAGCCATATCCACAAACATAATCGCGCCCACCTCATCACAAATCCGGCGCAAGCGCGCAAAATCAATCGTACGGGAATAAGCAGAAGCACCGGCCAGGATCAGCGCGGGCTTGATCTCCTTAGCCTTAGCCTCCAGCGCATCGTAATCGATGCACTCTGTCTCGGGATTCACCCCATAATGCTCCACCTTGTAAAGCTTGCCCGAGAAATTGGCAAAGAAACCGTGCGTCAAATGCCCGCCATGGGACAGGTCCATCGACAAAATCGTATCACCGGGCTGCAGGCAAGCCAAATACACCGACATATTAGCCTGCGAACCCGAGTGAGCCTGCACATTAGCATGATCACAACCGAACAACGCCTTCGCACGGTCAATCGCCAGCTGCTCCACCTTATCGACCACCTCGCAACCGCCATACCAGCGCTTGCCGGGGTAACCCTCAGCATACTTATTCGTCAGCACACTGCCCTGAGCCTCCATCACCGAAGGCGACGTAAAGTTCTCCGAAGCGATCAGCTCGATATTATTGTTCTGGCGCAGCCGTTCCTCCTCGATATACCCGGCCAGCTCAGGATCCGTCACCGCAAGAGGAGAACCCGAAGCCTTGAGCAAACGGGGAATATGGCGGCCACCCTCAAACTCCGCCGCTAACCAGGCGTGCAGCACATTATCCAAATCCTCCGGCGTCACGAAAGCCGCCGCGAGGCACATCACATTAGAATTATTATGCAGGCGGGAAAGCTCCGCCACCTGAGGCGAGCGGGTCAGCGTCGCGCGGATCCCCCTGAAACGGTTGGCGGCAATACTCATTCCCAACCCCGTAAAGCAAATCAGAATACCGCGGTCAGCCCGGCCATCAATAATCCGGCGGCACACCGCCTTGGCGTAATCGGCGTAGTCACAAGCCTCCTTTGTATAAGTGCCTACATCCTCGACCTCGTAGCCCCAGCTCCTCAGGAGCTCCACCGCAGCTTCCTTCAGATCCACGCCCTTGTGGTCTGAACCGATGACAATGCGAAGTTTCGTATTCATGAGAGGTTTTATTGCCTGACGCCGCACAATCTAGCACAGCCCACCCCGAGAAGCAAGTTTAATCATCTGACATCACACCGTTTCTCCGACATCACCCCCATCCTGCACTCACCCCTCCCGCCCTTCCCGCATCCGGAACAGGCGAACACGAAATCAACAGCGGCACCCCCACCCCACCGGCGACACACCCACCCCCCGCAGCCCCGAGGATTATGCTTGCAAAGCCCCCCAAAATCCGCTATGCTCCGGCCATGTTCGTCGACAACATCAGAATCTTCGCCAAAGCCGGCAAAGGCGGCAACGGCCTCGCCAGCTTCCGCCGCGAGAAATTTGTACCCCGCGGCGGCCCCGATGGCGGCGACGGCGGCGACGGCGGCAGCGTCATCCTGGAAGTCAGCAACGGCACCAACGACCTGCGTCAATACTTCTACGACCCCAAACTCATCGCCACCGACGGCATGCCCGGCATGCACGCCCGCAAGCACGGGCGCGACGGCAAAACCGTCATCGGCAAAGTACCACCCGGCACCATTGTCTACCGCAGCAACGCCGCCACCATGCAGGAAGCCACGTGGCTCGAGCGCGAAGGCGACGGCATCGAACTGGAGCAAATCGCCGACCTCACCGAACCCGGCGAACGCTTCGTCCTCTGCCAGGGCGGCAAAGGCGGCCGGGGCAACTGGCACTTCCGCACCGCCACCAACCAGGCCCCCATCGAATTCGAATACGGCACAGAAGCCGAATCCGGCGTCTTCTTCTTCGAACTGCGGCGCATCGCCGACGCCGGCCTCGTCGGCTACCCGAACGCCGGGAAAAGCACCCTGCTGAGCGCCATCTCCCGAGCTACTCCGAAAATCGCCAGCTACCCCTTCACCACCCTGCAACCCATCGTCGGCGTCGTCGAATACCCGGACTACGCCCGCGCCATCGTCGCAGACATCCCCGGCATCATCGAAGGCGCCTCCGAAAACCGCGGACTCGGCCATGAGTTCCTCCGGCACATCATGCGCTGCCACCTCCTCCTCTTCGTCGTCGACATGACCGGCCTCGAGCACGACCCCGTCGAAGCCATCCAAACCCTTCGCAAAGAAATCAAACTCTATTCCGAAGAACTCGCCGCGCGTCCCTGGATCATCCTCGCCAACAAAATGGACGACCCCACCTCCACAGAAAACCTGGCGATCCTGCGGCAGCGCTTCCCCAAGCAGGAAATCATCCCCATCTCCGCCGCCATGGGTGACGGCATCCCTGCCTTCAAAGAACGCCTCCGCCAACTGCTCCAGAAATAACGCCCCCATTTCTCCGGGAGCCCCCATTTCTCCAGAAAACAAGTTCCCCGTTCCCGTCGCACCGCCCCCATGCTTGCCATCCTGTCAGATGTGCACGCCAACCTCGAAGCCCTGCAAGCCGTCCTGACCGACGCCCGCGACCACGGAGCCGCCACCTGCATCAGCCTGGGAGACCACATCGGCTTCAACGGCGACCCGGCAGCCTGCCTGGATCTGCTCATACCCCGGCTAAGCGCCGCCGTCCAGGGCAACCACGAAGCCGAACTCCTGCACCCCGGCACCTTCGGCGTCCCCCTCTACGAGCACATGATGCAGCGCACCGCCGCCATGCTATCCCCCTGGCACATGGACTGGCTGGCCCAACTGCCCCTCACCCGCAGCTACGGCAGCCTGCACCTGCTGCATGCCCCCACCGACGGGCACCGCTGGAAGCGCATCAGCACCCCCAGCCAAGCCGCCGCCCTCCTCCGCAGCCAACCGCAGCCTCTCATCCTCACCGGCCACACCCACAGGCCAGCCGTCTTCACCCAGCGCGGCAGCACCACCACCCAAGTCCCCCTCTGCTACGACGCAACCGGCACCTGCAAGCTCACGCTGGAAACAACAGCACGCTACCTCATCAACCCCGGCTCCGTCGGGCAACCCCGCGACGGCGATCCCCGCGCCGCCTACGGCCTCCTCTCCCTCCCCGACCACACCCTCATCCTGCGGCGCGTCCCCTACGACACCCAAACCGCCGCCGCCAAAATCGCCCGCACCGGCCTCCCCGCCACCTTCGCTCAAGCCCTCCTGCACGGCAGCTCCCCCACCGGCGACTGAAAGCCCCCACCCCCACATCATTCCCGCACAACCTCGCCACATCCATCGCGCCACCCAAAGCAACCGCGGCACCGCCCCAGGCCCCGCCCATCTGCCAGTGACGCCACACGCCCAAAACCGCGGAACCGCAACCCGCGGCCTTTTTTTCTTGACCTGCCCCTTGAAGTCTGGCAGCATGATTACGCCATGAAAATACCTCATCCTCTGAAAACAGCTGCGGCAGTACTGCTCACCGCAGTGCAATGCGCCGTAGCAGCAGACGACCGGCCGAACATCCTCTTCATCGTCTCAGACGACCACGCCGCCGCTGCACTCGGCACCTGCGACAAAGACTCCCCCGTCCCCCTGCCCGGCTTGCGCCGCCTCGCCAACGAAGGCATGGTCTTTGACCGCTCCTACTGCACCAACTCCCTCTGCGGCCCCTCGCGCGCCTGCATGCTCACCGGCCGCCACTCCCACAACAACGGCTTCCTCTTCAACGACGGCGGCCCCGACTTTGACGGCAGCCAACCTACCTACCCCAAAATGCTCCAAAAAGCCGGCTACCAAACCGGCATCATCGGCAAATGGCACCTCCAATCCCAGCCCACCGGCTTTGACAACTGGCAAATCTTCCACAACCAGGGCGAATACTGGAACCCCAACTTCCTGACAGCCGACGCCAACGGGAAAACCGTAGCCCTCCAGGAACGCGGCTACGTCTCCGACATCATCACCTCCAAAGCCATCAGCTGGTTGCACAACCGCGACAAAACCCGGCCGTTCGCCCTCATCGTCGGGCACAAAGCCCCCCACCGCAACTGGCTCATGCCCCTGCGCCACCTCTCCAAAATCCGCGGCTACGTCGCCAAACTCACCCCGCCGGACAACCTGATGGAAACCTGGGAAAACCTGCCCGAGTTCTTCACCGGCAACCGCCAAAGCATCCTTCGTGACCTCTGCAACTGGAACGACAATCACCTCCTGCACGACATGATACCCTTCGACGTCATGAAGGAAATCGTCCCCAAAGCCCAACTCAGGCAGTGGATCAAACAAGGCCGCTTCAAAGGCGAAATCCCCGCGGACTTTGACATCGACAAACACGAACCCAAGTTTGCACCTCTCACCAACCTCTGGTTCAACGTCGACGCCATCTCCGACCCCGGCACCGCCTCGGTCTACCGCAAATTCTTCGGTGACCGCACCCGCGAATTCGTCAACAACTTCCGCGCCGGCAAATACAAAACCGAAAAAGACATGGCCGAACAGCGCTGGCGCTGGTACATGGAAGACTACCTCGGCAGCATCATGGGGGTAGACGACTCCGTCAACACCCTGCTCACCTACCTTGACCAGCAAGGACTGTCCGACAACACCCTCGTCGTCTACGTTGGCGACCAAAGCTTCTACATGGGCGAACACGGCCTCTACGACAAACGCCTCATCTTTGAGGAATCCATGCGCATGCCCCTCATCATGCGCTGGAAAGGGCACATCCCCGCCGGCGTACGCTCCCAAGCCATCGTGCAAAACATCGACTACGCTCCCACCTTTGTCGAACTGGGCAAAGCCGACACCCCCGAAAACATGCGCACCTTCGACGGTATCTCGCTGACCCCACTCTTCAAAACCGGTGATGCCCCCGCCTTCCGCGACCGCGTCCTCTACTACGCCTTCTACGAGCAGCCGGGAGAGCACAACGCCCCGCGTCACGACGGCATCCGCACCCCGCGTTACACCTTTGCCCACATCTGGACCCCCACCCCGGAAGAACGCAAAACCGGCGTACGCAAACCCTCCAACGAATGGCTGCTGCTCGACAACGCCAAAGACCCCAAGCAAGCAACCAACGTCTCCCAGGATCCCGCCTACGCCGGTGAATTCGCCAAGCTGAAAGCTCTCTACGAAGCCCAGCGTGCGAAGTACCGCGTCCCGGCGGACCTGCCCGGCGACAGCCCGGAAAAACCCACCGTCAAAGCCAGCTGGGGCCCGGGCCCGAACGATCGCGTCAAATAACACCCCACTGCATCCAAAACATTCATGAGCATCAGCCGCCGCAGGTTGCGCCTGCGGCGGCTTCTTTTGCTTGCAATCCTGTCCACCCGCGCTATACTGGTGGGGAAATGAACGAGCAAGCAGAAAAACTCCGCGAATACCTGTTGCAGTACTACCCGGCACAAGAATGGCCCACCCTCATTGCCCAAGCCGAAGAATGGTCACAAACGCGCCCCCTCCAAGGCCTGAAAGTTCTCGACTCCACCCCCCTCTACCGCAACACCCTGGCCAAGTTCATGGCCCTCATCGCCGCCGGGGCGGAAGTTTACGCTCCCACCCGCACCCAAATGCCGGTTGACACCAGCATCCGCTCCCTGCTTCCCGATTTCGGCATCAAACTGGCCGAGAAAAAAGACAACCCCTTTGACATCATCCTCGACTGCTCGGGCCAATTCTCCCACCTCCAGCCCACCCTCGGCTACGTCGAACTCACCCGCTCCGGCGTACCCCGCTACGAGCGAGCGCACAAGCCCGTCTTCATCGTTGACTTCAGCCGCATCAAACGCCTCGAAGCCGTTCTGGGCACAGGGGACGGCTTCTTCCGGGCCATGAAACAACTCGGCTACGACGACTTCGCCGGCAGGCCCCTGCTCGTCGTCGGCTACGGCAAGGTCGGCCACGGCATCACCTACTACGCCAGGAAATACGGCATGAAAGTCACCGTTGCAGACGCCGTCGACAAATCCGGTGAACTGCCCGGCGACGTCGCCTTCGTCAACAGCTCCGATAACGCCGCCCTCAACGAAGCCGTCCTGCACTCCTGGTGCGTCGTCACCGCCACCGGCAAAATCAGCGCCATGCGCAACAAACTCAACCTGCCGGACCTCATGACCTCACCCGTCCTGCTGGCCAACATGGGCGTCGAAGACGAATACAGCTCAGACGTCCCCGCCGAGCGCGTACTCAACCGCAAACACCCCATCAACTTCGTCCTGGAAGACCCCACGGCCATGCGCTTCATCGAAACCACCATGGCCCTGCACAACGCATGCGCACTCGACCTGCTCATCCAGGACCTGCCGCACAAATGCCTTTCCCCCTGCCGGGACACCGAAGAACGCCTGCTGCGCATCGCCATCAGCCAGGGCACCATCGGCGCCGACGTCGAGCTGCTCAACTCCGAAATCCTCTGAACGCCCACCCAGCACCCCGGCATGGCTACGCGCATCCTCACGGCCCTGCGGCTGCTGCTGGCTCTAGTCTGCGCCGCCGCCCTGCTCTACGCCCTCTCCTACCCGGACAGCATCATCCCGCGCCATCCCGCACGCAGCGCAGAAAGCGGCAGCGTCACCCTTGACACCCTGCGGCCCTACCTCATGTGGCTGCCCGGCCTGGCTCTCCTGATCGTCAGCAGCGGGCGGCACGCCAGCCGCATCCTCTTCACCGCCCTGGGGAGCATCCTCGCCGTCGCACTCATCGCGTGGCCCCTTCTGGAAGCCCACCGACCGGAGCTGCTCTACCGTACCTTCAGCTACCAGACCGGCATGCTGGCCTGGGGACTCATGCAGTACAGCATCTTCATCATCGGTGCAGCCCTGCTCATGGGATTCATCCGCTACTTCACACCCGAGCCCCCTGAGCCCACACACGAAGCCAACATGATCGATGCCGACGACCTCGCCCCGGAAAAAGGGCGCACCGTCCAGGAAATCCTCGCCAACCCGGTGCACGCAGCTCCGCGATTCCTCTTTGGATCCCCGGACATGGCACTCATCGACCGCTTCCGCTGCTTCCTCGGCGCACTCCAACGCCGCAAAGCCCTGAAATGGAGCATCGTCTGCCTCCTCCTCCTCGCCCTCATCACCTGGTTTTTCGCCTACCCCCGGCCGGATGAGCAGCAGGCCCTTCAGCGGGATCTGGCCCTCATGTACCAGACCCGCCCGGGAAGCAACTCCACCTGCCTGGCCACCAATGCCGCCCTGCATGCCGCCTACCGCGTCATGCTCTACGCCCAGGAGCACGACACCCTGAGCGGCCTGACGCGCGAGCAGGCCGAAGCCTGGCTGCAACTCGACAAACTCCCGGCCGACCAGCGACGACAACTCCGCGACGAATCCCCCATCGAGCTGAGCTCCGTCGATGACCTGCATGACTTCCGCACCCGCTTCCTCACCATCACCGACGGCAAACGCTACGCCGTCCTCTTCATCCGCACCGACGCCGATGACCACATCATCAACGTCGCTGAAGTTCAAGACGCCGGCTGGGACGCCATCGCCGACGAAAACCGCAAGTACTACGGCAACGCCGTGCGCGTCCACTACTAAACCGCGGGCATCCGCCACAGAATCTTCCACGACCACCCCCAACAGCGGCGCCCACTCACTCCCGCCACCGCCGCCCCCACCACCGGCATGACAAAACTCGCCCACCACACCCAGGTTGCCTTCCACCACACCGACGCCGCCGGCATCGTACACTTTGCCAACTACTTCCTCTTTGCCGAAGAAGCAGAGACCCGAGCCCTGGCCACCCTGGGCCTGCCGGGCCCGGCACAGGGAGCCTTCTATCCCCGCGTCCACGTCAGCGCCACCTACACCGCCCCCCTGCACTTCAGCGACCCCATCACCATCATCCCCTCCCTCACCCGCATCGGCAACAGCTCCCTTCACTGGCAATTCCTCATCGATGGCCCGCGCGGCACAGCCGCCACCGTCACCGCCATCGCCGCACGCCGCGACGCCGCCAACGCCCCCTTCCCCTTCACCCCAAAAGAAAAAGAACTTCTCGCCCCCCTTCTGCCCACCCCAATCCCCCCCGCCACAGCTTCACCCCCCACCCCATCCTGAAAAAAATTACCCCACATTCGCAAATTTGGATTGCCAAGCAGGAAAAAGTCGTGTATACTGCCGCACCCACCCGAGCCGAGAGGCTCTGTATAATCATTCTCTGCAAAACCATTTACACAATCAGAAGGAGACAAGATGAACATTCTCGATACAATCGATAAGGAACAACAGAAGGACGCCGTAACGCCCTTCAACGTTGGCGACACCGTCAAGGTACATTGCCGCGTGATTGAAGGTGGCAAGGAACGTGTGCAGGTCTTCCAGGGCATCGTGATTGCCAAGCGCGGTTCCGGCGTCAACGAGGCCTTCACCGTCCGCAAGATCGCCTATGGCGAAGGCGTAGAGCGCTCCTTCCCGCTGCACACCCCCAAGATCGCCAAAATCGAAGTCGTGACCCGCGGCAAAGTACGCCGCGCCAAGCTTCACTACCTTCGCAACCGCGTGGGCAAGGAGGCTGTGACGGTTAAAACCGCTCGCTGATTCCTGCACGGGCAACCGGATTTCATCCCTCCTTTACGCGCATCGTAAAGGAGGGATTATCATTTCACCGCACCCCAACCGCACATTTTCCAGTCACCTCCCCCGCGAGTCCCACCCCTCGGCCCGGGCAGCATGTTATCCTGCCATTCTTCAACCCACCAGCCACGCCCGGCATAAACTCCCTGCTCCCCCTGAGCCCCCATGTACCGCATCTGTAAACGCATTGAACTCGAAAGCGGCCACCTGCTCTCCAAGCACCCCGGCAACTGTCAATTCCCGCACGGACACACCCGCAGCGTCGAACTCATCTTTGCCGCCGACTCACTGGACAGCAACGACATGGTGATAGACTTCAAACTCATCAAAGAAATGCTCGGCGACTTTCTGGAGCGCTTCGACCATGCCCTCTGCATGAACACCGATGACGCCAACTACGAACTCTTCCGCCAAAGCTATGGCGAGCGCATCATCCCCTTCGAGCACCAGGATCCCACCAGCGAAGCCATGGCCTACACCGTCTTCCGCCACGCTCAGGAAGCCCTTCGCCGAGCCATCGAAGGCGAATTCAGCTATCGAGCCCGGGCCTGCGTACGCCTGGAACGCGTGCGCATCTGGGAAACCAGCTCATGCTGGGCCGAATACGACGGAGAAGACAACTAACCCCTCTTCCTTCCCCCCCACCGGCTTTTCCCCCACCGCCTTCCCCGCCACTGTTTGCCCCCCGCCACCGCCAATCCCCAGCCGTCAGCCAACAGCCACCGGCCCTCCCCAGCGCCCCAGGCACCCCCACCGCCCACCACCGGCCCAGACACCAGGACATGCCACACTCCGCCCCTGCCGACACCCTCGACGCACGCCTCCATACCGAGCTCGCCGCCCTGGAACAAACCGGCAACACCCGCACCCTGCGCACCGTGCGCCCCGACGGTCTCCACCTCTGGCACCAGGGCAAACGCTACCTCAACCTCTCCACCAACGACTACCTCGGCCTCACCGCCACCCCCTACGCACAGCTCCCCCTCACCGACTACTGGCAGCAAACCTTCGGCACCGAAGCCACCACCCCCTACCCGCACGGCAATCCCGCCTCCCGCCTCATGACCGGCAACAGCCCGGAGTACACCATACTGGAGGACGAACTTGCCAGCCTCTTCCCCGGCAAAGAAGCCCTCGTCCTCTCCTGCGGCTACATGGTCAACAGCGGCCTCATGCCCGCCCTCACCACCCCGGATGACCTCATCCTGGCCGACAAACTCGTCCACGCGAGCATCATCGAAGGCCTCCATCACAGCCCCGCCCCCTTCCGACGCTTCCGGCACAACGACCTCAACCACCTCGAAACCCTCCTGAAAAGCGCCAAGCCCGGGCAAACCGTCTGGGTCATCGTCGAGTCCATCTACAGCATGGACGGCGACCTGGCCCCCCTGCGCGACATCCTAACCCTGCGGGAGCGCTACCCCTTCCGACTCTACATCGACGAAGCCCACTCCTTTGGCGTACGGGGTCCCCATGGCGCCGGCCACTGTGCCGAACTGGGCATTGCAGACCAGGTTGACCTCATCGTCTGCACCTTTGGCAAAGCGCTCGCCGGCGCAGGAGCCTGCGTCCTGTGTTCACCGCTGATGCGACGCTACCTCATCAACCGCATGCGGCCGCTCATCTTCTCCACCGCCCTGCCCCCCTGCACCCTGCAGTGGGACGCCATCGTCGTGCACGAAATGCGCACCGCAACCCTGGCATCCCGAGGCTACCCAAGCCTCGCCACCCTGCGTCAACAACTCGCAGACCACATCACCCGGCTGAGCGGACTCACCTCCCTAAGCCCCACCTCCCAAATCATTCCCCTGCCCGCCGGCAGCAACGAACGCGCCCTCGCCATAGCCCGGCACGGACTCGAGCAAGGTCTCTGGCTCACCGCCATCCGCCACCCCACGGTACCGCAAGGCTCCGCTCGCATCCGACTCTCCCTCAACGCCGGACTCACCACCGAACACATCAGCACCATCGCCGCCATATGCAACAATCCTGGCTAATCCAACAAGGCAATCCCGACCTCGTCCTCTACATGCTCGGCTGGGCCGCCACCCCCAACGCCGTCCACCACATCCGGCCCACCCACTGCGACGTACTCGCCTGCTACGATCACCGCAGCATCGCTCCGCTCCAAGCCGCAGACTTCACCGCCTACCGCCGCATCTACCTCTTCGCCTGGTCCTTTGGCGTCTGGGTTGCCGAGCAATGCTGCCGGGAACTCCCACTCCACAAAGCCATCGCCCTCAACGGCACACCCTTCCCCGTCGACGACCGCTACGGCATGCGCCTGCGCGTCGTCCTGCGCACTATGCAAGGTCTCGCGCGCGTCGGCATGAACCCCTTCAATGAAAAAGCCTACGGCGGCGTCCGCTACATCCCGGACGGTCCCTTCCCCGACCGCACCATCCAGGAAAAAATCGACGAACTCAACCTCCTGGCCGACTGGAGCAAAGCCAACTCCGCCGCCAACCTCCACTGGGACGCCGCCTACATCGGTGACAAAGACGAAATCTTCCCCCCCGCCAAAATGTGGGCATATTGGCAAAGCGTCGGTCTGGGCACCGGCTTCGAAAGCTACCACTACCCCTTTGCCAACCCAGCCATCGTCCTGGACCAACTCGACACCTGATGGCCACCGGCACCGACAAAGTAGGAGCAACCTTTGCCCGGCACTATGCCCGGTACGACACCCATGCCGTCGTCCAGCGCAGCATCGCCGAGCAACTTGACGCAGCACTGGGAACTCACTGCTCCCGCCACACCGTTCACCGAGCCTTGGAAATCGGCATTGGCACAGGCTTTCTCACGCGGCTTGTCACCGCCCGCTACCCCGCCGCCGAGTGGTACTTCAACGACCTCACACCAGCCGCCTTCGACTGGATTCCTGCCGGTCTGCGGCAAGCCAGCACCCTGCCCGGCGACGCCGAAGCCATCCCCTACCCGAACCGCCTCGATCTCATAGCCAGCGCCTCAGCCCTGCAGTGGTTTGACAACCTGCCCGGATTCTTCACCAAAGCTCGAGGCGTCATGCATCCCGGAGCCATCCTGGCCATCGCCACCTTCACCGAAGGCCACTTTGCCGAGCTTGCCCGCCTCACAGAATCCCCCCTCCAGTACCCGACCACCCAACAACTCGCCGCCATGGCCCGGGACGCCGGGTTCACTCTGCTGCACACCAGTGCCTGCACCCAAACCCTCACCTTTCCCTCAGCCCGCGACCTACTGGCTCATCTGCGCTGCACCGGTGTCAACGGAAGATCCGCAGCAGCCATACGGACATCAGCCCAGCTGAATTGCTTTGAAACGCGCTACAGGCAAGCCTGTCCCAGTCCGAACAACGAGCTTCCACTCACCTACATGGCCGCCATCCTCATCGCGAAACTTCCCGGAGAGCAAGCCTCCTGACCGTCCCTCATCCTCAAGGAAATCATCGCACTCAGCGACTCTAACAAAGCCCGTTAAGAAGCCCCGGCTGCACGCAAGAAGCCCCGGGCTGGAAAAACTCAGCCCATCACCGAAGTCCGTCGCCCCGGACTGCTCCCAAGCCCTGTTCTCTCTGTGGGCGCTGTATAAGGGGCACATATATTTTGCGTGAGAACAGCGGCTTGAGCACCCCCTCCTCACGGGCTATACAATACACCACCTTTCCCAAAGCAGCTTGAGTCATCAGGCCAAAAACCCCGGGAATCGTTCCGGCCGACAAATAAAACACAGCCACACCACCCGCAATAGGCGCCAGGAAATACAGGTAATAAAACTGCACCCTCTGGCCCTGGTACGCATGGCAAGCCCGCGCAACGATACAAAGGGAGCACAGGATAAATAAGCTCAGCACACACAAGCCCACAATTCCAACGCGATGGATAGCCGTAATGGGACCATTGTGCCAGGTACCGGTCCTCGCAAAACGCTTGTTAAGCTGAGGGTCATTGGATGTTCCTCGGTACTGGGAACGCATTGACCGGGCATCCTCTGCCATATCAACGCCAAAGCCATCCCCCCAGACATAATCACGAATATACCCTGTTCGGGGATCCAGCGCCCATTTCCACATGACGACACGCCATGACGAAGAATGTCTGGTCTCTCGCTCGACGGCCCGGTCCACTTCGACACCGGGAATGATACTCAGAGACCGTTGAATACCAAACGGCATATCCTTGATCACCTCCGTTGAACTCAGAAGCAAAACGGCACCATACATCAGCGCCGCCAACGCCGACACCGACACGAACTCTCTGCGGATCGCCGCCACAAACAGCATGACACATACCATCATGACAAAAGTCTCACGGAATCCGCACATCAGCACCATGAGCGCGCCAGCAACCAATATGCCCATGCGTACCGGAGACAAAAGAATCTCGATGATCCGGTAACGGCAAAACGTGATCAGCACCATCACCATCCCGACTCCGGAAAAAAGAGCAAAACGTTTCGTAGCAGCACTCTCGGCAAGCGCCGAAACAGACGACTGCGAGACACTCTGCAAGGTACTCAAAACGCTAAACACCACCACAAGCCAAAGCGACCACCTCAGCACACGCTCCAGCTCCGATTTCGAACACGGTATCAGACTCAGCGAGATATAGTAGATACAGGCAAACGCGCACCACAGGTACTCCTGACCGCCCACCACAGTTTCATCAAAGTCAGCAAAGTACCCCATGATAACCGGGTGGCAGATGTACGAATACACGAAGAGCAGGAAAACCAGTGCGACCACAAAGTCCATCACCGGCAGGCTTCTCCATTTCATCCGTACAGCCCCGATCATGCTTAGCATAACCCAATACATCATCACGGCTCCACCGACAGCGAAACCGACAGGCATACGCTGGACAATACCCAGCGGAACCAGATTGAGAAGGGGCGGAGCCAGGAAAATAAGCCACCAGCACCGCCTCCCCAGCATGACGACAAACGCCACAGACGCCACGGCTCCCACGAAAATGAGGGAGCCCGCGCGGCTCTCCGCCACCATGGAGCCCGCGATGAAAGCCAGCACGATGAGCACGAATGCCACAATCGTCTTCTGGATGACACCGGACTCCATGACGGACTTGTTGAGCTCTCAGAAGGTCAGGCGATTTAGAGGGCAGAGGGAATCTCCTTACCCAGGTCAGAGGCCTTGCGTCCCTTGCCGTCACCCGCGATGCGCTCCAACACCACATCGCGGTAGCACATACCGCCGGGAATCATGGGCAGTACATGGACATCATGGGGCACCATCACATCCAGCACATACGCTTCCTTGGAGGCCAGCATGCGCTCAATGGCCGCAGGCAGCTCCGAAGGCTCGACGACGCGCTCGCATTTGATGCCGAAGCCCGCGCAGAGGACAGGGAAGTTCGGATAAAGCACCTCCGGCGTATGGTGAGTCGGATCATACGTCACATCCGGGTCAGCCAGGAAGGTATTGGCGCGGTTGGAATCATACTTCAAGTCCTCCCACTGCACGACCATACCCAAGTGCTGGTTATCCAAAATGATGCACTTAATCGGCATCTTCTCGATCTTGATGGTAGCCAGCTCCTGCACATTCATCAGGAACGAGCCGTCACCGTCTACATTAATCACGGGTTTATCAGGATACGCGACGTGGGCTCCCATGGCGGCGGGCAGTCCATAGCCCATCGATCCCAAACCGCCGGAAGTCGACAGACGGCGCGGCTTATCAAAGGGGAAGAACTGAGCCGTGAACATCTGGTGCTGGCCCACACCTGTGCAAATAATTGCATCCTGACCCTCAAGCTGGCGATGCAGCTCTTCAATCACCGACTGAGGAGCAATCTCATGCTCTCGCTTCTCATAGCAGAACGGGTAGCGTTCCTTCCACTGGCGGATGATGCCGAACCACTCAGGGCGGTTACTTTCAGCATACGCCTTCACCGGGTACCCCATCTCCTCCAAGCGCTCGTTCAGGTAGGCCAGCGCCTTCTTTGCATCAGCTCGCACGGCGAATTCGACGCGTTTGTTCTTGTTGAGCTCAGCAGCATCCAAGTCGATATGGATAATACGGGCATGCTCGCAGAAGGTCTTGACAGCACCGGTGACACGATCATCAAAGCGCGTACCGACGGCAATCACCACATCTGCCTCATTCACCGTATTGTTGGCATACACGGCGCCGTGCATTCCCAACCAACGCACCGACAGCGGGTGGCTCTCCGGCATGGCGCCGATACCCATCAGCGACGTTGCCACAGGGATCTGCAACCGCTCGGCGAACTCGCGCAACTCCCCGGCAGCCTCCGCAATCACGACACCGCCACCCGCATAAATGGCGGGGCGCTTCGCCGCCAGAATCACAGGCAGCACCTCATCCAAAGCTTTCTCATTGAGCTCAATTTCGGGACGGTAGCCAGGCAGGTCCATCGGCGCATCAAAATCGGGCACAAACAGCCCCTCCTGGAAGTTCTTTGGCACATCAATCACCACCGGTCCCGGGCGTCCCGTGCGGGCGATGTAAAACGCCTCGCGCACAATGCGGGGAATGTCCTCAAGCTTTGTCACGAGGTAACTGTGCTTGACAATCGGAGCCGTCATACCAAACACATCCGTCTCCTGGAAAGCCGAGCTGCCAATCAGCGAACTGCCCACCTGGGCTGTGAAAGCCACCAGCGGGATAGAATCGAGGAAAGCATCCGCGATACCCGTAATCATATTCGTCGCGCCCGGACCGGAGGTAGACATACACACACCCACCTTACCTGTCACGCGGCCGTATCCCTCCGCTGCAAAAGCACCTCCCTGCTCATGGCGCGGCAGGATGGTCCGGATCGACGGCTCATGGCTCAATGCCTGGTGAATCGGCATACTCGCGCCGCCGGGATAAGCGAATACCACATCCACACCCTCGCGCACTAGGCTCTGCACAAGAGCCTCAGCTCCGGTCATCATTTTACCTGCAGCATTCTGTGAGTGTGGTTGTTCAGTCATAATCTTACGTATCGTTAGCTTGTTACTCATCTGCACGGGCGTCTTGACCGTGCTTCAACCTATATAGCACACCCACCATCGTTTGAAAAGCCTTTTTTCGCCGAGATTTTGTTTTCCGCTTCGGGCGCAGCGAACGGGCAGGAACACGAAGCCCGCCGCATTCCCTCAGCAGTCCACCAACGCACAATCGCCCCCGCAAGCAGGTACCGCCCATCATCAGGCTTGCTAAAAGCCCCCAACTGTGCTAGTTTACCCCCATGAAGCAACACCCCAGACACGGGTGGTTCAGCCGCCTTCTGCGCCGACTGTTTTCCGCCGGATGCCACTGCGGTTGCGGGCACTGCCACGGCGCCTGCCATCCCGACACCCCATGCCCGGGCAGCTGCCGCCAGCGCTGTGACAATGCGGAAAAATGCGGGCACGAAATGTCCCTGGCAGAGATGCACGTCGGACAAAGCGGCCGCATCATCGAAGTAGGAGACGGCGACCAGGATCTCATCAACCGCTTCGCAGACCACGGTCTTGTACGCGGCGTCGACATCGTCCTGCACGAGCAGGCACTCTTTGGGGGGCCACTCCTCGTCGCCGTCCAGGGCACCATGGTAGCCCTGCGACTCAACGAAGCCCGGATGATTCGGGTCTGTCTGCGCCCAGCATCCAACACCTGACCCCCGGAACGCCGCATGAACGACCTCCCGCAAGCCATCCTTCTGGGCATGCCCCACAGCGGCAAAACCGCCCTCTTCAACCTGCTCACCGGCACCAACCGGCCCGTCGGCATGACCGTCGAAGAAGTGCATGAAACCCTGCACACCGACAGCGGCGACGTCGATCTCATCGACCTGCCCGGCGTCTACCGCCTCGGCGAAAGCTCCCCCGAAGAAGCCCTGACCATGCACTGCCTGTGCCGCCACACGCCGAGACTCGTCATCAGCGTTGTTGACAGCACCAACCTGGACGTCCAGCTCTACCTCACCCTCCAGCTCTGGCACTTTGGCTGGCAAGTTCTCCTCGTCCTCAACATGGCAGACGCCGCAGCCTCAGCAGGACTGCGCTTTGACATCCGGCGGATGGAAGAACTGCTGGGCGTACGGGTTCTGCGGACCGACGCCTTCCACGGCACAGGCATCAACCGCCTGCGGCGCCTCATTGGCCGCATCTGCTACGGGCAAGCGCAAAGCGGCACCATCCGGCGACCGGAATACGGCGAAGCTGTCGACCGCATCTTCCACATCCTCACCCACGCCTACGAAAGCGCAGGATTCCCCCCGCACGACGAACCCGCCAGCTACATTGCCTCGCGCCTGCTGGAAGGCAACAGCCGCATGATCGCCCACTTCGCCCACCACGGCGAACAAGGCCGGCGCTTCCTGCAAATCGTCGACGACTGCCGCGACTCAATCAGCCGCGAATTCAACACCACCCCGGCCGAGTTCCTGACCGACAAACGCTACGGCATCATCCACGGTCTCATCGGTGAAGTTTCCGTCGGTCACGGGCAAGAATGGGACTCCCGCCGCATGACCCAAGCCCTCGACCGCCTGCTCACACACCGCTATTTTGGCATGATGATCTTCATCTTCATCATGTTTTTCATCTTCTACATCTCCTTCACCCTGGGCAACCCCATGGTCGAAGCCGTCCAGCACGCCTTTGATGCCCTGGGCTCATGGATCGGGAGTCTGATGAACACCCACCCCCTCATCCGCTCCCTCATCACGGATGGCATCATCGGCGGCGCCGGCGGCGTCGCGAGCTTTGTCCCCACCATCGTCATCCTGTTTGCCTGCCTCTCCCTACTGGAATCCACCGGCTACATGGCGCGCGTCGCCTTCCTCATGGACCGCTTTATGCACAAAATGGGACTGCACGGCAAAAGCTTTATTCCCATGCTGCTCGGGTTCAGCTGCAACGTCCCCGCCATCCTCGCCACCCGCAGCATCGAAAGCCGCAAAGACCGCCTGGTCACCATGTTCGTCATTCCGTGGATGAACTGCTCCGCCCGGCTGGTCGTCTTCACCCTCATCATCCAGGCCCTGATTCCCGAGCCCTGGCGTGCCGTCACCCTCTGGGGACTCTACCTGCTCGGCGTGGCCATCGCCGTTCTTGTCGCCCGACTGCTCAAGAGCACAATCTTCCGGGGAGGGGACGAGCTTTTCATCATGGAGCTGCCCCCCTACCGTCTCCCTGCATGGCGCGGCTACCTGCTCAGCGTCTGGGACAAAGCCAGCGGTTACCTCAAAAAAGCCGCCACCTTCATCCTCTTCGGCTCCATTCTGCTCTGGTGCTTCAACACCTTTCCCCTCAGGCACGACGACAACGGCACTCCCCTAGGCGCTGAAGTCGCGCACCGCGACTGCTATGCCGCCCAGGTTGGCCGCTTCTTTGAGCCAGTCTCCCAATATGCCGGCATGGACTGGCAAGCCAACTCAGCCATGATCGGCGCCTTCTCCGCCAAAGAACTCCTCGTCACCCAACTCTGTATTCTCTTCCAAGCCAGGCCCGACCCCCTGCTGGAGGCCTCCATGGACGACGCCGAACGGGACGAGTACGAAGAAAACCTCAAGCGCGACGCGATTGCCAACCACTACACCATTCCGCAAGCACTCGGCATCATGGTCTTTGCCCTGCTGGCCCTGCCCTGCATCGGCACAGTCGCTGTCATCCGCAAAGAATCCGGCAGCTGGCTCTTCACCATCCTGCACTTCATCGCGTTCAACATCATCGGATTCTGCGTCGCCGTCCTAACCTTCCAAATCGCGAGTCTCTTCTCCTGACAGAGTCTGAAGGCAGCGCGCCCCGCTTGCATCTAACTGCCATTCCTTCCGTTAGAGAAAACTCACATTTCGTTAGAGTTTTTCCCTTTACGCCTGCCGTAATCTGTGGTAGTGTCAGATCGTGGCACCAAGCCATATCTTCTTACTCCCGGTAAAGGGATAACCCAAACAAAAGGACAACCATGAAAACATCTGCAATCATCAAGACGATGGCTCTCCTGCTGGCCGTGGCACCGCTGACTATGGCCCAGGACGCCCCGGCACCCGCGCCGGCTCCGGCTCCCGCCGCTGCTCCGGCTGCAGCTCCGGCACCGGCTCCTGCGCCCGAAGCAACACCTGCCCCAGCACCTGCACCGGCTCCGGTGTGCGACGCCCCCAAGCCCCCCTGCCCCGGCCCTGCCTGCGACGGACCTAAGCCTGGTCCGAAGCCCTGCCCCACCTGTGGTCGCCCCATGCCCGGCCCTAAGGGTCCTGGCTGTGATGCGCCCAAGCCCCCCTGCCCGAAGGGTCCCGGCTGCGATGGCCCCAAGCCCCCCTGCCCGAAGGGTCCCGGCTGCGATGCTCCCAAGCCTCCCTGCCCGAAGGGTCCCGGCTGCGATGCTCCCAAGCCCCCCTGCCCGAAGGGTCCCGGCTGTGATGGTCCCAAGCCTCCCTGCCCGAAGGGTCCCGGCTGCGATGCTCCCAAGCCTCCCTGCCCTGGTCCTGCCTGCGAAGGGCCGGCTCCCGCTCCTGTAGCAGCACCGGCTCCTGCACCTGCACCTGCACCGGCTCCTGCACCGGCACCGGCTCCTGCTCAGGCATAATCCGGCAAGCAGCATGTCTTCACTCCTGCCTACCTCGGTAGGCAGGAGTATTTTTGTCAACCTGAGCTTTGAACTTGTCCCTCGGCTCCGGTTACGTTAGAATGCCTGCATACCCCACCCCCCTCTGCACCACTGCCCGCATGCGATTTCTTCACACCTCTGACTGGCACCTCGGCAACCGGCTCATGGAGCATTCCCGACACGAGGAGTTCGAAGCCTTTCTCAACTGGCTGCTCGGCGTCATGCAGTCACGGCGCGTCGACGTGCTACTGGTCAGCGGCGACATCTTTGACAATACAACCCCCAGTGACAGCACCCAAGCCCTCTACTGTGACTTCCTCAGCAAAGCCGACACCACGGGATGCAGGCACATCATCCTGACTGCCGGGAATCATGACGGCTGCACACAACTGGAAAAAGCCAGGCCCCTGCTCACCCGTCACCATGTCAGCCTCAGCACCCGTCTTTCCCGGGAGGAACCACAGGCATGCCGGATACCCATCCCTGATGACTCGGGGGCAGAATGCGCCACGGTCTATGCAGTTCCCTTTCTCCGCATTCCTGATGTTGCTCTCCCCGTTGCGGCTGATGCCGCCCGGGAGGAACGCGACACGGCCTACATACGCGGCATCGCCCAGTTCTACGCTGCCCTCGCGCAAGACGCCTGCAAGACCCGGCAGAAGCACTGCGGCCCCATCATCGCCATGGGACACCTTGCCGTCCAGGGTGCCACGCTCACGGGCAGCACCCGCAGCTGCATCGGTACGCTGGATACCGTTGGCGCCTCTGTTTTTGGGGATGCGTTCGATTACGTGGCTCTCGGGCATATTCACCGCCCGTGCTGCCCCGCGACCGGTACCGACCGCATCCGCTACTCCGGCAGTCCCCTGCCGATGGGAATGGATGAAGCAGGTTACCCTCATGAGGTGCTGCTGATTGACATTGATGGGCAGGATGTCCGGATCACCCCCATTCCGGTGCCCCGCTTTGTCAATTTCGAGTCCTGCACCTGCAGCACCCCCGATGAACTCCATGCTCTGCCTGCCCAGCTCAAAGCCCGTGCTCTGGAGCACGCTCAGCAGGATGGGCTGGAAGAAGCCCGCCCCATCTGGCTGCACCTCTCCTACTCCGGCACGGACATGTCTCTCCATGCTCTCAACAGCTTCTTGGAGGCCATCGCCGCCGAGACTGGAATCGACCATTTCCGGGCGAGGCTCACGGAGCATCACCCGACCTCCCCTGCCGGGGAGAGCTCTTCTCTGACCCAGCTGACACCCGAGGACATTTTCCTGCGGCGCTTGGCCGAGGTGGACGGCAACCCTCCGCGCAGCGAAGAAGAGCGGCGCCATCTGTCCAAGCTTTTCTCTCACGTTCTCTCCGAGCTATCCGCGCTCTCCTCCCCGCAATCCTGATTCTTCCCGGTCACGTCCATGAAAATCCTCGAGCTTCATTTCCGCAACATCAATTCCCTGGCCGGCGAGTTTTCCATCGACTTTACGCACCCCTCGCTCGCAGAAGCCGGGGTGTTCATGATTACCGGTCCGACGGGGGCCGGCAAAACAACGATTCTGGACGCCATTTCTTATGCTCTTTACGGACAAACACCACGGCAAAAGGACATCACGCTCTCGGCCAATGAGGTCATGTCACGCAAGGCATCGGACTGTGAAGCCTCCGTTGTTTTTGAGTGCGGCGACCGGCGCTACCGGGCTCAGACCTCACAACGCCGCCGAAAAGCCCGAAGCTCGACCAAGGACCCCAAACCGTTTGCTGAGCCGAGGCGGAGTCTGGAAGTTCTGGGGCAGGATGGCCTCTGGTATCCTCTGGGGACGCAGACTCAAAGCGTCCGGCAGCAGGTGAAAGAACTCAGCGGCCTTTCCTTTGAGAATTTCAAACGCTGCATGATGCTGCCTCAGGGTGACTTTGCGAACTTCCTCAAAGCGAGTGACAAAGACCGCAGTGAAGTTCTTTCCACCATCACGGGCACAGATATCTACCTGAGGATTGGCGAGTACGTGCATCAGAAAGTCAGCGATCTGGAACAGGCTCTTTCTGCCTACCGGGAGCAGGAAGTACTCAGCGATGAAGCTCGCCGGGAGCTCCGGGAGAACTGCGACCAGGCCCGTTTGAGTTTCTCCGGATACCGGCAGAGACACCGGGAACTCAGCGAGCTTATCGCTTGGCGCGACGCTTTGGAAAAAGAGCAGCTGGCCACAGACGCCGCCTTGGCTGAGCGGAGGGCAGCGGAGGTGGAGCTCCGGGGGTTTGAGTCGGACGGTCGTCTCGAGCACATGGTGCTGGGCCAGCGTGCCGCAAGAGTTGAAGCGGCAGAGCGTGACTGTCTCCTGCTGCAACGCCAGCTCCGTGAGGCCGGGGAGCATCTGTCCGTTTTGGATAACTCCCTCCGGGAGCTCGAGCCCCTTCTGCAGGAGGCGGGGCGCCTTCACTTCGGGGCGCAGCAGCGGCTTGAGGGTGAGGGCAAGGTGTTGCGGGAAGAACTGCAGCGTATCGGGCAACAGCTGCGCCCCCTGGAAACTGAACGCGACTCGCTGGCGGCCGAGACCCGCAGTGCTTTTAAGGTCATGCAGGAGGCACAGCAGGACGCTGTGCGGGCTGAGAGTGAGGCTGTGCGCACCGGTCAGCTTCTCAAGCTGGCCGTTTATCAGGCGGGGCTGGCGCAGCAGCGTCTGGATGCACTGCAGGCGGACAAGGATCTTCCTGCGGCGCTCAGCGGTATCGTGCAGGCCTGGCAACGGTGTATCCCCTACCGGGCTCTCGACCCGGAACTCACGCAGGACTCCGCGGACGGCGTTCAGGCGCGGCTTCAGGCCTTGGACTCGCAGCTCGGGGATGCGCTCAGCGACGCCTCTTTCGAGCAGCGTGTCTTGACCCTTGCCGAACTGCGCAAGCTCGCCGATCTGGAATCCGGTCTCGCCGATTCCGGGCAAAGACTCCAAGAGCTCACGCGGCAAGTGGGGCAGGCACAGGCCATTCAGAAAGCGCTTCCCTCTCTGGAGGAAGCCGGGCTTCGGGTGCAGCAGGCCCAGGAGTCCTATGACCTGATTAGCCACCAGTCATCCATCGAGGAAAAACTGGAACTGCTTTACCGCGAGTTTCGCGATGGCAAGCGGGATTGCTGCCCCTGCTGCGGAGCCACGACCTGCTCGGGGCGCCACCCCTTGTCCGGCAATGCGCTGTCCGAAGCCGATGAGCGTTGCCGCGTCGCCCGGGAAGAACACCAACAGCTAATGCGCCGTCACGAGCAGGTCCTCCAGACCCTTCGGGAAGCAGAGCTCCAACTCCACACCGAACAGAATCAGCAGCGATCCAGGCAAGCCGAGTACCAGTCTCTCCTCTGCCGGCTGCACCTGCCCGATTCCCGTCCTGAAACGTCCGAGCTCATCCTCCGGCAAGAGGCTCAACTCCAGGAGCTCAATACGTGGCAGCAGGAACAGAAAAAGCTCCAGGCTCTCATCCCGGCTCTTCAGGCCCGCAACGCCTTTAACGCCGCCATCAGCCCCTTCACCGCGGATAAGCCCCGCACCTTTGCGGCTGCCCTCGCTTGCCTGTCCTCCCTGCAAGCCCGAAGCTCAGCCTACACCGAAGCTGCGGCAGCCCTGCAAAACGCAGGCCAGGAACAAGGCCGGGCGGCTCTGCTTGCCGACACAGCGCAACAGCAGCGCACCGAAAAGCACCAAGTCCTGCAAAACGCCCTGCAAACCCACGACACACTCCAGCAAAAACTCAGCGCTCTGTGTGCTTCCCTTGAGCGCGACTGGGGCGCTACCAGCTCCGCCGAACGCATCTCCGCCATCACCCACCAACTCGACACCCTGCGCGAGGCCGAGAAAACAACCCGGGAGCAACTCAACGCCCTGCAAGCTGATCAGAAAAAGCAGCAGGGGCAGTACGAACAACAGAAGCAGCAGCAAAAGGCCCTGACCGCTGAACTGCAAAAAAGCCTGGACTCCTTCCGCTGCGCTCTGCGGCAGCAGCAATTTGACAGCCAAAGTGCCTACCTCAACGCCAAGCCTTTCATCGCCGACTGTGAGCAACTGCAGCGCGAGTATACCCAACGGCAGCAAACCCTCACAGAAAAACACGCTGCGGCCGGGGTCCGGCTGCAGCACCTGCGCGATCTCCAAACCCGCCACGCCTGCGATCTTCCCCGCCAGGAGCTCCAGCGACAGCTCGACGAGTGCTGCGCCGCTGAGCAAGCCGCAGAAGAACAACTTCAGCGACTCACCAGCGCCCTCTCCGTCGACGATCATCAGCGCGACGCCAACCGCCGGATCCGGCAGCAGGCAGTCCCCATCCGGGAGGAACTGGAACACTGGCGGCGACTCTACGCCATTCTCGGCGGCACCAAAGACTCCTTCCTGCGCTACGCCCAAGTCATCACCTTCCAACAACTCATCCGGCATGCCAATACCCAGCTTGCCGAGCTCAACGACCGCTACACCCTTGTGCTGGATCCCAGGAATCCGCTGCAACTCTCCATCATCGACAGCTACCAGGACGACGCCCCCCGCTCCTGCTCCAACCTCTCCGGCGGCGAATCCTTCATTGTCAGTCTGGCCCTTGCCCTGGGGCTCTCCCACATGACCGGCGACACCCGCATCGACTCCCTGTTCCTCGACGAAGGCTTCGGCACGCTGGATCACGACACGCTCGACAACGTCATGCACTGCCTGCAAATCCTCCGGCAAAAGGGCCGGCTGATCGGCATCATCACCCACGTCGAGCAACTCAAAGAATACATCCCGCACGGCATCGAAGTCCTGCCCTCCGGGCGCGAAGGCTACTCCACCCTGGCCTCCCATCCTGCCATCACCATCAGTCCGTCTAGCTAACGCCTTCACCGCCCAGCAACCCTCACCTCCCGCCAACCCTTACCACCTCTCACAGCCCCCTTCATCCTCTTGTCGTCTCCATGTCCGCCACCACCCCACATCTCGTTTTTCTCGGCTGGGAACGCCCGGTTCTTGAACTCGTCACCAAGCGGCTGCTCCGCCTCAACACAGAGAACCCCGAGCTCTTCCGCCGGGCCATCGTCGTCGTCCCCACCCGGGAAAGCAGCCGCAGCCTGCGGGAAAACATCGCAGAAGCCGCGCCCCAGCGGGCGATTCTGATGCCGCGCATCATCGTTCCCCCTCAGATTCTGCCCCTCGACCCGAGCATCCTCGCCACAGATATCGAGCAATATGCCGCCTGGTTCAGCGAGCTGGATCCCGAGCACGTCAATGAACGCTATCCCTCCCTCTTCCCCGTACCGCCTGCCGCCGAACTGCGCCAGGACTGGCGGCTTTCCGTCGCCAGCCAGATGCAGCAACTGCGCTTCCGCCTCGATAACTTCCTGCTCTCCCCCCATAGCGTCCTCAATCAGCTCGAAGGAAATCTGGCGTCCCGACTCGGCAGCATGTCCGAGGAAGAAAGCAGCCGCTGGGCAGACCTGGTGCGCCTCTGTTCCCGCGTCGATAGCCGCCTTGCCTCCCATGGCAAAATCAGCCGCCTCGACGCCATCGGGAAAGCCCTTGATCACCTGCGCTGGCCCGGGCAGAGCCGCCTCATGATTCTGGCCTGTCTGCCGCAGCTGCCACCCTTCCTGCAACAAGCCGTCTCCCGCTTGCATGGCCGGGACGGCGGCACGGTAGAATCCTGGGTGCACGCCCCCGAATCCCTCCGCCACCGCTTCAACGCCTTCGGCCAGCCGGACGAAAGCTGGACGCAGGAAATGATTCCGCTGGAAGACACCCAGCTCCACATCGAAGCCCACGCCGTCGATCTGGCAGAAAAAGCCGTCGAGCTCGTCGCCCGGCGTATCCACCCGGGCAGCACGGTAACTCTCGGGGCCTGTGACCCGCGTTTTACCCCAGCCCTGGAGCAAGCCTTTGAGAGCCGGGGCTGGCACCTCTACAACCCCGGCGGGCGCAGTCTGAGCACCACAGAACTCGCCGCGCTGCCGGAACAGCTTCTCAATGCCGCCCTGCCCCCCGAACGGGCGCAGGCCCTGGACACCCTGCTGCGCAATCCGGTCATGCTCCGCCTGCACGGCATCAGCACCCCCGAACTCTGCTGCCGACAACTCGACCACATCGCCCAGGTTTACTTTCCGGAATCAGCAGACAGCCTTGACATGTACTGTGAGCGACTCCAGCAGGAAAACAGCGCCTACAGCACCACCCTCCAATACCTCCGGGACGTCCGCTCTCTGGTACATCAACTGGCCGTCAGCACGACTCGTCCGGCAGCCCTGTCCAGCCTTGCGGACAGGCTGAACGCCTGTTACCCGGATACCGATCCGTACAGCCACTGCACCCATACCCTCGCCGATCTGCTGCGGGACATGGCCCGCTTCCTGGCGGGCAATCCTGACCGGCTCGACTTTTCCGCCGCTCTGCTTCTCATCAGCAAACTCCTGAGCGACACCCATCTCCAGGAGCAGGAACACCACCTCTGCGCCATGGATATCCCCGGCTGGCTTGAACTGCCGTATGCCGCAGGCCGGCATCTGATCCTCACCGGCATGCACCATGGTTGCGTACCGGAAACCGGCAATGTCAATCCCCTCATGCCGGATTCCCTCTGCCAGGCACTTGGGCTGGAGCACGAAGCCTCAGCCCTCGCCCGGGACAGTTATCTGCTGCGATCCCTGCTCGCATCACGCCCGGGCACACCCATCATCGTCGCCAGACAAACCCCCGATCTCGATCCCGTCATTCCCTCCAAACTGCTGCTTCGCTGCGAAGCATACCCCTCCCGGCAACTCGCCAACCGCGTCCAGCGCCTCTTCATCACCACCGAAGCACCCGAGCAAAGCCCCGCCTACGACCGGGGCGACTGGTACGTACGCCAACCCGGCCACATACCACCGCCCGGCAGCGGGCAGCCCTATTCCCCGGCCCCCGCCCCCCTGCCGCCGGAACCCCTGGCACTCATCGCATCCCCCTCCGACAACCCCTGGGCCGATCCCCGCAAACCCCTTTCCCCCTCGGTACTGAGCAGCTTCCTGACCTGCCCCCTCCGATTCTGGCTCAAATATGCCCTCCGGCTCGATCCCGGAGAATCCTACATCGAGCACAAAGAAGAAGCAGACATCCGGGAAACGGGCACCCTGCTTCATGCCGTCATCTGTGAACTCACCGGCCACTTCACCACATGGCGCGAGGGGCTGACCGCCGCCGCCATCGCCGCAGAGGCACGCTCCCTCCTCGACACCGCCATCCGGCAACAGTACGGAGCAACACCTACAGTCGCCACACGCACACTCCAGCAGTTGATGGCCGACAAGCTTTGTGAGTTTGCCGACCGCCACTGGGAAGACCTTAGCCAGGGATGGTCTGTGCTGGCGCGGGAACACCATGCCGTTTGGGAACCCGAACCAGGTCTGAGCTTCAGCATGTTCATCGACCGCATCGATCGCCACACCGACGGCCGCTTCCGTGTCATCGACTACAAATCCGGCACCAAAGCACCGTGGGATCGCCATCTTGAAACCATCAGCGATCCCGAGTCCTACCGCCGCCTCATGGGGGACATACCCCTCTGGGAAAATCAGCGGTGGCGCGACGTGCAACTGCCCCTGTATGCAGCCTACGTCCGGGAGCAGTGGGCAAACGGCCATCCCGTGGAAATAGCCTACTATCACATTCCCCTGGCAAAGAAACCCGTCGGCCGCACCCCCTGGGACATCAGTCCCGCCATGCAGGACTCGGCACTCCAGGCCGTGCGCGCAGCATCCCGGCTCATCCGTGCGGGGCGCTGCCTCATCCCGGCTGAAGCCTTCGGCGGCTCCGCCTACAGCGATTTCGGCGGGCTGTCACCGGAAGCCGACCTGCGGCACATGCTCCACCTTCCCCAGCTGGCGGCATCATCCGGCGACTGAGCCTGCTGCATCCGGCATTCTCCCCACCCCTTCCCCCGATCCCCCGCACACCGACTTCCATGAGCCCCGACTCCTTCCCATCCGCTACAGGAAATCCCAACCGGCCGGCCCCCACAACCCGCCGCACAGCCTACCATTCCCCAACCGAGCAAATCACAAGCTGCATCATCGCCGCCTCAGCAGGCACAGGCAAAACCTACCAACTCTCGCTGCGCTTCATCGCACTGCTCGCCTTGGGAGTACCGCCGGAGCACATGATTGCTCTGACCTTCACACGCAAAGCAGCCGGAGAGTTCTGCGACCGCATCCTGCGCGACCTGGCAGACGGAGCATCCTCCCCCGAACAAGCACGGAAACTGGCTGCCCGCATCCGCCTCGCCTGGCACGGAGACTCTGCCACAGTGCCGCTCTGCCCCGGGGCGGATGAAACCCTCCATCCCCTCGACCGCGAGCACTTTCACCGCATGCTCTGCGACCTCACCGACGCACTCGGACGCGTCCGGCTCACCACACTCGACAGCTTCTTTTTCGGACTCCTGACCGTCAGCCTGTACGATCTCGGCATCGGCTCCATCGCCCTGCTGGATGACGCGGGCAAACAGCAGGCCCAAAGGCTCGCACTGGAATCTCTCTTCAACAGCATCAGCGACGACCCGCGCCAACTCCAAGCCTTTCAGGATCACTTCAGCGCCTTTACCAGCAGCCACCGGGGCAATATCCGCGAAGCCTTCGACGACATCATCCGCAGCCATGCCGAACTCTTCATGAGCGCACCGGATGAAACCCTCTGGCACAACCCGCAAGCCTTTCACCTGCCGGATCTGCTCAGCACCCCCCAACCCCCGCGCGATTTCTATACAAACGCCGCCCAGGAAATGCAAACCCTCGCCGACAGCTGCGGCGCCTCCAAATCACTGCGCCAGGGACTGCTTGCGTTTCCCGGTAAAATGGCCGCGCACGATTTCCGCTCCATCGCCACCGTCCTGAAAAACATCGCAACGCCACCGGCCGACGCCTCACCCAGCCTCGGGCGCATGCTGGAGCTGGCCAGCACCCTCTACGAAACAGCCCGCCGCGACATACTCCGCGAAAGCCAGCAACGCACCCTCGCCATCTTCCGGCTCATGCGGCAGTACCAGCAGCACTATCAGGCCCAAATCCGCAACACCGGCCAGCTGGACTTCGCTGACATCACGCGTTGCGTACCACGCCTGCTGGAAACACAGGGAGCACCCACCCGCCTGGCGTACCGGCTTGACAGCACTCTGGAGCACTGGATGCTGGACGAATTCCAGGACACATCCCAGCAGCAATGGGAAGCCCTCCTGCCCCTGCTCAGCGAAATCCTCACAGAAGCGGGCCAGGCACCGGATCACGCAGCCACCCGCAGTCTCTTCATCGTCGGAGATACCAAGCAAAGCATCTACGGATGGCGCGGAGCATCGGCCTCCATTTTCGAGCACCTGCAACAAACCCCCGGTCTGCAGCGCATGACCATGTCAACCAGCTGGCGATCTGCCCGGGAAGTACTCGACTTCGTCAACCACGTCTTCCGATACCATGGCACCGGGCAGGAACACAAACCGGCTCATACCGACCTGAGCGGTTACGTTCAGATCCGCAGCTACGATCCCACAGGAGAAACCGGCGACGACCTTTTTCAAAGCATTGCCGCCATACTCCACTCCCTTCCCGTCGCCGAAAAACGCATGAGCATCGGCATCCTGACACGCTCCAACGACCAAGCCGTAGCCATCGTCCGGTGGCTACGGCAAAACACCGGCTACCACGTCGGCTCACTGAGCGACATCACCATCGGGACCGACTCCCCGCTCGGAGAAACACTCCTGAGCTTCTTCCGCTGGCTGGCGCACCCCAGCGACGCCTACAATCGTGCCGTCTGGTACACCTCACCGCTGCAACCCGTGATCGAAGCCGGCGGCGCCTCCTGGCAAAGCTGGCGGCAGCATCTGGAAACCTGCGGCTATGCGGCCGTTCTCCGGAGCCTTCAAGCCGGTCTGGTACAGGCGGGGGTACAACTCTCAGCCTTCCATCAATCGCGGATGGAGCATTGGCTGCTCTCAGCAGCAGCCTTTGACCGTTCGGGCGGGAGCCTGCCCCGTTGGATAGAAACCATGCAAGCACTCACCCAACGCGAAAACCCACCCAGGCACGTGATCCAAGTGCTCACCATCCACAAAAGCAAAGGCCTGGAGTATGACGCCGTCATCCTCCCGTTTCCCCACACCAAAGAACCCCAGAACACAAGCAAACTCAGCGTTCTGATAACCCGGAACGAGCAAAACAGCATCACAGGAATACTGGCACCGCCGCCCACCCAGGGCCAGCGGGACCTGTGGCCGCAGCTCGAACCCGCCGTCGAACACTGGAAAGAGCAACAGATCAGAGAAAACCGGAACCTGCTCTACGTCGCCCTCACGCGAGCCGCCCGAGCCAACTACATCCTGCTGAGCAATAAAGCCAAAGCCGGCAAAGAATACCACGCCAGCATCATTTTGGACACCCTCAATCGCATCGCCAACCCCGCCACCCCCTCCGCAGCCCCCTCCGCAGGCCCCTCCCCCACCGATACCCCTGCCGACACCCCCGCAGCCGCGACGCACCGCCCCCTTCCCATCAGCGAAGAAACAACCGGCGAACTCTTCCACATGGGGGACAGACAGTGGCACCAATCCCTGCCCGCCGCAGACGCACCCCCTCCGCCATCCGGCCGGGACCCCCTCCCCCCACCCACACCACGCAAAACCCGCGTAAGCCCCTCAGCAAGCACAGACCATCCTCAACCACCAACCGGGGAAGCAAACACCATCCCCGAACTCGCCGCGACCCGGGCAAAAGCCATGCAACTCGGCACCGAAGTCCACGCCCTCATGGAACAGATTCTGTGGTGGAACCCCGACACGGCGCCGACCTGGTACGAACGGCCTGCCACAGAAGCCGAGCGCATCGCCTCCGCCGCCCTGCACCACCCGGCCATCCAACCCCTCTTCACCCCGGTCCCGGGCGCAGAAGCCTACAACGAACAAAGACTCGAAGCCGTGACCGGCACCACCTGGACCTCAGCCGTCCTCGACCGGCTCATCCTCTACCCTGAGCAACAGCGGGCACACATCATCGACTACAAAACCAACCGTGATGCCACCGGCCTCAAAGAACTCTACCGACCGCAAATGCAAACCTACCGGAAGCTCGTCGCGCAAGCCACCGGCTACCCGCGGGACCACATCAGCGTCACCCTCATCCACCTCAGCGACCAACCCACCCTCCTCCACTACACAGAAAGCGACTGGAAAGCCCCGGCAGAACAAAATCAGAACTAAAACACACAAAAAACACTCATTTGTCGCACCCGCATTCCATTTCATGCTTGCCGATGCACAACAACTGTGCTATATGTGAAGCGTACGACGTACCTATTTAACATGAAAACAAACCTACTTCAAAAAACACGCCAGGGCTTCACCCTCATCGAGCTCATGGTCGTCATCGTGATTCTCGCCTCTCTGGGCGCCATCAGCTACAGCGTCATCCTCTCACAGAAAGACGCTGGTGAAATCGAAAAGACCCGCCAAAACCTGGGCAGCATCGGTAACGCGATGGAAAACTTCAAGACCGAGTACAAGAGCTACCCGAGCGACCGCACCGCGGAAACCATCCAGGAAAAAGCGGGCGACATCGACTATGGTGCACTTACCGGCGAGTTCTCCAACTGCTACCTGCGTCAGCTGCTCCACTCATCCTCCGGTGTAGAAGAAAAAACCTTCTACGCCTATGCCAACGCCGGTGGCGTCATGAGCAGCGAAGGCGACAACCGCATCGCCAAAGGCCGTGGTCTGGAAAAAGGCGAAACAGGCTTTGCCTACGTCATGCTCAAGGAAGACCGCCAGGATCCGTCCATGAAAGGAGCCGTCTCTGCCAAGAACCCGCTCGTCCTTGCTCCCGTCTATCCCTCCACCCAGCCCTATGACGGTGACAAAGTAGCCTTCGACATCACCTCCTACAAGGGCAAAGTATTCGTCTACCGCGCCGGCACCGGCAGTGTCGACACCGTCAGCGACCTCAAAGAAGACGAAACCGATGAAGATCGCGCCACCCTCAGCGAGGAAAGCAACTTCTATCCGGAAGACAAGCGCGGCCGCACCTTCCCCGAACGCTTCGTCATCCTGCCTCCCGAACTCTGATTCTGTAGTCATCGCCATTTCCGGGTTGCGTTCACCTTTTCCCGGAAAAATCACAACGGGGTGCTCCAGCCGGTGCACCCCGTCACTTTTTCCCCAAGCGCACAAAACCACGCACAACTCACAGGAAGCACGCAAGATCTCCCTCCCGAACGCAGGGCACCCCCGTCGCATAAACAGATGCGGTCATAAACCAATCCTGCCTTGCCCTCCTCTGCACACACCAGCAACAACACCGTCTCCAGGAGGCCAAGCACAGCATCTGCACCCCAACCACCGCTGACACACGAGGCGACAGCATCAATGGCTTCAGCTTCAGCGCAAATCACAGCTTCAGCAAGCACAACACCATTGCCCTCAACCTCATGATTAGCTCAAAAGATCCCACTTCTTCATCCCCCCACAACAGCAACAAACGAGCAGAAATCCCCTCTCTCTACGCCCTCAAAGCGCTCTGTGCCCTATTCGTCGTCATTATCCACACCAACATGATCGGGAAAGAAGCTCTCTCCCCTCTCGTACGAATTGCCGTACCAGTCTTCTATATCATCACAGGCTATTTCCTGTATACTGGCAACGCTGAAAACGAATGTGCCAAAGCCTGGAAATGGACGAAAAAAGCTTTCTTCCTAGCATTAGGCCTCAACATAATCTATTTTTTCTTCAGTTCCTTTACCTCGGGCGAGTGGCAAACGAGAACGTACAGAGGCCTGATACGGGCTGTTATCACCGGCACCGATTTTGCCCGAACACCTATGGTACTTAACCGCTCTCTGGGAAGCCCTCATAGCCTTCATCATCCTGCGCAAGTACTTCGCCCAACTCCTCCCCTACTGCATCCCGCTCATTGCGCTCAATCTAATTCTGGGGCGCTACTACTTCATCATTGACCCCTCCCCATATCCACTCAAGACTGCCATTCGTCTCAACTTTCTGACCGTTGCCCTGCCATGCCTGATTACTGGGTACTGCATACGCCGGTGGGAAAAACGAATTCTGCAAATACGTCATCCGGCAGTCTACATGTTACTCTTTCTTCTGCTCCTCTACGCCGAAACGAGTATACTGAATTATCTCGAAATCAACAATAACGTATCCTACTGCATCTTCACCCTGCCGCTGGCAGTAACCTTCTTCATCTGCTTCCTGCGCAGCTCCATTAACATTCCCCAGAGCATCGTCACACTCGGCAAATACCACTCCGCCAACATCTACTACTATCACGCGATCATCATCGGTCTACTCACCTACATACCCATCGCCTCAACATATTACAGCACCGTAGGCTCCCTGATTGTCTTTGTCCTCACCGCACTCCTATCATACATCATTCTGCTCATAGGACGAATCGTAGGACGAAGTAAGCACAGCACCTAATCGCGCATGCCGGCCTATAGCGGTTTAGGTTGAGCGTCTGTATCTTCCACATAAAGAACGCGCTTGAGCAGTCTGCACATGCAGCGCTTCTTGTACGACAGGTACCAAGTCCACAAGCGGCGAGTCAGCAGCTGGCGCAGATTCTGCCTGGTTGAACCGTCAAACGACAGTCGAACCTGATCGGCCGTGCTGATGGTGCTGGTTTCATTGTTGGGATTGGAGGTTCGCGCGATGTTCGGGTAAATACCGCATACGGGGATATTTCCACCGAGCAGGATGCGTCCCCAATCGAAATCATAGGGATTGGAATACCGGCGGAAACCATCCAGCACGGCCTGTGCCCCCTTGCGTGTATAGAGGAGGCACACGGCCACGTAGATCACCTTGGAAGGGAAAACCAGCTCAAAAGGCGCACCAGGATGCGGGGGCAAAAGGTCAGTACGCTTGCCGCCGTGGTCGCTGTAGAGCCTCAGCACCTCCCAGCCACGGGTTTTAGTGATGGCGTACTCAAGTCCATCCCGAAATCCCGGCTCAAAAATGCAGTCGTCCTCGCAGATCAGGCCATACGGGGCGCCCGTGTCCAAGTAAGCCTTGAGCGCTCGCAAGTGACTGTGGACACAGGCATGCTCGTTGGGAATCAGGCCAAAGGGAAACTCATGCATGCGGGCCCGCTCGTCATAACGCTTGATGAGCTCGGGATCGAGGGCATCGCCCGTCGTTGCGCGGATGCGAGTAAAGTCGAGTCCCAGTTGAGCAATTTGGGATTCCATACTTTCCCGGCGGTCCGCTGCCCGGTCCAGATTAATGTAGAAGCATGTGACAGTGTCGTTCAGATTCATGACCGTACAGCATGATAGCCCATGCTGTATGGATTCGTCAACACAAAACCACCAACACAAAAGAAAGCACGCAAAAAGGAAGTGCCCGGCCATTCCGGGACACTTCCTTTCTGGGGTTAACACAGTCGGGCAGCTGGGAAGCTGCCCGGTGCAACAAACGATCAGTGACGCAGGGAAAGACGCTGCAGCAGGCTCTGGTAGAGCTTCTCGTCCGTGCGCTTGGCATAGTTGAGCAGCTTGCGGCGCTTGGCCACCATCATCAGCAGACCGCGACGGGAAGCATGGTCATGCTTGTTCTCGATCAGGTGCTGCGTCAGGTGGGCGATGCGCTGAGTCAGCACAGCAACCTGATAGCCGGTGGAGCCGGTGTCTTTCTCGTTAATCTTAAAGTCGTTGACGTTGATTTCGCTCATGTTGGTGTATCTTGTTGATTGGTTGATTTTTCGTGGCTGCGGCAAATCGACCTGACAAGGTAAGGGCATGATACCACGAAAACTCTTTCTTGCAAGCAAAATCACGCCGAAAAAGTCAAAATCCAGCCATTCCACCAGACTGAACTCCGATTAATAAGGCATGATATTTTCTTTCCTTGACATGAGATAGCATCTTGTGTTAAGAGTAGGGCGGTCGTTCGCACATATGGAGATGGATCCTTCCATTTGGCTCAGTTTCCTGCGCCTGCTCAAATCTGTTGATTTGCTGCCGAATTTTCATTCGGCAGAGGGCATTTTCTGTCTGCTTGTCTGGGTCAGTACGTTGCTCATGCTGGGCATATTTGCGATGTCCATGATCGGTGGCCTTTTTGAGAGCGCTGAAGCCACGGGCGGAGGGGATGTGGACGGAGATACCGGAAGCTTTTCTGTACGAACGGTACTTGGGTTTGCCCTCGGCTTCAGCTGGGGAGGTTTCATTGCGATTCAATCGGGCGCAAATCTGACTGTCTCACTGGCCGCAGGTGTGGGTGCCGGTTTGCTGGCGTTCTATCTGATTGCGGCGATGATTCGCTTTATCTTCAGCCTGCGCTCGGATGGCACGCTGAATTATGCAAGCCTCAAAGGGATGACCGGCACCGTATACGTGACACTGCCGCCCCACGGTGAGAGCGGTGGCCAAGTCCAGGTATCTCACCCCAGCCAAATGATTACGATGGCTGCTGTTCAGTACGGAGACAAACCGTTGCCACCTCAGACCCGCATCGAGGTGACGGAGGCTTCAACCTCGCTTTTGGTAGTGCGCCCTCTTGATACGCTTCACGACGCCTCACCCCGAACCACTCACCATATCCCGGCCGGGTAAACAAAAGCGGATGCGGCCGTTTTATTCGCTACGTTTCACACTCATCCCCCTCCCCCCCCATAGAGCTAACCTTCCCCATAGAACAAAACACTTGAAACCAAACACTTAGAACCAAACACCCCACCACTATGAACACATCTGTGATGATTCTCGGTCAGTCGGACGGCGGCGCTTCTTCTGTCGTCGGCATCCTGGTTTTTGTCATCTTCATCCTCGGCACGGTAGCGTGGCTGTTCAGCCGCTACAAGATGTGCCCCTCTGATAAAATCCTAATCGTGTACGGCAAAGTCGGGGCGGGACGCTCCGCTAAGTGCATGCACGGTGGCGCTACCTTTGTGCTGCCCATTATTCAGAATTATGCCTACATGGACCTCAACCCGCTGAATATCGACGTGCCGCTCAAGGGGGCTCTTTCCAGCCAGAATATCCGCGTAGATGTGCCGTCATCCTTCATTGTGGGCATTAGCACGCAGCCGGAGATTATGCAGAATGCGGCAAGCCGGCTGCTGGGACGTACGCGCCAGGATATCAGGGACCTGGCTTCGGAGATTATCATGGGGCAGATGCGTGTGGTGATTGCGTCGCTGACGATTGAGGAGATCAATGCCGACCGCGAGAAATTGATCAAAGGCATCACCGGGGGCGTGGATGTGGAGCTGCACAAGGTAGGCCTCTACCTGATCAATGCAAACATCACCGATATCCGCGACGCGTCCGGCTATATTGCGGCCTTGGGTCAGGAGGCGGCGGCGCGCGCTATCAACGACGCCATGATCAAGGTGGCAGAGGAGACACGGCGCGGTGAGATCGGCAAGGCCGAGGCTCTGCGTGAACAGACGGTCCAAGTCGCCATGGCCAATGCAGCTGCCGTCGAAGGTAACAACGAAGCCCAGATGAAGGTGGCGGATTCCAACGCGCGCCTGAAGGTGCGGCAGGCTGAGGCGCAGCGCATCGCGGATGTAGCGGTGCGTGAGCAGGCAGCCAAGGCGGAGCAGGCTGGCTACATTGCCAACCGGGAGGCGGAGTTGCAGCGTGCGGAACTCGAGCGTGCCACGCAGACCGCCAACGAGATCGTGGCTGCGGAGATTCAAAAGCGTAAGCAGGAAATTGCAGCAGAGGCAGCTGCTGCAGTGCTGGTGAAGGAGCAGCAAGGTAAAGCGGATGCGCTCGTGATTGCCAAGGCGGCGGAAGGTCAGGCCGCTATCAAGCTTGCCCAGGGTGAGGCGGATGCTCTCTTGCTCCAGAAGAAAGCAGAAGGCGAAGGCTTGGAGATGGTGGGACGCGGTCAGGCCGCCGCTATTCAGGCTCAGCTGGAGGCTAAGGCAAATGGCTTCCGCCAGATCGTTCAAGCCGCGGGTGATGCACGCGCCGCGTCCGGTCTGCTGGTCACGGAGCAGCTCCCGCAGATCGTGGCAACCCAGGCAAGCGCCGTCAAGGGCCTGAGCTTTGACAAGGTTGTCGTCATGGGGGGAGGAGATAGCAAAAGTGGTTCTGTAGGCAGCTTTGTTCAGAATCTGGTGACAGGCACGCTGCCGCTTCACGAGTTAGCCGGCAGTGTCGGTGTGCAACTGCCCGATTATCTCGGCAAGGCGGCACCCCCCTCTTCCCCGGAATCCGAATCCTGAGCTGTCCAGTATCTGAGCTGTCCGGCATGTCAGTGCAAGGGCCACACCCACAGGGGCGTGGCCCTTCCTATACCGGTCTCGTGCAGAGTCGCAGGTGCGGGGCGGTTAAGGAAGCGGCAGGGGGTAGAGACATACGGGGAATAACTGTCCGCCATGGTCTTCTCTGACCTTGACTTCCAACGCCCCTTTGTTACAATGAGCCTATGTTTTACGGAGTGATTGTGTCGCACATGCTGGTCGTTCTCCTCGCGGCCTGTGGCATTTCCGGGATTGTAGCATATGTGCAAGAGGTTGATACGACAGCCGGTTATCCCGCTTTTCTCCGGGGCCTGGCAGAAGCATCATGGCCGCTGGCAGCCGCGGCCGCTCTTTATATGCTGGTGCAGATCGCCTGCCAGGTGCAGCAGATGGTGTTGACACAGCGGATGCAAGGGATGACAGCACTTGGCCGTGCTGAGCGGGGAACGAATGATGATCCATATTCAGCGGAAAAATCCCAAGCGGCGTCCCCATGGAAGACTACTGACCCGCACCCTGCGGCGGCCAATCCAACGGAGACAACGGTGAAAAACCAGCCCCGGAAGCCTGTTCCATTTTTCGACATCAGTGATGCCGTGATTCCGCCCACTCCCCGGCCGGAGCCACCGGCAGAAGCGCCGGACAATGGAAACCTGCAACCGGGCGCCGGTCAGCCGCAGGCCGCCTCTGCAGAGCAGACGCCGAGCGCGTCCACCCCGGCGGCCTCACCTGCTTCCCCGTCGGACGGGGACACAACTTCCCCTTCGCCCGGAACCGCTCAGACGCCGCCGCAGCAAGCCCAACCTGAAAAAAACGCCCATTTCTTCACTCTGGACTGATTCCGTTATATGCAATCGATGCAACAAGCCAGAGCCGTACTGAGCAGTCTGCTGAGCGAGCATCAGCAGCGGCCGGTCGCACCCGACGAGTGGAAACCGGTTACAGCCGGCGCTTCCGGGCGCTGCCTGTTGCGGGCGGGTGGGGTACTGGGCATTTACTGGACAGCTCAGAGAGCCGATAACAACTCATTTCTCCCAGCGGCACACGGGTTGCGCAGGGCTGGCATCCGAGTGCCCCAAGTGCTCGCCGAACGCTTGCTGCCGGAAGGATGCGGAGCCTGCCTCGTGACGGACCTCGGGAGCCGCGAGCTGACTTCCCAGCGGGAGGCTTCACCCGGCGAGCGCAAGCGGGCGTACGCGGCCGTCTTTCGCACTCTGATACCCCTCTACCGACTCACTCCCGACTGGCCGTTGCAACCGCCTTTTGATGCATCGCTTTACCGCTGGGAGCAGGAATACTTTGCCGAGCACCTGCTGGCGCGACACCTGGGCCGCGACGCGTCAGCCTTTCTTGCTGCTCCTGCCCTGCGGGACATGGCCGCTTGGCTCGCATCCCTGCCGCGCGTGCCCGTGCACCGTGACTGCCAGGCCCCCAACATCATGCTCCACGATGGTGAAGCCTGGCTCGTGGATTTCCAGGGAATGCGAATGGGACTGAAGGAGTACGACCTGGCCTCGCTTCTGTTTGATTCCCATATGCCCATGACGCAGCAGGAGCGCGACGAGCTGCTGAAGCTGTGGCATGAGCTGGGCGGCCAGCCCATCGATCCCGCGGTTTTTGCCGCCTGCGCCCTCCAGCGTATCATGCAGGCGCTCGGAGCCTACGCCAACATCGGTTACAACCAAGGCAAGCCCCAGTATCTCAAACTGATTTCCACCGCGCTGGCCGCGCTGCGTGATGCTGCACACCTCACCCCGCCGGATTCACCCGCATACCCCGTCCTCCCATGGCTTCCCGTCGTCGTCTAAGATCACTCGGGCCCTTCATCTGGGTCATCCTGATTGTCCTGACAGCCTTCATCCCTGAAAGCTACACACAATCGCTCGATGAGTGGATTTACCGCCAATTCTACCGTGCCCAGCATCTGGATACGGATGGCAGCGTGCAGCTGCGACGCTCACCCGATGAACCCATCGAGACGCGGCCTACGGTAACAGAGAGGCGCTACATCACATGCCCCACCGTTGGGGCGGTGAGCCTGGATGAAGCCTCCGTCAACGCCTGTTTTGCTGCTACACCGCTGGGACCGCAGGATTTCGCGGTCATCATCAACAAACTGGCCGGTGCCGGTGCCGGGGCCCTCGCCGTCTCATCACCCCTGGTATGGGAAGAAAACGCCGGTCCCATGGCTCAGGATATGCTCTGCAGCGTCATGAAGCGCTTTCAGGCCGCATGCTTTGGCCTGCGGGGGCGCATGGCCGCACAAGCGGATTTTACACCGGTCGTGCTGCGCGACTACTCCATCCCGCAAGCCAACATCACCGGTGACCCGACCGGACTGCCGGCAGCCAACCGCCCCTTGCCCAACAGCCTTTCCGAAACCCCGGATGCCATCAGTGCTGACTGGGCTCCCGACTGGCTGGAGGATGAGCCGCTGACCCAGGTCCCCTCCGTCGTGAAGGACATCTCCTTCCCCCTGCTGATGCGCTGGAACGGCGAAACTATGCCCACGCTGCCGTTGCGTGTCGCCCTGCGACGGAAAGGCATTGATCCCAAGGATGTCACCGTCCACATAGGCAAAGAAATCCGCATCGGCGATCGCGTACTGCCGCTGGATGCCCATGGGCGCATCCGGATTGAGCATGCAGCCGTGTCGCCTCTCCCGCTGGAGGATGTGGTGGGCGAAGGCGCCGCGCTCAAAGCTCTCGGTGCAGGGGTAGCTGTGGTGATGGAACAACCCGCAGCCAACCAGCCGACCTATCGGCTGGAGCAGCTGGCGTTAACCCTCTCAGAGCTTCTGGGAGAAATCCGCGTGGAACAGATTCATGGCACCGAGCCAGTCCACGCCGGAGTCCTCGATTATACACCAGTCCTGCCATCAACCTGGGGAGAATGGTCCCTCACCGCCATCGCACTGTATCTGGGCATCATCGTGATGCGCCATGCTCCCGTGTGGCTCGTCAATGTCATCCTGCTGGGGTTGCTGGTTGTCCTTGGCTTCCAAGCGTGGCAGTATGTGGAAGAAGGCAAGTGGTTCCCCCTGGCATCCCTGTGCGTCGGATGGCTGTTGATTTGGATTGCCGCGACACGCAAGCCCAGGAAAAAGCGTGACCTGATCTTCTCCTGATGACTTCTCCTGATGCTCGTCCTGTGTTAGTCCCCCGCGGGATGCGTATCATCCCCCAGTGATGCTTCGCGCAAGGGGCATACTTTCTCTTCGACAGGGGAACAAACACCCTTGCCCTTGTCCGGCGGGCTCCTGTTGAGCATTCCCGGACAATTATCCCGGAGAACAAGCTCAAATGCCGGACAGAACGTTGCGGCATACCGTGGGCGTCCTGGAGCCCGGACACGCAAATCCCCGCCTCCGGGCGTCAATCGGAGGCGGGGTGATCATGACCCGCAGCTTGCATGGCTCCCGGCTGGGGGGAGTGGCGTCGCCGGTAGCTCCGGTAGCGCAGCATACCGGACAAGCCCGGATTAGCGGCAGGCGCTTAGAGGCTGAACGTATCGCGGCACGGGCAGTCAGCCAGCACCCACTTTGCCTTACCGGACTCCGCGATGTGCACCAGTGCGTGGTACGTATCCTCCTCATCGGCACCGACCTTAGCCGCGACATCCGCCGCCGTGGCAGGCGCCGTCGTCAGCGCACCTTCTGCGGCCGCCAGCAGCTTCAGGAACACATTGGCGGCCAGCTTGCCGGCCTGTACGCCCGGCTGGTGATAGGCATTGATGTGAATCAGGCTGGCATAGAAGCTGACCGTGCGTTCAAACAGAGCGATCAGCATGCCCAGCGTATAAGCGTTGACCGTGGGAATGGAAATGGTAATACTCTGGCGTCCGCTCTCGGCCAAAGCCTTGCGGGTACCGCGCAGGAAGCCCTGCAGGTAGTCGCCCGCCGTGAAGTTATCCTCCACCTTCACGGTGTCCGTCGGAGCCTGCCGCACCTCGATGAAGGTCACAAAGAAGTTGTTGAGGCCGTCGCGCAACTGCTGAACGTAGGCGTGCTGGTCCGTGGAACCTTTGTTGCCGTAGACCGAGATACCCTGATGGACGACGTTGCCGTCCAGGTCAAGCTCCTTGCCGAGTGACTCCATGATGAGCTGCTGGAGATACTTCGAGAAAAGCACCAGGCTGTCCTTGTACGGCAGCACCACCATATCCTTGCAGCCCTTGCCGTTGCCGGCGGCGTACCAGGCGAGTGCCAGCTTCATGGCTGCATTCACCGCTGTGTCAGCCACGCGGGTGTGGGCATCCATATCGGCAGCACCCTTCAGCAGAGCGTCCACGTCCACCCCCTGGAGAGCAGCGGGAACCAGGCCCACCACCGAGGTTTCGGACGTGCGGCCGCCCACCCAGTCCTCCATCGGGAAGCGCTTCACCCAGCCCTCGCTGACGGCCACCTGATCAAGCTTTGAGCCGACACCGGTGACCGCCACCGCCTGCTTGGCAAAGCAGAGCCCCTTCGCCTTGAAGTAGGCCTGGGCGCACACCATGCCATTGCGGGTTTCGGGAGTGCCGCCGCTCTTGGAGATCACCACTGCCAGCGTCGTCGCCAGAGGCAGGGTGTCCAGCACCCGGTACATGCCATCCGGATCCGTGTTGTCCAGGAAAGCCATGCGGAGCCCCTGCGCCGGCAGAGCATCAGCCACCAGCTCCGGGCCCAGAGCCGAACCGCCGATGCCGATCACCAGGCAGGTCGTGTAGGCTTCGCCGTTGGGGGCTTTGATGTCGCCGCCGAGCACCTGGGCCGCAAACGCCTTCAGATCAGCCAGCGGACCGTCAATCTTGGCTTTCAGCTCGGCCGTCGGGGCAATCGCGCTGTTGCGCAGCCAGTAATGGCCAACCATGCGGTTTTCATCCGGGTTGGCGATGGCACCGCCCTCCAGCGCGGCAATGTCGCTGTAGGCGCGATCGATCAGGGGCTTCATCTCCGCCAGGAACTCAGGAGTGAGCGGGAGCTTGGAAAGATCCAGAGAAATACCCATCTCGGGGTAACGCAAGAGCTGTTGAGCGTACGTTTTCATAACGCCGGGATTATAGCCCGATATCCCTGCACAGGCAAGCGAAAAGGGCCTCCAAAACCTGCCGCGCTTTATGCTTGTCATCAGGCGATGAATACGCTAGAATCAACCTGTTCATGAGCACGAAGCAAATCAACAGTTTTATCGATGCCTTCTCACAGACGAGCCTGCTCTGCATCGGCGATATGATGATGGATGTGTTCGTGTACGGCAAAAGCTCGCGGCTCTCTCCCGAGGCGCCTGTGCCCGTAATGGTGCAGGAAAGGGAAACCCGCATGCTCGGTGGAGCCGGCAACGTCGTGACCAACCTTTGCAAACTCGGGTGTCGGACCATGTTTGCCGGGGTCGTGGGAGATGATGCCGACGGCAGGCTGCTGGCAGAGTATATGCAGGAGCTCGGAGCCGATGCCAGCCTGCTGCATTTCGTTGCCGGATACAGCACAGCGGTCAAAACCCGTTTTTGCAGCGGCGCGCATCACCTGCTGCGGGTTGACAGGGAAACACGTCTGCACCTGCCCGGGGAACTCGTGGAAGATATACTCGAACAGGTGGAGCAACGCCTGTCCTCGACCGACCTTGTCCTGCTTTCCGACTACGGCAAGGGCCTCTTTGATGAGCGGCTCACGCCCGCCCTGATCACCCTTTGCAACAAGTACGGTGTACGTGTCATCGTCGATCCCAAACGCTCCGACTACACCATATACAAGGGAGCGACCCTGGTCAAGCCCAACCTCAAGGAGTTCAGTGAAGCAACCGGGAAGCAATTTGACCCGGCAACCCCCGGATTTTTCGGGGAAGCCGTGGATGCCGGGCGCAAGCTCTGCAAGCGTTTCGGCATCAGCAACCTTCTCGTCACCCTGAGTGAACACGGCATGATCTTCATCCCGGCAGCAGATCAGGAGACTCCTTTCATCATCCCCACGGAGGCTCTGGAAGTCTTTGATGTTTCCGGTGCGGGCGATACCTCGCTGGCGGCGTTGGGCGCCGCTCTTGCCGCAGGCGCGCGCATGGATCAGGCCATTCGCATAGCCAACAAAGCGAGTGGCATCGTTGTCGGCAAGTTTGGCACGGCCAGTGTGACTCCCGAGGAACTGAAAGCAGAACTTCCGGGTTCCACATCATCCCGCATCCTTACCCCCGAACAGGCGCAGAAACTCGTACATACCCTGCGGGAGCAGGGAAAGTGCATCGGCTTCACCAATGGATGCTTCGACCTGCTGCATCCTGGCCATTTGCAGTCCTTTGCTCTGGCCCGCCAAGCCTGCGATGTGCTGTTCGTCGGGCTCAACAGCGATGCATCCGTCCGGCGACTCAAGGGACCAACTCGCCCCATCAACACCGAACAGAGCCGCGCAGCTCTCCTCTGCGGGCTTAAGCACGTGGATTACGTAGTGATTTTTGACGATGATACGGCCCTGCCGCTGATTGAACGGTTGCGGCCCGACGTCATTGCCAAAGAAGGTTACCCCCTCGACCGCTGGCCTGAAGGCCGGGCCGTGATCGCCTACGGTGGACGTGCTTTGGAATTGCCGCGTCTCGAGGGCTTCTCCACCACCAGCATCATCGGCAAACTTTCATGAAAACTCTGGTACACCACGAAATAACGGCACTGGCTGATGCCATGAACCGCTTGGCCGAAGAGTCTGCCGGCAAAGTGGCGGACATTGCGGCAGCCTGCATCAACTCCATACGGCAAGGGGGCAAAGTGATGCTTTGCGGCAACGGGGGCTCCGCGGCAGACGCGCAGCACCTTGCGGCGGAACTCATCGGCCGGTACAAAATGGAGCGGGCCGCCATGCCGGCGATTGCCCTGACGACAGACACCTCCATCATCACTGCCTTGGGCAACGACTACGGGTACGATACGATCTTTGCCCGTCAGGTGCAAGGGCTTGGCAAAGCGGGGGATGTGCTGATTGGCATCTCTACCTCGGGCAACAGCCGCAACGTCCTGCTGGCCATGGCCGAGGCCAGGAAGCTGGGCGTGACCACGGTTGCCTTCACCGGAGCAGGAGGAGGCCGCATGGCTGAAGTGGCAGATCTTTCCCTGCAGGTGCCCTCCACCGTGACCAATCACATCCAGGAGATGCACATCACCTGCGGGCATTTGGTGTGCGAACTGGTGGAAAAGTCCCTTGCTGGAGAAAAGCCCCTTACTGGCGGAGAGGCCGGAGCCTCCTGACTCCCACACATCACTGACCCTGTTAACACGCAGCCGGAAGACCATGCGAGGGGAAGCCGGTGCGGAGAAGAACAAAGACGACACATTGCACAGAATGAAAAAGAACCAAACAATCAAAAATCTGGCTGTGGCCGGCTCATGCCTGGCATCTCTGTTTGCATTGAGTAGCTGTGGAGATGACGAGCAGCAACCGGAGCAGGCCTCAGCAGCCGAGCAGGTGCAAGCACCGGTGGCGAAGGAAACCGCCCCCCAGGCGACAGCAGAAGAGCAGCTGGGAACAGCACGGGATATTCTGTTCGACTACATGCTGTTCACGCAGGGCAAGGTTGTGAGTTCGCTGGCTTCCGCACCCCAGCTCAACGAGTTCGTCAAGGAAATGCTCGAGAAAATCGAAGCCTACTATGCCGAGCTGAACAAAGCCGAGCAGGCAACCCCCGAGCGGGTGCGTGTCGGGTTGCGCCTTGCCGAGATCTGCCGTTCTCTCAACGCCTACGCCAAAGCCAAGGGCTATTACGAATCCGCGGAAAAAGACCTGGCCACCCTTCCCGAGGGCAGCCGGACCTCCCTGGACGGCATGCGCCTGACCAGCTCGATCAAAAATGGCCTTGCCACCTGCCTTCTCTACACAGCGCAGGGGTTTGACGAGCCCAAAAAACTCTACGCCGAAGCCTTGCAGACAGACGAGGCCATCTTCAACGGAACTCTGCCCAAGCAAGACAACCTCACGGCCGACGACATCACTCCCGCCGTCAGCGACGCCACCTGTGAACTGCTGGGTTCCTACCGCTGCCTGGCAGATTGTATCCGTCGCTCGGGCGATCCCGAAGAAGCCCGCGAAATTCTCAAAAAAGGCATTGCCAAAGCCGGTCAACTGGGGCGCCTGGATACAGCTATGGTGATCAGTTTCTGTCGCCTGCTCAGCGATCTGGGAGACCTGGAAAACGCCGCCGGCAACAAAAATGAAGCACTCAACAGCTGGGGCTCGGCCCAGAACCTGTTGCGCAACAGCGCCCAAGTCGCAACCAAGCAGCATCTGCTCATGGAAATCAAACAGCTCTTTGAGCGACTGACTCCGTGCATACGCTCCGTGCAGGCTGAGCTCCAGGCTTCGGAACAACCCCAGCCGGACGCCCCTGCATCCGGAGCTGCTCCTGCATCCGGAGCTGCTCCTGCCCCGGACGCCACAGCCCCCGCCGCGATAACCCCGGCTGCTTCAACCGCAGCCGCCCCGGGTGACGCGACCACTCCCCAGCAAGCCGCCTCCCAGCCACAACCTGCGGCAGCCCCCACCAAAGGCTCCAAGCAGTCGGCAGGAACTTCCTCCTCCCGCCGGAAGAAAAAGAAATAAACCTGGGAAAGCCCACACGAACGGAAGGGCCCCTTCATCAGTGTCTATGGCACAGTTTCTCATCTCGCCCGCCGCTTTGCAACGCAACGCCGCCATCCTTCAGGAAGTTGCGCAGCAAAGCGGGGCGCATCTACTCGTCGCTCTCAAAGCCTTTTCCTCCCCATCCTGCATGAAATACCTGCAGCCCTACGCTGCGGGATGCTGTGCGTCAGGACTCTACGAAGCCCGACTCGGAGCGCGGCATCTGGGCGGACACGTCGCCGTATATTCCCCGGCCTACCGCGAGGACGAGCTGCGCGAGCTCCTCGACTTTGCGCATCACATCGACTTCAACAGCCTTCCCCAGTGGCAACGCCACCGGGAGCTTTGCCTGGCACACCCCCGAGCCGGCAAAAATCACAACAGCACAGACAAGCCCGAGCTTCAGTTTGGCCTGCGTGTCAATCCCTGCTTTTCCACCGGTCACACCCCCCTCTACGACCCCTGCATCCCCGGCTCCCGCCTCGGCATTCCAACCGCCCAACTGCGGGATGCCGACCTTACCGGCATCTCCGGGCTGCATCTCCACACCCTCTGTGAGCAAGGCGCCCGCGAACTCGCCGACACCTTCCATGCCTTTGAATCCGAAGCCCGCGACATCCTCGCCCTGCCCCAGATCCGCTATCTCAACCTTGGCGGAGGCCACTGGATCACCAAGCCGGAGTACGACCGGAGTCTGCTCATTTCCCTTATCCGCGACATCCGCGACCGGTATCAGCTCGACGTCTATCTGGAACCCGGCGAAGCCTGGTGCATCCACACCGGCATCCTGCGCGCCACCGTGCTCGATATCTTTGACTCGCTCGGCTACCGCCACGCCATCCTCGACGTCAGCGCCAGCGCCCACATGCCCGACGTCCTGGAAATGCCCTACCGGCCCGACGTCTTCGCCGTGAGCTCTTCCCCCGGTACCCCCCAGGCCGACCCGGGCAAATCCAGCCTTTTCCCCGCCGTTCAGCTCTCCGACTGCCGTTACGAGCCGGCAGGACGTCCCGGCGAACACCCGCACACCTACCGCCTGGGTGCACCCACCTGCCTTGCCGGTGACGTCATAGGCGACTACTCCTTCACCCGCCAGCTGCGCGTGGGGGACGAACTTGTCTTCGACGACATGACCCACTACACCATCGTCAAAACCACCCACTTCAACGGCGTGCCTCATCCCTCCATAGCCCTGCTGCATCGGGACGGCCGCATTGAGGAGACACGCAGGTTTCATTATCAAGACTTTGAAAGCCGACTGGGCTGAGGGGCTGAGTTCTCCCTGTCCCGCCACAGGAGCCAGAGCAGAAACTCCGGCCCAAAAATGAAAAAATCAGAAAAAAAGCAGAATTCTCTTGACGAAACGGCCGAAAATTGCTACACTCTGCGCGTTGCCACACGGCAGCAATCAACAAAGCGCCCGTAGCTCAATTGGATAGAGCATCTGACTACGGATCAGAAGGTTTGGGGTTCGAATCCCTGCGGGCGTGGTACCCATACAAAGGCTCAAGCCAAAAAGAACCGGTCACCCCCCTACGACCGGTTTTTTTGTTAAGAGTTCAGCGTAGGAGTACCAAACGACATGGGGGCGTCCCGGTTTCGACTGAACATTCGAGGCGCCGGCTGCATGTGGAGGTTGAACGGCTGGCCTCCTTAAAAGCCGCTCAAACAATTAAATGCCTATTCCAAGAACGAATACGCAATGGCCGCGTAACATCGCCGCCTAGAGCCAAATCCTGACGCCTACTAAGGGTGCGGCTCACAGCTCAGTAGGCAGGTGCAAGGCGGGGTAACCGCGCACTGCATGACAACCACAGGTTACTAGCGAGGTGGAAGGCCGACGCAGAGCGGACCACCAGCGAAGCAGCCAATCTGCGTCTGAACATGGAGATGCTTGCGTCAACAGTGTCCAGGACAGGGGTTCGATTCCCCTCGCCTCCAGCAGAGAAATCATACAGAATCCCGCGTAAAACACTGATTTTACGCGGGATTCTTGCTACTATACCCGCGAATCCATAGGAAAGTTCTTTACGAATTTCTTGACGGGTTTTCTTTCGAGTTGTTCACTCGTGATGCCCGGAACCGCCCTCCCGCAGGCGTGCAATTCATGCATCGGTCCCAATTCCTTCCGCTGGGAGGCCGAATCGACGGCGGAGATGATTATTCCTGCCCACATACCCTGTCCCGTAGCCACTCGGGCAAAGAGCACAACTCCGTCTGGCTGGAAGACGCATGGTGAAGGCATGGTAGGGCGCATGCGTTAAAAAAGCCCATCATAGGAAGCGAGAACGCAGCAGGTGATGGGCGGTATGACTCTGCCGCGAAACAGGACGCCGGAAACGCTGCCGGAACGATGGGGGAGAGGCTCGTGACGCAGCTTACGTCCGGGATTGCTCACCCCTCCAAGAGCTGACGGAGTTCGGAAAGAGGAAGCGTGCCCTCGGTAATGACGGCTTCAGCCAGATGCTTTTTGCTTTGATGGAGGGCGAGGACGCGTTCTTCCACGGTTCCTTCTGCAATGAGGCGGTAAAGCGTCACCGGCTGATTTTGTCCAATGCGGTGAGAACGCGCGGCCGCCTGGGATTCTACGGCAGGATTCCACCAGGGATCAAGCAGGATGACGTATGATGCCGTCGTGAGGTTCAAGCCAACACCTCCCGCTTTGAGGGAGATGAGGAACAGATCTGCTTCCCCACGCTGGAATTGCTCGACCAGATGGGTACGTCGGCTGGCCTTTGTGGTGCCGTCCAGCCGCAGGAAGCTGATGCCGGCTTTCGCAAGCAGGGGCTCAGCCAAGTCGAGCACATCGGTGAACTGGCTGAATACAAGGGCCTTATGCCCGCTTTCGCGCAGTTCGGTAACGAGCTCCATGAGGGCTTCGAGTTTGGAGGACTTGCCCTTGAAACTTGGGACAGCAAGCTTGCCGTGGCAGCAGAGGCGGCGCAGGCGTGTGAGTTCGGCGAAGAGATTGGCCGGGCTGCCATGCTGCTCCATGATGTTGAGAGCCCTGCGCCGCGTAGCTTCGTAGAGGGCTCTCTCCTCTGTACTCAGCTCCACCTTCCACTCGATTTCCGTCAGACTGGGCAGCTGCGGGAGGACCTGCTGCCGCGTGCGGCGCAGGACAAGGGGTCTCACGAGATTGTGCAGGACGGGCAATTCTTCTTCACTGCGGTAGCGTGCGCGGAAAGATCGCAGGTTTCCCAGCAGTCCGGGATTGAGGAAGTTCATGATGCTCCACAGGTCACTGAGACCGTTCTCAACCGGGGTGCCGGTCAGAGCGAGGCGGGCCTCGGCTCGGAGTGAGAGAATCGCTTTCGTGCGTTTGGTGGAGTGGTTGCGAATGCTCTGCGCTTCATCCAGCACAAGGGTGTGCCAGATTGTTGCTTGGGCACGCTCGGGCGAGTTGGCCAGCTGGCCATAGCTCGCCATCAGCAGGCAGTTGTCAGGCAAGGCTTCCTGCCCGTCCCACTCCGAATAGAGCTTTACCGTGAGTGAGGGCGTGAAGCGGCGGACTTCCTCGCGCCAGTTGCCCAGCAAAGAGAGCGGAGTGACGACCAGCGCCGCTCCGCCGCGTGCCCGCCTGAGCAGCAGCGCCAGTGTCTGGACGGTCTTGCCCAGGCCCATGTCATCGGCCAGGCACATGCCGATACCTGCTTCAGCCCGGGTACAAAGCCAGCGGTAACCTTCCATCTGGTAATCGCGCAGCTCCGCATGAAGCCCTGCGGGCAAACGCCATTTCTTCTCGGAGAGATCGGGACATGCGCGGTGGATGGCGTCCGGCAGCAGATCTTTGCCGGCTTCGCAGACAGATGGGAGGGCCGCATGGCTGAGCCGGATGGTGCTGCTCCGGTTGCCGGGGCCGTCTGATGCGCCGCCATGGGCTGCACGCAGCTGGCGCAGCATGGTGGTGATGTGAGCGTCTGTGAGGATGAGTGTGCCATCGCTCAGGATGATGCGGTCGCGTCCGAGCGTGCTCTCCAGCAGCTCCGAGAGGCTGATGACCCGATCTTCGTCCACCTTCAGATGCCCACCGATTTCCAGCCAGCCGGGGAGGCTGGCGGCTACAGTGATGTTGAGTTGTTCGCGGGAGGCTGCGTAGGCGGTGAGGCGCTTGGAGCCACTCCAGAGGATACTGACTCCTGCTGCTCTCAGTTGCTGGAGGAGGCGGAGCTGGCTTTGTTCATCGCGCAGGCCGTGGAAGACAAGCGGGAAGACTCCCGGCTGGATGGGCTGCAGATCAGGGCAACGTGCCAGCAGTTCCTGCACAAGCTGCCGCTCGGCCACTATGTCCCGCCTGACGCAGACGAGCTGCTCCCCGGCGGGAAGCAGCGTGCAAGTGAGTCCCGCACCGGGCTGTGACAGGTGGGAGCTGTCGGGCAGCAGGCTGAGCAGCAGGCGGGAGCACAGCGCATGACGCCTGAGACTGAGCTCGGCAACGAGCCGGGGTGTTGCTTCTCGCTGCGGGATGTCCGGCGGCAGGATATCGCCGCTGAGCTCAAATCCCTGACTCAAGCGCTCCAGTAACTCCTGCAGGCGCATCGGATCGGGTGAGACGAGTGTCATGATCCCCGATTTTGTCCCCTTCTTTTTGCCCTGGAAATACTCGCGGGTCGCCACATCCGCGTGTGTGCTCAGCGGTAAGGTGATGGAGCGCTCCGTGCGGTCCACGAGCTGGTGGGGAAGCCGCGGGCTTTGCTGGTAGAAGACTACCTTTTCGTCTTTGCGGCGGATGAGAAGCTCGGGTCGCTTGCCCAGGACCGTGACGGGATGCAGCTCACCGTTCTTACTGAGCCGCACCCGTGGGTGTCCCACCAGACAGGACACTTCCCTGAGGGCATCCCGTGCGCCGTATCCCAGTGTTTCCAGCAGCGGAATGGTCTTCGTATCATGGTCATCCATCAGATGATGGAGATCGCTCCAGAAATGGAGATTCGGGGAGAAGCGCCTCCCCGCCAGCTCGGGAGCATCCGCGAGTCTCAGCTCAACGTGAGCGATACCGGTTTGCTCTTTGTTGAGAGTCAGATCCCAGTAGAGGTGCGTCCGCGGAGGCGTGCAGGAGTCGACCCACGCTTCCATGTGCAGCATTTGCTGCTCGTCGGGAGGGAGTACTGTACTCGGATTTGCCAGCGGCGCGACCCTCGGCAGCGTTTTCAGTAGCCCGTGCAATTCTTCCCTCACCCGGCTGCCATGCGGTACGAGCAGCAGCGCACAGCTCGCCGCGTAGCTGGCCGCCAGTGTCAGCTCCTTCGCCTGCAGCTCCCGGACGAGCGCGGGAAACGTCTCCGGATCCAGACTCTCGCGCTCGGACGGCAGCAGATAAGCTGCGCCCCAGAGCAAAGGCACCATGGGGGCACCTTTCACAGCGTCCGGCATCTTCACCTGGCCGCCCTGCTGACGCGTATTGAACACCCACTCCAGGTAATCGGCCATCCGGACAAGCTCCGTGGTGCCGCTGTAGGAGGCATCCATGTAGAGATCGATGCAGCGGCGCGCGACGCTCAGCCATCGTCTGACGCGCCTCGGTGAGTCCTCCGCCCGGATGGCACAAATACTGGCATACAGGTACAACACTCCGACTTCCCCTTCGGAGTGGTAGGGGAAGTCGAGCATGTTGTCAGGCAGGCAATCTGCAAAAAAGGCACACGCCTCCTTCCATTTCCCTTGCAGCATGCACAGAGCTGCGCCGGCCAGCGAATGTTCTCCCCGGAGCTTCCGCCTTTGTTGCAGCGCGGCAATATCCGCTGTGCGAAGCTCGTAAAGCAAGTCGGATGAATCGTCACCATGCAGATCACGCCCGAAAACCAGGCTATCGGCTGGGTATGCGGAAAAAGCATAGTGGGAGCTGATGAGGTGGGTGAGCTGCTCCCTCTGGATCGAGCCGTGGACCTCGGCCGCGCCTTCAAGCCCGGGGCCCAGTACCTGCTCCCACAAGATGCTGAACTGCGTATGATCGGACAGTGCCTGCAGGGTGCTGGCGTAGACTTGATAGAGGCGGATAAACTCCTGGTGCTGCCCTGTCACAAGAGCATAGCGCATGCGGCTGCCGAGTTGCCCGTGGGATAACTCAAAGGCGGCTCTGCCCAAGCGTTTCTCGCGTTGACGCCGCCAGTCTTCTACGCGGTCGGCTGCTTCCCGCAGGTCCGGCTGGCTTTGGTACCAAGCCCGCAGCGTGCGCCAGGGAAATTGTTTGCGCGCGAGGTAGAGCCGCCGCTGATGAATGACTCCAGGCTCTTCCTGCAGCTTCAGTCCGCAGGACTGCACTTCCTCTTCGCTGAGAGGGCCACAGAGGGCGCATAAAGTGCGGGCCAGACCAGGTGGTGGAGAAGAAGCTGTATCATTTCGGGAATCCGGCATTGGGGTAAGTGGCATGTAGTGCGAGTGGCAAGAAGACGTTGTGCGCTAGGCTGAGCCTCTATTTTGTGCTGTTCTGCGGGACTGGGCGGCTGTGGAGCCGGAGCAAGGCGTAAGGATTACCGCCCGTTACCTGTTTTGCGTCTTCCTGTTACGCTCTGGCCCTCTGACCTAGCGTTGCACGCGGGCTAACGCGCAGGCTGGTTCCGTCTTCTTTCTCCTGACAAGCAAAAGCGCAGCCCTGCTGGATCTTTCCAGCGGGCTGCGCCGCTCAGAGGAAGACGGGGAAGGTGAAAGGACGCTTTTTCTCAACTCCCCGCAAAAAGTGGCTCAGTTACCGTTGCCGTCACCGGCCTCCCCTGCGTCCCCTGCGTCGCCAGCGGCGTCACCATTTCCCTGGTTATTGTCCTCTACAGGGATGTTTTCATAAATTGTGACCGTGGATTGGATGATCGAAGTATCAAGATCCGTGTCGGTCGCCGGCGTCAGGTTCAGCGCGTAGGCATCCGGTTTGCCGCGGTACACAATCTCAATTTTAATGGTATTGGGCATCGAGATGGCACTGACGAGCTCCCAGTAGGCTGTGTCGTAAGTGTTGTTTGCCGAATTTCCCGTTCTGGGTGTGTAGCCAAATGCCTTGAGCAGCGTTACTTTGTCCGCGAGCTCCGTTGTGTTGTAGACCTGACCGCCGTTAATCTCAACGTCATCGCCTACATCGGCTTCGTAAGCTTGGATATTGGATACCGTGAGGACAGCAGAGAGGACACTTCCTTCCTCATCCGCTGTAGTTTCGTAGTTGAACGTCGCTGTGCGCTGCTTGCCGTCACCGTACGAGATGCTACCCTGTACCCCGCTGGCAATAGTGGCTCCTGGTGCCAGCGCTGATGTCCCAATGTTGGGGATGACGGTGAGGCTCAAGGCACCTCCTTCGAAGCTGAGCTTGTACTTTCCGTTTGCGAAATCCGTTGCACTGACGCCGTAGCCTCCCTGGGTGGAGAATCCGGCGTTGTCACTTCCCCCGGTGCAGGCGGTGAAGGCGGCGGCGATACATGCGCAGCATGTCAGAATAAAAGAGCGTGTGTGCTTCATAAGAGTGCGGAATGTTGTGTCGTGAAGATGATAAACCGTTTGATCGTGAGAAATCGAGCCCTTAGATCGTGTCGATGTAGAAGTTGCGGAATGTCAACGTACTCTTGGCCGGCGTGTTGGAACCGTTATTGTAGTTGATCATGTAGTACACGATGGAGGAAGCCTGCCAGCTCGAGTAGTTCAACTCGATTGTCAGAGACATCTGCGAGAGAGTGTAGGAGACATTGTTCGTATCCATGGTACCGAGATCAATACCAAACTCGGCCATGAAGGAGTTGTTGTTGTTGAGCTCTCCCAGATCGGTATCTTCGAAGCTGATGGTGAGCTGACCGGCATCAATGCCGCCGTCGTATGACTCCGCCGTGATTTCGTAGGTCATGATGACATTGTAGCTGTTGCCGCCGAATTTGAAGGTGCCTCTCACGGTGCACTGTGTCTCGCTGTCGTTCAACCCAGGTGCATCAACGACTTCGGTAGGCGTGATGGTGATGGTATTGAACGCCATGAGCACGAACTGGCGGCTCGCGCCCTTCAGTTGGCGAACGGTCATGGGTTCCCGTTCGTTATTATCCCCGCCACTGCCGCAGGATACGAGACCGAACATTGTGGACGCCATTAGAACGCAGAGAGTCAGAAGCTTTTTCATATTGAGAGAAGGTAAAATCCGTACGTCCATACTACCTGATCCGAAAAATGAGTCAAGAAGAAAAGAGACTTTTTTTGAAAAAAGTGCGTTGCTTGGATTGCGCCTGCAAATTGCGGGTCCGGCGGCAGGAGTTTTTGTCGGAATTTTTGTGTAGGGGTCCCACAGTGATGACGAAGTATTCCACGAGTTGAGAAAAAACGCGTTTCGAAGTGGAGGCAACGGCACCGCCGCAAAAGAGCTATTCGATTAATCACCAATGTAGACGGCGAGTATAGACGGGCTTGAGAATGAAGAATCTCCGCCATGCAGCACGGAGGTGCGGAACGTATTGATCAACGGCAAAGGTCTCAGAAGTCATGTCGCAGGAGCATAACGCCGCATCTTTTGTGGTGCATTCAACGTAAGACGCGAACAGAATGCCCGCCGCAGAGCAGTGAGTTTTTTTGTCATGGGGCGTTGAGCCGGAAGTTTTACATTTGACATAGTACAGAGTGTAGAGTATAACGTGCCCATGAGCTATTTGCCTCTCGAGTTGATGGTAGCAGCGTCGGCCGCTGCCGGCTTTTTTAATCCTATTCCTCAGCCCGGCGAAGAGGGGTATCAGGCAGAAAAAGGGCACCTGCTGCGTGTCCTGTATGAGAATGATGCTTCATTCGGAACTGACTGCAACTACACGCACGGTACGCGACTCGACTACGTGGACCGCATCGCAGACTCACCCGACTGGTGGGGACTGAGCCTCACTCAGGACATCTACACACCTACGACTCACACCCTGGGAGCTGTGCGGGGTCAGCATCCCTACGGCGGTTACCTGGCGGTGGGTGCGGGGTACCTGATGACGGGTGTAGATTTCGGCGCCTCGTTTGAGTTCCAGGTGGGGACGACAGGCAAAGCCTCCCTGGCGGAGGAAGCTCAGCACATCGTGCACGCCGCCGGCGATATGGCCCAGTGGAACGGCTGGGGAGATCAGGTGCCGGGTGAGGTGACGGTGCAGCTTGCCATGCGGCAGGACATGCGCCTGCCATGGCTGGAGTCATCATTCTGGGACGGCTGGCAGACCGACGGCTCCTTCTACCTGCGTGAGAGGGTCGGCACGGTGTCGATCGCCGGTGGTGCGGGGGTGACGTTCCGCTTCGGCTACAATCTGCCTCCCACGATGCAGCTGAATGGCAATTCCGCGGCGGATTTCGGTATTTCCCTGCTGCAAAAGCCGGATTACAACCCGGAGGCCATTTCGTATTTTGCGACGATCAGTGCCGAGCTGAGTTATGTGGCGCGGGATATGTTTGTTGACGGCGGTGTGTTCCATCACTTTGATCAGACTTGCAGCCGCACACCCTGGCAGGGGATAGCCCGCATCGGCCTTGGTGTGCGCTACCAAGGGATCGACTATTACCTGGGGCTGCTTTACATGTCGGACACATACCGCAGGCAGGCTGATGAGACCTTTATGGGGTCGTTTGCTATCGGCTGGAGTTGGTAAGCGGAGCTGAAGAGACGCAAGCCGGGTGACACCCCCAAAAAACGAAGAGCCAATAGGACACGTGATACTTCAGACAAAACACCCACACAAAACACCAGCACAAGGACAAACGAGATGAGCCGGGCACTGAAGGCGACTCTGATGCTGATAGGGGCAGTCTGTGTACTGCTGTTTGCCGGCGGTTTTCCGCGGCTCGGTGCTCCGGATTTGTACCGGGGCGGAGCAATGCTGCTGCTCGGCGTACTGGCAGGTGCACTTTCCTTCTGGGGAGCCTGGGCACTGGGCCGCGGCATGCGGGTGCGCCTGGTGTGCGGCATGGTGTTGACGATGCTGGCGATTGTCGGACTGGTGACGCTTTTCACCTACGGCAGCCGAGCCATTGAACTGGCCGGACAGGGAGGCGCCATGTGGGCCGGAGCTGTCGGCATGGGCTGCACGGCAATGGTAGGCGTGCTTTTCACCGCGGTTTTCGGCTACCTGGCTTCGCGAGTGATGACGCCCCGCCTGTGGCTGGCAGGGATGCATGTGTGTGTACTGCTTGTCATCCTGGGAGCCTACCTGGATTTTTGCGGGGAGGAGGAAGCTGTACTGAGTCTGCCGGCCAACGGCAGTGCCACGGCCACCTCTGTGCGCACGCGCGACGGACGCGAGCTCCCGCTGAACTTTGCCATCACGGTCAACCGTTTTGATATTCATTACTACGAGAGTGAGCACTACAGCATCCGCCGCTCAGAGGGTGGCGGATGGGTAGATCCGCAGCCGCTGGAACTCCGCGATGGTTTCCTCTGCCTCGGTGACACCGGGAAATGGCCGCTGAGCGCTCTCAGGACGGCGCCGGGGATCGATCAGCCTTTTCTGCTGGTGCCGGGAGAGCCCAATCGTTTGATAGTTAAGGACCCGTCAACCGTTCGAGAGTATGCTGCCACCTGCAGCCTGACCCAGCAGTATCGCGGACGGGAGGAAACCGGCCAGGAAGTTCTGAGAGTGAATGAACCTATCGAACGCCAAGGCTGGGTGATAACTCTCATGAGCCACCGCCCCATGGGCAACACCCAGCTCGTCATCATGCAGGCGCGCCGCTCGCCCGGGCGCATCTGGGTGCTCGCCGGGCTCGCCGGGCTGATGGTGACTACGGCCTGCTGGTGCTGGGGCAGAAAGGAGGAGCCAACAACATGAGCACTTTGGTATATACACTGACCGCACTTTCTCTGCTCGCATGTGCGACCGCTGCCGTACAGGCCTGTCGGCAGCGGCCCGCGTCCGGCATGCGCTTCTTTGCTGCCGGATGGGTGCTGGCGCTGGTGCTCTTCGTGGTCAACGGATGTATGGCCCAGGCGATGCCGTTCGGCAACATGCGCCACGTGCTTTGCTTTTTCCCGCTAGTTATGCTGCCTGCCTGCCTTTACCTGAGGCGCTGCCGACAGCTCGACCTGCTCGGCTACTTCGCGTCGGCGTCGGTTCTCATGCTTATCGGTGCTCTTTGCATGCCACTCCAAGCCGCTTGGAGGCAGATGCCTGCGCTGCAATCACCCTGGTTCGCACCGCACGTTACCAGTTACGTTATCGCCTACGGCCTGATCACAGTCTCGGCTCTGCTCTGCGTCGTATCCTACTGCCGTGCTGACGGACGACAGGACGAGAGGGCCGCCGATGCGGTGCTGCGTCTTGCATTCCCCTTCCTGACGTTCGGGCTGTGCAGCGGAGCCATATGGGCGGATGCTGCGTGGGGCGGCTACTGGGCCTGGGATATAAAGGAGGTATGGTCACTCATTACCTGGGGTATCATCCTGCTGTACTTTCATCTGGCTCATAGCGCTGCTTTTGCAGGCTGGCGCAGACCCCTGCTGCTGCTCGCTTTTGCCGCCATGGTCATCACGTTCCTCGTTGTCAACCTTCTGCCGGCCCTGGATTCTCTGCACAGCTATGCATGAGCGGGAAGGCTGTCACTGCTTCTGACGGGAGGTACCAAGCCGTCAGGCCGGCACGAATACGGGGAAAACAGAGTCACTGACAATCACCGCTGCCGGCAGTCTCTCTTCGTGATGGTTTTGACGTGAGGTTTGACGCAGCGGTCAGATGGGGCAGGAAGCTCTTGTTTTACCTTGACGTCCAGGCTGGATTCATGCTGTTGAATTTGTCGGGGCCCTTCCTGCACCGAAAAAGCCTTTTCCCTCAAAAGAAGCCCTTCACACCTCCCAACAAGCTTTCTTTTCCCCCAAAAGAAGGCGTGGCAATAGAGTTTGGTCTAGAATTTGTTTTAAATGTTTGACAGGGGGGTGCGGTCTGCGCTAATATCGCCCCATGAGTAATGTGAGCGTCAGCGGAACCGGGAATATCAGCCAGCAGGCTTCTTTTTATATTGTTAACCGCGTAGATAAAGCTACACTTAAGGTGATCGATAAGTTGCTGGGCGGTCCGGACAGAGTGGCGTACATGGTGGAGGAGGTGCTGCTGCCGAACCCTGAACTGATGGCGCTGATTGAGGCACCGGGACGTCGTGTGCTTCGCTTTAATTTCCGGAAGGCGAACAGCCGCGATTTGCGCGAGCAGTTGCTGGAGCTGCAGCAGGCGGGTTACCACGTTGTGTTTATTCCCGGGCGGCCGGAGCAGCTGCTGGGCTGCGTTTCGGATGTGCCGATGCCGTTTATGATGCAGCTGGCGGCCCTGCACGTGGCTCCCATCCCGGTGTATGTGGGATTCTACCGCAACGATGTACTGCGTACGTACACGACGCTACCCGATGATTATGACTGGGCTGTGGTGCGGGTGATGCCAAAGGTGCCGTCTGCCCCGCTGACAGGTGACCGCGTGCTGGAGGCTTGGATGGAGGCTTCCGCTGAGGCGTATGATACTCACCCGCTGCTGAAGAAATCACTGGCGCGCTTGCTGGTGGAAGGCATCCGCAAGCATCCGAATACCGAGTTGATCGATGGGTTGGATAATACGCGCCTGCCCTATTACAAGATGCTGGGTGTGGCCATGGCACTCGCACGCCACCTGAAGGCAACGGTGAAGGAGCCGCGCCTGGGCATTCTCCTGCCACCTGGCAAGGGTGGGATGATTGCCAATTATGCTTGCCTGCTGGCGGGTATCGTCCCGGTGAATATTAATTACACCTCGGCTGAGGCTGCGTTCCAGAGCATTATCAACCAGAGCGGCATTCAGCACTTTATCACGGCACGGGCTTTTATGACGAAGCTGCCGCAGTTTCCATGGCCGTCGGATGAGAAGATTATCCACCTCGATAAAACGCTCAAGGGTATCGGAATGCCGAAGATTGCGGCGTGGGTGACGTTCGCCCGTTTTGCACCGATGACAGCGGTGGCGATGACGTTCGGACTGGATAAACGCAAAGAGGACGATGAGGCCGCTCTGTTGTTTACATCCGGTTCGTCCGGCGAGCCGAAAGGCGTGAGTCTGACTCACAAGATGATCGTGGCCAATGTGACGCAGATGCTCAGCAAGGCGGAGTTGGATCCGGGGTCGGCTTTCCTGTGCAGTTTGCCGATTTTCCACAGCTTTGGCCTGACAGTGAGTACGTTCTTGCCTCCTGTTTACGGTTTTACGATGGTGACGTATCCCTCGCCTCTGGAGGCGAAGAAGCTCAATGAGCTCATCGAGCGGTATGAGTGCCGCCTGGTCGTGACGACCCCGACGTTTGCCCGCAGTATGGTGCGCCGGGCCCATCCTCATGCGTATGATAAGGTGAAATACTTTATCGTGGGGGCAGAGAAGCTCCAGCAGTCTGTGGCGGATGAGTTCATGGAGAAATGCGGTGTACGTCTGCTGGAGGGCTATGGCCTGACGGAGACAACGCCTGTGTGTGGCACGAACCTGGCGGTGGTGCAAGGCAGCGAGCGTCAGCCGTATTATGTGCCGGGGTACAAGTTCGGGTCGATCGGACATTTGTTCCCGGGGATGGCGGTGCGCATTACGGATCCTGACGATGATTCGGTGCGGCTGCCGCTCTCCGAGCAGGGGATGATCTGGTTCAAGGGCCCTAATGTGTTCCATGGTTATGTGGGGCGCCCCGAGCTCAATGAGAGCATTTTCCGGGATGGGTGGTTTAAGACGGGCGATCTGGGATCCGTGGACCTCAATGGTTTCCTGTCACTGGGAGGCCGCCGCTCTCGCTTTTCCAAGATCGGCGGGGAGATGGTGCCGCACGAGGTGGTGGAGCAGGCGATCGAGGCTTTTGTGCAGTGCAGCTTGGGTGCTTCCTCCGACGGTGACGAGGAGCAGCACGCCCGCGCTGTGACCATCGTGGGGGTGCCTGATGCGCAGAAGGGAGAGGCTTTAGTGCTGCTGTCGCGCGTGCATCAGTCGAATCTGAAGCAAGCTCTCGACGATATCCGCGCTCATATGGCAGAGGTCGGCCTGCCTCGTTTGTGGGTGCCCCGGGAAATTATCCCGGTGGAGGCGATTCCGATGCTTCCTTCGGGCAAGCTCGACCTCAGGGGTTGCCGCATGCTGGCTTGCGAATCTCTGGGCTTACCTCTTAATTGATTCCCCGCATCGCACACCTCCCCCGCATCGCGCTCTTCTTTTCGCTGTCGTTCGACTTGCTGCAGCGCTTTTGCGGAGAGTGGCGTGCAAGTGCCTCATTTTCGGCGGGGAGGGCTGAGTTTGTTCGCTCAGTGGGGCAGTCTGTTGCCTGTGGGCTGATGATAAGGGAAGCGGGGGATGCGGCGGTACATACCGCGGGCTGAGCATCAGGCGTACTGATGGTACGTGGAGATGTCTTGTGGAGGAATGCTGAGAAAGACAGCTGTTGATTCAATTTGATCGCATGCGGTGATAACGCTTGACTCATGATGCTGACACAGGCACAATGAGGGCATGAGTGATAAGCCACGCAAACCGATCAATGTGCGCCGCGCCGAGGTGATGCAGCAGGTGCAGAGCGAGGTGGGTGAGTATCAAAGCGCTTTGGTGGATTCCATCAGGTCCAATGGCAATGTGATCGACTTGCCCCATATGCAGATTCGATTGGCTGCGGAGTTCGGCTTTTGTGACGGGGTGCGTCGGGCGATTGAGATTGCTCACGCCACGTGCCGGGTGTTCGCCGGGAAGCGCATCTGGCTGATTGGCGAGATCATTCACAACCCGGATGTGAACCATCGGTTGGATGCGATGGGGCTCCGGCGCCTGCCTTGGAGGCTGGATGCGCCGGAGTACGCAGCTCTGACGCCGGAGGACGTGGTGATTATCCCGGCGTTCGGGGTGTCGGTGGCGATGCGGCGTTTTTTGGATGAGAAGGGAGTGCAGCTGGTGGATACGACCTGCGGCAACGTGGTTAAGGTGTGGCACAGGGTACGCAACTACGCCAGCCGGGGCATCACGAGTATTATTCACGGCAAGTTTAACCACGAGGAGAGTCTGGCGACAGCTTCTCACTCCCGAGGTGATGATGGCAAGGGAAACTTCCTGGTGATTTTTAGCAAGCAGGATGCCCGGGTGGTGGCCGATTATATCCGCGGGTGTGGGGATAAAGGCGCGTTCCTGGAGCGCTTCAGGGTGTGCAGTTCGGCAGGATTTGATCCGGACGTGCATTTGCTGGAGATTGGCATGGCCAACCAGACGACGATGCTGAAGAATGAAACAGCTGAGATCCAGGGTATTCTGCGCGATGCGGTAGTGGCGCGCGATGGTTCCCCTGACCGCTTCCATGCGTTTGATACGATTTGCGGCGCAACGCAGGATCGTCAGAATGCCTTGTATGAGTTGCTCGAGAATGAGCCGGATGTGATGTTCATCGTGGGCGGGTATAACAGCTCCAACACGACACATTTAGCTCAGATCGCCTCGGAGAAGGTACCGACTTATTTTGTGCGTGATGCGTCCTGCCTGCTGGATACCCGTCAGGTGCGGGCTTTCCGTCTGAGAACAAGGGAAGAGATGCTGATGCCGCTGCCGGCGATTGCTTCGGATACCAGCCAGCTTTGGCGCGTGGGTATTACGGCGGGAGCTTCCTGCCCGGCAAATGTGATTGAGCAGGTGATCCGCCGTTTGGCTGAATTACGCGGCTGCCCATTGCCTTAGTTGCATTGCCTTAGTTGGGTGGGGCTCGTTACCTGAGGGACACCGCTTGCGCTATGCACTATCGCTCGTCCTTCCAGGCGCGTTGTTGCCGTGAAGGAGAAGAGCGGTCGGCTTCATATTGCGCAGAGTAGCGCTTTCCGACTGGAGGAGAGGTGTACTCGGAATTTCATTGCGAAGGGTGAGAGATCTTGCCGTGGCATCCTCTGCCTCTCGCAGGCAGGGAAAGCCCCCGCACGAGAAAAGGAAACAGCGCGATAACGACTCCCCGTCATATACTGCACTAAACGCAAACGAACCGTAACCTCGTCCGGCTGAAATCGAGAAAGGCAATGAGCTTCCCCGAGAAAAACAAAGAATGCACCAGACGATCGCCCGGTGCATTCTTTGTGCTGTACGAAGTGATTGTACGGTGAGAGAAGCAAACTTCCGAAGCCCCCCTGCTTACAGGCACGCCGTCAGACGGTTCAGGATATTGCCTTTCGAGGTAGCTCCTACCACGGTGTCCACGATTGCTCCGTTCTTAAAGAACATCAGCGTCGGAATGGAACGCACGCCGAAGCGAGTTGCCAGGTTAGGGCATGCATCCACGTCGACTTTGAACACTCTGGCACGTCCCGCGACTTCCTCTGCTATCTGATCCACAATCGGTGAGATCATCTTGCACGGGCCACACCATGTTGCCCAAAAATCCACCAGAACCGGTACCGGAGAGTTGACTACTTCACTCTCAAAGTTGCTTTCGTTGATTTGTGTTGCCATATTACTTTAGACTCGTTCCAAACAGAATCGTTCAAAATAAGCCGGGACTTACTCCTCCTCTTCCTCGTCGGAGGATGTATCTTCCTCTTCGTCAGCGGAGGTATCCTCGTCTGCTGCGTAGCTGTCTCCGGCGGAAGCATCAGCCCCCGGGATGGCGGGTTCGCCGAAGAAGCGGGCGTCGTTGAGGACGCGGCCGAGGATCTGGTCAGTCTCAAAAATCTGGTAACAGAACCAGCATGCCACGAGGAGCGCGAGCACGGACACACCGATGACGACAGGATTGTTGCGAACGCCTTCTTCCTCTTCCTCGTCATCGGCCTTACCGAAGCCGCCGCCTGCGTTATTGCCAAAGCCGGCAGGCTTGGAGAAAGACGGGGTCGCACCCAGGGGCACTGTAGCTTTGGGCATGGCTACGGTCGCGCTTGGGGAAGCAGCGGCCGGTTCTGCTGGTGCAGCGGTATGAGACGGCACAGCACCCGGCGCATGGGGAGCCACAGGGGCCTGACCTGCAGCAGGAGCCGCCGGCGCAGAGGGACGAAGCCCAGCCGGCTTAGCACCCAACACCATGGTACGCACAGGAGGCGGCATCACAGGAGCACCGGGCACGCCGGGACGGGAAGGAGCGGTAGGCGGAGCCAGGGGCACGGTCGTCGCTGATTTCGAGCTCTGAGGAGCAGCGGGAGCCACCGGGCGGGTAGCGCCGGGCATGGGCGGCACGGGAGGCGCAGGCGCTGCAGGACGCGGGACTCCGGGTGCAACGGGCGGCACCGGAGCACCGGGGGCCGGCGGGGGAACCGGGGCGCCCTGACGGGAGACACCCGGAACGGGCGGCACAGGGGCACCCGGACGGGGAACACCGGGGGCAACCGGCGGCACGGGGACACCGGGACGGGGAACTGGCGGCGTGGGAGGAACAGGCTGTGGCGGAGGAGGCGTACTCATATAGTCGTAAAGTCTTGACCGCTCGATCGCGGATTTCTTCTATAATGCACTTTTTTGTAGGTAATGCAAGCGGAAAACGCCTGCGCGTCACTTTTTTTTCCAAGCCGGGACAAATCAGGCACGGCGGACATGCACCGGAGCGGCAGCACTCCCCCCCTTTCTACTTCTTGGTGCTCCTATTTTTTGGGGCCTTCCCCCATCGCTGATAAAGAGCGGGCTTGCCACCGGGCTCCATCGGTTGCATCCAGGAGTCGTTTGCCTGCACGCCGAGCTTTTCATACAGGTTTATCTGCTGGCGGCAAAAATTGAGAAAGCCGTAGTACCGGGAATCCATGCTTTCTTCTTTCCAAGTCCTGTCACTGCGCCACAAAGTGACTCTATTGACACCCCGGTGTGTGGCAATATTGAACCCATAGCGCAGCTTGGAGAATCCCGCTTCCACCTCCCCGCGGCGGCATTCATGGAGTCCCCACATGAGCAGATTTCTGCCATAGTGGGCGTGCCAGGAAGCTACCCGGGTCGGGTCGGGGCCATCGCCTTCGTAAAACCTCCGCATCAGCAGTTCTGCATCGGAGAAGCGTCCCATGTGGGTCAACATATCTGCGGCCGTACTCACAATGAGCAGGTTGCGCGGATTGCCCCGCAGGGTGATCAGCAGTGCGGGCAAGTGCTCCGACCAGTCGACCTGATATGGCAGCATACCGCGGACGCAGTAATTGAAAAGGCGGAAATCGGGATATCCGGGCAACAGTTCCTCCGCCATGCTGAACTGCTGCTTCATGGCTTTTTCATTGAGTGTGTCCACCGGCTGGAATCGCCACTGCGCTTGCCAGGGGGCGAGGAAATGCATACTCATGCTCCCTTCGAACACGGCGACCGCCACGGCACCTGTCCCGAGTACACAACGGGCGGCGATGCCGGCCGTTTTCACTTCAACGAGCGCATGATGTCTGTCATCTGCCCATTTCCGACGGCCCGGCAAGGCAAGCCTGTGCCGTCTGAACGGCGATGCCAGTATGCCGCAAGTGAAGGCCATCATAGTAGCCAGGGCCGCATGGTGCCACACGTAGTCGCTCAGGGCACACACCGACAGCGCGGCCAGTACGAGAAGTGCCAGTGCGCTGGCCCGCCGCCGGTCTTCTCCAGTCTCCTCACTGCCCAACGCCCAAAAGCCGCACACAAGGTGAGCAGCCAGCACCCCCAGCATCAGCAGAAGGCCCAGCACCCCATAATCCACCCAGGCCTGCAAGTATTCATTATGGGCGTAATTCGGCACGACCCACTCATCAAAAAACGAAATAATCTCCCACTGGGAAGCCCCGGCGCCATACCCCCACCACGGAGCGTCCTGCACGACTCGCGTCAGGTCTCCCCAGATTTGGAAGCGCAGGTGAGTATCCAGGTCTTCGTTGATAAATTGCAGCAAATCGCCGAACAGGAGACTGTACCCTGCGATGCAGAGTACGACCACCAGCACCATGCTGACCAGCACGGGCAGCACGCCGAATGGTTTGGGGGAGTACAGACGCTGCACACACCAGAGGCACCATCCCGTCAGCAGCAAAACACTGCCGGCAATCACATGCGAAAACGTACGGCAGAAAAACGACAGCGCTACCGCCGCCGCCCCCAGCAGACACACTGCCGCGACCCAGCCCTTTTTACCGCCGTGAAAAAGACCTCTCGCCAGCAAAAGGACGCCGCCGAGCATCAGGAAGAGACCGGCAAAGTTTTTGTAGTAGAAGAGCCCGTAGGGGCGTGTATTTTCCCCTACGAGACTGACGGCAGGACGCCCTGTCCAGATGATATCGGCCTCTGCCACCTGCATCAGATAATAATACACGATGTTGGCCAGCACGGCTGCCGCCAGCGCCCCGAAAGCCACCCGCAGTTTACCCTGTGCAGCGTAAATGCCCGCGACATAGTACACCATACAGGCGGAGACAAGCGCGGCCTGCCCCCAGCCCTCCACCACGGAATAACTCATCAGAGCCCGCACGAGGTAATATACCCCGACTCCCAGGCCAAACCACGCCAGCCAGGTAAACCTCACCACCTTGCCGCCCTGCAGCAGGGCAACAGCGTAACACAAGGCCACGACAGCGCACAACACGCACATGGGCAACGCCGTGTACGCATTGCCATCCACTACCGCCATGATCACAATCCACCCTGCAGCAAGCAGGAAAGCCATCAGCCTGCCCAGTACCGTTTCCGTCAGGCGCCTGCGCGTCTTTGCCTCACTCATACCGGCATGATAGCAAATGCCCCTCTCTGACGCAAGGCAACATTTTGGCTTGACCCCACGGCCGGAATATGACAGAGTCAAGGCCGCATGAAGCTGCTTATCTCCCTGACAGACCAGAGTTTTGCTGCGACCAAATCAGTGGGTATCTTCAACGTCTCGATGGGACTGACACGCGGGTTGATGAGCTGCGGGGAAGTCAGTGAACTTCATATTCTGGGCAATCAGGAGTGTGCCGACAGCTTCGGGGACCGGCCCTCTCATGTTTACTTGCACCTGCTCGACAAGCCGGTACCGCGCCGCTTCGGCCGTATTTTCTGGGATCAATGGGGCGTAAGCCGCGCCATCCGCGCCATCCGCCCGGACTGGGCCATCCTGCCGAAGGGCTTTCCTCCGTTTTTCCCCTGCATCGGCAGCACCAGGCTTGCATGCTACGTCCACGATGTCAACTGGGAATACTACCGTCACCTGCACGGCGGAGACTCCCCCTTCCCCCCCCACGAGCTGCTCTATTTCCGCACGCTGGGACTCCGTGCTCTGCGGGTTTCCGACCTGGTCCTTACCTCCACCCTTTTCAACCGCGACCGCTTTGCTTCCTACGTTCCCACGGCCCGCACTGCTGTCGTGGGTATAGGATTTGACGGCGAACCGCTGCCACCCGGCCCGGCCGGCAAATGGGGTATCCTCTTCTATGCCTCACCCTACCCGCATAAGCTGACAGGGCTCGGGCTCTCCCGGCTCCAGGCCTGGCTGGCACAGCGGGAGGATGCTCAGCGCATCCGCATCCACGTCGTAGGGAGGCTGCCGCAGGGCATCGGGCTCCCCGGCACCGGGCAATGGATCCATCACAGCCGACTTCCCCATGCGGAACTCATGGCACTCATCACCGGGCAGTGCCGAGTGTGTGCCTATTTCTCGGACTACGAAGGCTTTGGCATGCCTCCCGTCGAGAGCCTGCGCATGGGAGTCCCCTGCGTTGCCTCGGATCTCCCCCCCATCCGGGAGAACATTCCTGCGCGGTATCTGTTCTCCAACACCTCGGAAGGAGACTTCATCAACTGCCTCAACCGAGCCTGGGAGCACCCCCTCGAACGGGAGCTTCCCACCTGTCCGGACTGGTCAACCGTCGCCCGCCGCTGCATCCAGGCCATGCAGCAAGCCTGAGCAGGCAGCGGCCCAGGCCAGCCGACCCCGGAGGGCCCTATCCGTGCCTTCTCCGTCTTTGCACTTGCCATCGACCTGCGCCTCGGGCATAATGCACTTGTGTCCCGCATCTGCACCATTCTCCCGCATCAACCGGGCGACACCCGCACCCTGACCTGCCTTGAGCGGCTGCTCGACCAAAGCCGAGAGCCGGATCACATCGTCGTCGTCAACCAAGACACAGCTGATTCTCCCATCATCAGGCAGGCTCAGCTCCTGGCGCTGCAACGGGGAGCGCCCGACAGGCTGCTCGTGCTTCCCTCCGGGACCGGCACGGCCTCCGCTGCGGAGACGGCCAGCGCCGCCGGCCTCACCTTCGCCTTCCGTGAGTTGGGGGCGGATTTTGTCTGGGTGCTGACCGCCGATCTCCTGCCCCGCCCCGACTGCCTGGAAGCCCTGCTTTCCCAAGCGGCCGATGCCCGAACCATCCGCATGAGTCTCGTGATCCATCCGACCGACACGCAAACCCTGGGCAGGCCCCTGGCCATCCCCTCAGACACCGCCGAGATCGTCTCCCCTTCCTCTTCTTCTCCTTCCTCCTCTTCCCCGTCCTCCCATCAGGCTGATCCCTCGCATCAGACTGCATCCTCCGGTGCATCGGCTTACCTCCCCGCCTCGTGGAAGCTGCTTATGCGCCGGGCCGATCTTCCGGAAGGCCCCCGAATCCCCTGCCGAGGCAACCTCGCAGGGGCCCTTTATCCCCGCGACGTCTGGCAACTGGTCGGCACTCCCACGCAGGAGGTGTTTCTCAGCGGTGAGGATGAGGAATACGCATGGCGCACACGCCGCGCCGGCTTCCGATTTGTCACGGTTACCGGCTCAGAGCTCGAATGCCGCGCCAGTGCACTGCGCTGCGCCACTGTTGCAGAGCGTACCTACTTCTACGAGGCGGGCCTGTCCCTGCCCCGGATGTACCTCAAACTGCGGAACTGGGCGTGGCTGGAACGCCTCAAACGGCCGGGAGCCCCACTGCAACGCCTCGCCGCCTGCGGCGGCTATATCCTGTTCACTCTCGGCTCCATCCTCCAAGCGGATGACCTGAGCATCCGACGGGTTTACAACGTCTTCCGGGCCCTGCACAACGGCTTCTACGGCAAGCTGCGTCCCTACTGACGCAAGAAAAAATCCAGTCAGTGCGCAAATTTGTCTTTACAAACGGCACCGATCAGGTATAATGGGCGCCCGACATCAGAAGCTTCTCAACAACATCAACCACACACGACATCATGAAAGTTCTTTCCTCACTCGCCTCTATGAAGCGCCGCCACGCTGACTGCCAGATCGTGAAGCGCAAGGGAACGCTCTATGTCATCTGCAAGAGCAATCCCAAGTTCAAGGCCCGCCAGGGCGCGACCGCTGGCACCCGCCTGAGCAAGAAGGGCGTCAAGTAATACCGGCCCTCAGGCTGCGTAAATAAAAGACCGGTGTGCTGCGCCCCGGTCTTTTTTTATGTTTTCGGCCATCTCTTTTTTCTCAACCATTCTCACACCGCAGCGTCTTCCTTCGCACCATGCCGCAGACCGTCAGGACACAGATTTTCCCGCTGGGGGACTTTACATTTGAGGACGGGCAGACGTTGCCCGATATCCGGCTTGCCTATGAAACCTATGGCACGCTGAATGAAGACAAAAGCAACGCCATCCTGCTCTTCCACGCGCTGACCGGCAGCCATCACGCCCATGGCTACAATGACTGTCTGCCCGAGGCGGGAGACTTCTGGCAACCGGAGAACTACGAAGGCTGGTGGGATCTCATGATCGGCCCCGGCAAGCCTCTTGACACCGACCGCTACTTTATCATCTGCATCAACTTCCTGGGCAGCTGCTACGGCAGCAGCGGCCCCACATCGATCGCACCGGACGGCGAGCCATGGGGCAGCCGCTTCCCGCTCGTCACGGCCAACGACCAGTCACGGGCCCAGATCAAACTGCTGGATGCGATGGGCATCGACCGCTTTGCCATTGTCGGCCCCAGCATTGGCGGCATGCTTTCGCTGGCCACCACGAGCATGTTCCCCGAGCGCATCAAGAGCGTCATCATCATCGGGGCCTCCTGCAACCCGTCCATCGAGCACAAGCTGTCGGTCTTCGAGCAGATTCTTGCCATCGAACTGGATGACAAATACCGCGCCGGTCGCTACCCGCTCAGTGACCCGCCCAACCGCGGCGTTGCCCTGGCGCGCATCATCTGCCACAAGCTCTTCGTCTACCAGCGCGGGCTCGAAAAGCGTGCCCGCAAAGGCATCTGCGACCGCAAAGGCATGCTGACCTGGTATACCCCTACCCGCAACACCGAAAGCTACATGCTCCACCAGGGCACCAAGTTTGCAAAGCGCTTCGATGCCAACGCCTACATCCGCATTGTCAACATGTGGGCAAGCTTTGATCTGCCGGCCCTCAGCGGCATGCCGGATCTTGATTCAGCTTTCCGCATCTACGCCGAGCACGGGATTCCTTTCATGATTTTCTCCATCGACACGGACTGCTGCTTCACCGCCCGCAACATCTCCGTCTTTGCCCGCCGCCTGCGCAAGAACGGCGTTCAGGCACGCTACAAATGCATTCACTCCGTCAAGGGGCACGACTCCTTCCTGCTGGAGCCGGAGCTTTACCAGGCCGACATCGCCGCCTACCTGCATAATTAGCATGAGAGAATTCGCATCCGCTGCATCTCTTTTTCCGCAACCATCCCCCGGGAGAGGGGTTGCACTAGGCAAATGAAGAAGGCTCATGAACCATCAGCGCTCCGGGAGACTGGGGAAGACATCGACAGCAGGTTGGACGCCCTGCTGGCGTATGCCTCTAATCCCGAACCGGCCCCAGGGTTCAGCGACCGCGTGCTTGCAGCTCTCCATGAAGCTGATGCGCAGGATGAAGAGTGGGCGAAGCTGATCTCAACTTCGCGTCCATATGCACGCCTGAAACACTGGTCGGCAGGCGTTGCGGCCTGTGCGGCGCTTTCCCTCGCAGTTGTGGGGATCATGCAGCACATGGCTCCTCCGGCACCGAGCATGCAGGAGCAGGCGGTCAGCATTGCCGGGGAAGTGCTTTTGGAAGAAGCTCTCGACACCATCAGCGACACCGAGCTGCTGAGCGCCATCTACAGTGTCAGCAACGGCACTTACAGCGTCAGTTCCAGCATCTCCGACGGTTCGTTCTGATGCGGACAAAGCCCTCCCCACCGCGTCGCCCGACCGGGGAGTGCCCCATCGTGCCCCCTTCGTGGCTCCCAACCAGCGCCCGGCCCCTCATGCAAGGCCGGGACGGCACGCGCGAGACTCCCGGGCAGCTCAACGCTTCACCTGCAAAAAAATAACTCGGCGCGCGCGGAAATCATCACAATCCGTGACGACCTGCAAACGATTCAGCACCGGCTTATCCGTCGATTTGGGGGTAATGGTAACCGTGTACTCCCGTCCGGCCCGGACGACCGCCGGTTCATAGTCAAAGGCATCACCCACCAGCTCGGCACGCCGCAACTCCCGGATGGGTGACCCCTTGGGCAAGGTGATGCGCAGCACCTGCGGCCGGGGGGCAGTCCCCTGTTTCCAGACCAGCGTGCGGCTGCTGACGCGGAGCAGCTGGGGCACCCGGAACTGTACGGTCAGGCGCTGATGGCTGCCGTCAGCAAAGGTAACATCGAGCTGTTTGTCCACATCGCGGTCGAAAGCACTCGTGTCCACCTGCACCACCAGGCGGCTGCCCTGCACGACCGGCGTCATGCAGTCGCAGAGAGGCCTGACCGAACGTATCGCATCCTCCCCGGCAGCGTCGAAAATGACGGTCACCCCGTTCTGCAAATAATCAAGCACCACCTCACGGCTCGTCTGGGGGAAAGCGCCCACAGCCACCTCCGCGGACAATCCCCAGGCGCCCGCGGCACACACGGCCAGCATCAGCAAACGTCTCGCCTTCATCGCCGGTGGCATCAATGAGATTCCGACTTCTTATCCGGCGCCTCAGCTGGACGCCGATCGGCGAAAAACGCCACCAGCAGAAACACCGCCGCAGCGATACACACACAACTGTCCGCCACATTGAAGGCGGGCCAGTGATACCCCTCCGGGAAAATCTCCGAGGGAATCCACGGGAAGTAAAAGTCCAGGAAATCCACCACGTAGCCGTTGGTGAGGTTCTCAAAAAACGACAGATGCTCCGCGCCGGGCAGGAAAAAGCCCTGGACCAGGCGATCTGTCATATTGCCCAGCACACCGGTCATGATGCAGGCCCAGGCCAGCCGCAACGGACGGTTGAAGAAAAAGCCGCGGCGGTACAGAATCACCAGCGCCACCAGAGCCACCACCTGCACCCCCAGGAACACGAAAGGAGCCCAGGCGGTGCCATTGCCCGCGCCGAACGCCACACCGGTGTTGTGCACACGCACGATGTCAAAACCAATCAGGCCATTGCCGGAAATCACCGGCGTGTGGTCCACCCGGTACAGAGGCAACTCATAATTGAGCACCACCAGCCACTTGGTCACCTGATCCAGCACATACAGACAGGCAATCAGAAGAATCAGTTTCAGCGGGATGCGGCAGCGTGTTTGTTTAGTCTCCATTGTAGCGTGGTCAGGGAAGAGTGCGGCCTGTCCCGCTTGATGCAATTCAGGACAGACCGCCACGGGGGGAGAAAAATCCGGCTCAACGGCAAACCTCAGCGCAGCGGGCACACAAGCCTTCGTCGTTGACCGCAGGCTCGTAGCGACGGCAGCGCGGGCACATCGCGTAAGGGGTCTTCTCCGCTGCGGCCGCCAGCGCGGCTCCACGGCTGACCTTCACATCCGCCACGATGAAGAACTCCTTGGCAAAAGCAGTATCCTCCAGCAACGCCACGACGGCGGGATCCTCGCCCTCCGGCAGCGTCAGCGACACCACCGCTTCATTGTTCTTATTGAAAGCCTTGGCTTTGATCTGCGCCTCAATTGCGACCTGGATCACACTCTTGATCTGCTGCAAGCGGGCAAAGACGGGCGTCAGGCCCTGCTCCGCAGCGGGATCGGCACTCGGGAAATCCTGCTCATGAATTGAATCCGTATGGCCGGCATGCTCCCATGCCTCCTCGCAGGTGAAGACCAGGATGGGCGCCAGCAGCTTCACCAGCGCATCGAACACCCGCGAAATCGCGTACTGCTTGCTGACACGGCGCGGCGCGTCGGCAGCATCACAGTACAAACTGTCCTTCGTGATGTCAATATAGAGAGCCGAAAGCTCCGTCGTGCAGAACTGATTGATGCAGGTGAACACCTTGCGGAAATCGTAAGCCCCGTAGCCGGCACGCACATCGCGGATCAGAGCATTGAGCCGCTCGAGAATCCAGGCATCAAGCGGGTCGGGATTCGCGGGTTTCGCGCCGTTGTACCCCTTGAGGTTGGCCAGCAGGATGCGCAGCGTGTTGCGCAGGCGGCGGTAGGGATCCGTGATCTGCTTGAACAAATCCTCGCCGAAAGGCACCTCATTCTGCCAGTCCACACTGCTGACCCACAGGCGCACGATGTCTGCACCGTACTTCTCATAGAAATATTTGGCATTGGTCGGCTTCTGGTAGGTTCCCTGAGCGCTCTTGGAGATCTTGCTTCGGTCCTGATTCACCACAAACCCGTGAGTCATCACCGCCTTGTACGGCGCTGCACCGCGCCAGGCGCAGCTGAGCATCAGCGAACTCTGGAACCAGCCGCGGTGCTGGTCCGTCGCCTCCAGGTACAAATCACAGGGGGCGTGCAGCTCAGGACGCGTCTCCAGCACCGCCACATGTGACGAACCGGAATCAATCCACACGTCGAGCGTATCCTTACCCTTGCGCAAGCCGGCAGGCAAGCCAAGCTTCTCGCAGAGCTGCTCACTGGAGAGCTCAAACCAGATATTGGTACCCTTCTCCTCGACGAGGTCCGCCACCTTGCGGACAATAGCCGCATCGAGCACCGGTTTGTCCTGCTCATCGAAGAACACAGGCAGCGGCACGCCCCAGGTACGCTGGCGGCTGATGCACCAATCCGGGCGGGCTTCCACCGTGCTGTAAATACGGTTGCGGCCCCAGGCCGGCAGCCACTGCGTCTTGTCAATCTCAGCCAGCGCGACGGGGCGCAGCTTCTCCATGCTGATAAAGAACTGCTTGACCGCGCGGAAAATAATCGGCGTCTTCGAGCGCCAGCAATGCGGGTACTGATGCGTGAACTCCTCGCGTCCCAGCAGCAGTCCGCGCTCCACCAGCATCGCAATCACCGACTCATTGCACTCAAACACATGCCTGCCCACCAGCTCCGGCACGCCGCATTCCTCGGTATAATTGCCATCGTCGTCCACCGGCGAAAGCACGCCAAGGCCGTACTGCATGCCGACGTTGTAGTCGTCCGCGCCGTGACCGGGAGCAATATGCACGGCACCGGTACCGGTATCCGTCGTCACGAACTGCCCCATGATAATCAGCGAATCGCGGTCGAGGAACGGGTGATGCGCCTTGCACCTCTCCAGCTCCTGCCCCCGGAACGTCGTCAGCTCCTCCTCCGCCACCCAGCCGGTCTTGGCCGTAAAGGTCTCCATGAGCTCACGCACCACGATAAAGTTGCGCTGCTGACCATCCTTCGTGTAGCGGGCCACCACGTAAGTAAACTCCGGGTGCAGAGCGATACCGAGGTTACTCGGCAGCGTCCAGGGAGTCGTCGTCCAGATGACCATCTCACAGGGCACCCCATGGACAGGCTCCGCCATCGGGAACGCCACGAAAATCGCCGTGGAGGTATCCTCCATGTACTCCACCTCAGCCTCGGCCAGAGCCGTATGGTGCGCATAGCTCCACTGCACCGGCTTGAGCGACTGGTAGACAGCGCCGCTCTCCACGAGCTTGGCGAAGACGCGCAGGATCCAGGCCTCATAACCAGGCATCATGGTGATATAGGGATTAAACCAATCGCCGAACACACCGAGGCGGCGGAACGACACGCGCTGCTGGTCAATGAATCCCAGCGCGAACTCCGTGCAGCGGCGGCGGATTTCCGCAGGCTCCAGCCCCTGGAACTCCTTGACCACCTTCGCCTCAATCGGCAGGCCGTGGCAATCCCAGCCCGGCACGAAGGGAGCATAGTAGCCTGCCATCGTCTTGCTCTTCACGATCAGGTCCTTGAGCACCTTGTTGAGAGCCGTGCCCATGTGCACGTCACCGTTCGCGAATGGCGGTCCATCGTGCAGGATAAACGAAGGAGCTCCCTGCGCCTTACGGCGCGCTATAATTCGCTCATAAAGCTTTTCAGACTCCCATTTCTCAAGACGTGCCGGCTCCTTAGTCGTGAGGTCACCACGCATGGGGAAGGTGGTATCCGGCAGAAAGATTGTGTCCTTGTAGCTTTTAGCGGATGTGCTCATACGCGCGTTACTATACTCCCGTATCACCGGAAAGTCAAATCCTTATCGCACATTCCCGGTGCAAACATACACGTACGGACTCGAAAAAACGCTGCACCCCACCCCCAATCGCCACGGGCTATCCCTCGCATTTCGCCCTTTCCCCCGCATCCGGCACACATCCGCCCCGCATCCGGCACACATCCGCCCCACATCCGGCAGCATTCACCCCGCATCCGTCCCCCTGCGGCAGCATGGGCAGGAGAGCAAGCCGAAACCCCAGCAACAATCAGCCCGCCTTTCCCAGCCAGTGCCGGCTGAAAAAACAGACAGGAAGCAAACGGGACACCGGCGAGGCAGCGACGGGGCCGCGCGGGGATGCAGCCCCGGCCGCCCCCCTGCCCGGTCAGCGACTTCTGCCTACCAGCCTGCAAGTTCTGTCGGCCAGCCTGCAAGTTCTGGCGGCCGGCCTATCACCGCGCCGCGGCTTACTCCCACTCAATAGAGGCCGGCGGCTTCGTGGACACGTCGTAAAGAACGCGGTTAATCCCCTTAACCTCGTTGAGGATGCGGTTGGAAGCCTCGCGCAGCAGATCATAGGGCAACTGCACCCAGTCAGCCGTCATGGCGTCCTCCGACACGATAGCGCGGAGGTTGGTCGCAAACTCATACGAGCGCTCATCGCCCTTAACGCCGACCGTCTTGACCGGAATCAGCCCGGCGTATGCCTGCCAGCACTTGTCGTACCACTGCCACTTGCGCAGCGTACCGATGAAAATAGCATCGCAATCCCGGATAATATCAAGCCTCTCCTTCGTCACCTCACCCGGGCAGCGCACCGCCAGCCCCGGCCCCGGGAACGGGTGGCGCCACAGGATATCGTGAGCGATCCCCATGGAAGCACCAAGCTCGCGCACCTCATCCTTGAACAGGAACGCCAGCGGCTCGATCACCTTGCCCTGCTTCTGAAGTTCCAGCACGCGGGCGACGCGGTTGTGGTGGGTCTTGATGACGGAAGCCTTGCTCTTGGCATTGGACGCACTTTCAATCACGTCGGGGTACAGGGTACCCTGAGCGAGCATCTCGGCATCACCCACGGCATCCCAAAACACATCGATGAACAGAGAACCGATAATCTTGCGCTTCTTCTCCGGGGCTGTCTCCCCCTTGAGCGCCTCCAGGAAACGCTCCGACGCATCCACCGTCTCAATTTTCACCCCCATACGGCGGAAGTTTTCCTCCACCTCACGGGCCTCATTCTTGCGCAGCAGGCCATTGTCCACAAAAATGCAGCGCACATTGACACCGGCCTCGTGCAGCAGCACGGCCAGCACAGTACTATCCACACCGCCGGACACACCGCACACGACCTGGCGGTCTCCGACCTTTGCGCGAATCTCTTCGATCAGTTCCCGCTTAAAGTCACCGATGTCAAACGGCGCCAACTCCTTCGCGAACGACAGGAAATTACGCAAAATGGTGCGTCCCTCATGCGAATGGGTCACCTCCGGGTGGAACTGAATACCGAACATCTGATCCCCCCACTGCAGCGACACCGGCACGCCATCACTGTTGCGGGCAATCACCCGGCAATCGTCAGACAAATGGTCCACCGTGTCAGAGTGGCTCATCCACACCTGCGACGACGGGGACATCCCGGCATAAAGGCCCTCCAAAGCCTCGGGGATCAAAGCAGCCGGCCCGTACTCACGCTTGTTGCTGCTGCGCACCGTGCCGCCATGCTTGATATTGAGCAGCTGCATTCCGTAGCAAACGCCCAGCACCGGCACACCGAATGCCCGTAACCAGTCAAAATCGATATCCGGAGCATCAGGTTCAGAGGTACTGCGGGGCCCGCCCGACAGAATAATGGCACCGGGCTCACTGATCTCGTGCAGATCCTCCAGGGCGTAGAGTTTGGCGAGGTAACCCAGCTCGCGAACGCGGCGCACAATCAGCTGCGTGTACTGCGAACCGTAATCAATAACGGCAACAATGTGTTTCGGTGTCATAGCGCTGGGCGCATCGTACCAAGTTTTCGCCCCCAACGCAAGCCAAATCACTGCCGCTTACCGGCCAACCTGCGAACCGGGAAAAGCCTCACCCGGGGGACCTCCGGCCGGCCTCCGTTTCATTCGTTCGTCTCACGTTGCGGAACTCACACCTTATGCACCGCCAGACACAACGTCGTTTGTACCCCAAACAGAACTTCGCCGGCAATGATGAGAGGTCATTCATCGGCGAGACAGAAGGTATCCCTACCGACACACTGGTGCCTGCGTGCAATTCCCCCCCCATCGCCCGGACGCAGAAGCGAAGACGCGAATAACAGCAGCCGGAATTGCCCGTCTCCATCACGGATTCCAAGTGTTCCCCGGGAAAGGCTTTGGAGGGATACTTCTGCGGAATGGGGCAGAAGCCGCAGGAGTGTAACGGGATGCAGGCGAAACATCTCAGGCCTGTCTGGTACGCAGGCATCGCCGCGCGACCCGTACTACCAGCACGAACCACGCCAGCAGCTCCAGCAGCATCAGTACGCCCACGATAGATGCCGTCGTTTCAGAGCGCGTGAATACAAAACGGTTGAGCTCACCACTGTACTGGGGATCCATAACACTACTGACCCCTACGCAGCACAGAGGAATCAACGTCAGCCCCCACACGACCAAAAGCAACGAGCACAAGCGCACGGGTCTTGCCATGCCTCCCATGAACAGCACCTGCACAATCATCGCCACCGTCACGCCAATGAGCACGCCAACCCCGACTGCGAAAACCATTACTTCCATAGCCCCGCCGGCCAGCAAAGCCAAACCACCTGCACTGCCGGCTCCCACCACGATGACGATCAGCAGCATCCCCATCCCCAGTAAACAAGCATCGAGCAGCACACGTCGCATCCCGCTGCGGAGGGTTTCTTTTTCCTCTTCCTCTCCGTCTTCGCGTTGCATTCCTCCGCCTTGCTCCGGAGTAGCACCACTGAGGAAACCGTCGGGAGGCTCGGTCGACACCTCCTCAGGATTTTGTTCTGCTGCAGCAGGGTCAAAGCCGCCCTCGCCGGGAACTGTTGGTGACATATCTTCCGGTGCCACATCTACGGGTTCTTCCCCGGGGCTTACTTTAATTTCACGACTCATAATGGCTGGTGTACATTACGCACCGTCCCAATATACAATGCTTCTTACGCGGGGTCAAGTCACTTTTTGCTTTCAAAGGACGCACGGAAAATCAGGGGGCTTCAGGCATCGCGGGAGGCTGGGGGCACAAAGAACAAACAGTGTTCAGGAATCGCGCGGTGGAGTTGCGGCGGAGTTGTTTTGAAAGCCTCGTTTCCGACGTGCTCCCTCTCGGCTTGCGACACAGGGAGGACAGGGGAGGCCCAGCCGTGCGATCTTGCAGGCGGCCAATCAGATTTTTCTGGGTATTGACCTTTTGATGCGGCTGGCCTGTACTCCAAGCACGGAACGGTTCCTGCACCAACCAGGGTACAGGAACCGCCCGGGAAATACGGAATAGGGCACGCCCTCCGTCAGGACTGGGCACTCTCCTCCCTCAGCACCGCTTGCGCCGCCGCCAGGCGGGCCGTCGGCACCCGGTAAGGTGAGCAGGAAACATAATCCAGCCCCAGCGAGTGGCAGAACGTCACTGATGCAGGATCACCGCCATGCTCCCCACAAATTCCCAACTTAATATCCGGGCGGGTCTTGCGCCCCAGCTCCACGGCAATCTTCATGAGGCGGCCCACCCCTCCCTGATCAAGGCTGGCAAAGACATTACTGCCCACAATCTCCAGGTTGCGGTAGTGGCCGAGGAAGCTGCCGGAATCATCCCGGCTCATGCCGAGGCCCGTCTGGGTGAGGTCATTGGTACCAAAAGAGAAGAACTGCGCCACCTCGGCAATCTCGTCAGCCGTCACGCAGGCACGCGGGATCTCAATCATCGTGCCGACCTTGTAGGAAATCGACCGCCCCTTCTCCGCAAACACCTGCGACGCCACGCGATCAATGACCTCCTTCTGAAGCTCAAGCTCCTTCCGGAACGCCACAAGAGGCACCATAATCTCGGGATGCACCTCCATCCCCTCCTCCTCTTCCACCTCGATGGCAGCCTCCAGAATAGCCCGGGCCTGCATCTCCGTGATCTCCGGGAAGGAAACTCCCAGGCGGCACCCGCGGTGCCCCAGCATGGGGTTGAACTCATGAAGCTCCAGCACGCGGCGCATAATGATTTCCACCGGCATACCAAACTTCTTCGCCAAATCCAGCTGCTGCTCCTTGGTCTGGGGCAGGAACTCATGCAGCGGGGGATCCAGCAGGCGCACCGTCGCGGGCAAGCCATTGAGGGCCTTGAATATGCCCTTGAAATCACTCTTCTGGAACGGCAGCAGATTCGCCAGTGCCTCCTTGCGGTCATCTATACTTTCGGAAAGAATCAGGCGCCGCATAAAGTCGATGCGATTGCCGTTGAAGAACATATGCTCTGTACGGCACAGGCCGATACCCATCGCGCCGAAAGCCACCGCCACATCCGCCTGCTCCGGCGTGTCGGCATTCGTCCGCACCTGAAGGCGCGACAGCTTGGCACACCAGTCCATCACGCGGGCAAAATCGCGGTAGCTCTGGCTCTCCTCCGGCTTCATCGTCCTGCGCAGCAAGACCTGAATCACCTCCGAAGGAGCCGTCGGCAACTTCCCTTCGTAAACATAACCCGTCGTACCATCCAGCGAAAGATAATCCCCCTCCTTGTACGTACAGCCGCCAATGGTAATCTCACGCTTGATGTAATCAATCCCCATCTCCGAAACACCGCACACACACACCTTGCCCATCTGGCGGGCTACCAGAGCCGCATGACTGGAAAGACCGCCACGCGCCGTCAGAATCCCCTCGGCCGCCATCATGCCCCGCAAATCCTCCGGCGAGGTCTCCAAGCGCACAAGCAGCACCTTTTCGCCCTGCTTGTGAGCCTCCACACAACGCGACGCATTAAGGTAAATGCGGCCGGAAGCCGCCCCGGGACCGGCATTAAGACCGGAAGCGATGCGCTTGGCACCACGCTTGGCCTGCTCATCAAAAATAGGCGCCAGCACCTGATCCACCTGATCGGAAGGAATGCGGCGCACCGCCGTCTTCCAGTCGATAAGCCCCTCGCGCTCCATATCACAGGCAATACGGAACGCCGCGATCCCCGTACGCTTACCGTTGCGGGTCTGAAGCATGTACACCTTGCCGTCCTGAATAGTAAACTCGAAGTCCTGCATATCGCGGAAATGCAGCTCCAGCGTCCTGCGGATTGTGCTAAGCTCCTCAAAAGCCTGCGGCATCACCTCAGCCAGCTTGCTCACCGGCTCAGGCGTCCGCACGCCCGCCACCACATCCTCGCCCTGAGCATTCATCAGGAACTCGCCGTAAAACTCATTGGTACCAATAGCAGGATTGCGCGTAAACGCCACACCCGACCCGGAAGAATTCGACGTATTGCCGAACACCATGCACTGCACATTCACCGCCGTCCCCCACTCACTCGGGATGCCGTACTTCTGGCGGTACGTGATTGCGCGTTCGTTATTCCAGGAACCGAACACCGCTCCTACCGCCCCGCGCAACTGATCCCAGGGATCACTCGGGAAACGGTGCCCCGTGCGCACCAGCACCAGCGTCTTAAAACGGCGAACCAACTCCTGGCTGTCCTCCGCCGTCAGCTCCGAATCCGCCAGATCGCAATTGTAACGCTCATGCTTCAACTTGTGAATCTCCGTCTCAAACGGCTCCAAATCCTCACCATCCGCCTTCTGCACCCCCATCACCACATCACCGTACATCTGCACAAAACGGCGGTAGCAATCCCAGGCAAAACGCGGATTCTGCGTCGCCGCCGCCATCGCCTCCACCGTCTCATCGTTAAGCCCCAGGTTAAGAATCGTATCCATCATACCGGGCATCGACTCACGCGCACCCGAACGCACCGACACCAGCAGCGGCATCTCCTTCGTATCGCCGAAGCGCCGGCCTACCAGCTTCTCCATGCGGGCAATTCCCTCCCGCACACAGCCATCCAGCTCCGCCGGATACTGCTTATCATGCTCATAATAATACGTGCAAACCTCCGTCGTAATCGTAAACCCTGGAGGCACCGGCAACCCAATGCGTGCCATCTCCGCCAGGTTGGCGCCCTTGCCTCCCAGCAGGTTCTTCATACTCCCATTGCCATCGGCCGTCCCGCCACCGAAGTGATAAACAATCTTGTCCATACCAGTCTTATCTCTTGTACATCAAAATTAGGGAGCCATTCTACAAAGCCACACCCCCGCATGTCAAGCACTGTTTTACACGCAGACTCACATTCTTCCCACACTCAGCACAAAAACGAAAAAACGCGCTGCATCAGACGTTTTAGGATTGCAAGCAACACCTTGCAGGTGTATCATATGACCGTGGAAACGCCCCCAAGGGCGACGTGTATCTGCTTACCAAATACACAACAGTTCACCCCATCAATCATGAACACTACATACAGCACCATAGACGCCAACGAGGCCGTAGCCTCCGTGGCTTACCGTTGTTCAGAAGTGGCCGCAATCTACCCCATCACCCCGTCCTCTCCGATGGGTGAATCGGCAGAGACCTGGACGGCCGTAGACCGTAAAAACCTCTGGGGCACCGTTCCCAGCATCGTCGAGATGGAAAGCGAAGCCGGCGCAGCCGGCGCCGTCCACGGCGCCCTGCAGACAGGCTCCCTGGCCACCACGTTCACCGCATCGCAGGGTCTCCTGCTGATGATCCCGAACATGTTCAAGATTGCGGGCGAGCTGACCCCCTGCGTCTTCCACATCGCAGCCCGAGCCCTCGCCGCTCAGGGCCTCTCCATCTTCGGCGATCACAGCGACGTCATGGCCTGCCGCTCCACCGGCTTCGCCATGCTCTGCGGCGCCAACACCCAGGAAGCCCCGGACATGGCCGCCATCTCCCACGCCTCCACCCTGGAAAGCCGCGTCCCCTTCCTCAACTTCTTCGACGGCTTCCGCACCTCCCACGAGGTAGGCAAAATCGCCGACATCACCGACGACCAGCTGCGCGCCATGATCGACCAGAAACTCGTCGATGAATTCCACGCCCGCGCCCTGACCCCGGATGCCCCCGTCATCCGCGGCACCGCCCAGAACCCGGACGTCTACTTCCAGGGCCGCGAAACCGTCAACAAGTTCTACCAGGCCGTTCCCGGCATCGTCAAGAAAGCGATGAAGAAGTTCGGCGACCTCACCGGCCGCTACTACGACCTCGTCGAATACATCGGCTGCCCGGAAGCCAAGCGCGTCATCATCATCATGGGCTCCGGCGCCGAAGCCTGCCTTGAAACCGTCGAAGCCCTCAAGGAAGACATCGGCGTGCTCAAGATCCGCCTCTACCGCCCCTTCCCGGCAGAAGACGTCATCGCCGCCCTGCCCAAGACCGTGGAAAAGATCGCCGTGCTCGACCGCACCAAGGAACCCGGCAGCCAGGGCGAACCCCTGCTGCAGGACGTCGTCCAGTCCCTGGCGGACGCCAGCGTGCGCGGCGCCCTTCCCTTCCCCATGCCCAAAGTCGTCGGCGGCCGCTACGGCCTCGGCTCCAAGGAGTTCACCCCGGCCATGGTCAAAGGCATCTACGACGAACTCAAGAAAGACGAGCCCATGACCGGCTTTGCCGTCGGCATTGAGGACGACGTCACCGGCCTGTCCATCAGCTACGACCCGAGCTTCTCCACCGAGGCCGACACCGTAACGCGCTGCATGTTCTACGGTCTGGGTTCCGACGGCACCGTCGGCGCGAACAAGGACGCCATCAAGATCATCGGCAAGCACACCGACCTCTACGTGCAAGGCTACTTCGTGTACGACTCCAAGAAGTCCGGCTCCTCCACGGTATCCCACCTGCGCTTCGGCACCACACCGATTCACAGCACCTACCTGATCACGAGCGCGAACTTCATCGCCCTGCATCAGCCAAGCCTGCTCAACACCTTCGACTTCCTCAAGGACGCCGCTCCGGGCTGCACCTTCCTCATCAACAGCCCCGCCGCGCCCGACAAAGTATGGGACACCCTGCCAGCCCGCATGCAGCAGCAGATCCTCGACAAGAACATCAAGGTCTACTGCATCAACGCCTTCAAGGTAGCCCGCGCCACCGGCATGGGCGGCCGCATCAACATGATCATGCAGACCTGCTTCTTCAAGCTTTCCGGTGTGATTCCGGCGGATGAAGCCATCGGCTACATCAAGGAAGCCATCAAGAAGACCTACGGCAAGAAAGGTGAAGAAGTCGTCGCCAAGAACATCCAGGCCGTGGACGCCACACTGGAGAACCTGCATGAGGTCGTCATCGGCAGCACCATCACCGGCCACGAGATTCCGCCGCCCCTCGACCCGAAGGCTCCGGAGTTCGTGCGCGACGTACTCGGCCGCATCATCCTGGGCGAAGGCAACGGCGTGAAAGTCTCCGAAATGCCCTGCGACGGCACCTTCCCCAGCGGCACCACGCAATACGAGAAGCGCGACCTCGCACTCGACATCCCGGTGTGGAACCCCGACACCTGCATCCAGTGCGGCAAGTGCACCATGGTCTGCCCGCACGCTGCCATCCGCGCCAAGATGGCCGACCCCGCCGACCTCGAAGGCGCTCCCGAAACCTTCAAGAGCGCCGACGCCAAGAAGATGCACAAGGATTGGCAGGGCAAGAAGTTCATCATCCAGGTATCCGCCTCCGACTGCACGGGCTGCACACTGTGCTCCAACGTCTGCCCGACCAAGTCGCTGACGATGACCCCGGCAGCCGAAGCTCTCAAGCCCGAAGCCGAGAACTGGAAGTTCTTTGAGCAGCTTCCCGACCCGGATCGTACGATCGTGGGCAAGGACAAGGTGAAGGACGCCCAGCTGCTGCGCCCGCTGTTTGAGTTCTCCGGCGCGTGCGCCGGCTGCGGTGAGACTCCCTACGTCAAACTGCTCACCCAGCTCTTCGGCAACCGCCTCGTGGTGGCCAACGCCACCGGCTGCTCATCCATCTACGGCGGCAACCTGCCGACCACACCCTGGACACACGGTGCCGACGGCCTTGGCCCGGCCTGGTGCAACAGCCTCTTTGAGGACAACGCCGAGTTCGGCCTGGGCTTCCGCGTCTCGCTGGACAAGAAGCAGCAGTACGCCATCGAGCTGCTGCATGCCGCAGCCCCGCAAATCGGTGAAGAGCTGGTCAATGCCATCCTCGGGAACCCGCAGAAGACCGAGGGCGACATCAATGAAGCCCGTGCCACCGTAGCCGCCATCAAGGCCGCCTGCGGCGACAAGCCGGAGCTGGCTGCCCTCAAGGCCCAGGCCAACTACCTGGTCCGCAAGTCCGTCTGGATTCTCGGCGGCGACGGCTGGGCCTACGACATCGGCTACGGCGGCCTCGACCACATCCTGGCCTCCGGCCGCAACGTAAAGGTCATGGTACTTGACACCGAGGTGTACTCCAACACCGGCGGTCAGTGCTCCAAGTCCACCCCGCGCGCAGCTGTAGCCAAGTTCGCCACCAAGGGCAAGGATCAGGTCAAGAAAGACCTCGGCTACATGGCCATGACCTACGGCAACGTCTACGTCGCCTCCATCTCCATGGGCGCCAACGACGAGCACACCCTCAAGACCCTCGTCGAAGCAGAAGAGTACGACGGCCCGGCCCTGATCATCGCCTACAGCCACTGCATCAACCACGGCATCAACATGGCCGGTGGCCTCGACCGCCAGAAGGACGCCGTAGACTGCGGCCGCTGGGTACTCTACAACTACAACCCCGACCGCATCAAGGAAGGCAAGAACCCGCTCACGATCAAGAGCAAGGCTCCGAAGAAGTCCGTGCGTGAGGCCCTGCTGCAGGAGAACCGCTTCCGCCTGCTGGCCAAGAACAACAAAGACAACTTCGAGCGCCTCATCGAGCTCGAGGAGGGCGATATCAAGCGTCGCTGGCGCCTCTACCAGGCCCTCGCCGCCATCGACTACTCCGAGCCCGCCGGCGAGTAAACCCGCCGCCTAAGAGCCAAAAGCTTCATGGGGGGAGCGGTCCCGGCCGCTCCCCCCATCTTGATATAACGCCGGGCCGCATCCCGGCCGCCCATCCGAGCACTTTCGACCACCCCCGCACCACCCACAACCGGGCCCTTTCCGAACAAGCCCCCTCTGCCATACAGCCTGCCACATGAGCCTTCCCGCCATCATCAGCATCCCCGAAGCCGCAGCAGAGATCCTCCGCAAACTCGAAGAACACGGCTTTGAAGCCTACGTCGTGGGAGGCTGCGTACGCGACAGCCTGCTGGGCCACCACCCCAAAGACTGGGACGTCTGCACCAGCGCCACCCCGCAGCAAGTCCTGCGCGTCTTCCGCAAGCGCCCCGTCATCAAAACCGGCCTCAAGCACGGCACCGTCACCGTCCTCATCAACAGGCGCCCCATCGAAGTCACCACCTACCGCATCGACGGCAAATACGCGGACAACCGCCACCCCGAAAGCGTCGCCTTCGTCAGCAACATCACCGAAGACCTCGCCCGCCGCGACTTCACCATCAACGCCATGGCCTACAACCCGGCCAAGGGCCTAGTGGATGCCTTTGGCGGGCAGGAAGACCTGGCCGCCGGCATCGTCCGCTGCGTCGGCGAACCCGACGCCCGCTTCAACGAAGACGGCCTGCGCATCCTGCGCGCCCTGCGCTTTGCCGCCCGCTACGACTTTGCCATCGAATCCGAAACCTCCTACGCCATCCGGCGCAACCGCCACCTGCTGACCAACATCAGCGCCGAGCGCATCTTCACCGAACTCAAAGGCATCCTCTGCGGCCAAGGCGCCCTGAGCATGCTGCTCGCCTTCCCGGAAGTCTTCTGCACCATCATCCCGGAACTCACCCCCACCATCGGCTTTCAGCAGCACAACCCCTACCACATCCACGACGTCTGGACCCACATCGCCCACGCCGTCCAAGCCATCGCCGCCGACCCCGTCCTGCGCCTCACCATGCTGATGCACGACATCGCCAAACCCGCCTGCTTCACCATGGGAGAAGACGGCCGGGGACACTTCTACGGCCACGCCGAGCAAGGCGCCGAAATGGCCACCAACATCCTGCACCGCCTCAAATCCGACAACGACACCCTCAACACCGTCGTCACCCTCATCCGCCACCACGACCACCGCTTCCCAACCACCACCGCCGGCATGTGCCGCTTCATCGGCAAACTCGGCGAAGAAAACGTCGAACGCCTCTTCCAAGTAGCCCGTGCCGACAACGCCGCCCAATCCCCCATGTCCCAGCGGGAAGCCATCGAACCCCTGCACAACGCGCGCGTACTGCTCGACGAAGTCATCGAGCAGCACGGAGCCTTCACCGTCAAAGACCTCCACATCAGCGGACGCGACCTCATCGCCCTGGGCATCCCGCCAGGCCCCGTCATTGGCCGCATCCTCGAAACCCTACTGGCCGGCGTCCAGGACGGCATCATCCCCAACACCCCCGAAAACCTCACCGCCCAAGCCCGCTTACTGGCATCCGGCTATCCGACCGCACCGTCACCTGCCCCCGACGGAAAAACTTGAATGACATGCTCAATACTGTATACTCACTCCAACAAAGAGAATGGAACCCTCAGCAGCCTGTCCTCCTCCGACGAACCACCTGAGCATTGCCAGTTCCCGCATCCTGCAAAGACACGCATGCTCACCAACCCGGCAGACAAATCACCGAAAATAACTCCAGATAAGAACAGAGCATATCCCACTCACAACGCACATCATGCTATGAACGAGCCTCTCAACCCCAGACTGCGAAATCCATATCCCCTTCTCCACATCGGCCTACTCGGATTGTACGCCGCCCTGGTATGGCTCTTCACAAGCTTCCTTACACTTAATCAAGAAGACTGGATCCACTTCTCCGACTTCTCCCTAGAAGAATCGTGGAGCTTGTTTCAATCCAGTTACGCCCAGCACAATGCCCGCATTGGAGAAGCCGGTTCCTACTTTATCGGTCCCCATGCACTAAGCATTTTCCATGTCATTCACCCCGTCTTTGTCATAATTGCCTGCTTATCAGCTTTCCGCCTGGCGACAGGCCAATGGGTCACGCGCGATTCCAAGACTCTGCAGACTCTTGTCATACTGATGGTTGGTATTCCATCCATTCATGCAGGTATTTGGTGGTTTGACGGCAACCTCAGTTGGTTTTATCCCATCACCATTTCCTTGCTATTTTTTTCCTTATACGATACGATTGCTACCGGTCACTTTACTCTGCCCTGGCCAAAGTTCCTCTTCATGCTGCCCATGGCCTTCATAATCGGCATGTCGAACGAAAACACCTCGATTACATCAGTCGTGGTGTACATCACCTGTGGACTCTATTGGGTAATCATCGGGAAAAAGAAACTCAACTGGCAATACATCATCCTGGGCATCATCATGGCAACGGGAGCATACTTGCTCTACACAGCTCCAGGACCGCATCACCGGGCAACCGACATGATGCAATGGGAGATGAATCTGGAAACCCTCCTCTACCAGTCACTGCTTTCACAGTCAAACTGGCTATTCCTGTTCATCTGCTACTGGAGATTGCTTCTGCCGGCCGGCCTTCTCCTCGTGTTCTGCCGTGTACGGCACATCAAACTGATGGCCCCGCGCACATGGATCTTGCTGGGGGCGATGTGCATCGCTCAAGGCGTTCTGTTTGCAGCCCCCTGCTGGGGAGCCCCACGCTCATACACATTGCCGCAGCTCCTTTTTCTGATCATCCTTGCCGACATCTTCACCCGCGCAGCCTCATCAGGACTGCGGCGCACAGACATACTGGCTTTCTTCAGCCTCTTTATCGCGTGTGCCAGCACAATGCTTGTAACGCGCATTCTCAAGGCCTGTGCTCAAGAGAAAATAACCAACCAAATTGCAAGTCTCGCAAAAGAAGCCAAAAACAAGGGAGAGCAGCATCTGGTTCTTCACGTTTCTCAACTGGATCTGAACCCCATATGCACCCAAATCCCGCTAATACCCCGATTTATCATGTCCACCGACGTTCGGCCTGAACTTCCGCTCATCTCGCTTAGTCCCGAAAAACTGCAACTGACAAACACAAACACCCAGGGATGCTTCCCCTACGCCACAGCAGAGACTTTTGTCAACTTTGGACGCCGTGCCCTCAACATCCCCATGGCTAAACGTTTTGGGCTCGAATCCATCATCTGCATCGATTTCCCGGAGAAATAAGACTAACACCGTTACAACCATTCAAGATACCCAAAATATGACCGCCAAACCACCCACCCTTTGGATTGTCATGCCCTGCTACAATGAAGAAGCCATCATTGAGCACACCGCATCTGTTGCCTTGAACAAATTGAACGAGTGCGTCAAACTGGATCTCATCGGCCAAAGCAGCAGCCTCCTGTTTGTCGATGACGGTTCGAAAGATAACACATGGGGCTGCATTAAACAGCTGCATCAGTATCATCAGAACATTCACGGCTGCAAACTCGCCGCGAACAGGGGCAAGGAATGTGCACTTCTGGCCGGCCTCATGCATGCCAAATCAGAAGCAGACATCGTTATCTGCATGGATGCCGATTTGCAGCATGACATTAACGCCATCAACCAGTTCCTGGAGAAATACCGGGAAGGGTACGACATCGTGTACGGTGTCAAAATAACACGTGCCCGGGAACCCTTCTATAAGCGCTGCTTCTCCAAATTATTCTATACCCTCATGAACATCATGGGCGCGCCGGTCGTCAATGGGCACTCTGATTACAGCCTGATAAGCAGACACGTTCTGAATGCCCTCTCTGAATATAACGAACGCAACTTCATGTTCCGGGAATTACTCAATTCCATAGGCTTCAGGAAATGCAGCATTCCCTTCAGCGTAAAAGACCGAGCCGCCGGACAAAGTAAGTTTTCCTTTTTTCGGCTGCTCAACCTGAGCATCGACGCGATCACCTCATTCTCCACGACGCCCCTTCGTTGCATCGCCTGCACAGGATTCCTCATGATGCTCATCAGCCTCACCATGATAGCCTGGGTTATCTTCGACTATTTCCAAGGCATTACACCATCAGGCTGGGCGACGCTGAACTGTTCCCTGTGGTTTTTGGGTGGCGTATCCATCATGAGCCTCGGTATCATAGGTGAATACCTGGGCCGAATATACATGGAGACCAAGCAAAGGCCCCGTTACTACATCGAAACAAGGTAAGCACTCAACGAGCTCACCTCCCTGATGGGGGGTGAGCTCGTCGCTTGAGTTGATATCGGGCTTGTGGATAA
>CALXRG010000007.1 GCA_944390825.1 uncultured Akkermansia sp.
GCCGAGTATACAGAAAACGCCGCGCTGCGTCAAGCTTTTTGTGAAGATTTTTTCGACTTTTTTGGCGGATTTTTTGCAAGCTGCTGAAATTTCCACCATTAGAGACAACGGTTTGCTGTACCTCATGGGAACTGAGCCTCATTTCTCTTTAAGCAAACCGAAAAAACATCACCCTCACGGCAGCATCTGCCCCCCCAAAGCTCAAGTGATGAAGGTCATCATCCCCCGGAGATCTCATCACAACAGATTGATTTCCCTATATTTAACAGAACCAGGACGCTTTTGCGAATATGTTTGCACGGAGAGCCGGCACCGAGGAAAATACCTGCGCTTTTTGACGCTTTTTTCTTTCCTTCACCTCCGCTCTGTGTTAGAGTCACGCAAAGCTATGGAGGAGGAGAATCAACTGACTGCGCTTGCATCCGGAACCGTGCTGAACAACCGATTCACCATCACAGATGTCATCGGTTCCGGCGGGTTATCCATCATATACCGCGCCAGAGACCGCTATACCGGACAATATGTAGCGCTCAAGGAATGCGCCCCCTACGGGATGGTGCTGCGCAAGGACGACGGCTCTCTGCGTTTGCTGGAGGCTGAGTATCAGGAGGCGATGGAGTCCGCGCTCGATGGGATGAACAAGGAGATTGAGGTCGTGCGCACAATGACTGACCGTGGAGTGTCAGGTGTCCCCCAGTACGTGGATTCATTCAGTGCCAATTATACGGTTTATCTCGCTATGACGGAGGTGGTTGGCCGCGATCTGCACTACTGGGCGTCCTCATACCGGCAAGCCGGTCAGCACTTCCCGGAAAAGATGGTGATATCCATCCTGATGGGAACGCTGGGTATCCTGGAACAGATGCACCAGCTGGAGTATTACCATTGCGATGTGAAGCCCAGCAATATCATCATCGATGATTCCGGGCGTATTTTCCTGATCGACTTCGGGGCTGTCCGGACAGAGGAGGACCAGCATTTTTCCGTGCAGGTGAGCCCGGGATACACCCCGGTTGAGATGTATCCGAGTCATCGTGCCCACATCGGCCCCTGGTCGGATGTGTACATGCTCGCCACGCTTTTCTACAACATCCTGACCGGCCGGGTACCCGAGCCGGCCAATGAACGCGCCCAGAAGGACCGTACGCCCAGATTGTCCACGGATCCTTCGCTGGCGGGCATTTATTCGCCGGCGCTGCTCAACAGCCTGGACAAGGCCATGGCGGTGGAGCCTTCGCAGCGCTACACGACGGCGGAGATCTGGATGGAGGACTTTACCACACGCAGCAGGGGACCCCAGCTCATCAGCGGCGGCGCACGCCGTGCACCTGTATCGCGCCCTGTAACAAGTTCTGCCCCGTTAAGAAAGACAAAACAAGGCTCACCTGCCGAGGAGAAGAAGGCGGGCTGGGTGCGCTACGCTATTTTGGCTGCGGGGGTGATCGCATGCCTGGTGTATGTTTACGTGCTTTAGTTGACACGTTTGCCGGCGCAATACCCGGAACGGTTTACGAGCTCTGCCTTAGCTTCTGTCGCCTTTTACCGCTTGGTGGCGGCTCTGTTTCGCTGCCGTTCACGCCCGTGCGCATCCCGCTCATGGGCAACGCTTATGCGCAACAGGCCACCCGGTGTGGTGCCGGGTGGCCTGCTAGTGTAACAGTGATTAAGCAACGGGCTCAGTACGGCAGGCAGAAGCCGGCGCGTTCTTCTGCTACTTCGGCAGCCAGGCCGCAGTAGGAAGCCAGGGCGAAGCCAAACTCCATGGCTGCGCCGGGGCCGCGGCCGGTGACGATGTTGCCATCGGTTTCGGTGGCACAGGAGGTGACCTCTGCTGCGCTGGTCAGCTCACCGGCGACGCCCGGCCAGCAGGTAACCCGGCGGCCACTGATGACTCCTGCGGCTTCCAGGGCAATGGGTGCAGCGCAGATGGCGCCGACAAGCTTGCCCGCGCTGTTCATCTGACGAACAAGCTCGAGGACCTCGGGGGTGTCGCGCAGGGTCCAGGATGCAGGGCCTCCAGGCAGCACAATGCCGCTGTACTTGGCCGGATCAACGTCAGCGAGCAGCCTGTCCGCTTTCAGGGTGATGCCATGGGCGCCGGTGACTTCGAGATCCCGGAGTCCGGCAAGTTCTACGGGAATCCCCAGGCGGCGCATGATGTCCACGGGGGCCGACAGTTCGATCTCCTCAAAATCGGGAGCTACTATGACTAATACGGGTTCCATGGTTCCCCTATACCCGAAGCTCCGCGGGGTGTCAAGCCGGGAAGCTGTCAGTCGCGGTGCTATTCCATGTCAATCTGGCTTCTTTGGGCGATACACCGCCGGCATCCCGACGGACATCGGTATGCAATGGGTGATTTCTCTGCGTCATGGCGCGGTTTCTATGGGTTGCTTCGGTCGGGTTTCAGGGGGATTTTCTTTGCAATAGAGCATCTTTTGCAGCCTCGGGAAGACTGCTGCATGAGGGCCCGCCGGTGCTGCACTAGGGGGTGGAGGACCCATGTCCGGTGAAATGCTCTTGACGTGGGTGCTTTTTCTCTCGCTATCGTGCGACAGATGTGCTATGATCAGTGCGTAACACGCCTAGAGCCTAATGAAGACATTGTTGAATTCGATTTTTCTGGGGGCTGCTTTGCTGCTTTGCGGTCACGCAGCAGCCCAGGATGCGACGTCTGAAGCACCGGTGACTGCTGAACAGACGCCTGTTGCGTCCGTTTCTCCTGTCCCTGATGGAGTGAAGGAGCCGGCCAATGCCGGTGAAAGTCAAGGGACGGCGACTCCCGCGGTGGCTCCGGCCCAAACGCTTTCTTCCGCTGCGGGTGAGGGCCAGCCCGCCCTGCCCGCGATTGATCAGGAGGCCGCGGGTATTTTGCACCAGGATCATGCCCGCAAGGTGGCGCTCATCGATAGTCTGAATCTGCCGCACCATTGCCGCACGGCTTTGCTGGAGGCGGCTGCGGCGATGTCTTACGAGGAGCTCGAGCGCTATGTGTCCAAGCCTCACCATGCATACGATGGCCATACGGCGCTGGAGCATGCCCGCATGAAGGTGTTTGTGGAGCCGGTGCCCAACGGCAAGTCGTGCCCGGAGTGCGGACAGCCCAGCATGAACTTTAACCCGGATGAGGCTCTGCCGGTATGGACGCACCATTACACGGGCTCGGGTGCTCAGTACAGTCGTTTTCCGCTGCCGCTGAAGGTGTACGCTCCCGCGGAGAAGGAGATGGGGCTCTGGGAGAAGCTTTGCCACCGCTCGGAGGTGGATCCGTTTAACCTCGCGGCGACGCTGATCTTCCTGGGTGCAATTCTGCATACCTTCCTGGCGCCGCGCTTCCAGCGCCTGGCTCACCGCCTGGAGCAGCGCCATAAGGTGAAGCTGCGTGAGCAGAAGTTCCGGATTATGCACCCGGAGCAGCGGGTGCCGGTGTCGTTTGCGTCGACGATCTGCCACTTCCTCGGTGAGGTGGAGGTGGTGTTCGGGTTGTGGATTATCCCGTTCTTTTTTGTGTGCTGGCATTATTACTCGGTGGATGATTTCCTGCGCTATATCGACCACGATACGAGTTTCACGGAGCCGCTGTTTGTGGCGGTGATTATGGTGATCGCCTCGTCACGCCCGATTTACCGCCTGGCGGAGAACACGCTGAAGCTCGGTGCGTCGATGGGTAAGGGATCGCCGGCGGCCTGGTGGCTTTCGGTGCTCTCGATTGCTCCTCTGCTGGGTTCGTTCATTACGGAGCCGGCGGCCATGACGCTGGGCGCTATCCTGCTTTCCAAGAAGATTTACCAGCTCAAGCCCTGCGAGGGGTTGAAGTATGCGACGATTGGTTTGCTGTTTGTCAATGTGTCGGTGGGCGGTACGCTGACGCATTTCGCGGCGCCTCCGATTGTGATGGTGGCGGGTAAGTGGAATTGGGATATGACGTTCATGTTTACGGAGTTTGGCTGGAAGGCTATCGCGGGTATTCTGGTGTCGAATCTCATTTATTTCTTTGTGTTCCGCAAGGAGTTCGCCCGCTTGGCTGAGGTGCAGCGCATCAACAGTGCATTTGAGGGGACGGTGCCGACGACGTGGGAGGACCGCCAGGACCAGATACCGGTCTGGGTGTATGCGGTGTCGATTCTGTTCCTAGTGTGGACGGTGTATTTCGCACACCATCCGGCGATTTTCATCGGTGGTTTCCTGTTCTTCCTGGGCTTCACGATGGCGACGCCGCAGTACCAGAATGCGTTCTCGATCAAGGTGCCGCTGCTGGTGGCGTTCTTCCTTGCCGGGTTGCTGGTGCTCGGTGGTGTGCAGGGCTGGTGGATGCAGCCTGTGCTGCAGACGCTCTCTGAGCTGGGACCGGAGACGACGATGAGCCTGGCGAGTATCCTGACGGCGTTCAATGACAATGCGTCGGTGACGTTCCTGGCAAGTACGGTGCCGAATCTGCCGGAGGAAATCCGCTATGCGATTGTGGCCGGTGCGGTGACGGGCGGTGGCCTGACGGTGATCGCGAATGCGCCGAACCCCGCCGGTCAGGCGATTCTGGGCAAGTTCTTCAAGGGTATCAGCGCGACGTGGCTGTTCCTGTGGGTGCTGCTGCCGACGGCGATTTTCTTCCTTTTCTTCAATTTCCTGTAAAGCTTTCCATGTGAGTTGATCCTGCCGGGGTGCTGCGGTTGACAATGCGGTGCTCCGGGGGATTCTCGATGCGTTTTTCATTGACAATACACGTTATGTTTACCGGACTGGTTGAATGCACGGGCAAGGTGGTGGCGATGTCGCCCATCGAACAGGGTGCCCGCTATACGATTGCGATTCCGTTTGCGGCGGAGCTGGCGTTGGGTGATTCGGTGGCGGTGAATGGCTGTTGCCTGACCGTAGACCGTATCGAGGGGGAGCAGGTGGAGTTTGACCTGCTGACGCAGACGATGCGTGTGACATCTCTCGGGACGCTGCAGCCGGGGTCGGTCTGCAATCTGGAACGCGCCATGGGCGGGGCCGGTCGCTTCGGTGGTCATTTTGTGATGGGGCACGTGGATACGACCGGCCAGGTGGTATCGGTGACGCCGGTGGGGCAGGATCACATGGTTCGGGTGCGCATCCCGCGCGAGTATATGAAGTACACGATCGATAAGGGGAGTATCGCTGTAGACGGTATTTCGCTGACGATTGCGAATGTGGTGGATGAGGAGACGCTGGAGTTCTGGATCACGCCGCATACCTGGCAGCGCACGAATATGCACACGTACTCGGAGGGAACGGTGGTGGATATCGAGGTGGATATGATTGCGAAGTACGTGGAGAAGATGTTTGCTTCCCGCGCGTGAGTCCGTACCTGGGGACTGCTGTGAAGCAGGCGGCGCCTATCCGTTCCACCCCGGACAGGATGCTGCTCAGGGGCGGAAGGTGCTTGGCAGCGGCCCCGCGCGTGCGTTATGCTGCGGGTATGGGATTCGCTACCACTTTATTGTCGACGGCGGCGGCTGTCGTGCCGGGTCTGATGCAGGCGTCTGCGCTGCGCCAGCAGAGCCGTGCGCTTAACCAAACGGCTTCTCTCCAGAGGAACCTGGACGAGCAGCAGGCTCGGGCGATGACGTCTGTTGCGCTTGAGAATCAAATCAGGGCATCACGCAATGCTCAGATGGAGTTGGCCAGCGCCCGCAGTGATGCCGCAGCTTCCAACCTGGCCAGTGAGGGCAGCGTCGTCGTGCGGGAACAGGATCTGGCTACCCGCCTGCAGGATTCGATCACGAATGCTGCCAACGAGGAGTTGCAGCAGGTCAATACGCTGAGGCTGCAAAGTACTTACAATTACATCAATACGCGCAACAGTGCGGCGCGCGCTTCTTACGGGGCTTACAGTTCACTGGTGGGTGGGGTAGCCAGCGGGCTTTCGACGTTTGTTAAGGCGAGCATGCAGCCGTAGTCGCTGTGCGGGGGATGATGTGGTGACGCAACGAGCGAACATTGTCTTTCCTGACTAGAGGCTCGTCCATGCGCCGATTCTCAGCGGCACGGGGCGCGCCTCATGATGACGGCCAAAAGTTTGCCGGGGTATGCTTGCTTCCAGCACTTGTGACGCGTTTGGATTGCACCAGAGAGGGTAATCATGGAACCCACTCCGACGGCGGCTTCAACGACGCTTCATCAAAGTTCTCAGCGTACGGGCTTTCTGATGCGACAGGGACAGTATGGGGTCCGCGAGCAAGAGTGTTCCGTCGTGGGCGCACCCCGTTTCCCATCCGCTGCAAAGTAACGAAGGAGCAGCATGCTTTTTCAAGTGATGAAACGTAAGCACGCTGGTCAGCAGCAAACCGTGCCGCATCCCATGGATACAGCACGGTCTCAGAGAGAATCAGATCTGCCCAAGGGGCTCTGCAAATCTCTTACTTACGGCGGCGACGTGCGCAGAGACCGGCAAGCGCCAGCAGACTCAGTGTAGCCGTCGCCGGCTCAGGAACAGCGGGGGATACTGTGGACACCACACCTGATATAGCAAGGTTGCTCATTACGTTGGCAAACTCCGTTTCACTGAGAGCGGTCATATCATACCCGCTTACCAGCGTCGTTGTGAAAGTTCCCCCTCCCGTCCACGCGCGTGAAGTCCCACTTGTTAAAGTTTTCACCATATCATTAGAAACGACACATGAGATCATGTTATCGAGACTGCCTCCACCTGCAAGTCCCGCATAAGCCGTGTTGGTAGTGCTGTTATAGGCAAAAAAGTACGTTTCATCTACAGTTAAGGCGAGGGAACCCGAGAGCTCATCACCACTCGCAGTGCATAAGGAGAGCGTGTACCCATTGGTATCACCCTTCACCCCTAAAGTCAGTCCCTTGGCTGTTGAGGCACTATATCCACACGAGATCACCGGCTTGTACGCATTAGGACTACTCAGATTCAACGCACTAACAGTAAATGTAATAGCCCAACTGTTCAATGCCCCGGTAGGAGACTCTCCCTCCTCATCACTCAATGTGACAGCACCGTTACCACTACTAATCTGAGAAGAACCGGTGTCTCCAATAGTAGCATCATACTCCACGGGCTCCGCAGCAAACGCAGAGCACGTAGCCGCCATTAATGTAGATATTATTGTTTTTTTTCATGATTTTAACTGCATTTTTCGTGTTCTTCAGTCCACGTTTAAACGTACTCCAACGCTGCGGGGAGTCTAGATGATGAGGCGTATCCTGTCAAGAAAAAAGGGTCACTCTGCCTTTATTTGGGTCCCGAGCAGTTTTGTTGAAACAGTTATTCCATCCAAGAGGAGTTGCGCTGTTATTTTTTACCCTCACGTTGAGACATCTCATTTGTAAGCGCAAACGCTCCGCGAGAGCATAAATGGGGGCAGCCGGTACCGTTCACCTGACAGAGAGGGTACCATGCGTGAAGGTGTGGAGGCAAGCGCTGAACGGTGAAGGATGCCGGCTGGACGGAAGGAATCGCAGGATTCCCGGGCACATGAGGCTTCCAGGGGGAAGAAAGTCTCCTTCTTTGCGGCCAGTGCACGCCATGCCGCATGCAGAACGGCCGGCCCGCATGCGTCGCGGGTCGGCCGTAAAGGTATAATCGAAGCTGCTGAGAGCCGGGCTTACAGGAGCGTGACGGCGATGTTGAGACCGGCGGTCACGATGGAGACCATGCTCATGAGCTTGATGAGGATGTTCAGCGAGGGGCCGGAGGTGTCCTTGAAGGGGTCGCCTACGGTGTCGCCCACGACGGAGGCGTCGTGGATGGGGGTGTGCTTGCCGCAGAAGGGGGCATCACCGGTTTCGATGTATTTCTTGGCGTTATCCCAGGCGCCACCGGAGTTGGCCATGAAGACGGCGAGCACGAAGCCGCCGGCCAGGCCGCCGGCCAGCAGGCCGAACACGCCGGGTACACCCAGTACCAGACCCGTGGCGATGGGTACGAGCACGGCGATCATGGAGGGTACGACCATCTCGCGCTGAGCACCCTGGGTGGAGATGCCTACGCAGCGGGCATAGTCAGCTTTCTTGCGGCCTTCCAGCACGTCCTTGTCGGAGAGCTGGCGGCGGACTTCCTCTACCATGCTCTTGGCGGCACGGCCTACGGCGTTCATGGTGAGGCCGCAGAAGAGGAAGGAGAGCATGGCGCCGATGAAGATGCCCAGGAGCACTTTCGGGTTCATGAGGGTGACGTCAAAGGAGGCCATGAACTCGGCGATGTTCATCTTGGCGAGCTGGGCGCTGGTGATGTCGCCCACGACCTGGAAGTTCTCGCCGAGCTTGAGGGCGGCGATCTTGAGCTCTTCGATGTAGGAGGCGAGCAGGGCGAGGGCGGTCAGGGCGGCGGAGCCGATGGCGAAGCCTTTGCCGGTGGCGGCGGTGGTGTTGCCGAGGGCGTCGAGGGCGTCGGTGCGGGAGCGCACGTCTTCACCGAGGCCGCTCATTTCGGCGTTGCCGCCGGCGTTGTCGGAGATGGGGCCGTAGGCATCCGTGGCCAGCGTGATGCCGAGGGTGGAGAGCATGCCGACGGCGGCGATGCCGATGCCGTAGAGGCCCTGGTTCATGTTGGCAGCGGTGAAGGCGAATTCACCGGCGGCGCAGAGGTAGGCGCCAATGGTGCCGACGACGATGAAGATGACGGGCCAGCAGGTGGAGATCATACCGACGCCGATGCCGGAGATGATGACGGTGGCGGGGCCGGTGGTGGCGTTCTCAGCGATGAACTTCACCGGTTTGAACTCGAAGGAGGTGTAGTACTCGGTCACTTTGCCGATGGCGATGCCGACGATGAGGCCGATGACGATGGAGCCCCAGAGGCCCAGCCAGTTGTTGATGCCCAGTGCCCAGAGGATGAGGGCGGAGAAGATGGCGATGAGGATGCCGGAGAAGTTGATGCCGCGGTTGAGGGCGGCCATGAGTTCGGTCTGGTTGGCACCGGGTTTGGTGCGCACGATGTAGATGCCGATGACGGAGAGGATTGCTCCGACGGCGCCGATGATCATGGGAGCCATGACGGCACGCAGCGCGTCATCGTAGGAGGAACCGGCAGCTGCTGCTGCGGCGGCGCCGAGTGCGGCGGAGGCAAGGATGGAGCCCGCGTAGGATTCGTAGAGGTCGGCGCCCATGCCGGCGACGTCGCCGACGTTGTCACCGACGTTGTCGGCGATGGTGGCGGGGTTGCGTGGGTCGTCTTCGTTGAAGTGGTATTCTGTTTTGCCGACGAGGTCAGCGCCGACGTCGGCGGCTTTGGTGTAGATGCCGCCGCCGACGCGGGCGAAGAGGGCCTGGAGGGAGGCGCCCATGCCGAAGGTCAGCATGATGGTGGTGATTTGGACGAGTTTGCTGACGCCTTCTGCTTCCACGAGGCTGGTGTTGTCCAGGATGAGGAACCAGGCGGAGATATCCAGCAGACCGAAGCCCACGACGGTCAGGCCCAGCACGGCGCCTGAGCGGAAGGCGAGTTGCAGACCTTTGTTCAGGCCGTCCTTCTCATCGCGGCAGGCCTGGGCGACGCGCCCGGAGGCGTAGGTGGCCGTTTTCATGCCGATGAAGCCGGCCAGACCGGAGAAGAAACCGCCGGTGAGGAAGGCGACAGGCACGATGTCGTTCTGCATGTTGAAGTAGGCCATCACGGCGAAGATGACGGCAATGATAATGAAGAAGAGGGCAACAACTTTGTACTGCTGCTTGAGGTAGGCCATGGCGCCTTCGCGCACGTAGCCCGCTATCTCCTTCATGCGGTCTGTGCCTTCATCGGCCTTCTTCATGTTGAAGAAGAATGCAGCGGCGAATGCCAGTGCGATGATGGAGGCAACTGGAACGATCCAGAATAGTATTTCGGGGTTCATGTCTGCTGTTTTGGTTTAGTTTGCTTCTTTTGGGTAAAAAGCGCGTCATTCTACACGCTTACTACCCGTTTGGCAATACGAAACTCTAGTTAACTCAAGATTTTTTACTTTTTCCCGTGGAAAATGTTGCTTCAGCGCGGCGCAGGGGCGGGAGAGCACCTGAATGACGTGTACGGACGGAGGCGGGTTGCGGGCACAATAGGGACGCGGCACTCCCTCGTGGGGGGTGCCGCGTTCGGATTAAGAGCGAAACCGGTCAACCGCGGATGCGGTTGGTCGGGGCGGGGGCATCAGGCCAGGCTGCGAACGGTGGAGATGATGTTGTCCACGTTCATGCCGAGGTCGGAGAGGACCTGAGCGCCGGGAGCCGAGAAGCCGAAGGTGTCGATGCCAATGATGGCGCCCTGCGGGCCCACGTAGCGGTACCAGAGGTCGGATTTGCCGGCTTCGATGGCGACGCGGCGCTGGCAGGCAGCGGGCAGGATTTCCTCGCGGTACTCGGAGGGCTGCTGGTTGAAGCGCCACATGGAGGGCATGGAGACGACGCGGACGCTGTCGCCAAGCTGTTTGGCGGCTTCCATGGCGAGGTAGACTTCCGAGCCGCTGGCGATGATGATGGTGCCGGGTTGTGCTGTTGCTTCCCGGTGCACGATGTAGGCACCGCGAAGCACACCCTGGCGGCGGGCCTCGGCGGTGAGGGCAGGATCGGCTGCGGTGAGGCTGGGGACGTTCTGCCGGGTGAGGATGAGGGCCGTCGGTCCGCCGTTGCGCTGCATGGCAGCCATCCAGGCGCCGGCGGTTTCTTCTTCATCGGCGGGGCGTACGACGTCGAGGTTGGGGATGACGCGCAGTCCGCTGACGGTTTCGACGGGCTGGTGCGTGGGGCCGTCTTCGCCCACAGCAACGGAGTCGTGTGTGAGCACGTAGGTGACGGGAAGCTGGGCCAGCGCGGCTACGCGGATGGCGGCACGCATGTAGTCGACAAAGACGCAGAAGGTGCCGGCGGTCGGGCGGAAGAGGCCGTCGTAGGCGATGCCGTTGCAGATGGCGGCCATGGCATGCTCGCGGATGCCAAACCAGAAGTTGCGGCCGGCGTAGTCGTCCGCTGAGAAGTCTCCGCCGTTTTCGAGATAGTTCTTGTTGGAGGAGAAGAGGTCCGCACTGGTGGAGAGGAGGGCCGGGCACTGGTCCGCGATGGCGTTCTCGGCTTTGCCGCCGGAGACGCGGGTGGCGACCTTGGTGCCTGCGGCGAAGGCGGGAATCATCGGTCCGGAAGCTTCAGGGGCAAGGCCGTCCGAGACGAGGGCTATGCCGCTGTCCAGCTCGGCTGCTTTGTCGGGGTTGGCGGCGCGCCAGGCGTCGTAGGTGGCTTTCCAGTCTGCGTATGCGGCCTCACGCTGCAGCTTGAGGTTCTGCATGTAGGCGTAGACGTCGTCCGAGACGTAGTAGCGCTGGTCGGTGGGCAGGCCCCAGTTCTCGTGTGCCTGCTCCCAGACTTTGGCGCCGCCTTCGCCGTGGCCTTTGGTGGTGCCTTCAAATCCGGGCACGCCTTTGGCGATGGTGGTCTGGGCGATGATGAGCTTGGGGCGGCCGTTTTTCTCAAGACGGCAGGTGCGGATGGTGTCCTCTACCTGTTCCAGATTGTGACCGTCGATGGTGAAGGCATCCCAGCCCTGGGCGATGAAGCAGGCGGCGATGTCATCGACCTGGGTCATGGCCACGGGGGCGTCGAGCGTGATGCCGTTGGCGTCGTAGATGAGCACGAGGTTGTCGAGCTTGAGGGCACCGGCTATCGCGGCGGCTTCGCGGCTGATGCCTTCCTGGATGCAGCCGTCGCCGGCGAGGCAGTAGATCGTCGGGTTGAAGATTTCGTGCTCCGGGGTGTTGAAGCGTGCGGCGGCGTGCTTGGCGGAGATGGCGAAGCCGACGGCGTTGGCTACGCCCTGGCCGAGCGGGCCGGTGGTGCACTCAACACCGGGACAGCAGTTGTACTCGGGATGGCCGGGGGTGCGGGAGCCTTTGGAGCGGAAGGCCCGGATGTCGCTCATGCGGACGTCGTACCCGCTGAGGTGCAGCCAGGCATACAGGAACATGGAACCATGGCCGCCCGACAGAATGAATCGGTCGCGATTGATCCAGCGGGGCTCACTCGGGTTGATGTTGAGCAGCTCGCCGTAGAGCACAGCGCCGATCTCGGCACAGCCAAGAGGCAGCCCCATATGGCCGGATGCCTTGTCATAGATTGCATCGATGGCAAGTCCCCTGGCCTGGTTGGCCGCCTTCTGTAAGATTTCCGTGTTCATGTGCGGGTCATTATACACGATAGCCCTGATTTGTAAAGCTAAATCAGGGGGATTCCTCGTGAAACGATCCTGACACAGGCTTGGCCGGAGGCGCTTTTCGCAGGGGGCTCTGTGCAGGCTCGCTGCGGTGACTCTGTGCAGGCTGACCGGTGAGTTTTGAGCGGGCTGACCGGGGATGGTTACTGCATGGTTGCTGCCGGGTTGATCGCACTTGTTCATTGGGGTTCGGCGCTGTTTTTCATCCTCCGGGAAATGACCTGGGGCACGGAGGTTTCGCTTTTGGGCTGCGTTTGTTCTCTGCCGGGTAAATAATGAGCAAAAGCTATGGGTTGTCCTTGCATGAAACCTGATGCCGTGCTACAATGGGCTCCGGTAGTTACACCTCGCTCGGCACACCATGGACAAACTTATCGTTGAAGGCGGTTACAAATTGAAGGGGAGCCTCAATATAAGCGGCTCGAAGAATGCATCGCTCCCTATCCTGGCGGCGTCTCTGCTGACGGATGAGCCCGTGCGCATTTCCCGCGTGCCGGATGTGTCTGATACCAATTACATGCTGCAGATTCTCAGTCAGCTTGGGGCTTCGGTGGAGCGCAGCAGCGGTACGGTGCGCATTGAGAATGCGGATGGCATCAGCTCCAGTGCCTCGTACGAACAGGTACGCAAGATGCGTGCCAGCATTTGCCTGCTTGGGCCCATGCTGGCCCGGATGAAGCGCTGCACCCTGCCGCTGCCTGGCGGCTGCGTGATCGGTGACCGCCCGGTGGATCTGCATGTGCGGGCGGTGCAGGCGCTGGGTGCCCGCGTGCGGGTGAAGGGTGGTAATCTGCATATCGAGGCGCCGAACGGTCTCGTGGGTACAACGGTTGATATGCGCGGCGACAACGGTCCGACGGTGCTGGGTACTGACAATCTGATGATGGCTGCCGTGCTTGCACGCGGTACTACGGTGATTGAATCCGCTGCCCGCGAGCCGGAGGTGGTGGATCTGGCGAATTTCCTCAACAAGATGGGCGCCCGCATCGAGGGTGCCGGCTCGCGCACGATTACGGTGCATGGGGTGGAAAGCCTGCACGGCTGCGAACACACGGTGATTCCCGATCGCATCGAGGCGGGTACCTTCATGGTGGCCGGTGCGATGATCAGCGAGGGACTGACGCTTAACCGTGTGTGCCGGGAGCACCTCAAAGCCATCACGGAAATGCTGCTGGAATGTGGCCACAAGGTGGAGTTCTTCAATGATGGAGAGAGTGTCTTTGTCCAGCCGGGTGCCAATCCCCGCAGCGGCAAGATCAATACGGCGCCATACCCCGGCTTCCCAACGGATATGCAGGCGCAGATGACGGCGCTTTTCGCGATTACGCCGGGCATCAGCGTGGTGCGCGACAGTATCTTCCCGCAGCGTTTCATGCACTGCTCCGAGCTCAAGCGCATGGGCGCCAATATCCGGGTAGACAGTGGCACGGCGGTGATCACGGGGGTGGACGGTCTCTCCGCTGCTCCGGTGATGGCGAGTGATCTGCGCGCATCCGCGGCTCTGGTGCTGGCTGCTCTGGCGGCCGAAGGTACGACGGAGATTCACCGCCTCTACCACATCGACCGCGGCTACGAGATGCTGGATGAAAAGCTGCTGAGTATCGGTGCGCATGTGAAGCGCGTGCCGGACGTCGAGGCCGGCAGTGTTGAAGCCTGAGCGGCGTCAGCAGGCTGGTCGGCATTGGCTGTGCTGCGTGACTGCTGCTATCCCTCCTCTTCTTCTTATGAGGCGCTTGGGCAAGCTGGGAGTGGTGCTTTTGGCAGGGGTGATGGCGGCGGGGCTGCTGTATCTGATTTATACCGAGGCCGGCGACTCGGCGGAGGAGAGGTTGTGCCGCGGGCGCGGTTGCTACCTTTGCCATGCGCGGGCGTTCCCGGAGCCGCTCGATTGCCTGCGCTCCTGGAGTCACGGAGAGCCGCTCGTGCCTGTCATAAGCAGGCGGCTCGCGGAGGAGCATGCCTGGCTGGCAGGTGAGGCTGCTCCTGAGATAGCTGCCTATATTGCCCGCCAGCAGCTGCCTGCTCTTCATGCCCGCCAGGCCGGTTCACGCGCGGAGGCCCTTTACCTGGCCAAGTGTGCCGCGTGCCATGGCCGCCGGGGAGAAGGGACGCCCGGCCAATACCCGCCGCTCATGGGCTCGGAGTGGATCACCGGGGAACCGTCGCGACTTCCGGAGATTCTCCGTGAGGGTCTTCGCGAGCCTATCTCGGTCAAAGGGGAGAGCTGGGACAGTGTGATGCTGCCGCCCGGGGTGCGGGAAGCAGATCATGCCCTGCTGATACCGTACCTCAGGGAGCAGTTCGGTGCTCATTGACACGGTCAGAAACACTCTTTGCGTCCCCCCCGGGAAAAGAGCCATTCCACCCATGTACAAACAGCAGGGCCACTCCCTCGAAAGGAGTGGCCCTGTGTCGGTTAAATCGGATGTGATCCCGCTTGTGGATCCGCTTGTGTTTACTCGGCAGCAGCCTCTTCGGCGGCCGGAGCAGGCTCGGCGACCTCGCCCTTGACGGTGAGGACAACCTTGACAATTGCGGTGACTTCGGGGTGGAGCTTGGCAGGAATCTCGTAGGAGCCGGACTTCTTGATCGGCTTCTCGAGCTCGATGCTGTGGCGGTCGATTTCGATGCCCAGAGCGAGCAGGCCTTCCTGGATCTGCTGGTTGGTAATGGCGCCGAACACCTTGCCATTCTCGCCGGCCTCGAGGGTCAGTTCAACCGTGACGGTGGCGATCTTGGCGGCGATCTCCTTGAAGTTGGCCAGCTCAGCGGCCTCGCGCTCTGCGCGTTTCTTCTGGAGCATGTTGATGAAACGCTGGTTGGCGGGAGTTGCCTCGAACGCAAGCCCCTGGGGAATCAGGTAGTTGCGGCCGTAGCCAGCCTTCACGGTAACGAGGTCGGCTTCACAGCCCAGACCTTCGATCTTCGTAGCGAGAATAACTTTCATGTTTGCCATAACTCAGATATATTGGGTTTGGTGAGCGACTGAGATACAGGATTTTGCCGTATTTGTCAAGCAAAAATCCAGAGTTTGACCGTTCTTTTGGTGATGCGTTCCGTAGCGCAGCTTTCCAGGATGGCGTTGCTCCGCGGTCTCCGGTTTCTCAGGACTCACGGTGTTCCGGGGGCATGCACGCGGGAGGCTGTTGCGCGCTAATGGCTCCTTCAGCCGGAGAAGGCGTTCTGTCTGATCGGGGTTTCATGATGTCTGCCGTGCGACAGAAGGCTCCTTGCCCCGAGACTGGAGGAAGAGGCGCGCTGTCGCAGAAGCTGGTCATGCAGATGGGAGCCTGCGACGCAGCAGCCCGAAGATCAGGACAAAAACGCCGCCGGTGAAATCACCGGCGGCTGGGAGGGTGGAAAGAACAGAAAGAACAGGCCGCACCCCCGACGGCAGTTTTTTGCCTGGACGGCAGGCTTAGTACTTGTAGTCCGCGTAGAACTGGAACTGTCCGCCATCGTCAATGCCGTTACCGGTCTTGAGCGGGATGGCGTAGTCCACAGCGATCGGGCCCATGGGCAGGTTGAGGCGCAGGCCAATACCGCAGTCAACGGAAATGCCGTCGCTGTCAAAGCTCTTGAGTTTGTCGCTGATGTAGCCCACATCCATGAACATGGCAAAGCGGAAGGCCTCAATGATGGGCAGTGATACTTCAAACTGAGCGTAGGCGCAGCTGCGGCCACCCATGGTTTCATCGCCGGCAAGCTCTTTGTCCACCATACCGAGGTCGCGGAAGCGGTAGCCGCGCATGTTGTTCGGGCCGCCGAGGTAGCAGCGCTCAAAGAGAGGTACCTGCTTGTCGTTGTCGACGGTGTCAATGGCCTCCGCACCGAAATTGATGCTGAAGATCGAGTCCCAGAACGAATTGTAATAGACCGACCCACTCATGCCAACCGTGTAGGTCTGGACAGTGCTGCCAGGACCGCTGTAGCCAACGTAGGCGAGGAAGTTGCCGCCTTTGCGCGGGGTGATGACTGCATCGCGAGAGTCGAACTCATAGGAGAGGCGCAGGTGGCTGCGGGTGTAGTCGCCGCTGTTTTCACGGAAGAAGGGCGGGGCGTCGTATTCCTCGTCGAGCATATACTGCTCAATGCGGTACTCGAGCTTGACGGACTGGAAGTCGTCCAGTGCACGGCGCAGTGAAACAGCATAGCCGAAGTTCTGCTGGCGGTAGTAGTCGCTCAGATAGGTGGAGTCCGAGTAGTAGACTTCGTTGCCAAAGGCGAGCTTGCGGTCGAGGAACCAGGGCTCCAGCAGGAAGACGGATGCGCTCTGGTACTCGGTACCCAGCTTGCCGGATACGGTGAGTCGCTGACCGCCACCGACGAAGACACCATTGGTGAAGCCGCCGATGTCGAAGTTCTTCTGGGTGGCTGTGGCGTAGAGGTAGACGTTCTCCACGGTCGAGAAAGCAACGCCGAAGGTGAGCTGGCCGGTCATTTGTTCTTCGACGTCAATGTTGATGTCGCGGTAACCGGCATAGCGGGAGCTTTCCTGAGTAACGCTCAGGGACTGAGGGACAAAGTAGCCGAGGTTCTCCAGACGCTTGGCTGCGACGTCGAGATCGACAGAGTTGAGGTTGTCTCCGGGTTTGAGCGGGAGCTCGCGCAGGATGACTTTGGTCTTGGTCTTGGTGTTGCCGCGGACGAGAATGCGGCCGACGCGGTAGCGGTTACCTTCATCGACGTCATAGCGGATGTCAATGAGGCGCATGCCGTTCTTGTCGACGCCTACTTCGTTGATCTCGGGGCGTACGTTGGCGTCGGCATAGCCTTTGACGCCGTAGTATTTGCGGATCATGTTGCTGTCATCCACGACCTTCTGCAGAGAGTAGATGTCGCCGTTGAGCATGCTGAGACCCGGCTCCAGCTGCTTGGGGGTGTAGACGCTGAGTTTGCCGAAGCTGACGTTGCGGACGCGGTAGCGCGGGCCTTCCTGGATGGTGACGACCATGCGCAATTTCTGGCGGCCTTCGGGGTCGCCGTTGTCGAAGTACTTGACGTCGGTGACTCGGGCGTGCAGGTAGCCGTGGTTACGGTAGAGGTTTTCGACGGCTTCCAGGTCGCTCTGTACCTGTTCACGGTCGACGCGGCCGGATTTGGTGATCCAGGTGAAGAAGCCGCGCTCCTTGGTTTGCATGACTTGCCGCAGCTGCTCGGAGTCGAATTCGCGGTTGCCTTTGAATTCGATTTCGTTCATGCTGACCTCACGGCCTTCCTGAATGTCGAAGATGACGTCGCGGAACTCAGGACGGGAGGTGGGCACCATGCGCCAGGTCACTTTGGTATCGGGATACCCGGCCTCGAAGTAGTACTTGATGAGGGCGGCACGGGCAGCGGCGAGAGCGCGGTCGTTGATGGCCCGTCCGGGGGGAAGCTTGATGGCCTCGGTGCGCAGTTCGTTTTCGTCAAAGCGCTTGTTGCCGGTGAAACCGACGCCGCCAAGCACTTTGGAGGGCCGCAGCTCATAGATGACGCCGACTCCATCGCCCTGAGGCTGCACCATCACGCGCGCATCCTGGCTGGCAACGCCTTCAGTAACCAGGCGCTCGAGGTCTGCATTCACGCGGAGGCCTGAGTATTTGCCGCCTTTGACCGTCTGCAGCAGGTCGTAGACGCGGGAATCAGGAATGGAAGCAGTGCCGCCAATGTAGCGCACCTGGACACTGGTCACGGTTTTTCCTTCAAAGGCGATGTCATTGGCAAAGAGTCCGGTAGCCGGTCCCAGCTCGCGCTCGGCTTGCCTGAGTTCATCGGTCATCACGGTGGACGATCCCTTGGATGAAGCGGGTGCCGGGGAAGCCGCCCGGGCGGGGGCTGTGGTGCCCCGCCGTTGAGTATCAGTGCTGGGCAGTTTCTCCGGCGCTGGTGCGGGGGCAGGCTTCGGACTTGTCTGCTCTTCGGTCAGCATGGCATCCAGGAAAGCATCGCCTGTGCTCTCCTGAGCTGCCGCCGGAGCTGTCATGGAAAAGGCCAACGCTGCCAGCGCAGCCTTCCAGTGCGTGGAGGAAATCTTCATACCGCGACAGCTTAACTTATACGTAGCGGCACGTCAAGCGCAAAGAATACTCCTTTTAACAAAAAAATAACCAATGCGCAACAGCATTGGATGACAAGTAACGGCTATTGAATTTGCCCCACGCTCGAGGTGTCGCAACTGAGCCATGAGAAACACCATGAACTACACCGTGAGAATCCCGGGCCCGATGTCCCTCGGGCTGCCGTGCATCCTGCTGCTGGCGTCCTGCCAAAATAACTCCGGTCCCTCGCCGGTTGAGAACTTTGTTGCGATGGTCGATGCACAAGCCGTCGTACAGGAACTGCAGTACCAGCAGCAACAAGCCAATCAAGCCCGGCTTGCCCGACTTGCCCAAAATGCCTACGTGCGTGAAAACGATACGCTCAATGTCCTCTATTCTCCCAGTGGTACGGTGATTTACCAGGGAGGGCCTGCAAGTGAGAGTGAACTCGTGTGGGTCAGTCCGGCCGGCAGTGCACAGCAGGTCACAGCGACAACCGGTAACTGGGGTACGTACGTGGCATTCACGCCGCAGGCGATATACGTGAATCAGCCGGCAGCCGGTCAGGTATCCCGCTTGCCCCGCACATCGACGGGAAGTAAAGCGGCTGCATCGCCCGGCACGGCTTCTTCATCTGCGCCCTCTGTGTCTGCGGCATCTCCATCTGCAGCCACCAAAGCCGCATCAGCTCCCGGAGCTGCTGTATCCTCTCCATCAGCAGCGGGCACGTATCCTGCCAACAGTCTCCAGGCACTTCCCGGGGAAACGCCGACATCGCCCTCTACAGAGGTGTGAGGTACAGAGGTGTGAGGTACAGAGGTGTGAGGTACAGAGGTGTGAGGTCAAGCGGACACGGCGGGTGAGGAGGAGGGCAGCGTTCTTCGGTTCCGGTGCGGTGCCGGGTGACTGTACCCTTCCGCGCCCTTTCTGTACCGTTCCGCATCGTTCCTGCGCCTGAAACGTTTTTCGGCGCAGGGCCCTCACCTGGTGCGTCTTCTTCCAACTCCCGGCGGAATGACCGGGCGGGGTTTTACGGTCACACTCTCGCGTTGACAGGGTAACATCAGCGTGCTAGAGTCGGGGTAATCCCAGTCCTCATGAAGTACACGACCGCCAGTATCACCCGCGCACTGATTGCCTGCTGCATTGCTCTACCTGCAGCAGCCGGACCCACAGCCCCCCATCAGGCACCCTCGCCGGAAAACGAAACGGAGAGAACTACGGAAACCGCTTCTTCTTCCGCTCCGGCACAGGATGCCCGGCAGGCTGCTGATGCACTCTACCGGGAAGCTGAGCTATACATGACAGGGGATGCCGGGCACCGGCTTGATATCGCCAAGGCGATCGGGCTGTACACCCAGGCGCTGGAAGCTGGCAGTGCCCCTGCGGCCTACAGGCTTGCCATGCTCAGTTTTGACGGCATCCGCATGGAACCGGATGCCCGCAAGGGCGTGGAGCTGCTGAGGCTGGCGGCCGATGCGGAGCTTCCGGAGGCTCTCTATGAGCTCGGGTACAGTTACGAACTCGGCCGTGGTGTGATGAGGGATGACTCCACCGCAACGGAGCTGTACCGCCGGGCGGCCAACCTGGGCGATGCGCGTGCACAGTACCGCTATGGGGTCAATCTCTTCTCCGGCAAGGGTTGCGAAGCAAATCAGCAGGAAGGCCTTCAATGGCTCGGTAAATCCGCCGAGCAGGGCGATCCGCTGGCGGTCAGCTCGTTGGGCAAAGCCTATTTCAGCGGTTTGGGCACGCAGCGTGACCTCTCCAAGGCGCTTCCTCTGCTCCACGAAGCTGCGGAAAAAGGCGTGGCGGATGCACAGTTTCTCTACGCGACCTGCTTACTCAACGGCACGGGTATGCCTCCGAATCAGGCCGAAGGAGTCCGCTGGCTCACCGCAGCTGCGAATCGGGGGTTGGCTGATGCGCGTTATCAGCTGGGTATTCTTACAATCAAGGGAGGCCCCGTCCCGGCAAATCCGGAAGAGGGCGTCGCCTGGCTCACCAAGGCTGCCCAAGGCAATTATGCCCCGGCGTTTTACTCGCTTTATGTCGTCAACACGCAAGGTATCGGCATGGAAAAACCCGATCCCGAGAAAGCGAGGGCATTCCTGATGGAGGCCGTCAACCGTGAAAATCCGGATGCACTGTACGTTTATGCAAGTCAATTGCTGAGCAAGATGCCCCGGAGTTCCGATGAGACAGAACAGGCTCACTCACTGCTGCGCCAGGCTGCGGCAAAAGGGCATCTGCCTTCCATGTCCTTACTCGGATCACTGCTGACCAATGCAGGATCGACACCACCGCAAAACGCGGAGGGGCTCTACTGGCTCCAGACAGCAGCCGACCTGCGCTACCTGCCAGCCATGAAGGCTCTGGCCATCGCTTACCTCAACAACCGCGGCACCAGCGGGCGGGAGTCGGATGGCTTTGCTCTGCTGAAGCAGGCTTCAGATGCAGGCGATGCGGACGCGAAACTGCGGCTGGCGACGTGCTATCTGCGCGGTGCCGGCACTCCGAGTGACCCGGAAGCCTTTCTCCGCCTGCTGCGTGAATTGTCCATGACAGGCATGCCGCAGGCTGATTTCATGCTGGGTCTTGTGTACGCTGAGGGCCAGCTGGTGCCACGCGACGAAGCAAGCGCCAGGGAATATCTCCAGCGGGCTGCTGACCACGGTCTCGAGCAGGCCCGGCAATACCTGGAGCACTACGACAGGCACGTCGCGGCCGTAGATGCTGCGCAGGCTGAGGCCGACAGCTCCCGGGCTGAGCAAGAGGCTGACTCGCCTCCCGCCTTGCCATGCCCGCCGGCCGATACCCCGGCAGCCCAGCCCTGATCTCTCTTGTGGCCCTGGTCCCCCCCCCCGGCGGAAGAAGCGGGAACGAGGGGAAACCACCGGAGGCCCCGCTCAGAACCTCTTGGACATGCCGACCCTGCAATCAACATAGCGGGAGGAGTCCTTCAGCAGCGAGGCGCACTGCACATAGAGTTCGCTCTGCTTGCCTGTGGGTACGCTAAGTCCCATGCCGAGAGTCAGGCCGACCCGGCTGTCCTGATCATTTTCCACGGAAAAAGCGTGTGCCGGAGCACCTTCAAAACGGAGCTTCAAATCTCCGCCAGCGTCGCCTGCACTGAACAACACACCGGCAAAAGCACTGAAGGTTGCCTCGGTCTGCTGCGGCAGCGCCGCAAAATGGTGCAGGAAACGCGCACCGAGAGTGATGTCGGCAGCCCACGCCTCCTGCTCATCCACACGGAGCGCAGCCGCACCGGCACTGCTCTCCGAGAAACTCCCGAGCCGGCAGTATCCGGCATCAACTGCAACATATGGCTGCCAGGACGTACGCTCTCCCAGCGGCATGACCCAGCTGACCTCCTGAGAGAAGAAGACGGAAAAACCGGAAACGCCGTCAGCCTCCGCGAGATCGCCCATCACGCTGCGACTGGAATCCGTACTGTGGCTTGCCAATCCCAGGCTGCTCCGGCTCTCCCAGCGCTGGCCGCGCACCAGGGCGTAGGCATCGACCGAGGTGGAGGTGGAGGTGGTGCTCATCTGGTGCTCGGGAGTCAGCTCCGACCAGCTTTCCTCCAGAGCCAACCCCAGCAGGAGCCTCTCCCCGGCCCGGTATTCCAGACCCAACTGAGCTCCGAGTGTGTTGCTGGAGTACTCGGGCAAAGACCCGCCGCTTCCCTCATCCACCATGCCGAACGCCGCAGCATAGGCGGCGACCCGGCTCTCACCCCCTCCCAGCAGTGAGCCGCTTCCCATCGCGTTGCGCAGACGGCGCACGTGTGCCAGGTTTTCCTGGAGGCGGCTGCGCATAAGAGCGCTCAAAGCGAAGCCGCCGAGCTCATCGAGTTGCTTTCTGACGGCATCCAGATCCGTATCACCCGTTACCTGCGAAGCCAAGGCAGCCAGGGCCGCATCCGAAGCAGAGTCCCCGGCGATGGCATCAAGGCACTGATACACCCGGCGCTGGTTCGCGTTGAGCCGGGAAGTGTCCACGGCCGTATACTCCGGATCCAAAGCCGGGGGCAGCGGCTGCTCGGCCGCCGTCAGGATCTGCAAACTTTGCGTGACCTCATCATACACCAGCGTCTTCTCAAACGTCTCATCCAACCCGCGAAGTGCAAAACTGTCCTCCGTCATCCCGGACAACCCGCCCTCAAACACCATCAGCGTATGGGTTCCATCCGCATTGTACTCCGCAGCCACCGCCGAAAGATCCAGTATCGTGGTGGTGTTCTCCGCCACGGTGCAGGCTGCGGTGAACACCAGACCCGGGCCACTGATCTTCACCGTACCGCCGGCGAAGGTCAAACCGCCGCTGACCTGGTTGTCTCCTCCCACCGTCAGGGTGCCATGCGACTGGAGCGTGTAATCCGTCAGCGTCACTCCGGCTCCGCGTTCCAGACGGACAGATGCCGCCTGACTCCCGTTTCTCAACTCCGCTCCCTCGCCGAGAATCACCGGATTGTGCACCCGCAAATCCTGTAAATCCAGCACTGGCCGCAGCACAGCCCTGCCCTCGCCGCCGCCGACAGTCCCGCCGACAGTCACCTCGCCACTGCCCAGCGCGATGCCGTTTGCCACCACCAGCGTTCCGTCCAGCACACGGGTACCGCCGCTGTAAGTATTGACCGAGCTGAGGGTTACCGTCCCGTCCGTGCTCTTCACCACACCGCCACTGCCTGTCAACTCACTGGACACAGAACCCGAGCGCACATCCGCATCCTGTTCCAGCGTCAGCACATCGCCACTCAGTGCACCACCATCCAGCACGAACTGTCCGGCAAATGCATCTGCACCGCACAGCTCCGCCGGACCCGTCACGACAAGCCGGTTTTCCACCCGGAATCCCGCCAGATCCAGCATACCGCCCTGCAACTCCACATCACCGGTACCGAGCGCTCCCTCGCACCCGAGCTGCACAGAACCGCTCTGCACCAGCGTCCCGCCACTGTAGACGTTTGCCGTTTTGAGGAGCAGGCTCCCGCTGCCTTGCATCTGCAGCCGCCCCGTGCCCGCCAGGTACCCATCCCCTTGCAGCACCAGATCAGCATCGCCCGTGACCCGCACCACCGAAGGCTTGAGCACCCCCTGCAATGTCACCACATCACTCTGATTAAAAGTCACGGCATTCCCCTGCTGGAAGTACTCGGCCGCCGAGTCGGCATCCCACTCATCACCGGCACTTCCCACGCCCCAGATATCCATCGCCGGATTCCACACCAGATCGACATTACCGCGTGCATCCACCCTCAACCTCAACTCCCCGTCGCTGAACTCCAGCTCATACCCGGGCAACACATCCGTCCCCAGCACATCAATCAGCGAAAGATCAGCCGAGCTGCTTGCCGCCTGCATGAGCACACAAACATCACCCGCCGCCAAGCCACTCAGGTCACCAAAATCCACCGTCGTCGCACACGCGCCGGTACTCAGACTGCCCACCGACGTCCCAAACGCATTCCCCCGCAAATCCAAGCTTCCCCCATTCAGCAGCAAATCGCCCTCCCAATTCCCGGAAAGAGTCAGCGCCGCACCGGTGCTCACCTCAAGCTGGCCGCTAGCCGCAGCAGCGCCTGTCACCACCGCCGTGCCGCTCACCCGGACATCGTTGGAAACAGCCAGGGCATTCAGGTTCAGGGAGCCACCCTCAACCAGGACAGAGCCTGCGCCAAAGCACGACACCACCCCCGCCGTCAGCACACCACTCTGCAGCACCGTATCGGCCGACATCATGTTGGCTCCGCTCAGGTACACATCACCCGTCACCGTCAATGAACACCCCACCCCGAGAGAAGAAGCCAGCGTCCCGCCACCGGCCATCACATCTGTATACACTATCGTACCGCCCTGCAGCATCCCGCCGGTCATGGACAACGAAGCCGCCTTCAGCTCCCCGTCAAGCGTCACCTCCCCATCCACCTCCAGGGCCCCGCGGTACAGCGCCGCGCCGGCCACCGTACCGCCCTCTGCACGCAGGGCGTTTTCCACAGGCAAATTGCCCATGTTCAACGTTCCCCCGCGGAGGATCACCCCGCCATCACCCATCGCATCAAAACTGCCTACCCTCAACTCGCCGGCCAGCACCACCGTACCACCGGAGTAATCATTGCTCCCCAACAGCTCCGCACCGTCATACACATACACCGAGCTGCCGCCCGTGATCAACGCACTCACAGTCCCGCCGCGAGCCTCAACCCGCGTATCGCACACGGACTCCCCCGTCAGCAAACCGGAGCACAGCTCCAGCCTTCCGGCCCGCAATTCATCCACCACGGTCACATCACCCTCCACGCGGAGCACCCCGGTGTAAGCAGAAGCCCCGCGGATGAAACCGCCCTGCGCCGTCACATCATTCTCCACGGCCAAGCCGCCCATATCAATCCCGCCGCTGACCAGCGTCACGGTACCGGAGCCCAAACTCTGGGCACGGGTAATCACCAACTCTCCGGCACTCACCCGGGTGCCGCCTGTATAGCTGTTTGTCCCGCTCAGCGTGACCGCTCCTGTCACCTCCAGTGAACTGCTGCCGGCGAGCACCGTCACAATCGTCCCCGAAGAAGCCACAACCCGGGAATCCTCAATCCGGCTACCCGTCAGCAACTCCCCGTTCATCCGCACACAGCCGGCACGGGTCACACCGCCAAGCTCCAGCATACCATTGACCAAAAGCTCACCCGCAAACGCCCCGGCTCCGGACAGCGTCCCTTTCTCTACCGATACCGTATTGGCCACGGCAAATCCACCGAGGTTCAGCTCACCGTCCAGAAGCGCTACCTCCCCGGTGCCCAGCGCCTCCGCATTTCCCACCGTCAGACAGCCGCTTTCCACACGCGTTCCACCTGAAAACGAACTGCTTCCCGTCAGAGACACCTCACCTTCGCGTATCGTCAGGGAACAGCCACCACCCAAAGCCGTGCTGACTGAGCCACCTAAAACCACCACGGGCGTATCCAGCACACATCCACCGGACAAAGAACCGGCTGACACCGTCAGCCCCTGAGCCCGCACATCCCCCTCCAGCGTGACACGGCCCTGCACCGTCATCAAGCCGGCATAGCGGTCCGCGCCCGCCAACGTACCGCCGGTCGCACAGATCGGATTCGTCACCGCCAGACGCCCCAAATCCAGCGTCCCGCCCGTCAGACTGACACTGCCTGTACCCAGCGCCTGCGCGTCTTCCAACTGGAGCACACCCCCCTCCACAAACGAACCGCCCGCGTAACGATTGGGCGTCGCCAGCACCAGCGTACCCTCACCCGACTTGACGAGATACCCCTCCCCGGCGATACAGCCACCACCGCCCAAGACCACAGTGCCATCCCCCTCCACCAGCACAGCAGAGGGGCAAACCTCCCCCACGAGATACACCTCATCCGAACAATCAAACCGCACCGAATCCCCGTCCATGAATGCCAGACTTCCCGAATCCGACATCCAGGAATCGCCCGCACCCTGCACACCCCACGTCTCCTGCCCGGCATCCCACACCAGCGCCGCCGGCTCACGCATCAGCACCGTAAGCACCAGGGCGTTGCCCTGCACCGACAACGTATACTTCGGCAGCACCTCGGCTCCCTTCAGCACCAGCATACCCGGGTCCACCCCTGCGCCGGCGGTATCGAGCGTGACAAGCGTGTAGGAACTCCCTGCGCCGCATCCCGACAAATCACCAAAGTCAAGAATCGTCTGCTCACTTCCCGTACTGAGCGCTCCCACCGTGAGCCCCCAATCATCGCGGCTAATCTGAAGCGTACCGCCATTGAGCAGCAGCTCACCGCCCCAGTCACCGTCCAGCGTCAGCGACCCACCTGACACAATCAACGAACCCGTACACACCTCACCCCTGCGCACCGCAGCACTACCGACCACCTCCACCGTATTGGATAGCACCCGCCCACCGGCATCCAACACACCACCATTCAATCTCACGAGCCCCGTGCCCAATGCCGAATCCGAAGCCACCGATACCACGCCGGACTCCAGCACAGAACCACCCGTATAACTGTTCGCTCCGGTCACCGACACATCACCGCGAAACGTCAGTGCCACGCCACCCGTCATAGAAGTCGCCAATTCTCCCCCACTGGCCACCACCTCAGTATTTTTCAAACTTCCTCCGCGAATCGAGCCACTGAGCAAGTTCACCACACCCGCCTGCGTCTCCCCCTCTAACTGGAGATCACCTTTCACCGTCAGCTCACCCGAATATGACTGAGCACCGGCCAAAGACCCCGCCGATACCACAATCGCATTACTCACATAGCACCCCTGCAACGACAGCTCACCCCCTTCCAGCCACACCGTACCCGTGCCCAACGCCATTGAACTACCGGCATTCAACGTACCGCCCACCACATAAACTTCACCGGAAAAACCATCCTGAGACGTCAGAATAGTCAGCGTTCCCTCACCCTCCTTCACAAGCGGCCCCTCCCCCGCGATGCTGCCCAGTCCAACCCAGCTATAACTGTTTCCCTCTGTCACACTGACCAACACCGAAGACGGCCTCAGCCACGTCATCAATTCCACATACGCCGACCCCCTATCACCAAACTTAACACTCTTCCCGTCAGAAAAAGCGCGAGCCCCCTCGCTCCCCATCCAATTGCGCGATATCAAATCCCAACTGTCATACGACTCACCACTATTCCACACCAGGTCAGCCTCCCCCAAGGCAGGAGCAGCCCCGCATTCACAATTGATCGTCATCGCAGCTGCACACATCAGCGCCATCAAAGCACGACGAAGCCCTACCGGCAAACGTAAAATCATCTCACTGTCTGTTGTCTAGTTTCCTTATCTCCAACCTGTACCATTCGAACCGCACAGGCCTCCTCCCCCCATACAGAAAGGAATATGCTGATAGTCTATCAGCTCTGATTTATTTGTCAAGCTGGTAGTAAAACCATAAACAATTCATATAATAACAGTATTCAATCGCACCGATACAGCAGTCCGAACATCTGCATCACCCAACATCTGCGTCATAAAAGCCAGGCAACGCAATTACAGCTTGCATTTGCCGCAGAAAAAGTGAAAATCACCCCATGAACAAGATTCTTTCCACCATGATGACGCTGGTAGCCATCACCGCGCCGGCATTTGCCGCCGAATGGCTCACCGACCTGAACACCGCCAAGCAAAAAGCCGCGCAGGAAGGCAAAGCCATCCTGGCTGATTTCACCGGCTCAGACTGGTGCGGTTACTGCATCCGGCTCAAGAAAAACGTCTTTGACAAGCCGGAGTTTGCCCAATACGCCGGTGACAAGTTTGTACTGCTGGAGATCGACGTACCGCGCAACCCGAAGTTCAGCCGCGAGCAGCTGGAAGCCAACGAAAAACTCTGTGAAGAGTATGCCGTATCCGGTTACCCGACCATCATGGTACTGACCAGTCAGGGTGATGTTGCCGGCGGTTTCGTCGGAGGCATGCCAAACCTCCAAGCCGTGCAGGAAGCACTGGAACCAGGAATTGCCAACGCCAAAGCTCTTGAAGCTGCCTACAAACTCGGCGGAGACGAGCAACTCAAAGCTCTGTTCAGCGCCTACAGTGCCATTCCGGACGAGCTCAAACCCAGCGCCGCCAAGCTGCGCGACCGAATTGCCGCAGCCGACCCGGCGAACACTACCGGCGTGCAGAACGAAATCAAAGCCGAAGCGCAACTGCGCGACTTCGAAAGCCGGCTTAGCGGGGCCCAAACCCCCGCCCAGGCACTGGAAATTCTCAACACGCTGATCCCCGAAGCACTTCCTGCCAACCTTCCCAAACTCATCGACGCCAAGTTCAACCTCCAAATGCTCACCGTTGACAGCGTCGAAGGCATCGAAGAAATCAAACAAACCCTGCTCAAAATGGCAGAACTCCAGCCGGAAATGAAAGATCAAATCCAAGCCTACATCCAACAAGACTTCAGCGATCCGGCAGCCCTCCTGAAAAAAATCCAAAACATGCGCTCGCAACGGGGCATGTAAAACCGGAGGGGGGGGCACCGCCACCCGCCGCCCCCCCTTCACCGGAAACAGCACCGCATTCCCCCCGCACACCCCGGGCAAAACCGCCCGCGGGTGTGTCTTGTTATTATCGCATACACGGTACATTTGCCATAGAGCACTTGACAATGGCACGTTCCGGGTGTATGACACAGCCATATGCCAAGAGCCCAGATGCTACAGAACCTGGAGCGGAAGCCTATTCGCCAGCTGCTTCTGCAATACTCTCTGCCAGCCGTCATCGGCATGGCTGCCACATCTGCCTACAACCTGATCGACGCCATGTACGTCGGCCAGTGGTGCAGCCCGTACGCCGTCGCTGCCCTGGCACTGGTCTTCCCCGTCATGAACCTGACCGTAGCCGCCGGCACGCTGGTCGGGCTTGGAGCCGCCGCGAACATCTCCATCATCCTGGGACAGCAGGACTACGACCGCGCCTTCCGCGTCATGGGCACCTGCATGATCCTCGGCCTCATCGTCGGCATACTGGTAGGTTGGGTACCCTGCCTGTGGCTGCGGGAGATTCTGCAATTTTTCGGAGCTGAAGGCAAGGCACTTGATGAAGCATACGACTTCCTGCTCGTCATCATGCTTGGTTTCCCCATCAGCACCAACTTCATGAACCTCAACCACCTGATGCGCGCCAGCGGCTACCCGAAAAAAGCCATGATGAGCCTGCTCATCACCATGGTAGTCAACATCGCCGTAGCGCCCATCCTCATGCTGGGCTTCAACATGGGCGTGATGGGCGCCGCCCTGGCCACCATACTGGCACAGTGCGCAGGCTTCGTCTGGGTATGCGCGCACTACTGCAACCGCCGCAGCGTCCTGCACTTCAAACGCGGCATCTACAAACTCAACGGCGTCATCGTCAGGCGCATTCTGGCCGTCGGCCTGGCACCCTGCCTGCTCAACATCGTAGGCTGCGTCGTCGTCGTGGTATTCAACCACATGTTTCTCGCCTACGAAGGACAAATGGGCGTAGGTGCCTTTGGCGTCGTCAACCGCACCATGTTCTTCTTCGTCATGGTCGTCCTGGGCATCGCTCAAGGCATGCAACCCATCGTGGGCTATAATCTGGGCATGGGCCAATTCAGCCGCGTGCGGCGGGCGCTCAAACTCGCGATGCTCTGCGGCATAAGCGTAACCACGCTCGGCTTCCTGCTGGTACAGATCTTCCCCCGCGAAATCCTGGAATGCTTTGCCGACGACTCAAGCGGCGGCGAAGCCTCACGCCTCATCCAGCTTGGAACCGACGGCATCCGCCTCTACTCACTCTTCTTCCCGCTTGTCGGGGTTCAGATTGTCTCCTTCAACTTCTTCCAAGCCATCAGCAAGCCCGTCATGAGCATCTTCCTTGGCCTGACGCGCCAGCTGATCTTCCTGCTTCCCTGTCTGCTCATTCTGCCCCATTTCTGGGGTGAGAAAGGCATATGGCTCACACAGGCCGCCGCAGACCTGATGTCCATCTCCCTGAGCTTCGTCATTCTCACACTGTACATACGCCGCCACCTGCCGAAAAAAGACGTCAGCTTCGACCGCTGAGCCACCCCAAATCCCGCGCCATCCAGCAGCCACACCACCCCGCGGCAACTCCGCGGAGTGACCTGCCCGCGGCAGCCCTCTCCCGGCCCCAAAAACAAAGCACACCCGCAACACAAAGACACTTTCTTTCCCATCCAAGGCTTGACACCGCGGCTCGTAATGCGTACACTCTGTGTGCATTCCGCACATAACACCACTGCACCATCACCATGAGCCGCACGACCCTCATCATTGCCACGCGCAATGCCCACAAGGCCCGCGAAATCGCCGCCATCCTCCCCGAGAACTACGACGTCAAAACCCTGGCCGACTATCCCGAAGCCCCCGAAGTCGATGAATGCGGCCTCACCTTTGCCGATAACGCCAGGCTCAAATCCTGCGGTGTCTCCGCCGTCCTGCCGGGACTCGTCCTGGCAGATGATTCCGGCCTCTGCGTCGACGCCCTGCGCGGCGCCCCCGGCGTTCTCTCGGCCCGCTACGCCGGCGAGCACGGCAACGACGCCGCCAACAACAGCAAACTCATTGCCGAGCTCAAATCCCGCCCCGGCAAAGCCCCCTTCACCGCGCGCTTTGTCTGCGCCATGAGCCTCGCCCAGAACGGCCGGGAAATCGCCTCCTTCTCCGGCACCGTCGAAGGCCAAATCACCCTCACACCCGCCGGCGACTTTGGCTTCGGCTACGACCCGCTCTTCATCCCAAACGGCTTTGACTGCACCTTCGCCGAGCTGCCCCCCAAAATCAAAAACCGCATCTCCCACCGCAGCCGCGCCCTGTCCCAACTCGCAACCCATCTGCAGTAACACGGCGCTCACCCGCAATAACACGGTGCACACCCGTCCACCCAGGACGCCCATACCCAGTCATCGCATCATCCGCCGGCAAACGAAATCTCCGCTCCGCCCGGCGGTCCATCCCACGCCAAGCCATACAGCCCCCCACCGGCGGCTCCCTCCCCCTCACAAGGCCCGCATCAACCCCGCGTTAAGCCCCCCAAAAAAAGCCTGCGCCGACTCCAGTCAGCGCAGGCTTCACTCATATCAAAACAAAGCGGCACACGGTACGCACGGCACCTGGCACAGGCACAGGCGCGGCGGGCACCAGCCGCGTAAGCTCACATGGTCATACCGCCATCGCACACCAGCACCTGACCGGTGATGTAACGGGCCTCATCCGAAGCCAGGAACAGCGCGCAACCCGCGATATCCTCCGGCCTGCCCATATCACCCAGCGGGATGCGGGCCAGCAGCGCCTCGCGAGCCTTCTCGGGAATAGCATCCGTCATCTCCGTTGCGATGAAACCGGGGGCGATCGCATTGCAAGTCACCTTACGGCTTGCAAGCTCCTGAGCCACCGCCTTTGTAAAGCCGATCACACCGGCCTTGGAAGCCGCATAATTCGTCTGACCGGCATTACCCGTGATACCCACAATAGAACTCATATTGATGATACGCCCGGCACTGCTGCGCATCAGCGTACGCTGGAACGCCTTGACAAACAGGAACACACTCTTGAGATTCGTATTGATCACCGCATCCCAATCCGCCTCCTTCATACGCATCAGCAAACCGTCCTTTGTGATACCCGCATTGTTCACCAGAATATCCACCGTCGGGTACTCAGCCAAAATCTCCTTCACACAAGCCTCCACAGCCGCAGCATCCGCCACATCACACGGGAACGCCTTGCAGCTGCCCGGGAACTCCGCATTAATCGCATCCGCCGCTCCCCCGCACGACGCAGGATTACGCGAAATCAGCACCACCTTGGCGCCCTCCTCAGCAAAACGGCGGGCCACAGCATTACCAATACCGCGACCGGCACCCGTCACAACAGCAATTTTACCAGCGAGTCTGTTCATGGTAGCATGATTCTACCCGACCCGGTGCACCTTGGCAAGCACATTCTGCCGCGAAAAACCCTTCCCGCCAAGCATGCGCAATGCGCCAAATAAAACGTACCGAAAGCACCGCACCTCACGCAACCATCAGCTTGCACGCCACAAGTTCCACAGAAAACCCACCCAAGCAGCATAGCCTCTACCCTGCGGGGGTACCGATTATGCTTGACGGAGCACGCACGAGCAGCTAACATGGACTCGCGCTGGAAACGCCACCGTTCATATGAAAGCAGTACTTCTTTTCCCCGGACAAGGAGCCCAGAAAGTGGGCATGGGCAAGGACCTCTACGACGCCTATCCCGAGGCACGCGAGATGATGGAGAAAGCGAACGAAGCCCTCGGCTTCCCGCTCACTCAAGTAATGTTTGAAGGCCCGGACACCGAGCTGACCCGCACCTGCTACTGCCAGCCCGCGCTCTACCTGCACGGCCTGGCCCTCTGGAAGCTGCTCAGCAGCGCCGTAGCCATCGAGCCCGTCGCCGCCGCCGGCCTCTCCCTCGGTGAGTTCACCGCCCACGCCGCCGCCGGCACCTTCACCATGGAAGACGGCCTCAAACTCGTCCAGAAGCGCGGCGCCTACATGGAAGAAGCCTGCCAGGCCGCCCCGAGCACCATGGCCGCCATGATCGGCGGCAGCGACGACGCCGTCCAGAAACTCGCCGACGAATGCGGCATTGACGTCGCCAACTACAACTGCCCCGGCCAGACCGTCGTCTCCGGCTCCGTCGAAGGCGTCGACAAAGCCGTTGCCGGCGCCAAAGCCGCCGGCTTCAAACTCGCCAAGAAACTCAACGTCGCCGGCGCCTACCACAGCCGCTACATGAAGAGCGCCCAGGAGAAACTCCTCCCCGAGCTCACCGCCACCCCGATGCAAACCCCGGCCGTGCCCGTCTACTGCAACTTCGAAGCCCGGCCTGTCACCGGCCCGGACGACGTCCGCGCCATGCTTGGCGCCCAAGTCTGCGGCTCCGTCCGCTGGGCTGCCTGCATGCAGGACCTCATCGCCAAAGGCGAGCGCCTCTTCATCGAAATGGGCCCGGGCAAAACGCTGGCCGGCATGATGGGCCGCATCTGCAAAGAAGCCAAAGTCATCTCCATCGAGGACGCCGCCAGCCTCCAGGCCGCCATCGAGGAACTCAAAGCCCTCTAAAAACCGGCTCCCATTTATCCGATGCTCACGCGTTCTGATGGGCGCGTCCTGAGTTTTCCGCCGCTCCCCGCCGCGTTCACTCGCGGCGGGGAGTTTTTGCATTGACCAGCTTCCGTACCCTAAGTCTCTATTATTCCACCGACGCAGGCCCCTTCTTTTGCAGGAAGCTTGACACCGTATGGAAACCTGCTAGTATACCCTCATGATAAAGACCCTCCGAGTGAAAGACTTTACGCGTTTTGACAACGCAACATTGAGTTTTTCCCGTAATCTGAACGTTTTTGCCGGGCAGAATGGTACAGGCAAATCGCAGCTGATGAAGTTGCTTTATGTCAACCTGCGTTCACTGATGCGAGACAAAAACGGTCAGGAAGTGCTCAGCAAAACATATCTGGAAACAGCCATAGCACGAAAACTTAAAGGCGTCTTCCGACCTGACACATTGGGACGGCTCACCCGCCGTCAGCAAGGGCAGCGCCGGGCCGAGGTAGAAATGACCCTGAGGGACAAAACATCACTGGCATATTCCTTCTCAACCCGGTCAACAGAAGCCGTTGTTGTAGAAACATGCCCTTCTGTCTGGAATGAGGACCTGAGCGTTTTTCTCCCAACGCGCGAGATGCTTTCCCTCTACCCGAATTTTGTCAGCATCTACGAAAGCGTCGAAATACCCTTTGAAGAAACATGGCGCGATCTGGCTCTCATGCTGGGCCGCCCACTGCGTACAGGGCCGCGGTTCAAGGAAATCAACAACCTGCTGGCTCCATTGGAAGCAGAGGACGTCTTGGGCGGAAGTGTTGTCCTGGAGCACGGACGTTTCTATCTGCGCAGCGCAGAAGGCAAGCTGGAAGCCCATCTTCTGGCCGAAGGCATGCGGAAAATCGCCACAATTGCCCAACTGATTGCCAACGGCTCCCTGACACAAGGCTCCGTACTGTTCTGGGATGAGCCGGAGGCCAATCTCAACCCCACCCTCATCCGAAAGGTAGCGCACACAATTATGGCCCTCGTGCGGCAAGGCACGCAGGTTTTCATTGCGACGCACAGCCTATTCCTGTTGCGTGAACTGTATCTGGCCAGTCATCAGGATTCGTGTCCCGGGATCTCCAGCTACTTTTCCCTGATTCCGGAAGAAAACGGCCGGCTGCGTATATCCTCGGCTGAGGACCTCAACGCTCTGGAACACCTTGCTTCACTTGATGCACAAGTTGCTCAGGATGAGCAACTCCTCGAACTCTTCAGCCATGGCATCTGAACTTCCCATGGCGTTCCGTCTCACGGTGGACCAAAGCATTACATTCGTTTGGCAAAAAGGTTGAGTTTATCGATTTTGACAACTGGGTCCAACACCATGGCGGGACAAGAGGAAATGCCATGAGTCGTGTCGATCTCATGGCCAAAGCTCCTGAGCAATCCCAGGTTCAGTGGTTGATCGAAGTAAAAGACTTTCGTCGATTGAGCCGCACACCTAACGACCGCAACACCATTTATCTGCATGATACCCTCCGCCGAAAAATCATCGACAGCCTGGATTACATAGCCTGCGATGAAGCACCGGCGGCCCTGGCCGGCATGGCCCCCTCATGCACAAAGCCGAACTTTGTGTTTCATTGCGAACTGCCTCCTGCCGGGAAATACCGCTTCGTCTTCCCTACCAATTATCCCCTATCGGCCATCCAACAACTAAAGCCGTTATTGCCTCCTGAGCGAGTTGGCCTCTTGTTTGCCGTCAACGCCAAACAACTGGAAAACCACCCCCACATACCCTGGCGGGCAGAACTGAACGACCGCCGCAGCAATCAACAGCAAACCAACTGACGCATCACAAGCCTGTACACAAATACACAGCACCACCCAGCCATCTCAACCCCGGCCTCATGGTGCAACACAGCTCGCGTCCACCCACAAAATCGCCCCGCTGTGCCGGAAGCTGCAGCGGGGCGCTGGAAAAGAAAAAACGAGGCTGTACCCGCCACGTGGCGGGCAAAGCCTCATCCGACCGGAGGTTTAGTTCTCCTTAATAGCATCGAACGCCTGGCGGAGGTCAGCAATAATATCCTCCACATCCTCGATACCCACCGAGAAACGGATAAGATCCGGCTTCACCCCAGCCTCAATGAGCTGCTCGTCGCTGAGCTGACGGTGCGTGTGGCTGGCGGGATGCAGCACACAAGTACGGGCATCCGCCACATGAGTCACAATCGCGCACAGCTTCAGGCTATCGATAAACTTAATCGCGCGCTCGCGGCCACCCTTAATACCGAACGTCACCACACCGCAACTGCGGCCGCCATCGAACTGACGCTGCGCAAGCTCGTGATACTGATTGGAAGGCAAACCGGAGTAGTTAATCCAAGCCACATCATCCTGCTTCTCCAGGAACTCCGCCACCCTCTGGGCATTCTCACAATGGCGCGGCACACGCAGATGCAGCGTCTCCAGCCCGAGGTTGAGCAGGAACGCATTGAACGGCGACGGGATAGACCCCAGATCCCGCATGAGCTGCACCGTGCACTTGGTGATATAGGCACCCTCACCGAAAGCATCCGTATACACCAAGCCGTGATACGACTCATCCGGCGTGCAAAGCCCCGGGAACTTATCCGCATGCGCGGCCCAGTCGAATTTGCCGCTGTCCACAATCACACCGCCCACCTGGGTTGCATGACCATCCATGTACTTGGTGGTGGAGTGCATCACGATATCGGCTCCGTGCTCAAAAGGACGGCAATTGATAGGCGTCGCAAACGTATTATCCACAATCAGCGGCACGCCATTCGCATGAGCGATGCGGGCCATCTTCGCGATATCGAGCACCTGAAGCGACGGATTAGAAATCGTCTCGGAGAAAAGGCACTTCGTATTCGGGCGGAACGCCTTCTGAATCTCCTCCTCCGGAGCATCCTGATCAACAAACGTCACCTCAATCCCCAGCTTCTTAAACGTCACCGCAAACAAATTGAACGTACCGCCGTAAATAGCGGAAGTAGACACAAAATGATCACCCGCCTCGCAGATATTAAAAATCGAATAAAACGAAGCCGCCTGACCGGACGAAGTCAAAATCGCCGCCACACCGCCCTCGAGCTCAGCGATCTTCTTCGCCACACACTCATTGGTCGGGTTCTGAAGGCGCGTATAGAAAAACCCGGCATCCTTCAAATCGAAAAGGCGCGCCATCTGGTCGCTTGTTTCATAGCGGAAGGTGGTAGACTGGTAAATAGGCAGCACGCGGGGCTCACCCTTCTTCGGGTTCCAGCCGCTCTGGACGCAGATGGTGTCAGTTTTCATATGCCGCACTCTAGCACACCACCCCCCGCAAAGCAAGCGTTTTACGTGGCTGCGGCCCAGGAAACCAAACAAACGCCCTTCACACCGCAGCGCCCAAAGCCATCATCCCCCGGCAACCCCACACCACCAGCCCACAAATACCAGCCAGCATACAAATACCAGCCAGCGCAAAAAACCGCCAACCACTCACAAACGCTGCCCCCCGCATCTCCATCAAAACAGACAAACCACCCCTCGGCACACCAAACAAACCCGGACAAGTCAACTACCCCTTGGCGCCCAACTCTCTCAACAACAAAAATACACGCGGCGCACCATCAATCTGGTGGAATCCCTGGAGAGGCCCCGGCTCCAGCCCCTCAAAGATCCCATACCGGAAGGGGGGCGATGCATCGGCTCCCCCATGGCATACTGGATGCGCATGACCTCTGACGGCGTTGGCATCCACACCGGCGACGTCATCCCCGGCCAGCGTCTGTCCCACGGCTGCATCCACATGCACGTGAGCGCCGCCCGCACCCTTTTCAACATCCTCCGCGTTGGCAGCTACGTCACCATTCACGAAGACGTCGAGCCTGGTTTTCCTGCGCTCAGCCTGCTGGAAGAGAGAGCCCGCCAAATCGCAACCCTGAAAGCCACCATGCAGACAACGGCACGCACCATTCCGGGCGACTTTCTGTGCCCCCCAGGCACCCCGGGCATTTCTTCCTCCGGGGAATGCCCCCCGCCCCAGGCTTCCCAAGACTCCAAAACCGAACTACCCACGTATTCTGCAGACGGCTGCCTCATCCCTGCACAGGCCATGATGCGCTGGCACATGCAAACCGCTGCCAACCGTGCCGCCGAAGAGATCCTGCGGGCCCCCACTCAAACTGAGGCACCCTGAAAAAAGCCTCCCCATGCCCCACCGATGCAGAATCCTGCCGCAGATGTCAAGAAGCACCAAGGCGCAGGTTGCAGAAGCGTGTCGCCTCATTATTCAGCGCACCGCAAATAACGGATAAGTTGCCTTGCACCGCAAGGGAATCAAGCCGTCACGGGAGGGGAAAAATTGACAACTGGAGAAAACGGCGCAGGGATTCTTCCATGTCGGTGGGGCTCATGGACAGGAGCTGCTCCTGGGTGAGACCCAGGCGGTGGCGCCAGCGCATGACACCACCCAGGAGTTGGAGGTAAACGTCCGGCCGGTCTTCAGGGACAGCAAGAAAGACGATGAGCTGCGCCGTTTCTTCAGGCCAGGCGATGCCCCGGCTGCTTTTGGCCACGAGGATGGAGGCTCCGGGCAAACCGGCAACCCGGGCGTGCGGGACTGCCACACCTCTGCCGATATAGGTCGGTTCGAGTTCTTCGCGTTCCTGTGCGGAGCGCAGGATGGCTTCTTCCTGATCCGCGCCGATGATGGCGGCCATCTGTCCAGCCAGAGCACGGAGGGCGTCTTCGCGCAGTCGGGGAGAAAAGTCTTCAGTGACAACATGCAGCGAAAGCGGAAGAGGTGGCTCAGTCATGGTGTTCCGCACATAGCACAGTTCGGCGTGCGCCTCAAGAAGTTCTTTCTGTTTATGACACAATTTCTGTTTATGCGATGTTCTGACGGCTGAGTTGAAGGGATGCAGTCGCGTGGCCGGGGAGACGTGCGGTTCATCTGGAGTTCGGTCAGGGTGTTGGCAAGTTGGCGGATTGCCGGGGATGAACCGCGCGATGCCGCGCCCTCACCCAAAATGGTGATTGCACCTGATGGCGAAATGATATAAAATGTGGCTACGATGCTCCGCCCGAAATTTTTATGTGCTTTGATCGGCTTGGCTGTCAGTATAACCGCGCTGCCTGTTTCTGCTCAGGGCAGCAGCGCAAGCCGTGGCTCAACCGCACCGCGCCCGGGTTTGTCCGCTGCGGCCGATCGTGTGGCACCCATTCCTGACCTGCCTCCTTTGCCGGGCGAGATTGCTGTGCCCGGAGCCAGGCCCACGCAGTCTGCCGCACCGGGGACAGGAGCAACCCGGCAGCAGGGGGCTGCCCAGACAGCGCCTCGGCCCGGCTCTGCCGCAACGGGAGGGCCCCAACCGCTGCCGGGTGAGGATGTGGCGGTACCGGCCGATGATGAGATTGTGGAGACGGTGAGGCTCGGCGGCGAGGAGTCTGTTACGGAGATCGGCGGCGTCGAGCAGGCGGATAGTTATGAGGAGACGGTGGCCGAGGAGGAGGATGGAGCGACGAAGGTGGATACGACCGCCCCAAAGGAGACGAAGGATTCGTTTATCAAGCCGCTGGCAGATGATCAGGTGGCAGATGATCCGTCGGTGCACGATCCGTCGCGCGTGACGTATGCTTCGACACGCCGCAATGCGCGTACGATGTCGCTGGCAGTGCCGGGTCCGCGCGGTATTATCTCGGATCGCAATGGTCTGGTGATGGCCCGCTCGGAGGTGGCTTATCAGCCTTCTATCAATTATGGACAGTTGCAGGATGACAGCGATGAGAATATCGTTCGCATCGGCCGTGGCGTGATGGAGGCTTATGGGAAGTTGGGGATTGCCCTTTATGAGAAGACGGATGAGCAGCTGCTGGAGCATTACCGGTCGCGCCGCTGGTTGCCGCTGCCGGTGGGACCGACGCTGCGCGGACACGAGGTGAAGCCCATCAAGGAGAAGCTGTCGACGATTGAATACGGTTACATGATGCCGCTTTATATCCGCAATTACCCCAACAGGGAGACAGCTTGCCACATCCTGGGGTACACGGGGGCTCAGGCGAAGTTGCCGGTGGGGCCGATCAACCACAATGACCCGATTTTCCAGCGTGCGGAGGGCCGCGCCGGTCTGGAGCTGAATTTCAATAAGCAGCTGACCGGGCAGCCGGGCATATGGCGTCTGATGTTTGATGAGCAGGGGAAGAAGATTCTCGATGAGCTTCAGACCAAGCCCAAGCCCGGTGGTACGGTGGTGACGACGCTGAATCTCGAGTGGCAGAAGGCCGCGGAGAAAGCGCTCAAGGAGAATACGAATGGCCGTGGAGCTTTTGTGATGGTGGATGTGCACACCGGCGAGATTCTGGTGCTCGCGTCGACGCCGAATTTCGACCCGAACACATTTATCCCGTCGATCAGCCAGAAGGATTACGACGCACTGCGCAATGACCCGAATAACCCGCTGGTCTCACGTGCCTTTGCCGGTGTGTACCCGCCGGCATCGACCTTCAAGACGGTGACGGTGGCCGCGGCTTTGCGCCATGGGATTGTCACCGAGAATACATACATCAACTGTCCCTACAGTGTCCGCATCGGCGGCCATGAGTTCCGCAACCACAGCGGTTTCTCCGGTTCGATCAATTGCGTAACGGCTCTGATGATTTCCAACAACCCGTTCATGTACCTGACGGCGGCGATTCTCAATCCGCATATCGGGGCGCACCGCCTGTGCGAGATGGCCCGCCGGCTCGGGTATGGTTCAACGACGGGTATCCCGCTGCCGGATAAGGCGGGTATCGTGCCGGATGAGGCTTGGATGCACCGCAATTACGGCCGCAGTTTCATGTCGGGCGATGAGGCGAATATGGCGATCGGCCAGGGGCCGCTGCTGGCGACTCCGCTGCAGGTGGCGCACGCGATCAGCGGCATCGCGAATGGCAGTTACCTGCCGAAGCTCCAGCTGATTCGCCAGATTTTGGATACGGATGGCAATGTGGTGTTCCAGTTTACACCGGCAGAGCAGACGAATCTCAAGGATATGCAGAGTGCGTTTGCGACGGTGCGCCGCGCCATGGCAGGGGTAGTCTCCGGCGGTACGGGTCGCCGGGCTCAGCTCAGCTACGTGAGTAATGCGGGGAAGACGGGTACGGCTCAGTGGGGACGGCCGTCGGATGATTGCCGTTTGGCGTGGTTTGCCGGTTTCCTGCCGGCGGAAGAGCCGCGCTATGCCTATGCAGCACTGTATGAGGGGCGTCCGCACCAGCGCATCGGTGGCGGCGCGTCAGCCGGCGCGATTGTCAAGGCCTTCTTCGAGAGCATCAAAACGAGTATGAAGGCCGAGCTGGAGAAGCCGCTCAATGCTTCGCCCGTGGAGTCCACCCGCCCGATGACGGAGGAAGAGGCCGAGGCACAGAAAGCTGAGCAGGAAGAGCAGCAGAAGCAGCAGGAAGAAGCCGCCCGCCAGCAAAAGCAACGCGAGGAACGCAACAGTACTTCCGGCTGGTCTACCGGCCGCGAACGTCACTGATGCTGCTGCCCCGGAGAGGCTCCGCTGCCCTTGCGCGCGGTAACCGGGCGGGGCTCACCGGCATGAAGCCCGGACTGCTGCCGTGGCATACTGCCTGCTGCAGCAGGGGATGGGTCAGCCGCGCGGCCCCAGGCGGGAGAGCTGGGCTCTTCCGTCCTGGGCTCTTCCGTCTGCTGATTCAGCAGGCGGTTGAGGTGGAAGTGCAGTGCGAGCTTGAGCACAGAGGTGCGATCGATGTTGCGCTGGATGGCAAAACGCTCCATGCGCTCAAAGAGATCGGGACGGCAGTGAAAGGAAACCATGAATCCGTGCATGGTTCCAGCATGGCACAAGAGGTGGAATCCTCAAGAAGATTTAGGGGTATGACCCCTAATCAGCGTGCCCGGCTCACCGTACGGACACACCATCCGCGGCCAGCCGCTGCCCCGCTCCGGCCGCTGATGCCGTGGGCATGAATTGAGCTTGCACTCTCCCGCACGCTATGGCATACTTCGCGCATGCTCCATCAGGTACACGTCTGCCCGAACGGCCTCACGCTTATCACCTGCCCCAGCCACGCACACCCGGTGGTTTCCGTGCAGTTCTGGGTGCAAAGCGGGTCGATTCACGAGGGGGCACACCTGGGAGCGGGGCTTTCTCACCTGCTGGAGCACATGGTCTTCAAGGGGACGGAGCAATACAGCGGCCAGGAGCTCAATGAGCGGGTGCCGGCACTCGGTGGTCTGTGGAATGCCTACACAAGTACAGATCGCACCGTTTACCACATCGACGGCCCGGCTGAGCACTGGCGGGAATTCCTCCACCTGCTGACGCAGCTGGTGTTCCACCCGACGTTCCCGCGAAACGAGTTTGAGCTGGAGCGCGAAGTCATCCGCCGCGAGATGGCCATGTACCGCGATGACCCGCAGGAGGCCGCGTACCGGGCTCTGATCGAAACGCTGTATCACGTGCACCCGCGCCGCTTGCCGGTCATCGGTGAGCAGGAGCTGTTCGATGCTTTGAGCTACGAGGATATGCTGGCGTACCACCGCATCCACTACGTGCCGGGCAATGTGTTCGTCTGCATGGCGGGCGACATCGATGCAGAGGCTGCGCAGTCCGCTCTGCAGGAGGAAACCGCCCACCTGGCGGCAGGCATACCCCCCGGGGCGGCGATCCCGGTCGAGCCTTACCAGTGGGGTCCCCGCCTGACGCGCCGCGAGTTCATGCAACCCACCAGCTCGCTGATGCTGGCCTGGCGCATCCCCTGCTCGAATCACCCGGATGCCGCTCCGCTCACTCTGCTGGCGGATATCCTGGGCAACGGGCGCTCTGCATGGCTTTACAAGCGTTTCCATGATGAAACCGGCCTGGCACATGACGTGTCCGTATCGACCATGCCGTCACGCGACGGTGAGGGCGCCTTCCTGATTGAGGCGGATGTCGAGACGGATGAGCGCGACCGCCTGCGCGATGAGCTGCTCCGGTATGTGCAGCAGCTGCCGCAGCTCGACTTCACCGCGGCACGGGAGCGCTCGTGCCGGCGGCAGCAGGTGCAGCGCCTCCGCTCCCTGTCCACCGTTCAGGGACTGTCGGCCTCCGCGGCAATGTCCTGGCACCTGACCCGCAATCTCAACTGCATGGACGAGTGGGCGGACGCGCTCCAGCGGGTGACTCCGCAACAGCTCGCCGGGGTGGCAGCCCGCTACCTGACCCCTGCCAGACTCACCGAGGTCAGCGTCGATCCCCCCGGCACCGGAGCGGCACAGCAGGCAAAAGAAGCAGCGGCAGCTCACGGCGCTCCGTCATCACTCACGACCCTGCCCAATGGCCTGCGGCTCGTCCTGCGCCGCGACAGCCGTATTCCCATGGCCTGGTGTACGATGGCATTCGGCGCGGGATGCGGCACCGAAACCGCCGCCAATGCCGGCATCAATTCCCTGCTCTCGGAATGCATCCTCAAGGGCACTGCCACCCGCAGCGCCGGCGATATCGCCGATACGGCCGAAAACCTGGGCGGCAGCATCAGCAGCAGCGCAGGCAACAACACCCTTTGTTTCTCCACAACCTGCCTGGCCGGAGATTTGCCCGGCATGCTGGAGCTGCTGGCGGACGTCGTCCTGCATCCCACCTTCCCCGGCGAAGCAATCGATACTGAGAAGGAAGCGATGATCGCCGATATCGAGGACGCGGAGGCCGAGCCCGCCACATTAGCCTTGCGCCGGCTGCGCAGGGCCTGTTACGGGGAGGCATCCTACGGGCACCATCCTGACGGCACGGCAGAAAGCGTGGCGTCACTGACCCGTGAGCAGCTGCTGGCTCAGCATGCGGCGCTTTTCTGCGCCAGCAATGCTGTGCTGACCATCGCCGGTGATATAGACACTGCCTCGCTCCCGGCACTGGTGGAGCAACTCTTCGGCGGCATGCCTGCCGGTGTACCGGCAGTACGCACGGCCACCCCCCCACAGCAACCCGGTGCCCATACGGTGTGCTGCGACAGGGAACAGGCCGTCTTTGCACTGGCTGTCCCCGCCTGCAGTGCCACGGACACCCGGTTGCCCGGGCAGTTGCTGTTCGAGGAGTGGTGCCGTGACATGGCCGGACCCATCTTCTCGGAGATTCGCGAGAAACGCGGCCTGGCCTATTATGCCTCTGCCACATCCCTGCTGGGTGTCGATGCCGGCTGCCTTGTTTTCTACCTCGGTACCTCACAGGAAAAACTCGGCGCCGCCCGCGAAGCCCTGCTGCAAACGCTCGAGCGCCTCGTCACTGAAGGCATCCCCGCCGACGCCCTGGAACGCTCCCGCGCGACAGCCCTGGCGGGCCGCCTCCTCTCGATGCAATCAGCCGGCAAAATAGCCGGCGGCATCGCTGTTGATACGCTGCTGGGACTTGGCCCGGATTACACGGAGCAAGTACCCGGGCTGCTGCGTGCTGTCACCTGTGAAGAAGTCAACGCCTTCATCCGACAGTGCCTCAGCGGCGTCCGCACAGAGGTATCCGTCATGGCCCCCCCGGCTGCATCATCCCTCGCTGCATCATCCCCGGCTGAATCATCCTCCGCCGTATCGTCCCCTGCCCCGCCGCCCCCTGCCGTATGATGAAGATGCGTCCCGCCCTGTTCCTCGACCGCGATGGCACCATCAATGTCGAGGTCAATTACCTCTACAAACCCGAAGAGTTTGAATTCATCCCCGGCATTCTCGAGCTGGCGCGTGCCGCGAAACAAGCCGGATACTGCCTGATTGTCTGCACAAACCAAAGCGGCATCGCCCGCGGCTACTTCAGCGAGGAAGATTACCAGCGCCTGACACGCCACATGGAGCACCTTTTTGCGGCAGAAGGTTGCCGGCTGGATGCGGTCTATCACTGCCCTGATCTGAGCGGTCCCCTGCGCAAACCCGAACCGGGCATGTTCCTGCGGGCGGCGGAGGAACTGCACATTGACCTGGCGGAGAGCCTCAGCCTCGGGGATAAGGAACGTGACATCAGAGCGGCGCGCGCGGCAGGTGTCGCCCGCAACTACCTCTTCACCGACGCTCCCCTGCCGGCTGATTCCTGTGCGACGGCCGCTGTGGCCGACCCGCGGGAGCTCATTCCCCTGCTGCTCCGGAAGCAAAACGCCTGACCCGCCACACAGCCCAATATGACCCTGCCGAGCGCCCAGCCGGACCGGGCTCACGGTTCCTCCGGCAGCCAGCGGGGCGTCAGGGGTTTGACCTTGGGATCAAAGAGAGACAGCACCGCGTCCGCAGCCTTGGCGGCAGCACCACCGAACCCGAGCCGCGCAACGGACTCGTGCATTTCACGCAGCACGATGGCACGGGGCTCCGGACTCATCAGCCGCTCCAGCTCAGCAAGGCAGTTACCGGCGTTGAACTCATGCTGGATGAACTCCCGGGTCACCGGCTTGTCCACCAGGATGTTGACCATACCGATGTACTTGATCGTCAGGATCAGGCGGCCGATCAGGTACGTTCCCCACGCGACCTTGTACACCAGCGCGAACGGCAACTCATGCAGAGCGGCCTCCAGAGTTGCCGTACCCGATGTGACGAGCGCAGCCTCGGAGCGGTCCATCAGGTCGTGGTAGCTGCCAAGGCGCACATTCATGAGCCGGGGATCCATGCCGGCGTCCTTCATGAGGCGCTGCATCATGGCTTCCATTTTCGGTGAACTGGCGGAGGTTTCGAAGCGCCAATCCGGGTGGAGCTGCTGTGCCTGGCGTACCACCTCCATGAACACAGGGAAGTGTCGTTCGATCTCGCGGCTGCGTGATCCGGGGAACAGGCCGATGAGGTTCTTCTCGCGCACATCCGTGCGCCGCGTCGCCATGATGTCATCCACCAGCGGGTGCCCCACGAACTCCGTACGCAGTCCGGCGTCCTCAAAGATCGGTTTCTCGAAGGGGAAGGTACACATCATCAGATCGAGGACGCGGGCCAGCTTCGGCACACGGCTCTTATGCCAGGCCCAGACCATGGGCGCGATAAAATAAGCAATCTTGGTGCGCGGCGACGCATGGCGCACCCGCTCTGCCAGCCGCTGATTAAAGCCGGGGTAATCGATCAGAATCAGCGCCTCCGGCCGGTCAGCCGCGATGCGGGCCTCCATCTCATCCAATCGGTGCAGGAAAAAGCGTGCATGACGCAGCACCTCCACAATACCGATCACCGCAGCCTGCTCGGCCCAGTCCTCGACACCGGGAGCAAGGGCATGCATGCGCGGACCTCCCAGCCCGACAATCTCGAGCTCCGGGCGCCGTGCCATCAGCTCCCGGATCAGCAGCGCTCCCTGCTTATCCCCACTCGCCTCACCGGCAATCACATAAAACTTCATGCCGTCATGCTACCATGTTGCCCCGGTCTTGGCAAGTTCAGATTGTCAGCCGGTCCGGAGGACGGATTGCCAGCTGATACCACCGAATCATCCATGTGGCAGGCTCCGGGATGGCGCAGCAGCTTTTTCACTTCCTGACGTGGATTAGACTTCACGCCCGGACAAAAAAAGGATATAGTGGTGCGCGTGCCGATTTGCCCCAAATGTTCTGCGACCATCCACGCGGGAGCTGCGGCCGGGTGTCCGGCCTGCGGTTACAGCCTGACGCGTGCTGACGAGATATTCGGCCGCGGGCAGGTGGAGTTTACACGGGTGCTGGATGCGGCAGGTGCGCTGACGCACCAGGAGCGTCTGGAGCTTATGTCCTGTCTGGCCAACCTGGAGCGGCGCATTCCGCCTGTGGCGCTGGGTGTTTATATCACGGATGATGGGCATTTGGAGGACTTCCGGACACACGCTCACTGGATTCTCAACCACGCGCACATCCACCATCCTTCGTTTGGCAAGCGCGAGCAGGCACGGGCCGTGGAGGATGCGGAAATCCGTGAATTGGCTCCCGGTGAACGCATCGTGCCGGAGCTGCCGCCGTCCCCTATCGAGAGGTTGTTCAAGAACATTGCGAACGCCTTCCGCGATTGGCTGCACCCGATTCCGCCGCCTGTGTCGCAGGAGTGGATGCTTATTCTCGTTCTGGACGTGCAGCTGGAGGTCGCCTGCTTCAGCTGGGGATACATGCTGGATCCCTATGTCAATCCCGACAGCATCAACAGCTGCATCATCCGGGCACGACTGCGCTTCCGTGAGCGCGAGATGCTGGCCGGACTCAAATCTGTGATGCGTGCCGCGGTGAGCCAGATTGCTTCCGGCAGTCGGCGTGCAGCACGCAAAATCAGCCCGTACCTGGGCAGTGTGACGGCGACGCTTGCGGTGCTGTCGCTGGCTCTCTCGGTGCCGCTTGCGCAAGCCCGGCAGAATACCGGCGGCGCGGGGGGGACAGAAGCTGCTGCCGCCGGTGCGGAGGCGGATGCCATTGCGGTGGATCCGGAGGCCGAGGCGATTGCTGTCGATCCGGAGGCGGATGCCATTGCTGTCGATCCGGAGGCCGAGGCGATTGCGGTGGATCCCGAAGCTGATGCCATTGCGGTGGATCCGGATGCTCCGGCGCCTTCCGTGACGCCCCTGCCTTCTCCTCTTCCCCCCTCCTTGGATTCGGCTGCGGTACCGGCTGACATCCCGTCTCCTGCTGCTCATTCTGCTGAAACGGCTGCTACTCATCCCGCCGGGGTGACTGGCGCGGTGGATACAGCTGGCGCGGCTGGGGCAACTGGCGCACCCGGAACGCCAGCCGTGCCGGCCGCTGATTCCCTGGCAACCCCGGCGGATTCCCCGCCAACTCCACCGGCTCCGACCAACGGCTATGCCCTGCCGGCGGACTGGACGGAACAGGACTACCGCATGCTGATGGCCGGTGAGATGCTCCAGGGGTATAACGCCCTGATGCCCCAACCCCGGGAAGAAAAAACGGCACCGCGTAAAACTTCCTCCACTACCGGCTCCAGAAAGAAGAGCCCCGAAAGCGACAAAATCGTACCGGCTCACTACACCCCGGCCTACACCCAGCCACCCGCCAACGGATTGATCGATCCCCAGCACCTGCTGAGCACAGCCGAGAGCAATGACGTCATCCATGTGCTGCGGCAAGCCAACGCCCATGCAAACTACCGCATTCATGTGGCACTCTTCAAGGCTGGTCAAAACATCCCTCCCGAGCTGTCGGCCACCAATCTCGTCACCTCCTCGTCAGAACCCTGCGTTTACACAGCACTGATCTGCTGCAACGTCGGAGACGCCAGGCAGGTTGAGCTGGGATACAGCGAAATCAAGCCCACGGATGAGCAGCGGCACCAGTGGTTACTGGCAGCCCGCACGGCAGCGGCGGCCTGCGGTGGTGGTGTAGAAAGCATCATTGCGGCGATTCATTCGGTGCAGTCCTCCATTGACCCCGTTTCCGGCAACTTCCACCCCATCACCCCCGGCGAGACGCACAAGCTCCCGCTGATTCAGCTGCCTATGAAGCCTCAGGAGGACGGGCAGAAAATCGGCATCCGCGAAAAAATTGAACAATTTGTCACGGATGGTACGAACCAGACGCTTTTTGCTATCCTGGGCATGGTCCTGGCAACTGTTCTGGCTATTGCAGGCCTGTTTGCTCTGCGCAACCGCTCAGCCCGACTGCTGCGTTCGGAGCGTGACCTGCGCCTGGAATCCCCCTACGGCGCGGGTGTCAGCCGCCACGTCCGCTACCTGGAAGGCAAGGAAGCACCTAAGGAAAAAACGCTGTTCTGATCCCGTCAGCGTACGGTAGCCTCACCACGGAGCCATCGCTCAGCAGCACCGGGCACGCGAGGGGGGCTGTTTGCCGGGCAGGCATCGTACGCTGCACAGGCACCGTACAGGCGGCCTTTCCGGGCACCCCGTTTCCCCGGGTCCCGCGAGCGGGGCGAGGTATCCTGCTATGCTGCGGCTTTGCCTTCTGCTCAGGCCCGTTTGGCCTTCTTCTGGTGCCGACGGGACGCCAGAATCAACGCCAGCATCAGCAGGATACACACAGCACCGGCCGAGCCCAGAACGATGAATTTTTGCCTGACGGCGGCCGGATCATCGCCGGTGGCTTTTAACGCCAGCGCGTTCACATTGCCATCAGCATCCGTAGAAATCGTTACGGTGCCAGTCTCGTCCGCGGTGAAGCTCCACTTGACCAATGACCAGGCACCATTGCTGGAAGCCACGCGGTCATCGGTGTTGCGTTCGAAGGAAAGCAGCCTGTTATCCTGCAGTGCCGTTCGCGTGTTGGAAGCGCCGATGAGCTCCGACTTCAGATGGTCAGCTCCCGACAGACTGTAAGTGATGGCCTTATCAGCCGCCGGGACACTCCACGTCGTATTGCCTCGGCCGGTAAGCATGTAGAGCTCATACTCCTGCCCGGGCGTCAGGCCCCCGAGAGTCAGGGCAATGCTTTGTCCATTCAGGTGGGCGTTCAAGGCACCACCATACGTCGATCCTGTCACCGTATCCTGACCGAACACCGTCTGGTATGAGCGTCCCTGCGCCGGCCTGAGACGCCGTGCCACGGTGCCTCTCGTTGCCGTCGCACCCTGATTCACCCATGAAGTCACCCGTACATCCACGGTTTCGCCGGCAGTGTTGGACAACACCAGGTTGCCGGGTACGGCAAACCTTGCCTCGGCACACACTGCATTCACTACGGCATTTGTCTGCCCCAGCACGCTTCCTTTGGCTGTGCCGTTTGCCGTTCCCTCACGCGTAAAGATGATTGCCACCACATCACCTTTGTCCATGCTGTCAGCTGCCGAGACACCGGCAAGCATCCCGCACAATGCTGCAATGATCCACCCTTTCATAGCCAAGCTTGATATAAGTCGTTCAACGGAAATTCGGAGAAAAATAACGGGTCTGCACCCTATGCTGAGATTACCCGTGGCATGGCCAAAAGTCAAGAAGCATCCGCCGGGCCAGTGCATTTTTTTCGCGTTTAGCACCAGGAACAACGCTGCGCACCACCCCGGCAACCACCGGGACCGGCTTCTCCCCATTCGCAATCAACACGCCGGGTATCCTTCGTCTGGCACCTGGCAGTCGCGTCTCGGGTCACAAAAGGGAGGACACAAAGAGGGAGGCTTGCCTCGGCAAGCCTCCCCCTGCGTGAGGATTGTCAACTGTCTTATGCCTCTGCCGGAGCGGCCTCGGGAGCGGGGGCCGGCGCAGCTTCGGGAGCAGGAGCAGCCTCGGGAGCGGGGGCCGGCGCAGCTTCGGGAGCGGGAGCAGCCTCAGGAGCAGGAGCCGGCGGCTGCGGACCGCGGGGACCACGGGGACCCTTCGGACCACGCGGCCCTTTCGGGGAGCGGTCGCCACGGGGACCTTCCGGGCGCATACCCGGCCCGAACGTAGCCCGCAGAGCCTCTTCGGCAGCCTGGCGATCAGCAAGCACAGCCTTCTGCTCCTCTTCGTCGATCTGGCCATCCTTGTTGGCGTCGTACTTGGCCATGAAAGCGGCGCGATGGGCCTCAGCCGCAGCCTGGAACTCGGCTTTGCGAGCCTCACGGGCAGCCTGGCGCTCCGCCTTCTTAGCCTCCATGGCGGCTTTCTCTTCATCGCTCAGCTGTCCGTCGCCATCAGCATCCCAACGCTCAAGCATGCGCTGCTCAGCTGCCTCGCGGCGGGCCTCCTTCATGGCTTCACGCTCTTCAGGACTCAACTGACCGTCCTTGTCAGCATCGAACTTGTCCATCATCCCGGGGCGGCCGGGCTTGCCATGCATACCGGGCTTACCGGGGCGACCGGGTTTGCCATGCATGCCGAGCTGACCAGGGCGACCGGGTTTACGATGCATACCGGGCTTACCGGGGCAGCCGGGTCTGCCCTCCATAGCGGGGCGTACAGGAGCCGCCATCGCAGGCATCGGGAACGTCGCCTGGAGAGCATCCATCGCAGCCTTGCGGTCGGCGAGCACCTGAGCGCGTTCCTGCTCGGAAAGCTGGCCATCCTTATCGGCGTCGTACTTCTCCAGGAAAGCCGCACGGTGAGCCTCACGGGCAGCTTGGCGCTCTGCCTTACCGGCTTCCCACGCGGCCTTCTCCTCCGGGCTGAGCTGGCCATCGCCATCGGTATCAGCCTTCTTCATGAAGTAGGGTTTGCGGGGGCCAGAGGGGCACTGGCAGGGCCCGCAGGCTGGAGCTCCTTCAGCCGGGGCAGGAGCCGAATCCTGGGCGACTACCGGCAGACCGGCAGCCATCAGAAGCATCAGAACAGTCTTTTTCATGGTACGAAATCGTGTTGTTTGTGGTGATTATGACAGGAACCAAGGGTTCCACACTCAGGAGAACGCAGCATGCTACGCGATTCTACAGAAAATCTGCAAAAAAATCAGAACAGCAAAAAAGCTCCGGAAGAAGTCCCGGGCGAACCCGAACGGACCTCCCCCGGAGCCGGACGTCCTTGCCAACATCAACGCGGACGCGGCGCCTGGCCGGGATGCGCCAGCTCAGGCGGACGGTTGTCATGCTTGACTGGCTTGGGCGCGGGTTTAGGCTTGGGTTTCGGCGCAGGCTTGGGTTTGGGTGCGGGCTTGGGTCTGGGTGCCGGTTTCGGTGCCGGTTTGGCAGGTGCACGGTAGGGGGCCGGGGGCTCAGGAGCCCAGCGGTGGTGGTAATCGCCGAAGGCGCAGGAGGGGATCAGGCAGGCGAGAATAGCTATGATGGACAGTTTCATGGAGGAATATTTGGGTTAGGCGTTAATCAGACAAAAACGTCAGACAAAAAACAACTTGTGAGAAAACAACATGGGGAAAGACCCGGATGACTCCGTCGGGAAAGAGCGCGGAAGCTCAACGCGGCGGACGGGCTATCACCGGTGCTCGGGTGCATCGCCAGGCCGCTTCTCCGGCTGGTGGGGATTGGGCGCCGGCTGCGGCTTCTGAGCTTCGGGCCTATTCTCAGGCTTGGGCGACGGTTTCTGCTTAGGATGTTTTTCCGGCTTCGGCTCATGCATTGGCTCATGCTTCTTACCGGGGATGGCGGGAAGGTGCCGCGCCGGCGGTTCGGGGGCTTTCGGAGGCTGAGCATGGTCGGAATCATGCGCCATGACCGGCATGGCAACAAGGCAGGCAGCAATCAAATAAGCTATTTTTTTCATGGTGTGATCTGTGGTTTGATGGTTACGGGGCAAGCCCCTTACATCCCAGAGAACGCACTCAATCGTTGTAATCTACAATTATATTCTAATTTTTGTATTTTATTGTATGGATACAAAAGAAAGATAAAGGTCCGCATGGCCAACGAGCGAGACGCGGGGATACCCTCCCCCGCCCAGCAACCCGCACTCACGCCCCGTGGCGGGAAAGCCCCACGCAACAGCAAAACCGCCTGCAGCACGTAGCTTGCAGGCGGTTTGAAGTCAAAGGAAACACCGGCAGACCCGGGGCAGGCAAGCGCCAGAACGGCACCCGATCAACCAACCCGGCCGCTGGCTGCCGATCAGCCGCGCTTATTTTCCGCGCCGTATTCCTGGAGCGTGCGGACGTTGGTCACTTTGTTCTTATTGTGCAGAATCGAAGCGGCGCAGGCCTTGGCGCTGGAAAGGTCCGTGCAGTAAGACACGTTGTTGTAGACAGCCGCGGCGCGGATAGCCACCTCGTCCTCACGGGCATCGTGGGAGCCGGGGGTATTGATCACGAAGACAATATCGCCGTTCTTGATGCGGTCAACGATATGCGGACGATGCCCCTCGAGCACCTTGTAGGCGCGCTCACACTTGATACCGTGCTTGAGCAGGTGGTTCATCGTGCCCTTGGTCGCACAAATCTCGAAACCGGCCTCGGCGATATCCCGGGCAATCTCCGTCACCATCTCTTTGTCGCGATCATTGACCGAAATGAACACAAGCCCCTCCTTCGGCAACGGATTAAAGGCCGAAATCTGACTCTTCATGTACGCGACCTCAGGATCGGGGTCGATACCCATCACCTCACCGGTTGAGTGCATCTCCGGCCCCAACACCACATCGATGCCGGGGAAGCGGTTCCAGGGGAACACCGCTTCCTTCACCGTATAATAAGGCGGCACCACTTCCTTGGTAAAACCAAGCTCCTTGAGAGACATACCGCTCATGACCTTCGCAGCGAGCTTGGCCAGCGGTACACCGATGGACTTGGACACAAAAGGCACGGTGCGGGAAGCCCGCGGATTGACCTCGATGACATAGAGCTGCTCGTCCTTGATGGCGAACTGACAGTTCATGAGACCCTTCACGTTGAGGCGTTTGGCAAGTTCCTTTGCCGCGCGCATCATCTCGGCGTGCATGGCAGGCGAGACACGGTTGGGCGGAATCATGCAAGCCGAGTCACCGGAGTGGATGCCCGCAGGCTCCACGTGCTGCATAATCGCACCGACAACGCTGGTCTCACCGTCAGCAATCACATCCACATCGATCTCCATCGCATGCTGCAGGAAACGGTCGACCAGCACCGGACGCTCCGGCGAAGCATCCACCGCCTCACGCATATACGTGCGCAGCTCCTGCTCATCATACACAATCATCATCGCACGTCCGCCCAGCACGAACGACGGACGCACCAGCACCGGGAATCCGATGCGGTGAGCCACCTCGACCGCCTCTTCCTCATTGGTAGCGGTGCCGGCCTCGGCCTGCTTGAGGCCGATTTCATCCAGCAGGGCAGAAAAGTACTTGCGGTCCTCAGCCAGCTCGATAGAGCGGGGACTCGTACCGATGATCGGCACGCCGTGCTCCTGAAGCGCGGCAGCAAGGTTAAGCGGAGTCTGCCCGCCGAACTGCACAATCACACCATCCGGCTTCTCCTGCTCACAGATGTTGAGCACATCCTCCAGCGTCAGCGGCTCGAAGAAAAGCTTATCGGACGTATCGTAGTCCGTCGAAACCGTCTCCGGGTTGGAGTTCACCATGATGGTCTCATACCCCAACTCCTTGAGAGCAAATGAAGCATGCACACAGCAATAGTCAAACTCAATGCCCTGACCGATGCGGTTCGGGCCGCCGCCAAGAATCACAATCTTCTTGCGGTCATTCGGGCGTGCCTCATTCTCATCCCCGTAAGTCGAGTAATAGTAAGGCGTGTACGCCTCAAACTCCGCTGCACACGTGTCCACCAAACGGTACGTAGGCAGGATACCCTTAGCCTTGCGCTCATTGCGCACGTCATCCTCCGTGCAACCGCGGGCCAGCGCAATCTGGCGGTCAGAGAAGCCAAGCTTCTTCGCCTGGCGCAGGTCGAGCTCAGCAAGCCGCATACCAGCCTCGGCCAACTGCTGCAGCTGATCAAGGAACCACGGGTCAATTTGCGTGAGATCCTGCACCTCCTCCAGCGTGAAACCATGCGTAAACGCCGTCTGAAGCCAGAAAATACGCTCAGCATTCGGCACAGCCAGCTTAGCACTGATCTGCTCGCGCGTCGGGTTCTTGGGATCCTTCGCATCGAAACCGAAGCCCCAGCGGCCCGTCTCCAGCGAGCGCAGCGCCTTCTGGAGCGACTCCTTAAAAGTACGGCCGATGCTCATCACCTCGCCAACACTCTTCATCGAAGTCGTCAGACGCTCATCCGCCTTCTTGAACTTCTCAAAAGTAAAGCGCGGAACCTTCGTGACCACATAGTCAATCGACGGCTCGAACGATGCCGGCGTCTCGCGGGTGATGTCATTCCGGAGTTCGTCGAGCGTATAGCCCACTGCCAGTTTGGCCGCCAGCTTGGCGATCGGGAAACCGGTAGCCTTCGACGCCAGCGCCGAAGAGCGGCTGACACGCGGATTCATCTCGATGACAATCATGCGACCCGTCTTCGGATCCAGGGCAAACTGGATGTTACTGCCACCGGTCTCCACACCGATCTCGCGGATAACCGCGAAAGACGCATCACGCATGATCTGATACTCCCGGTCCGTCAGCGTCTGAATGGGCGCAACCGTGATCGAATCACCCGTATGCACACCCATCGGGTCAAGGTTTTCGATCGAGCACACCACCACGCAATTATCCTTGCGGTCGCGCATGACCTCCATCTCGAACTCCTTCCAGCCCAGCAGAGACTCCTCGATGAGCACCTCCGTCACCGGGGACAAATCCAAACCGCGGGCCACAATCTCCTCAAACTCCGCCTTGTTGTAAGCAATACCGCCACCCGTACCACCGAGCGTGAAAGCCGGGCGGATGATCATCGGGTACGCACCGATGACGTTCTTGGCGATATCCCAAGCCTCCGTCATATTGTGGGCCGTGCCGGAAGCCGGCACATCCAAACCGATGCGGATCATCGCATCCTTGAAACGCTGGCGATCCTCGCCCTTGTCGATGGCATCGGCATTGGCACCGATCATACGCACACCATAGCGAGCCAGCACCCCCGTGCGGTGCAGCTCCATCGCGCAGTTGAGTGCCGTCTGGCCCCCCAGCGTCGGCAGCAGCGCATCCGGCTTCTCCCGCACAATAATCTTCTCCACATACTCCGGTGTAATCGGCTCGATATACGTGCGCGGCGCCGTATCCGGATCCGTCATAATCGTCGCCGGATTGGAATTGACGAGCACCACCTCGTACCCTTCCTCCCGCAACGCCTTACAGGCCTGACTTCCGGAGTAATCGAACTCACAGCCCTGACCAATGACAATCGGTCCCGAGCCAATGACGAGAATCTTCTTGATGGAGGTGTCTTTTGGCATGAGTTTGAGTGTAAACTTGCAGATATATGCCACACATCACCCGAAAAAGCAAGACAAATATACGGTTGCGTCCCGAAAATGCGACTGCATCACGAAATACGTGGCCGCATCGCAAAATGCGCCATACTGCAGAACGCCATGCTGCAGAAGGTTCACCCCAAGCATGCCATCCGCCGCATAGCTCCAGCAGCTGCCGCCGGGCCTCTTCATCCGATCCTGTGTCCGTCCCCGCGCCCCTGCATCCGGTTTATACCCATCCCCTGCATCCGCCCCAGGCCCATCCCCTGCACCAGCCGTGAATCAACCGGAAACAGGCAGGAGAATCACCCCCTCCCGCACAATGAGCTGGACTTCACTCTAGAATTCACCTATACTGACGGCACCATGCGATATCCGACTCTCACGGCAGAAGAAGCAGCGGCCCTGATCCAGGATGGCGACTGCATCGGCATGAGCGGCTTCACGAACGCAGGAGCCCCGAAGGTACTGCCCACCGCCATAGCCGAGCGCGCGAAGGCGGAACATGAAGCCGGGCGCCCGTTCAGGCTGACGGTCATGACCGGCGCCAGCACCAGCACCCTGGTAGACGGCGTGCTATCAGCCGCTGATTGTGTGGAGCGTTTCATGCCTTACCAGGCCAGCAAAGAAACCCGTGACGCCATCAACGCAGGGCGCATCAAATACATCGACTGCCACGTATCGCTCATGGCGCAGGATATGCGCTACGCCCACCTGCCGCAGGTCCGCACGGCCATCATTGAGGTGTGCGCGGTGACAGATGACGGCGAGCTCACGCTGACAGCCAGCGGCGGCAACTCCCCTACCTTCTGCATGCTGGCTGATCGTATTATCCTGGAGCTCAACACCTACCACAAACCTGAAATCCGCGAGATCCACGACATCTACGTACCGAAGGATCCGCCCAACCGGGGTGAAATCGCTGTCTATGCCGCCGACTCCCGCGTCGGCACCAAAACCCTCAAAGTAGACCCGGCCAAAATCGTCGGCGTTGTCTACACCCATACCAAAGACGGCATCCCGGGTTTCAAACCATCCACCGGCGCCACGGATATCATCGGCGAGCACATTGCTCAATTTCTGGCGGAAGAATACCGCCTTGGCCGCATCCCGGAGTGCTTCCTGCCCATACAGAGCGGCGTAGGCAACGTCGCCAACGCCGTGCTGAGCGCTCTGGCCCGCAACAAAGACATCCCGAACTTCAAGATGTACACCGAAGTCATCCAGGATTCGGCGATTGCACTGCTGCGCAGCGGGCGCTGCACCTTTGCGTCCGGCTGCTCCCTGTCGGTGTCCGACGACGTACTGGCTGAAATCTACGAGCACTTTGACTTATACAAAGACAAACTGCTGCTGCGGCCGCAGGAAGTCACCAACAACCCCGAAATGGCCCGCAACATTGGCCTCATCTGCACCAATACAGCTATCGAGGTCGATATCTTCGGCAACGTCAACTCCTCCCACTTCTTCGGCACCACGATCATGAACGGCATCGGCGGCAGCGGCGATTTCGCCCGTGCCGCAGCCTACACGATTTTCATGTGCCCATCGACGGCCAAGGGTGGCGCCATCTCCTCCATCGTCCCGATGGTGAGCCACACCGATCACACAGAGCACGATGTCGCCATCGTTGTGACCGAACAGGGAGTGGCCGACCTGCGGGGAAAATGCCCGCGTGAACGCGCGGAGCTCATCATCGAGCACTGTGCCCACCCCGACTATCGCCCGCTGCTGCGCGAGTACCTGGCCCTCACGCCCACCGGCCATACGCCGCACTGCCTGCGCAAAGCCTTCGAGATGCACACCACCTACCTTGAACAGGGGGATATGCGCCTGACCAAATTCTGAGGTGCTCAGCATCCTGCGCAGTCTGAGGCAATCAGGATCCTGCGCCGTCTGAAGCGATCAGGATACCGTGCAGCCGGAATACCGTGAGCAGCACAGGAGTATACGTACACATGTATCCCCGGCGCGACCGGCGGGGAAATCACGGGTTTGGCGGCACCTGTGCGCAGTTCCCCCTTGACTTCAGGCATGGCTTCCCCTATAAAGGAAAAAGCCCCTTCTGATGGGGCATGCTCACTTCTCTCTTTGCCGTGGATACCAAGTATTACTTCACCAATGCCCAGCGAAAAATCCTGGGGCCGTGTACTCTCCGGGAGATTCTGCGTCTGGCGCAGCAGGGTGAAGTAGACGCGCAAACCGCAATTGTCCGACCGGCTGACAGTCCGCACTGGATGTCGTTCCTCGCCGCATTGCAGCGGGATGTCAGCGCTCAGGCTGCCCCCGCGGCGCACCAGGCTCCGGCAGTCACCCCCGGACAGTATGCTGAGAAAAGCATCACCTTCCGGGTTTCACCCCAGACGCCCTCCGCGGCCCGGGTAACCCAGTCATCACAGGCGATACAGGCAGGCCGCGGGGCAGGACTGAATCCCGCAGCTGCACCCGGGGGTGTACCCGCCCCAGGCACAACTATCGGCAACACCGCATCAAAGCCCCCGCGATCCCAGGTCAACTTCCGGGCCCCGCAGTTGCCCGGCAATGAAGCCGTGAACTCCCTATCATCCGGCGCAGGTCCCGCAATCACCAGCCCTGCCCCGGCAGCGGGGACACCATCCCCGGCACAACCTCCTTCCGCGCCGAAGCCGCCGGATGCAGCGACGATGGCTCCGCCGGCAGCGGCAACAATACCGCCACAAGCACCATCCACACCCGGCACACCTCCCCCGGTAACCCCGCTTCCTTCACCGCAACCGGGGGTATCCCGGTCAGCGTCTGCCCGGTCTGCGTCTGTATGTGCCGCCAAGCCTGCCCGGCCCGTTGGCACCCGGCCTGCGGGAAATGCAGCGAAGCGGACACGCAGCCGGGGCTGTTTCATTGCTACGGGTGTGTTGTTTGCCTGCTGTGCAGTGGCCGCGGTTGCCGGTTACCGCTATGCGGCGCAGTTGCAGGGGGCGCTGGACAGGCTGCATGCGGAACTGCGGGCGACTCTGCCCACAGAGTGGGCCACCCGCCTGCCGGAATCGTTCACACTCCCGATTTTCGGCTGTGCCGGGTCAGAAGAGCAAGCTGTGGAACTCAGCCCGACCGAGCAGCTGTTCCAAGCCATCCGCCTGCAGAACATTCCCGATCTCAAAAAACTGTTGCAGTCTGATTTCCTGGCACAGGAGCAGACCGTTTTCTTCCAGGGGCGCACCCCGCTCACGCTGGCAGCTGAGCATGGTCTGGCAGATGAAGCGGAGGTGTTGCTGCTGTATTCACGGGGCAATCCCGAACTCTATGACTGCCCGACGGGACTGAATGCGATGCAGATCGCTGCTTACCACGGGCAAGTGAACGTGGTGAAGCTGCTGTTGCGGCACCAGTGCGCGATGCAGACGCAGGATTCACCCTTCTCCGCGATGGATTGTGCTGCTGCCCGCGGCCAGGACAGTATCATCCGTATTCTGACGGATGCGGGAGCGCCTCCACCCCGTGAGCTGGATGCCGCCGACCGTCTCGCCCTGGCCGCAATGGCCCAGGATGAACAGGGGGTGGCGGATCTGCTGGCTCAGGGTACGGATGTCAATGCAGCCGATGCAGAAGGCCGTACTGCGCTCCACCGCCTGGCGGCAGCCGGGCAGCACGGGGCGCTGCGCCTGCTGCTGTCCAAGGGGGCCGACCCGCAGCGCACGACAGCTCGCGGCTGCACTCCCCTGCACATTGCGGCCGAGAATAACCGCGCGGAATCTCTGGCGATTCTGCTGGCCAAGGGAGCTCCGATCGCGGCGGTGGATCGCATGGGCTCGACTGCGCTGCACCTGGCAGCGGCCAGAGGCGCGGAGCAGGCAGCGGCGGTGTTGCTGGCCCAGGGGGCGGACATACGGGCAGTGAATCTCCAGGGGTACACGCCGCTGCATCTGGCGGGCACGCCGGCTATGGCGGAGCTGCTGATTGCCCACGGGGCGGACCCGAAGGTGACTGCTGCGAAAGACGGGCGCACGCCGTTGCATCTGGCAGTGGCAGCGGGCAATGCCGATGTGGTGGCCCTGCTATTATCTGCCGGGGCGGACATCCAAGCGGCCGATACCGAGGGCAACACAGCGCTGCACGTGGCAGCCGGACAGGGTGATACGCGACTGATGGGGCTGCTGCTGGAGCGCGGAGCGACGCTGTCCGGCCTGAATGCTCACGGGCAGACGCCGCTGCATCTGGCTGCATCTGCCGGTGCCACACCGGCGGTGAAGTGGCTGCTGCTCAAGGCGTGTGACCCCAATGCCCGCGATCAGTACGGCAACACGCCGGTACACATGGCCGCACGCAGCAATCAACCGGCAGTCATTGCCCCGCTGGTCTTCAAGGGAGCCGACGTCAACCTGCCCAACAACCAGAACAGCACCCCGCTGATGCTGGCTGCGGAAAACGGCGCCTCTGCGGCAATGGAAACGCTGCTGGCCAAGGGGGCAAAGCCCGAAGCAACCATGCCGAACGGCACCAATGCCCTGCATCTGGCGGCCAGACAGGGCCAAACGGATGCCGTCAGGCTGCTGCTGGACAGGGGCGCGGCTATCGATCAACTCGACGGCCAGGGCTACTCGGCACTGCTGCTGGCGGTGGAAAAAGGCAAGGCGGACACGGTTGAGCTGCTGCTAAGCCGGGGTGCCAACCACGGGCTGAGGATCAACAGCGGTTTCACGGCGCTGCACCTCGCCGCATATGAGGGGCATGAGCCGGTGCTCCGTCTGCTGCTCCGGTATGGGGCAGACCCCACCGCGACCAACAACTTCGGCAAAACCCCGCTGGATGTGGCCCGCAACTGCAACCGGACAGGTCTTATCCCCGTCCTGGAGCAGGCAGAGGAAAACGCCAGGCAGGCGGACAGTGCGCTGCTTCCCTGAGCCTCAGACCTAACCGGATTCGCTCTTGACTTGCAGCGGGGCTTCTTCTATACTGGGCGCGTTGCGACGCGCGGTTTTATGAAGTTTTCGCCTAACATCGGTAAACTTGTTTTCAGGCTTTACATGGCTTTGATTGCTTTGCTGGTGGTCGGGGTTGTGGTGCTGATTGCTCCGCTGTTCACTTGCGGTGATGCTTTGCTGGCGGTGCTGCGCGGCGATCTCGACGCGGCTTTGGTCTGCTCGGCTGAGGATGATCAGTGGCTGGTGTCCCGCAGCCTGCTCAACGCCGGCGCCAATCCTAATGCGACACGGGAGGATGGCTGTTCCCTGCTGTCGGTGATGATCGTGAAGGGCAATACCCCGATGGTCCGTCTGCTGCTCTCCAAGGGGGCCGACCCATCTGCTGCTGATGGCCGGGGGCGTACGGCTCTGGAGCTCGCCCGTGAACTTCAGCGCACTGAGCTGATCGGTCTGCTGGAATCTTATACAGCCGGTGAGTCTGCCGAGACTGCCGAAACTGCCGGGTCTGCTTCATCAGCTGCCGCAGACGGGGCATGCGGGGCTTCCGAAGCCGCGGGCGGCGGGGCCGACACTGTGCAGAAGGAGGCAGCATTGCCGGATGATGTCACAGGCGCCCGCCTTCCCTGACCGGCCCGCCCTTTCCCCACTCCCCCGGATCCGGAACTTTGATTCGGCCTGGGGGGGGTATTCCGGTTTTCGCGGCGCCGCAGGTGCACGATGCCACCACGGATGCCGCCCCGGATGCAGGCTGCACCATCGCCCGGCGCGGCAGGGTGCAGAGCCCTCCCGTGTACGTACTTTATCCTTGCGGTGACCCATGCTTTTATGTACAATGCGCGCGTGAGTTATCAGGTCTTTGCCAGAAAGTATCGCCCGCGCACCTTCAAGGATGTGCTGGGGCAGGATCACGTGGTGCGTACACTGTGCAATGCTATTGAGCAGAAACGTCTGGCGCATGCTTACCTCTTCGTCGGCCCGCGTGGCACCGGCAAGACCTCAACCGCCCGTATTTTCGCCAAGGCACTCAACTGCACCGGCGGACCCAAGGTCGACTTTGACCCGGATGAGGACGTGTGCCGGGAGATCGCCGAGGGCCGCAGTCTCGATGTGCTGGAAATCGACGGTGCCTCCAACCGCGGCATCGAAAACATCCGCGACCTGCGCGAAAACGTCCAATTTGCCCCAACGCGGGGCCAGTACCGCATCATTTACATCGATGAAGTGCACATGCTCACCAAGGAGTCTTTCAACGCCCTGCTGAAAACGCTGGAGGAACCCCCGAGCCATGTCATGTTCATCTTTGCAACAACGGAACCACACAAGATCCTGCCGACGATCCTGTCGCGCTGTCAGCGCTTTGACCTGCGCCCCATCCCGGCAGAGATTATCGCCCGCCATCTCGTCAACATCGGGAGTCTTGAGGGGGTGAATCTGGAGTTGCCCGCCGCTTATGCCATCGCCCGAGTGGCGGATGGGGGCATGCGCGATGCCCAGTCCATGCTCGACCAGCTTGTTTCGTTCTGCGGCAACCACATCACGGAGCAAAATGTCAATGACATTTTCGGCGTAACAAGCCGCGACACCGTGGCGCGTGCGCTGGCCTACATCCTGGATCGCCAGCTGCCGAGCCTGCTCCACCTGGTGCATGAGCTGGCTGAGGCGGGCCGCGACATGGGACAATTGCTCTCCGAGATAATGGGAGCTGTGCGCGAGCTGCTGATCAGCAAGGTAGCACCCGGCGAAAACACAGCATCGCTCCCGGAGCAATGGCGCGACACGCTCCACGCCCTGCTGGAGCGCACCCCGGCCGACAAAATCATCCGCCTGATGGAGGTCCTTTCCGCCGCAGAAGAACAAATGCGCTGGAGTTCCAACAAGCGCCTGCACCTCGAAATGGGTCTCATCCAGGCCGTCCACTCTTTGGCTGAAGCGAATATCAGCGATATCATCCGTGCACTCAACGGCGCTCCCCTCCCTGAGACTCCCATTGCCACGACGCTCCTGCCGGACATCCCCTTAGTTCCTGCTGAGGCCGGTGCCGCCGCCCAGCCTGATTCCGCACCGCGCACGGCTTTCGCGCCGGTGCCTGCCCCCGAGCCGTCCGCGACTCCGTTACCGGCGGGGCCTTCCGCTTGTTCACCGGCTGACTATCCGTCGGCCGCTCCCGCCCAGGCAGCCCCAGCCGTTCCCGCCCCGGCAGCATCCGAGCCGCCGAACGCCGACCCGGCGCCCTCTACTCCGGCGCCTACTCAGCTCTCCACTCCGGCGTCTGCCCCGGCGTTTCCGGAATCGGCTGCCACCGCTTCTGCCCAAGCATCCGGCGAATCAGCAGGCAACGCTTCTGCTGCCTCCATGCCCGATGGGCTGGAGCCGATCGACGACGCGCCTCCTGTGTTCGGTGCTCTGCCGGCGGCGGATCGCGTCCCTGCATCCGGCGAGGTTCTTCGGGCGGATGATGCACCTGCTGTAGGTGCTGCCTCTGCACCGGACCAGGAGCCGGCTTCTTTCGACGGCGGTTTCTCCCTGTTTGCAGATCTGCCGCCTGCCTCCGTGCCTGACGACGCCTTCGCAGCGACACCATCCCGCCCGATGACCCCGGAGCTATGGGAGGAATGCCTGACGCTCGCCCGCAGCAAATCCCCGCTCAAAGCCGGCCTGATCGGCAATACTGTCTTCATCAGCGAAGAGGATGGGCGGCTGATTATAGCCGTCAACCCGGTTGATACGGATACCCGTGATACCCTGCTCAACGAAGATGTGCAAGCCATCCTGAATGAAGTAGCGGAGCCTCTTTGCGGCCACTGCTTCAGCATCACCATCTCAACAGACGACACGGTCCCCCTGCCGGAACCGGAACCTGAGCCGTCTCCCGCACCTGCGCCCAAGCCTTCAGCCAAAGCGGCAGCTCCCGCTCCCGAGGAAACCAAGCCGGCCGCTCCCGCTTCCCTGCGTCCTTCGGAGGAAGAGTTCTACCACGACCCGCTCATTGAGCTGGCACTGAAGGAATTCCACGCCACACTCATCAAATCATAACTCTCTGGCTTCTTCTTCACCTCTTTTCACAGCCTCACCTCTTTTCACAGCCGCCGCATCCCGCCGTCCTTTTCCTGTCAGTTCACCCTTCCGCCGTTCCGTCCATACACCCCCTCACCGCACCCCACCACCGCACCATGAACATCCAGAAACTCATGAAACAGGCCCAGGCCATGCAAGCCAACATGGCCAACGCCCAAGCCCGTCTCGCAGAAAAAACCTTCACCGCCGAAGCAGCCGGCGGCAAAATCAAAGTCACCGCCAACGGCACCGGCATGGTGACAGACCTCGTGATCGACCCCGCTGTCATCGACCCCGACGACGTCGAGTTCCTGCAATCCCTCGTACTGAAAGCCGTGCAGGACGCCCTCAACGGCTCCAAGGACATGGCGGAGAATGAAATGCGCAAAGTGACCGGCGGCCTGGGCTTCCCGATGTAACCCGCCCTCCTTTCCGATGTAACCCGGCCCCACTTTTCCCCCTCCGGCAACCCATCATTCCCTCGCCACAGCAACCGTCAACCACGGCAACCGAAACCACGACACATCAGATTTCACACGGCATACCCCATGCGCCCGCTTCTCATTACCTGTTTCATGCTTGGTTTGGTCTGTCCCCGTCTAGCGGCGGACGTGATCGATCTCGGCAAGTACCCTGCCAAAATCGTCCCGGAGCAGGTCGCGGTGCTCAACCTGCCGGAGCGTGGCCAAGTCACCGATATTCCCCGGGTGAATCGCCTGAAAAAAGGCGATACAGTGGCCATCGTCAACCGTGACCAGACAGCTGACGAACGCGAGGATATGGAACTGGCCCTCGAGCGCGAGCGTCTCAACACCCGCGATGAAATACGCAAACTCGAAGCCCAGCACAAGCAAGTCAGCTTCTACCTCAATCTCACAGAAGGTGAGCGCAAATATGCCACAGACATAGCAGGCCAGGAAGGAGGCCCGCCAACACGCGAAGCCTTGCGGGATATCGATGATCGCCTGAGTCTGGCCAAGCGCAATCTGTCCAGCATGGAGCGGCGCAAACGTGCTGAGTTTGAGCGCACCCATGAGAACCTGACACTGCGCATGCCCTTCGACGGGCGGATCCAGTACCACGTCACCCTCCCCGAGAACCCGGATACACCCTACGAACACACCGGTGCAAACGTACAAAACTTCGCCACCGTCTGCGATGACTCAGCCTTTTACATCACGGTCTCCATATCAGGCAGCGAACTCTCCACCCTTCCCGAGCACGCATTCAGCGCATACGTCGATCTGCCGGAAGGCAAGCGCATCAGCGGTACGTATGCATTCCGGCGCGTTGAGCGCAGCAACTCCGGCTCAGACATACTCGCCTACTACTTCCGGCTCCCGAAAGCCGATCACGAACTGGCCTACAACATGCTCGGCAGCAACTCCCAGGCCACCCTCCTCTTCGATGCCGGCAGCGACACAAAGCGCGTCACCAAAGCCGAGCTCTCCCGGCACCCCGAAGCCGAACAGTGCGAAAGCTGGCGCGAACTGGTCGGACGCGCCTACCCGGACTACAACATCGTACTCATCACCGCGCGCGAGATCGTATTGCGGCGCAAGCAAGTCCCTCCCGCTCCCGTTCCCGCCCCATGAAACTCACCTGCGAGAGCCTCTGCTTCGGCTACAGCCGCAACATCCCGGTGATCCAGGACTTCTGCTTTGAGTTTACCCCTGGCATCACCATCCTGAAAGGCTACTCCGGCTCCGGCAAAACCACCGTTCTGAAACTCCTGGCCGGCTACCTGAAAGCCGACTCCGGCCGCATCATCACACCCAGCGGGGCCGACGTCACCAGCCGCCGCTACCGCCGGCAGGAAGTCACCTACATGTTCCAGGGCATCAACCTGCTGCCCCTGCTCAGCGTCGAGCGCAACCTCCAGCTGGCCGCAGAAATGGCCATGATGGCCCGCCGGGTATGGAAACCCCGCAGCGAACACCTCCTGCGCGATCTCGGCCTCACAGCTCTGCGCTCCCGCCGCGCCGACAAACTCTCCGGCGGCCAGGCCCAGCGGGCCGCACTCGCCCGCACCCTCATGAAAGATGCCCCCATCGTCCTGCTGGACGAACCCACCTCCGGCCTCGACGACGACAACACCGCCATCATCAAAAAACTCGTCCTGCAGGATGCGGCGCAGCGCATCTGCATCATCAGCACGCACGACAGCCGCCTCTTCGAACTCGGCCATGTTATCCTGGATTTTGACCGCCCTGTATCTGGCTAAAGATACCCTGCACCGCTGGTGTACACGCATATCAAGCCCGCTGGCGCGCGTGCTTGTCGTCTTCTTTCTCTCGCTCTGCGCCCTCTTCTTTCTGGGCAACTACGTCATCTCCACCAAAATCATCCGCCATCAAATCCTCCGCCAAGGCGGTGATCTGGTAGTCGTCACCATGATGGCCAGCGACGATCACCCCGTCTCTCTTCCCAACCGGGCAGAAATCGACACCATACTGGGAGCAGACTCCTACGCCCTGAACCGGATCGGCTTTGCGACAGCCGGAGATCGCCTGAGCATAGCACTCTTCAGCTATGACTTTGCCCGCAGCTCGCAATTTGCCGAGCTGCTCAGTCCGAGCGGAGGCCCAGTACTGCTCACCCCCGCGGGCAACACCCGCATCCCCGCCGGCCCGTGCACCGTCAGCATAGGCGGGCGCAACGGCATTGAGCAAGACATCTACGTACGCCGGCTTCCCGATGACCACATGCTGCTGCGCATCCTGGGAGGAGCAGGCATCATCGCCCCCCCCGACAGCCTCGCGGGCATGCCCGACACCAAGCCCCGCTCCATCAGCCTGGTAGCACGCATCCGCGACCTTCAATCCGCCGAGCCCATCCGCCGGGCAGAAGCCTACTTTGACAAATACTTCCGGTTAGAAGAATGCGACGGGCACGTCATCACAGCCGCCAAACTCCTCGAACAGATGGACATCGTCCTGAGCAATCAGATGCAGTGCCGCCTGGCCTTCTGCGGCGGCATCGCCGGAATTGTCGGCATTCTGCTCACCGCTCTTGCCGGCATGGAATACCGGCAAAACGAATACATCTACACCCTCATGAAAAGCTTTGGCATCCACCCGCTGATGCTCGTACTGGCCTACATGATAGAGAACACCCTACTGGTCGGAGCAGCCTTTGCCGCAGCCGTCTGGGTGTTCATGCAATTCCAGGGCATTATCCTGACCCAATTCTTCAAACTCGGGCAATTCACCCTCTCACTGGGAGAAATCCGGATGGAAATGCAACTCATCTGCGCCTCGCTGGCTCTCTGCATACTCATCTCCACGATACCGATTCTCGTCGCTGCCAATCGTGAAATCGGCCGCGTCCTCAAGTAAGAACACACACCAGCCAACTCCGCGCCCGCCCGAGCACCTCCTTCCCTCCCGGCACACCTCCTCCCCCGGCACAGCACCGCCCCCGGCACAGCGCACTTTTCCTCCCTGGCAAAACCCACTTTTCCCACATCTGCCTCACAGCCTCTTCTCACTATATCTCCCGTCGGGAGACATGAAATGCAGGCACCAAAAAGCAACGCCTGTCCCCAATGGCTAAGCAACCCTGACCAACGTCAAAAGCGGAAAGCACACCCATGCTGCTCGCCGTCGGCTGTCTGCTGGCCGCCCTGTGGTGCACCATCGAGCCCGTCAGCCAACTGCTGCACAGCGAAGAAACCCAAGGGCGGGTCACCCGCGTGCAGTGGAATCGCCGGGTCCTCTCCTGGTCGACCTTTTCCCCCCAACTGCACTACACCTTCACCGTAGACGGAGAGCAGTACACCGGGCGGGAGCGAAAATCCCTGCGCCTGCTTCACCTGGGAGTCCAACCCAAAGGAAGCGCCATCTCCGTCCTCTACGACCCGGAACACCCCACCACCAACACCGCCAACACCTTCCGCGAACTCTGGGCCTGGCCCTCACTGCTTCTCCTGCTCAGCGCCGGTTTCCTCCTCCAGGCCTCCCGGAACCTGCGCAGCTGGGCGCACATCCGCAAGCGGCACCCCGACGCCGGCACCGGGCGCTGACATCCCGCTCAGCGCACCTCCCCGTGCTCCTTGCAGGAAACACGCTCCACCTGCACACAACCCACGCACACACGCGAAAGAGCCGCCTCCGGGAAAACAAAATCCTGCCCCGGCGCATAGTGCGCCATAATCAGCCGCAACCCGTGGCGTTTCTCCTCATCCGACGCCGCGAACCGCACCATCCCCACACCGATAATACTGGCATAAAGGAAACTGTAGCGGCACGCCGGCTCACCCGTGACCAACCTGTGCGCACAATCCAACTCAAACCCCACACGCGGATGCCTCCCCAGGAGCTCCAACTTACGCCCCTCACACGCACCATGGAAAAAAAGCCTCAACTCCCCGCGGACCTCCTCCCAGCCAAAGTTCACCGGCACAACATAAGGCGCCTCCTCGTCCGCGATAGCCAGCCGGAGGCAATCGCAGCGGTTCAAAACATCCAGCAAACGACCGTGGTCGTGTACCTCCCGTTCCCTTCGTCTCATCATAGCTTAACATTCTATACAAGTTAACTCCCCGACCGGCAGCACCGCCCTCCCCACGCACTCAAACCGTGGAGCAAGATGATACACCTCACCCGTCTCTCCCCTCTCCGCACTCTCCGCGCCCCGCACAAACCATACCACGTTTCAAACCGTAAACAAGCCTTTTCGACGCCGCGACAAAACAGCCACACCAAAAAATCCGACTCCAAAAAACCGCCTCCACCCGCAGCACACCACTTACGGCTTCACACCACATGCGATACGCAGTGCACCAAACCCGGCCACCCCGGGCGCAGGAGAAAATCCCCACCCGCGCGGATACCGCTCCGCCCGCCGCAACCGCGAACAGCCTCAGCCCCCAGAAGCTCCCTCCACAAAAACACATCAGCGTACAGCATGCACCCATGGGGGGAAAACAAAATCACCTCTCGCCGCGATAGTCACCATCAGAGCGGATACAGACCCAAAACATCATCACGATACAAAAAGCACCTTGACGCCCGCCTGCGACCACGCTACACCGCCCCTAGACGTTTTTCCCCTCCAGCCGGAACCACACCTTCCCCACCCCGGATCACACCGCCACACCACCATGAACACCGAAACAAACACCCCCGGCCAACTCAGCGCCCCGAAAACCAAGCGCATCGCCGCCACCGCAGCAGGCCTGCTGCTCGGCATCGTATGGCTCGCTGCCCAAATACTCACCCCCGGCAACCTGCCCGACTGGGTACCCGGGAACATCCACGCCTTCCTCAGCGACAGCCTCACCTCCCTCGTCCTGCTGATCTTCGCCATCGGCTTCCTACTCTACCCCATCATCATCCGGCTCATCCTCAGCCGCACCCACTACATCGTCACCGACCAGCGCCTCATCACCCTCGCCATCCCGGGCCAGGGAACAGCCACACCATCCCCCAGCGCGGAGAACCTCGACAAAGCCTCCCTCTGGTACAGCACCATCCAACACGCCACCCTCCACCCCACCGGAAACGGACTCTGCAACCTCCACCTCTGGAGCACCCCCACCTCAACCGAAAACAACAGCGCCACCGGCATCCTCTACCTCCCCCCGGACATCGCCGAATACATCTGCACCCGCTGCCGCCGGGAAACCACCCCATGATCCGCATCCGCCAAGCCACAACCGCGGACACCGCCATCATCCGGGAAAGCCATCAACTGGCCGCAGCCATGGGCTACCCGTACTCCATCGTCCTTGGCAGCGAAACCTACTACCCGCGGGCAGGCTACCTGCCTGCGGAGCACTTTGGCATCAGCGCCCCCGCAGGCATTCCGAGCCGCAACCTCATGGCCTGTCCACTCACCGGCACCGCCCCCATCCTCCGCGGCGCCATCCGGTACGCCCCGGAATTCGGCCTTGAGTCATCCCCCGGCAGCACCCCATCATCCCCCCGACCGGAAACAACATGACCCCCCACGGCTGCACACCCAGCCGCAGCCCATCGCAGTTTTGTTGAGTTAGGATAGAGTCGATGAATGCCTCCATCCAGAGAACTGTCAGCAACACATGCAGTTTGCAAGATGTGGAGTTCCTATTCACCGGCTTTCGGCAGCGGTTTTTGCTCAACCATCGCATCTATCGTCAAAAGCTGATGAGAGGTCTCAACGTGAGGGTAAAAAATGACATCGTAATCACCCTTTGATAGAATAACTGTTTCAATAAAACTGCTCGAGACCCGGATGTTTGGTGGCGAAGTTCTTCGTGCTTGACAAAACCTGCTATTGCCGTATAGTATCCGCGGGGAGCTATCACCACCCCTTTATTGACCATGGAACCTATTTACGAAGGCAAAGCTAAGAGACTGTTCACCACGGAGGATCCGAATGTCCTGCGCATGGAGTACAAGGATTCCGCCACCGCGTTCAACGGTGTGAAGAAGGAAGACTTCGAGAACAAGGGCCGCTTCAACAAGGCCATCACGCTGATCATCTACAAAATGCTGGAGGAGAAGGGCGTCAAAACCCACCTGGTGGCCGATGTGGATGATATCAACCTGCTCGTGAAAAAGGTTTCCATCATGCCGCTGGAGGTTATCGTGCGCAATGTAGCCGCCGGTTCGTTCTCCAAGCGCATGGGCATTAAGGAGGGCACGCCGTTTAAGAAGCCGATTGTGGAGTTCTCTTACAAGGATGATGCGCTCAACGACCCCTTCATCAATGATGACTACGCCCGTGAGGTCGGAGCTGCCACAGAGGAGGAGTGCGCGTACATCAAGAAGATGGCGCTGCTGATCAATGAGACGCTGATCGAGTTCTTCCTGAAGGCCGGCCTGCGCCTGATCGATTTCAAGATTGAGTTTGGCCGCCTCGCAACGGATCCGACCGAGATTGTGCTCGCGGATGAGATTTCACCTGATACCTGCCGTCTCTGGGATGTGGAGACCGGTAAGAAGATGGACAAGGACCGCTTCCGCCAGGGTCTTGGCGAGTTCATGGAGTCCTATGCCGAGGTGCTGAAGCGCTTGCAGAAGTAAAGTACAGCAGTCGGCCACCGCGTTTCCGGCGCTGTGCTGCCCTGGTTGGGGTGGCTGGCAGGATGGGCGGTGGCCTTTTCTCGTTTTTCTGTGTTATGGCTACGTTGACGTTTGAGGTGTTCAGCCGGTTTCAGTCGGCGACGGACGCAAACAGGCTTTTGTACACGCCGATTGAGGCGAAGCTGACGTACAATCACACCCGCCTCTACACGGTGGAGTGCGAGGGTGATGTGGAGGCGGCACGCGATTACATGCGCCGCGTGCTGGTGGATCCAATCGCTCAGAAGGTGGAGGAGGATGGCAAGCCGGCGCTTTCCGGCGAGTTGTTCTGTATTTCCTATGGCATCAAGAAGGGTGCTCTCGATTTGGAAAAAGAGGCGATTCTCACGAATTACCGCGGCCGTCAGGGGCTGCCGTTCACGATTACGGCTCTGACGATCACGCAGAAGGTTTACGTGTTCGGCGAAGGAAATAAGACTGCCCTTGCCGAGCGCTTCTGCAAAGACGTCTGCAACCCCGCCATTCACACCTGGAGCGTCCGGTAGGGTGGCGTGCTGCTTTTCTGTTGACTCAAACGCGACTTTTCCATCCCTACTCAACCCATTTTCCGACCCATATGGCAACATACCGTACCATTCCTGTACGCGAGCTTTCCGAGGCGGAGCTCACCAGGCTCAGCCAGGATATGAAGCTTTCTCTTTCCACGGAAGACATGCTGGTGGTGCAGCAGATCTTCTGCGAAATCGGCCGCGAGCCCACGGATGTGGAGCTCGAGGTGATCGCCCAAACCTGGTCCGAGCACTGCAAGCACCGTATCTTTGCCGCTACTGTCACCCATACTACGGATGCCGGTACCGAGGAGATTCACAGCATGTACAAGACCTTTATCCAGCGCCCCTCCAAGGAGATCATGGCGAAGAAGCCCGGTTTTGTGCTGAGTTGCTTCGTGGATAATGCCGGCTTCATCAGGCTGGACGACAGGCTTTCGGTCTGCCTCAAGGCAGAGACACACAATCACCCGAGCGCCATTGAGCCCTACGCCGGCGCCAACACCGGCCTCGGCGGCGTTATCCGCGACATCCTGGGTGCCGGCAAGGGTGCCAAACCCATCGCCAACCTGGATGTTTTCTGCTTCGGCGCTCCGGATACGCCTCAGGAGATGGTGGAAGGCCACAATATCATCCACCCGCTCGGCATCATGCGCGGTGTCGTGCACGGTGTGCGCGACTACGGCAACCGCATGGGCATCCCGACCACTAGCGGTGCCATCCAGTTCGACCCGACCTACATTTACAACCCCCTGGTCTTCTGCGGTACGGCCGGTGTCATCCCGCAGACCGATATCGCCAAGGAGATGAAGCCCGGCCTCGCCGTCGTGGTGATCGGCGGCCGCACCGGTAAGGACGGCCTGCACGGCGCCACTTTCTCTTCTGCCGCCATGGGTGAAGCTTCCCATGTGGAAGACCAGACCGCTGTGCAGATCGGCAACCCCATCGAGGAAAAAAAGACGCTCGACGTCATTCTCGAAGCCCGCGAGCGCGGCCTCATTGAGTTTGTGACGGATTGCGGAGCCGGCGGGTTCTCTTCCGCAGCCGGTGAGATGCTTTCCGAGACCGGCGGTAACCTCTACCTCGAGCGGGCTCCGCTCAAGGAGACGAATATGCTCTCCTGGCAGATCTTCCTCTCCGAGTCTCAGGAGCGCATGGTGCTTGCCGTCAAGCCGGAGAACCTCGGTGAGCTGCAGCGCCTGGCCGATACCTTCCAGACGGAGATGACCGTGCTGGGTGAGTCGGACGACTCCGGTGTGCTGCGTGTCTGGCACAACGGTGAGCTTGTCTGTGAGCTCGACAACTCGAAGCTGCACGACGCTCCCACCAAGAAGCTCACCTCGGTCTTCAAGGCCTCCCCTGCCCTCACGGGCGTGACTCTGGATGACAGCCACCTGACCGCTGACCTCAAGCAGTTGCTCGGCGACTTCGCCATCGTCTCCCGCGAACCCATCATCCGCGAATACGACCACGAGGTGCAGGGCAACACAGTGCTCAAGCCCCTCGCCGGTGCCTCAGCCGACGCCCCGCAGGATGCCTCGGTCATTGACATCGATGGCTCGGAGAAGCTCATGTCGCTTGCTCTGGCTATCCTGCCCGAGTGGGGCAAGACCGATCCCTACGCCATGGGTACCGGCACGGTGGATGAAACCGTGCGCCAGCTGGTGCTGGCCGGCACCAACCCGGAGAAAATCGCCCTGCTGGACAACTTCTGCATGGGCAATCCCGAGTGCCCGACAGAGCTCGGTCGCATCGTGGAATGCGCCAAGGGCATCCGCGAGGCCGCCCTGGCCTACGGTGCCCCGTACGTTTCCGGCAAGGACAGCTTCTACAATTACTTCGAGACGGAGGACGGCCCCGTGAACATCCCCGTCACTTTCCTCTGCTCCGGCTTCGGCGTGGTGGAAGAGCAGGAACACGTGCACGGCATGTCGCTGCGGCGCAACGACAGCGTCATCTTCATCGTCGGCAACACCGAAGACGAAATGGGCGGCTCCGTCTATGCCCGCGTCAAAGGCGTGAAAGACTGCAAGGTGCCGCAAACTGACTGTGCGAAGAACTTCAGCGTCTACAAGACCTACTACGACAAGGCGCTGACGCAGGGTCTGGTGCTGTCCGCGCACGACCTTTCCGAAGGCGGCCTAGCCGTCGCAGCAGCGGAGTTTGCCTTCTCGGGCAAAGGCGGCCTCACTCTGGATCTGGACAAGCTGCCGACTGTTGGCGGCTGGAAGAACCTGGCCGTCCCCTGCTTTGCCGAAAGCACCGGGCGCTTCCTGGTCGAGGTGGATGCCGATCTCGCCGACGACTTTGAGGCAGCCATGGCTGGCACACCCTGTGCCCGCATCGGCAGCGCAACTGCGGGCGATGAGCTCGTGATCACCGCCGGCGGGGCTCCTGTCGTGCAGGCGAAGATTGCCGACCTCAAGAACATCTGGAAGCACGGTCTTACCCCGTACTATTAAAGCATACCGTCCCTTCGAAAGCATACCGTCCCTCCGACCCATCGGAAACTCAAGCAAAACAAGGAACAACCCACGTTTCTCAGTACCATGCCACACGCCTTACTCCTCAAATACCCCGGCACCAACTGCGATGCCGAAACCGAGCGTGCCCTCATCGCCGCCGGTTTCTCCACCCAGGTGCAACCCATCGCGACAGCCCTCCCCGAGCACGTCCGGAAAGCCCAGCTCGTCGTCTTCTCGGGCGGCTTTTCCTACGGCGACTACGTCATGAGCGGCCGCCTGGCCCAGCTCGAAACCGAGCGCTTCCTCGGCGATGCTCTCCACAAGCACTTCGCCAACGGCGGTTTCCTGTTCGGCATTTGCAACGGCTTCCAAATCCTGACCAAGCTCGGCATCCTGCCGAAAGCCTCGCTGATCTGGAACAAATCCGAACGCTTCGAATGCATGTGGGACAAGCTGGTGAAAGTCGCCCCAAACTCTCCCTACACCACCTACCTGCCCGCTGAGTTCGAGCTCCCCTCCGCCCACGCGGAAGGACGCCTCGTCTGCGAGCCAGGAGACGCCCAGAAGTACCTGGAAGGCGGCTGTGTCGCCCTCCAGTACGCGGACAACCACAACGGCTCCGAGCTGCGCATCGCCGGGCTCCAGGATCCCAGCGGCCGCGCCATGGGCCTCATGCCGCACCCGGAGCGCTTCCTGCGTCCCCGGCATCACTATGACCCGGACTGGGCAGGTGATCCCGACTGGGGCTGGGGCTATTACTTCTTCAAGGGTGCCTTCGATGCGCTGAAATAAGCCATCCACCGGTGAGGTTTTCTTTCACCGCCGCCAGCATCCGCCATTTTCCGGCTTAGATTAGCCGGCACGGCACAGGTCGATTTCACGGCCTGTGCCGGTTTTGCTTTATTGGGAAACGCTGAAAACAACTCCCTCCAGCTTCCTGACTCGAAATCGACACGGGCATTCGCGCTGCTCTCCTTTTATGTTGAGCTTTCTGTTTGCTATGCCGGAAGTGTTCTGCTAAAGTAGCAGCATGTTCACCTCCCGCATCCTTTTCTTGTTGACCGGTTTCGGTATTCCGGTCTGTGCCCTGCTGAACTCCTGTCAGCAACAACAGGGATTTGAGCCTTACAGCGGCTATAAGATGGCACCCTATACCATTAAAGGAATGCGCTTCGTGCCAATGAGCATCGATCAGGCCCTCCGCTATAAAGCTGAGGGAATCGCGTCGCACTACGAGGCAGACGGCTCACATGGTGCCCTCAGCAACCCGCTGTACGAGGGCCAGCTCTACGCGGCTCACCGTACCCTTCCCCTGCCCTGCGAGGCCCGTGTGACCAATCTGAGCAACGGTAAAAGCTGTGTTGTGCGCATTGCAGACCGCGGTCCGTTCATTCCCGGTCGCCTCATCGATGTCAGCAGCGCGGTGGCACACAAGCTGGACTTCCACTCCAAGGGTCTCGATCGGGTGCGCGTGGAGGTTCTTTCCGTAGGCGACGGTAAGTGGAAACGCACACGCTAAACCCGCCCCCAGACTGACGCATTGCCCGGCCGCGTTTGCGGCGTGTCCTGTTTCGGTGTCAGGACTTACGCCTCCCGCCCGTCGTTCCGGACCGGTTCATTGGGCAGTGTCTTTTCGGACAGTGCCGCCCGCCGTTCCTCAGAAGTTTCAGCTATGATATAAATAGGACGTCTCTTGACTTCCATATACATCTTGGCCATGTACTGTCCATAAATGCCGATGCAAAAGAGCTGCAAACCTCCCAGCAGAAGGATAATGCACACCATGGAGGTCCAGCCGCTCACGGAATCCTGGAAAATCAACTGTCGGGCAATCTGAGCCACTATCACGGCTACAGCAATAAACATCAGCATCATGCCAAACAGAGAGGAAAGCGCCAATGGTGCCGTTGTGAAAGCAACGAAACCTTCTATCGAGTACTTGAATAACTTCCAAAAAGACCACTTGGTCTCTCCGGCTACACGCTCTACGTTCTTGAATTCCAGCCACTTGGTGCGGAAACCGATCCACTCGTACAGTCCTTTGGAAAAGCGGTTGTACTCCGGCATGGAAAGAAGTGCATTAAGAGCCTTGCGTGAAAGCAGTTTGTAGTCGCGCGCGCCATCAACCAGATGGGTATTGGAAATGCGGTTCATCATCCGGTAAAAGCAATGCGCGAAAAACGAGCGGATCGGGGGTTCACCATCACGTGACACGCGTCGCGTACCGGCGCAGTCATAGCCTTCCTCGCGGACGGCCCGAAGCATTTGCGGCAGCATCGAAGGGGGATCCTGCAGGTCGGCATCCATCACGGCAACATAATCTCCTGTGGCATGCTCAAACCCGGCGAACATAGCACCCTCCTTGCCAAAATTGCGCGAAAGCGATATGTATCGAACGGTATCAGGGTGTTCAGTTGCCAGCTGTCGCAGGATGTCGAGGGTATTGTCACTGCTTCCGTCATTGATGAAAAGAATTTCGGGCCGAACGTCCTCCAACTGGTTAAGCACACGCATTAGCTCCTCCATAAAGGCAGGCAGAGCAGCAGATTCGTTGTAACACGGGACGACTAGGGATAGCTTTATCATGTGTTGATTGTAGCAGCTGACCTTGTTAAGTCGAGCAAAAAGCTCATTTATCCTCGCGGATATTTAACGGATGGTCCGTATTTATTCGGCCCGCGCTGGCTGTCTACCAGCGCCAGTACCAGCAGAAGCAGGGTAAGCAGCGGAAAGAGCGTAACAGATAATGCCATCAGTGTCAGACTAATGGTGAGACCATACGGCGGACGGCTTTCCCAAAGCATCATGAGGGACATGTCGGTTTCGCCTTCCCCGTCCGGCTGATTCACAGCAAAATACTGTTTCAGCTTACTGAACTCGACACCCTGGGTTGACTCAATAAAATCGTACAATGGACGCAGCGTCTGGATATCCTCGTGAATGGCTTGGGCGCGATCTGCTCGGTGAATCCGATGCATCCAATAGGTTGTGTGGGTTGGGTATACGTCTGAGGGTCTCAGGATTTCCTGCATCACGATGATTTCATCGCAGTCATTTTCCTGGGCCATCTCTTTCATGGCACCGAACATGGCAGCCAGGAAAAAATAGGCGGTGCTGACCACCATGGTCAAGCTGGTCAGCGCGTGCCAGCACACCCACCAGCCACTCCAGCCACTGTCATGCAATCGGCGCACCATCAGTGACATCTGAGGCAAGGCCATCAACAGCCACAGCGCCAGCACCAAAATGAAGCACACAAAGCCCCCCATCAGCAGGGCTATGTCTTCCGTGCCGTTCACCCGAAAGCATGCCGAAGCATCCAGGAAATTCGCTCCGGCATACAGCAGCAGAGCCGATATCGCAACGAATACCAGCTGAAACAGCCAATATTCACCCCGGGTGGTGCGACCTTTCAATGACAGGAACTTCCCCACCGTGAAGAAGAAATTGGCCCACAAGCCTGGCGACTCCGGTGACAGGGCAAATCCGCAATGCGGGCAATGAGGCGGCACGCTGCCATTGGTCAGTGCTATTTCCTTGCCGCAGCGGGGACACAAATTGCGGCAGTGGTTCCGGGTGGGCAGGGGCGGCAGGATATAGCCGCAACTCAAGGCTCCTCCCAACGCCATCCAGTGTACCCCGCCGACTTCCACAACCAGGGTTGTGGGATCCACCAGACCTTCCACCATCATGGCTGAGAGTCGACTCAAGGTGACAGGTCCCCGAATCTGACCTTCCTCGTCCTGATAGTAGAATTGCTTCATTGATGAGAGCCTCAGTAAGTATAGTGATATAATAGCAAGCCTTACTCATGATATAAGCCGTGGAAGTGTCTGTCAATAAGGAAGCGCATCATAATTCGTCATGGATGATTTGTGAGCGATCTACCGGCCAAAGTCCCATCCTGGAGCCGAAGCTCCGTCAATGCATCCTCCCTTCTGGATCGTTCTTCTTTCCTGTTTTTCATGCTTGCACCCGCACTTCTGCAATCATCGCTCTCTGACTCAATGGATCGGCCTTTTCTCTTTCATGACCTATATGAACATGAGCCGGATTGCTTTTCGGCCTTGACATATATGAGATAATAAAGCAAGGCATGGCACACCATTCTCCCCTTCTCTTTGCACCACCGGCGCTCGCGGACGCATCAGCCGTGCGCGACGTGACGCTGCATGCGCGGGCCATGGGGAGCGACTTGGCGTTTGCAAACATCTATCTGCTTCAGCATAAGTATCATACAACAATCTGCATCCAGGACGGAATCCTCTACCGGCATTTCTCGGACAACGCGCGGCTCAGGGGTTATGCCTTTCCCTGCGGCGCAACAGATGCTGCAGCGGCCGATCACGCCCTGCGACTGATTGAAGCAGATGCACAAGCCCGGCAGCAGCAGCTGTCTTTTTGCCTGCTGACCGATGCCGATGCCCGGCTGCTGCAGCAACTCAGACCCAATCGCTTTGTATATACCTCAGACAGGGGCAATGCTGATTATCTGTACCGGCAAACGGATCTCTCCCAACTGCCCGGCACACCATACCACGCCAAGCGTAACCATCTGGCCCGGTTCAACCGCCTCCACCCGGAGTGGACATTCATTCCCTTTTCCGGAGAACGCGAGGCGGATGCCCGCTATGTTGCTGATGCCTGGTTTGATGCCTCTGACCGGAGTCCGGCCCTTGAGCACGAGCATCACGCCATCTGCCATGCCTTGCGCGCCGCCAGCGATCTTCAACTGACCGGCGGACTCATCTATGTGCAGGAGCAACCCATAGCCCTGGCCCTGAGCAGCTTCATCTCCCCGGAAGTGGCCGACATCCACTATGAAAAATGCCACCCTGATTTCCGCGTTGCTTACGCCGTGATCAATCACAGCATGGCCGGATTCCTGACATCAGCCGCCTACATCAACCGCGAGGAAGATATGAACGTCGACGGTCTCCGAAAAGCCAAACTGTCCTACCGCCCTGCCCTGCTCCTCAATAAATGGGATGCCGTACCCTGTCAGTAATAGGAACATCCTGCGCAACATGAAAAGCAACCCCCGTCTCCCCTAGCTCCCCCTTCCGCTCCACGTCCCCTCCTTCCGCTCCACGCTTTTCATCCACCCCGCCCTCCTCCTCCACCCCACGCTCACCCTTTCGCTCCACGCCTTCACCTCCACTTCACCCCTTTCCTCTCACCCCCTTCCTTCCTCTCCCTTACACCTCATCTCTTCTATACGTCCCTTCTCTTCTTTAGCCCCTTCCCTCCCTGACTGCCTCCCATGCTTACTTCCATCTTTTCTCCTCAGCAATGCTCCACGTGCAAACTCTGCTGCAACTTTCACCGCAGCTCCTCTTGGGAAACACCATTCCTTGAACCCGACCTGGTGCGGCAGTTGCAGGTGTTCCATGTGGAACTTTTGAAACGACCCGATGGATCCTTCACATTTAAGCTTCCCTTTCAAACAAACAGTGACTCCGAATCCGCGAATTGTCCCATGCTTGACCCATCGAGCGGGTGCCGTCTTCCCCGGGAGCAACGCCCCTTCGAGTGTCGCATCTGGCCACTGCGCGTGATGAGGCTGGAAACCGGGTCTGCTGTTCTGGGGTGTTATGAAGCCTGTCCGGCCCTGGATGCTGCTACATTTGCCAAGCTCAGCGACTTTGCTCACGTGTCATTGCGGCAGCTTATCGTCGATCACGCTATGCGTTTTCCCCAGACCATCCGGTCATATCATCCACACTACCGCATTTTGGAAGCTCTGCCTGAACTCGACGGTTCGGATTCTTCCTTTGCAGGAACAGCAGATAACCGTTCCCTTTCTGAGTAGTGCGTGCGCCCCCCCCTGCCCTCGTGCGTATATTCAGCGACCTCTCCCAGCTCCATCAATACATGCAGCAAGCTCACCTGGAAGCTGATCCTGCGCTTTCGCAAAGCTGCCCCTTCGAGGTGAACAGTGGGATCTGTTTCCCAACAGGAGACATCATCGCACAAACCATTCACAGCAAAAAAGCAGTTTTCCTTCAAGACTGGCAAGCAGCGCACGCTGCGCTGAGGCCGACAGCCGGGCATGTGATCTCGTCTTCACAGCAACGGTGATAAAAACAATAAAAAGCGTGGTCTCTGCCGTACCACGCTTTTTAATGCCATCTTGCTGCATCGCTACAGCCGAAAAGTTCACCGCTGTGCCGTCAGTGGATGAAGAGCCACGTTCCCTTCAGTAAGGTGGGTGCGAAGCCAGGATTTATCTGAGGTATCCCCTATTGGGACGGAACATCAAATCCTGATACTTGAATGCCCCATGTTTGATAACAACGGTCCGGGCCTTGAGGTCCACGCGTCACGAGCACAGCAGCTGTCTTATATATAGCATGGCACCCCACTTTCTGCAAGTATTTTCTTCGCTTTTTAGCATAACAGGTATTCATCACAGGCAGTATAAGTATTGTTCCATATGGAACATCTGGTTTCATTTGACATTGATTTGACAAAACTATGAGAAATGTGTATAAAGAGCTCAGCATACCATGACGATACCGACATTACTTTCTGAACAACTGACAACGTCACTGGCGAAGGTATTGGGTGATACCCTGCCGGCAGGTTTTGAAGCGAGTGTAACTGCTTCCCAGGACCTGCGCTTTGGCGACTACCAGAGCAACGCTGCCATGATGCTGGCCAAACAAGCAAAGATGAACCCACGCGCCTTGGCGACTCAGGTGGCAGAGGCTTTTGGTGAGAGTGAAATTGCTACGGCCGAGATTGCCGGCCCTGGATTCATCAATTTCCGCGTGAAACCATCGTATTTTGCGAAGCGCGCACAAATGATGCTTGGTGATGAGCGGTTGGGTGTTGCTAAGACGTCTCAGCCGAAAACGCTGGTGATTGATTTCTCTGCTCCGAATGTGGCGAAGCCGATGCACGTTGGTCATATCCGCTCGACTATTATCGGCGACACTCTTGGCCGCCTGGCACGTTTCATGGGGCACACGGTGATCACGGACAATCATATTGGGGACTGGGGGACACAGTTCGGTATGATTCTCTGGGGCTGGAAAAACCTGCTGAAGCAGGAAGATCTGGAGAAAGACCCCATTGAAGCACTGCTGGCAGTTTACAAGAAAGTGAACGCCATGTGCAAGGAGGACCCTGCTCTGCTTCCGGTGTGCAAGGAGGAACTGGTCAAACTTCAGAGCGGCGACAAAGAAAATCTCGACATCTGGAAACGCTGCATTGCTGTCACCAAAACAGGTCTGGAGAAGATTTACAACCAGCTGGATATCCATTTTGACTACTGGCTGGGCGAAAGCGCCTACAATGATGCTCTGGCCCCGCTTGTTGATGATTTGCTGGCCAAAGGAATCGCACGTGTGAGCGACGGTGCTGTCTGTGTCTTTTCAGATGGCTTCCACAAGCCACAGGAAGACCCCTTCCTCGTGCAGAAAGACGGTGAATGGGTTCCCGTACCAGCCATCATCCGCAAAGCGGACGGCGGATTCCTGTACGCCACGACAGATCTTGCTACGCTGGATTACCGTACAAAGCATTTTCAAGCTGACTCAATCTGGTACGTTGTCGGCGCACCTCAGGAAAAACACTTCAAGCAGATCTTCGACATCGAACGCATGCGCGGCGTAAGCGGTGACTTCCGTCACGTCGCTTTTGGTTCGATTCTGGGTAAGGATCGCCGTCCGTTCAAGACGCGTTCAGGAGACACGGTAAGCCTCCAGGACGTCATCGATGAGGCAATTGCCCGAGCGACGAAAGTTGTCGAGGAGAAAAGTCCGGATATGCCCGAGGATGAAAAGTCACACGTGGCACAAATCGTGGGTATTGGCGCAATTAAGTTTGCTGAGCTGTCCCAGAATCGTCTGAGTGACTACATTTTTGACTGGGACAAGATGCTGGCGCTTACCGGCGACACAGCTCCCTATCTTCAAAACTCATACGTTCGCGTGCGCTCTATTTTCCGCAAAATTGACGGTGAATTTAAAGCACCGGCTTCTCTCACCCTGTCCGAGGATGCAGAAATTCACCTGGCCAGACTTTTGGTGCGTTATGCAGAAGTTGTCCCGTCTACACTGGATGATTGCAAGCCGAACCTGCTTGCCGCCTACCTCTATGAATTGGCACGCGCCTTCCACAGCTTCTACGAGGCCTGCCCGGTTCTCCGCAGCGAAGGCGATGTGAGGGAGTCTCGCCTAGCTCTTTGTGAGCTCACGGCGCGCGTTCTCAAGCAAGGAATGGGTCTTCTCGGAATCGAAATGCCAGACCGCATGTAATTCCTATGTTTCACATGGAACATTTTTGCAAGGCTGCCGCAATGGTTGTTGCGGCAGCCTTGCCACTTTGGGCTGGGACGAAAAACGGCACGTGGTCGTTTTCACAAGCTGCTTCATCAACTTCGCCGAAGTCAATCCTTATGCCGGGGGAATGTTTCGTGGCTATTCCTCAAGGCCAGGACGATGCTGAAGCGAGCGAGTTAACGAATCAAGCGCTGCAGGAGCTTCTTCTTGGGGATCAGGAGCAGGCTTTTCGCCTGTTGACGCAGGCGATTGATTTAGCTCCGGACTCACTTTTGCCGCATGCTGCGCTGCTGGCTACAGGCTTATTATCTGACGCGACTGCACAACAGGAGCATGTTGATCACATCAGGCATTTGATTACTCTGAATCCCATGTTGACGCCTGCGGAGGAAACGGCCATGGCGTGGCTCCTTGATCTCGCCCGCGGAGAACATAATGAGGCATTGAAGAAAATCCAGGCTCACACGCAACGCTACCGAAACGATGTCTATACGCGCTGCTGGGAAATATTGCTGCTGCATTATGCCGGTCCCGGTTACGATCTCCTGGGCAACGCGTCGCCTGATCAGCAGCAAGCCGAGCAGCAGGCTGCAACACTCTTCTCACAAAAACCAGACAACGGCCTGTCCTGCTTTGTCCGTGCACTTGTCGAAGAAGGGCGCCCCACAGTCACAGCCGAAGCATGCGAGGCTGCAAAACGCGCGGCAGGTTTTCTTCCACATCATCCCATCGCTCAGCAACTCTGTGCCCATATGCTGTACCGAGCTGGCCACTATGAAAACGTGGGGCACTATCTGCAACTGGCTCAACAATGTCTCGACCAGCGCGAGCAAGCAAGGGAAGGGGAGTCATCCCGCTCATTATCTGCTGAGCGCAGCATCCAGCTCAGGCTCTATGAGGCTACTCTCTACTCGACGCTCCGCATGGAAAAGAAAGCACTTGCTTTAAGGCGTTCCCTGAACGCCATACCGCTGCTGACCGGAGAAAACGCCGCTCGGGCTGATCAAATTCTGCTTCGCTGGGAAGCCCATACACTGCCTTTGCGTATCCTGTTCCTGCCCGGAGTCAAGCTGACTTCCTCCTGGATAAAAGCAGCATCCCGCGCCGCCACCGTACCCGATAACTGTACCATATCCCCGAACGAACAGCACGCTCTTCATTCCGTGCGGGATTGCCTGGAAGCTTCTCTGAACGCGATTCTCTTCGCCAAGTCCAAGCAATACAGCAAAGCCCAGCAACATCTCCAGAGAGCAGAAAGCTTCGCAAAGCAATTGCAAGAGCAGGCACCGGCAGCAGCCAGTTCGCACCCATCGCTTAAGCGCTATCTGACACGCCAGCTGGAGGCCTGCACCATCGCCATCAATCTCGCGAAAAAAGCTATCCATCCTGAGCAGGCAGATACATGGAATGCTGCCATCCGTGATGCGACCAGACCCCCCTCGGTCATGTTGCCGCCAGTCATTCCTCCCGTCTGCGCTGACTCCAAGCCGTCTTAAACAGCATTCGTAAGACTCAGCAACCCCACAACGCAGACACGACAAACCCACAACCGCAGACACGAATATGCAACCCGGTTGTGGGCGGCTGATGCCTGCAGAAGTGGCTGTAAAGATACCTGCAAAACGATGTTTAGGTTCCCCTTAATGTTCCATATGGAACAAAATTGTGGCAAACAAGTTGCACCAGCTCCCTGTACTTGACCACATGGCTCTTCTGTGGTAGGATGCTTTCATGAACCGAACAATGTTCCGTAAGGCTGTGCTGCTTCTGCTTCCGCTGCTTCTGCCTTCCTGCGCCTATCTCCAAACGCACAAAAATATCAAGGAAATAGGTGCAGTATATGATGGCTTCGAGCTTGATAATACCACCACGCTATACCGCCAGGGTAATCAATGGTACATGGCAGTCAGCAAATGTAAAATGACAAAGGAGTATCCGGCGCTGCATGATAATGTCATGTTTACCGAGCAGAATCAGGATCCCCGGTTTGAAGAACTCACTGGTGTGGAAGGTAACAAACAGACCGTATACGTTCCTGTTTCCTCTGCCACGGCACAAGTTCTTCAACACAACAATGGTTATTTTACGAAGTCGGTTCTGCTGCAGGAGTTGAAAGATAACATATCCTTAGCCCGGACAACTTTGCCGGGCAAGTCAGCGCATTCCATTTGCGCTGCCGTTGAAGGAAAACAAACGTCCTTTACAATCGACTCTTCGCGCAGTCCTCAAAAGCCCGGTGCAGCGCTGACGGCCGTCAGTTGGGTGGATCGGGTAGTCATCGACTGGCCCGGTACCTTGGTTTACAATGTCTGTATTCCCTTCATGGCACCCTTCGCCTTCTTCTCTGATTTCCTCTCAGACAATTGATAATCAATCTGTTATATTCATATTAACCAAAATTGTGAATAAGTCTGTGAATAAAGCGTGCGTGGAACTGTGCGTAAGATTTACTCACGTTCTTCATTCTGGTATCAACCGACTTACTCACTGTGTCAGGCAGATGTAAAAAGTTGAATGCGAAGTCCAAAGTGCAGTTATCAACATATCAACACGGCTGATGACGATGAATTTATTTTAAGTATAAATTCATCTTTCAGCACTCACACATGATAAATGAACATAGCGGAGGAAAGAGAAGCAGAAGATAAGCGCTGGATGCAGCGGGCAGTCAGTTTGGGCTACCGTGGTTGGGGCACCACAAGTCCCAATCCGCCTGTCGGGGCTGTTATCGTTAAAGGCGGCTGCGTCCTGGGTGAAGGCTTTCACGAGCGGGCAGGGGAACCTCATGCTGAACGCCGGGCTTTGGCTGATGCCCGTGCTCGCGGTCATGCGTCTGAACTCCGTGGCGCCACGATTTATGTGACGCTTGAACCCTGTTCCAGCTATGGTCGCACGCCACCCTGCACAGATGCCATTCTTGAATCCGGCATCGCCCGGGTAGTCTATGGGGCGCAGGATCCTGATCCACGCCACCAGGGCCGCGCAGACGGGCTTTTACGGGCGGCCGGCATCGATGTTTCAGCAGGGGTAGAGCAGGGGGCCTGTAAGCAGCTTCTGCGGCCCTGGATTTACGCCACCTTGCACAGACGCCCGTGGGTGCTGGCTAAGGTAGCATGCACGCTTGACGGAAGCATGGCCAGAAAGTACACCCGCTGGGTCAGCAGCCCGGAAGCTCTGGCGTACGCGCATGAGTGCCGCTTGCGCAGCGACGCTATTCTCGTGGGTGGTCAAACAGTGCGCAGCGATGACCCCTCGCTGACCATTCGGCAGCCCCTTTCTGCCATTCCTGAAAAAAAGCGCCAACCCTGGCGCATCGTCCTTACCCGCGACCCTCATTCCCTCCCACCCACGGCCAAGGTTTTCACAGACGCTTACGCTGAAAGAACCCTGGTGTACAGCAACGTCGCGAATTTACCTGATCTGCTGGCTGAATTATACAGCCAATACGGCATTATCACGCTGATGCTTGAGTGCGGCGGACATTTGCTGCGGTCGTTTTTGGAAGAGCACCTGGTCAATGAATGGGTACAGGATATAGCGCCCATTTTAGCTGGCAACGGACAACCCATGCTTCCAGGAGGGTACTTGCCCGGTGAAGCCCATTTGGAAATCTCCGAGATGCAGCAATGTGGCGTTGACCGCATCCTGCGCGGAATGATACGATACAGTTGAGACATATACGGGCCATGATTCCTTTACCGCAACACACAGACTCCGTCCGTTCATCAGCGTCCCATCAGCATGAACCGGATACGCATAGCCCACGGGGTGAGAAGAACTTGCCGAGGAAACTTCCCCTGTTCAGCGTCGTGATTCCGGCTTATCGTGTCGAGCGTTATCTGGAGACAACACTGAAAAGCGTATACGCACAGACAGAGACGGATTTTGAAATTGTAGTCGTGGATGACGGCTCACCGGACGGCACAGCGGAGATACTGCGCCGTCAAACGGATCCGCGTCTGCGGGTTATCCGCCAGGCTAATCAGGGCGAATGCAGTGCTCGAAACCGGGGCATGCGTGAAGCCCGCGGCACCTACATTGCTCTGCTGGATGCCGATGATGCCTGGCGTCCCAATCACCTTGAGCTGGCAAGACAGGCGCTTGAAGCTTACCCGGAATACGGTTGGTATGCCAGTACACATGAGCGGGTAGAGGGAGAGGAGATCAGCCCTGATCATTTTGCCATGCCGGCCAAGCAGCGTTCGCTCAAAGCAGTGAATTGGTATTTGGAAGGGTTCGTGGATATGCTTCCTTGCTCCTGTTCTGTCTTTCGCAGAGATATTGTTCAGGGTACCGATCTTTTCCCTGTGGGTGTTAAAATGTTTGGCGACAACATAGGACTGTCCCGCCTGTGCAGGCAGTATCCTATGTTCCTGCTCAGCGACGCAGAGAGCATGATTTATCTTGATCGCACCACGTCGGCCACAGGTATCTACCGGCAGACCGGTTTTGGCTCGCGCTCCGGTGTTGAGCTCGATGCACTGCGGTTGCATCAGGCCTTGGCAGCAGAGCCGGGATGCAGCCGCGAAGCCAGGTTGATGTATCGCCACTTTTCCCTGAACAACTGGTGGATGCGCATCAGCTCCGCTTCCTTAATCGGCTGGCTGCCTGAGATAGCAGAGCGCCGTCCGCTGACCGGGGCTGGTTGTACCCTTTGGCTAAAGGTTTTTTGCTTGCTCAATCACATTGTCTGCCGCGCCATGCGCTGGGGAATCCGGCGCCGGATCAACAGTCTTCGCCGCACCATGGATCGCCTGGCGGCAGAGCAACGTGTTATTTTAAATCCCTCACCTCAGAGCAGTCATTCTGCAGCATCTGCTCAGGCAACGTCCAACACCCCATGACCCGTACCCCATGACGATCAGTAAGCGCCGTCTCGTCCTTTTTGTGCCGATTTGTCTCGTTCTCTTCGGCTTGTCCGTGTTGCTCTATGGTCATTTGTGGGAGCGGGAAAACGTGCAGGAAACACACCTCCAGTGGGAACTGCCGACCTGGAAAGGCCGGATGCTGACGATGGTCGTGCTCAGTGACCTTCATTTGCGTCCCGGGGACGGCGATTACATCGATCGCATTGTTTCCCGCACGTTGGAATTGGGGCCGGATGCCATTCTCCTGCTCGGTGATTTTTACAATGGCCATCTGCCACAGGACAGCATGAGTGATGAAGAGATAGTTCACCATTTGAAGCCCCTCACGCAACGGCCCTGTTTTGCTGTCTTTGGCAACCATGATGATTATCACGGTATGGTGAAGTCCAGGCAGCTTCTCAACACCATCGGCATACCCGATGTAACCGGAAAAAGCTTTGTCCTCAAAATCGACGGCCACCGCCTGCGCATTGGCGGGGTCCACTGTCCTTTCTTCTATCGGCGCGGCACGACCGTACCCGAACCGGAAGCCGGTATACCTTTTATCCTGCTGAGTCATTCTCCCGAGATCATCGGTCATGCCAAGCCTGGCACCGATCTCATCCTGGCGGGCCACACGCACGGTGGCCAGGTGTGTCTGCCCTGGGGCAGACCCCTGGGGCCGGACTGGTTCCTTGGGATTCCGGCCGAGCGGTCCAGCGGACTGATCGAGCAGCAGGGCCAAAGCATGTACGTCAGCCGCGGGTTGGGTACCAGCATTCTGCCGTTTCGACTGTTCTGCCGCCCCGAGCTTCTCGTGCTTTATCTTTCGCCCGGCACCGGCAACCAAAGCTCTCAGCAAAAATGATTGCCAAAATCCCCGACATTTGCTAAACTCCACGCGCAACACAGTTGTGTTGTTCTGTTGTCACGTCCATGAGTTTCCAATTCTTCAGCAAACTGCGCAACCGCCGCGAACACATTCGGCTCGTCAAGGCCGAACTGCAAAAAGTCCGTGACGTCATGGCGGAGCAAACACAGCAATTTGCACCCTATGTCCGCGAGTATATGCGGCGCATTTGCCAGGCTCGCGGCAAAATGATCCGCCCGGGCCTCGTTCTGCTAACGGCTGCCGCCACAGGAGGTATTAAGCATAAGCATGTTACATTTGCCGCCATCATGGAAATGGTGCATATGGCGTCGCTGATACATGATGACGTGCTGGACAAGGCCGACATCCGCCGGGATCAGCCAACCCCCAATGCACTTTGGGGCAACGAACTGGCCGTTCTGCTGGGTGATGTGTTGCTTTCGCAGGCCATGGTGATGGGCTCCGAACTGGCAGATGCCGATTTCTGCCGCCGCATGTCGCTGGCCGTGCGTGATCTTTGTCAGGGTGAAGTGGAGCAGTCCAGCCGTCTCTGGGACGCCGAAATGACCCGGGACGACTATTACGAGGTCATTCGCAAAAAAACGGCAACACTTTTTGCCATGTGCATGTCCGGGGCTGCATATCTTCAGGGCTTGGATGAGGAACTCATCAGCAACCTGGAGCGCATGGGCACGCTGTTGGGTATTTCCTACCAGATTTATGATGACTGTCTTGACCTGACCGGTCAGGATGACGGTGCGGGCAAAACGCTGGGTACGGATAATGAAAAAGGCAAGCTCACGCTGCCGATTTTCTTCCTGATGGAATCCAGTTATGATGATGTGGCCACATATGTGCGCCATTGCGTCATGAACAGGGAGGAAATCGACTTTGACCGCTTGCGCGGCACAGAAGCTTTCCATGAAGCTATCCGCCTTTCGGTGCAGGAAGGCATCGAACGCAACGAAGCCGCCCGCGAAGTTCTCTGGATGCTGCCGGAATCTTCCGCCCGCGAAGCCTTGACCGAGATGACTTACCGCCTCGATGATATGCTGCGCGACTGCTGCAGCTAGTTTCCGTGACCGTTGCCTGACGTTGTGCCGCCACTGCGGGCGGCAGCTGTATCTGTTCCATCTCATTCATACCATTCATTCATGTTAGTCAGCCCGGATACCAGCCTCGTTCGCCCGGAAAAAATGCGGCCCTGCTGCCCGAACTTCTCCACCAAAGTATGGAAAAGCATCCAGGAGGTAGCCCAAAGTGCCACGGCCAACGAGCCTAAGATTTACAGTATGCTCGACGACATCGTGCTGAGTCGCACCTCGCTTGGCAACGCTGTTGCCGTCCGGCTTGCCCGCCGGCTTTCGCGCCGCGATATGGGCCGTGACGAGCTCGAGCCGCTCTTCCGGACTCTTTTTAAGCAAAACCCATTGATCGTGGAAAGCATGGCGGCTGACTTGCTGGCGATCGTTGAGCGCGATGCCGCATGCCACAACGCCTTGGAGCCGCTTCTTTTCTTCAAGGGCTTTCACGCGCTGGCCACCTACCGCATTGCTCACCAGCTTTGGCTTGAAGGTCGGTATTTGCTCGCACTCTTTTTCCAAAGTGTAGGCAGTGAGGTATTCGGGGTGGATATCCACCCTGCAGCACAAATTGGCTGCGGCATCCTGCTGGATCACGGCACGGGTTTTGTAGTGGGTGAAACCGCCATCATCGAAAATGACGTCTCGATGCTGCACGAAGTTACCCTCGGTGGCACTGGCAAGGAAAAAGGAGGCGCCCGCCACCCGATTGTGCGCAGTGGCGTACTCATCGGTGCCGGCGCCAAAGTACTCGGCCGCGTCGAAATCGGTGAATGCGCCAAAATAGCCGCTTCCTCCGTTGTATTGGACAACGTCCGCCCCCATACCACCGTTGCCGGTGTTCCGGCGGTGGAAGTCGGTTCCTCGGGCAGCGATTCACCAGCCATGTGTATGCAGCAGCGCCTCTGCGACGAATAAAGACTGCGCCGCATGGCAAGAAGTCAAGCACACCGGACACGCGCTGCCATCCTTCTCCCCGCCATTTTCCACCATTCTGTTCCTGATTCCGGCATGATTACTGAAGTGGACATCCACCTGCCTTTGCGCAAAGCCTTGCGCGAGGATTCGCGCCGCAAAGCCGTCGCTCAGCAGTTTGGCATTTCCCCCAAGCGCGTCTTGGAGATGCGCCTGCTCAAAGAAAGCATCGACGCCCGCCGGCGCCCCATCTGCAAGCAACTGCGCCTCCTGGTCGGCATTGACGAGCCCCTCCCGCCCGCTCCGTCCATCGAGCGCCACTACGATCCTGTACCGGCCGGTGCGCGCCGCGTCATTATCGTAGGCAGCGGTCCCGGTGGACTCTTTGCCGCACTGCGCTGTATTGAACTTGGTCTCAAGCCCATCGTGCTTGAACGCGGCAAAGACGTCTCCGCCCGCCGCTTCGACCTCCAACCCATCAACTGCGCCGGCCGCGTCATCGAAGACTCCAACTACTGCTTCGGTGAAGGCGGCGCCGGCACCTTCTCCGACGGCAAACTCTTCACCCGCGCCACCAAGCGCGGCCCCGTCATGGAAATCTACGAAACCTTCGTCGCCCATGGCGCTTCCCCGGAAATCCTCACCGACGCCCACCCTCACATCGGATCCAACCGCCTGCCCAACATCATCAAGGCCATGCGCGGCAGCATTCTGGCCGGTGGCGGTGAAGTCCACTTCCAAAGCCGTGTTACGGGACTTCTCAGATCAGCGGATAGCCGCCGCCTGCTGGGTGTCCGCACAGCTGACGGCACAGAGTACACCGGCGATGCCGTCATCCTTGCCACCGGTCACAGCGCGCGTGACGTCTACCGCATGCTGAGAGATGCGCATATCCGCCTTGAGCGCAAACCCTTTGCCGTCGGCGTACGCATCGAGCACCCCCAGCAGCTCATTGATACAGCCCAGTACCACTTGCGACCGGGCGAAGTCCGTCCCGAGGGACTGCCGGCAGCCCGCTACACCCTGGCTACCAAAATAGAGGGCAGGGGAGTCCATTCCTTCTGCATGTGCCCCGGCGGCTTCATCGTCCCCGCCGCCACCGAAAATGACGAAGTCGTCGTCAACGGCATGAGCCTCTCCCGGCGCAACTCCCCCTTTGCCAATTCGGGATTTGTCGTCACCGTCGAACCGGAAGACACCGATCCGTACCTGCCCGAGCATGGTGTGCTCTCCGGCATCGCCTACCAGAAAGCCCTGGAAATCGCCACATCACGGGCAGGCGGCGGCATGCAGAAAGCCCCGGCTCAACTCGTCACCGACTTTCTTGCCCGCCGTCTCAGCCGCGAGTTGCCCCGCACCAGCTACCACCCCGGCATCACCCCCTGGGATCTCAACGGGCTGCTGCCCTCCAGTGTCTGCTGGCGCCTGCGCGAAGGCCTCCGGCTCTTCCACCGCAAACTGCACGGCTTTGCCGGCGAAGAAGCCCTGCTCATCGGCTGCGAAACCCGCACCAGCTCACCCGTACGCATCCCGCGCGACGAGCACACCCTCCAGCATCCCGACCTCGCCGGACTCTATCCCTGCGGTGAGGGCGCAGGATACGCCGGCGGTATAGTTTCCGCCGCGCTGGACGGCCGCCGCTGCGCCGAAGCCGTCGCTGCACAGTGCTGAATCACCAGCGTACCCGCCTGCACATACTTCGTAATCAGTGGGCACGTGCAGCGAAATACCCCACCGCGGTATAAACCCCGCGGTAGAAAAACAGAAACATCGGGCAAAAATCAAAGCATTTGGGATTGAACTGCCAAACAGGCATGCTATAATCCAGTTGCTATGAGTACTCCCGCAACAACCACCGAGCTTCCCGCATCGGTGAAACGCTACGCCATGTACCTGATGGTCATGGCCGGTCTTGGCGGTCTTCTCTATGGTGTAGACGTCGGCATCATCGCCGCTGCGCTTCCTTACATCGAGAAAACCTCCACCTACACCCCGCAACAGCTCTCCATCGTCGTTGCGGCCGTGCTTCTCGGCTCCGTTCTCTCCTCCCTCTTCGCCGGCATGCTGGCTGAGTGGCTGGGCCGCAAGAAGGTCATCATCATCTCAGCACTTCTTTTCACGCTGAGCATCCCCTGCATCTGCTTCTCCAACGGCGTCTTTGAAGCGCTGATGGGCGGCCGCATTCTCCAGGGCGCTTCCGCCGGCCTCGTCGGCGTCGTCGTCCCGATGTACCTCGCCGAGTGCCTGGATGCCAAATCACGCGGCAAAGGCACGGGCATGTTCCAATTCATGCTCACTGTGGGGCTTGTTTTTGCGGCTCTCATCGGCATCTGCACCACCGCTTGGGTAGGAGCGGCGGATGACGTCACCGTCAGCGCCAGCTCCAAGATCATGGCCTGGCAGACCATCTTCTGGTGCTGCACCATCCCCGGCCTCATCCTCTTCTTCGGCGCCTTCCGTTTGAAAGAATCTCCCCGCTGGCTCTATCGCCGCGGCCGTGAGCAGGAGGCTCTCATTGCTCTGGCTGCCAACAACGGCGACGCCGCTGCCAAGGAGATCCTCGACGAAATGAAGGCCGCTGACAAAGCCGAGCAGGAAGAAAAAGCCGCCATGGCCGAAGCCGCCAAAGGCGACACCCTCTTCCAGCGCAAGTACATCATCCCCTTCATCCTTGCCGTCGTCATCCTTGCCTGCACGCAGGCCACCGGCATCAACTCCGTGCTCAACTACTCCGTCAAGATCTTCCAGCAGGCAGGTCTGCAGGGTGAGCAGGCCAACATCGCCGACCTCGCTATCAAAGTCGTCAACATGGTGATGACCATGGTGGCCGTAGCACTCGTGGACAAGAAAGGACGCAAGTTCCTCCTCATGGTGGGCACCACCGGCATCATCGTTGGTCTCGTCGGCGTGGGTGCCATGTTCCTCATGCTGGAAAACAAACGGGTCGACATCACCGAGTACGTCAACACCCTTGTCCAGGACAAGGCCTATGTCAAACTCTCCGTTGAAGACGCCGTCAAATACGCCAAAGAGAAACATGCTGACCAGATGCTGCCTGAGTTCATGAACGGTGATGCCGTAGCTCCGGGCATGCAGCTCATCGTCACCTACCAGCAAGGCAGCTCCAGCAACCAGGTCGTTGCAGAATACTATGACCGCGCTCCCGAACTGGCCAAGGTCGCCGCTGCCGGCCTCACCTATGAGGACAACGCCATGGCTCCCGTGGATGTGACCGCTGCCCAGGCAGCCTTCATCCAGTCCCTGAGCGCAGAAAACGTCTTGGACACCACAGCCTCCAAGCTCTCCGACAAGATCCGCACCGGCGCGGTCACACTCCCGGAAGGCACCGATAAGGCTGCCGTGGTCAAAGCTCTGCAAACCCTTGAGCAAGACAGCGACCGCGCCATCGTAGTTCCCGGCTTTGCTCCCAAGCCCACCTTCATGGACTACATCACCTTCTGGAACGACATCGCCCCCACCGGCAGCCTTCAGGAGCTCACCATCACCCGCGCAGAAATCGGTATGAAGCCTGACGCCACCACCGGCTGGATTGTCACCGTCTTCTTCATCGTCTTCATCGCCTTCTACGCCGCCGGTCCGGGTGTCTGCGTCTGGCTGGCCCTCTCGGAACTCATGCCCACCCGCATCCGCGCCAACGGCATGGCCATCGCCCTGCTCATCAACCAGGGCGTTTCCACCACCATCGCAGGCGCCTTCCTGCCCTGGGTGGGAGCCTCCGGCTACTCCAGCGTCTTCTTCACGCTGGCGGGCTGCACCGTCATCTACTTCATCACTGCTGCCTTCTTCCTGCCGGAAACCAAAGGCCGCACGCTTGAAGAGATCGAACAGTACTTCACCACCGGCAAGATGCCCAAGTCCAAGGAAGAAGAAGAAGAAGAGGCCAAAGCCTAAGCCTCTCTTCAGCCAGTTCCATTCCCACCGCCGGCGCTGCTTCCCGCAGCGCCGGCTTTTTTGTTGGCTTCGTTCTTATGGAAGCGTTGTTTAGTCGTTTGTGTTTCTTTGCAGCATCCGGCAGGCCGGCACATTCCATGCGAACAGTACCTGCCGGGCTGAAATGCATCTTTAGAAGAAACGGAGCGCCGTGTGTGAGCGTTGGATACCGACACTGCTGCCTGAGGCGGTGCATCTGCTCAAGTGCCGGATGGTACTTGGGATAGTATCACAGAGGAAGCAGCCTGGCAGATGAACGATACAGCGTGGCGTGCCTCACACACCTGACGGAGTGATGATCGGAAAGCCGATGACTTCTGTGGCAGGGTGGGGGTGACAAGACCTCTTATGGTCAAATAGAAAAAAGAGACACGAAAATCCGCTATGACGCATACATGGTAATGCATGTGCATCGCGCGTTTGCCGGGCCCGGTGCTCAGGGATGAAGGCAGAAGGGAAGGGGAGGGCAGGCTGAGAATCCCGCCTGATGTAGAATCCCGCCTAGTGTGGGGTCCCCGGAGGATGTCCTTGGAGGATATCCGTGGGGGATGGAAGGACGCGTTGTGTGAAAGGCCTGGCGGGCACTGAGTGCCTTCAACACCGTCAGCAGGCGGGAGAGCTTAGCTTTTCCTTTCGCTGGTGGCTTGCTGGCCGGTGCCGGTTTCTCCGCGAGCCAGGGTGGGCTCCTCGGGTGCGGCGGGGGCAGCGGCAGACTGAGGGGCGGTGGAGTTGCCCTTTTCGCGTGTGAGGTACTTCATGAGGGCGTAGAGGCCGGCCAGCAGGAGGACACCGAGGACGATGAGGTGGGACTCTGCCTTGACGGCGGCAATGAGGGTTTCGGGGGAGTTGAGGATGTCTGGATTGCGGGCGCCGACTTTATCGCCAAACCAGGCGAGGACAGTGCACCAGATGGCGGAGCCGGTGATGGTGGCGATGCTGAACCAGGTGAAGTTAACGCGTGCGATGCCGGCGGGGATGGAAATGAGGTGCCGGATGACGGGCAGGAAGCGTGAGAAAAAGATGCCGGCGGTGGAGTACTCGTTCATGAAGCGTTCGGCGGTTTCGACCTTGTGCCGGGGCATGAAGAAATACTTGCCGAAGCGGTAGATGAAGGGGCGACCGAACCAAAGGGCGCAGATGTACATAATGACGGAGCCGACGTAGGAGCCGATGGTACCTGCCAGCACAACTCCCCAGAAGCTCATGTTGGAATCTCCCTGGCTGGCGAGGATGGCTGCCGGGGGAACAACAACTTCACTTGGCACGGGCAGGATGGAGCTTTCCATGGCCATGAGCAGGCCTACTCCCCAGTAGCCCCACTGCTCTACCCAGGTCATCCAGGTGGTGAGCAGGTGCTCTGCCCAGTAGCTCCACTGCTCTGCCCAATTCGTCCATGATGCAATCAGCTCGTGCATGGGCCCTATTATGCACACTCAGCGCTGAATGTGAAGCCCTTTTTGGTGTTTTTTTCCTGACATAAGAGGAGGGAAGGGGTGGATGCTGCGGGAGCGGAAAAGGTGTAAATGAATAGCCCCGCCTCCTTGCGGAGACAGGGCCCGGACATGTGTGTGTATGCTGTGAGATCAGGCCTTCGGGGCGTCTTGCGGCACGAGAACCAGGCGGATCGGCGTGCTGGCGACTACCTCGCCGTCGAGGGTAACGTCGATGCAGTAGTTACCGCTCTTGTCGAACTTGAGACCCTGGAAGTTCATGATGAGGTTGCGGGTCAGGAAGGCTGCACCTTCGGGCAGAGCGACGGAGAGGTCGCCGACGATGGGCATGTGCTCCTTGTCCAGGGGAGTGCCGTCCTCATCGACGATAGAGATGCCAAGCTTGTGGTCACCGGCGTCCTCGGGGGTAAGGCAAAGGCGGAGGGCCAGGGCGCAGGCGGGGTGCACGACGGGGAACTGGCGGGCGAAAAGAGTATCAAAGGCGCCCTGAACGCAGAGCTTGCCCTGATAATCGGCGGCGTAGTCGCAAAGTACTGCTACTTGAATATCCATTGTAGTATGTATGTTAAGTGTTGTAAATCCGCTGTGCGGAAGTGCTTTAGCTGTTGTATCAGAATTGCTCGGGAAATCAAGCTAAAAAGTGAGGGAGAGGGGGAAAAGTCACGTGTGTCACTATTTTTTATGAAGTGATGAGTCAGGTACGGGCCCGTTCGGATGATAGTCGGCCGGCACCAGAGAGGCGCCTCAGCAGGGAGAAACTCAGGAGGGAGAAACTCTGTGACGGGGCAGGGCAGGGGCCCTGTGAGCAGATGTCGCCCTGGTGTCGGATGGCGGAGAGGTTGATGCCCCGTTCCTTTCTGATGCGTGGGTGCTTTGCCCGGGATATGCGGGAGGACGGGATTCGCGTGAAAGAATCAACGCATGAGGGACACCGCATTAGGGGCATCGCATGAGGGGCGGGGTTTGCCCTTGGTCGCAGACGCGCCTTTCTTTTGCTCCCAATCGCTGATGAGTTTTTGCCAGTCCTCCAGGTAGAAGGTCTGGATTTTGCGGACGATGCAGTTGCCCTTGGCGTCTACCAACGTGATGGAAAAGCCAACGCTTTCATCAAAGCCCGGGAGGCGGCGGGCTTCTTTCCTGTCGATGGCAGGGAAGTTGTTGCTTGCGTTCAGGAAGGTGTTGGTGACGTCGTCTTCCTCAAGGTCCCAGCAGCAGAGAATGACGTCGGTGCGGGCTTTGCGCAGCTGTTCCTGTTCCTGCCAGTAACGTTCGGCGCCGTCCATCACGGCTGCCCACTGCGGAGAGCCGCTGATGTAGATGAAGTACCGGGAGTTTTTGGCGGGTTTGCCACGCAGCAGTTTGCTTTTTTTGAGCTTGGAGAGGACGCTGCCTTTGGGGGTGGCTTTGGGTTTGGCATTCGCCAGACGGGCCCAGTGTTCGAGTGCCTCCGGATCATCACTGGCGAGCAGTTTTCCCTGACGGTTTACCACCAGCAGGTAGGGCGAGGTTATGGAAGGAACGTAGCCAGGCAGCTTGGCGGCTTGGTCCAGGGCCACCAGCGGCATGGTGCAGTGATTCATTTCATAGTCTTTGAGGGCGTCATCTGTCCTCTTGTTGATGCAGCACAGGATGAGCTCTGCACCGGCTCCCTGGATTTTGGGGTATTCTTCCCGGCACTTGGCCATGAGCCGGTCCGAGATGGTGCCGCCCATATACAGGCGCAGGTAGAAGTACACGCTGGCATCGGGGTTGATGGTGCCTGCCAGGGGCTTGATGGTGGTGATGGTCCGGGCGGTGGCATCGGGTTCTTTCTCCTGGTCGGCCCATGCGGGGGAGAGCGCCAGGCACAGACAGGCCGCCGCCAGTATGGTAGCAGATCGTGAAATGAGTTTGAACATAGGTGTCAGAAGATCATCTGCCTAGCACTTTAAAGCAACACACCCGGCTGGTCAATCAGAAAAAACAGGAAAGCTTGAGGTCAGGAGCAAAGCAAAGCTGCGTTCACCCCACCGGGGGGACGCACTATGGCGCAGAGTCTTGCTTCCACCCCGTGTATGGGAGTGGGGCGGTATTACGGGCTCGCTGATTGTCACAGCATGCTGGAGAAAACGTGCTGGAATGCGGTGCAGAATCCCTGCTGCCCGGTACAAACGTCTGCTGCCCGGTACAAACAGCCGCCTCCGCCCGGTTGCAGGTGGGCGGAGGCGGAACGGGATGAGGGTGGGCAGCGTCGGGATGAAGTCCCGGGAGCAATATAGCGGGCGGCTACATGCCGGTCTGGTAGAGGGCGCGGTTGTTGTTCGCCGGGTCGAGAATGGCGAAGGCTTCGCGGTGGATGGAGGGATCGCTGCGGAAAATGAGCCGGCCGGCGCACTGGCGCTCAAGTTCCATGAGCAGTTTCGCATCTTCGTTCTTGAAGCGGGAGAGAACGTCGCTGTTGACCACGACAATCATGTCGCCCACGCTGTCGCGGTAACGCATGATCGTGGCTTTGAGCTGGCGCTGAATCTCCACGCTCATGGTCATGACGCTCTTGATGCGTCCGCGGCCATGACAGTACGGGCAGTGATCGTTAACGTAGTCAAGCAGGGACTCATTGATGCGCTGGCGCGTCATTTCCATGAGGCCGATGGGCGTGATCTGCATGACCTGGGTCTTCGCTTTATCCCGCTTGAGGGCATCCTTCATGGCTTTGTAGACGGCGAGCTGGTCCTTGCGGTGCCGCATGTCGATGAAGTCGACGACGACGAGGCCGCCGATGTTGCGCAGACGCAGCTGACGCGCAATTTCGCGGGCGGATTCGAGGTTGGTTTCCAGGATGGTTTTGTCGAGGTCTTTGTTGCCCTTGTTGCGCCCGGTATTGATGTCGATGGCGATGAGGGCTTCTGTTTCATCGATGACGAGGTAACCGCCGCAGGGCAGCAGGACCTGGCGCTGGAAGGCTTCGTTGATCTGTTTTTCGATGCCGAGCTCTTCGAAGATAGGCTGGCGGCAGGGCAGGTGCATGATGTGGCGCTTGGAGCGGCGCGAGATCTTGCCGGCGATGTCCTGCATGCGCTGGGTGGTTTCAAGGCTGTCGCATACGATGTTGTCGACGTTATCGGTGAGGAAATCCCGCGCGGTGCGCTCGATGAGATCCGGCTCGCGGTAAACGCAGACGGGGCCCTGCTGGCTGGCGAACTTTTCCTCCACCTCGCGCCACTGGGTCAGCAGCATGGCGAGGTCGCGCACGAAGTGGCGGAAGCGCTGCCCCTGCGCAACGGTGCGCATGATGATGCCCATACCCTCAGGAACATTGAGCTTCTGGACAATCTGGCGCAGGCGCTGGCGCTCTTTCGGGTCGTCGATCTTGCGCGAAATGCCGAATTGGTCCGTGAAGGGCATCAGCACGATGTAGCGTCCCGCCAATGAGATGTTGGTGGTGACGCGGGGGCCTTTCGAGCTGATGGGGCCCTTGGTGACCTGTACCATGATCTCGGAGCCGATGGGGTAGATCTCCGGGATGTCTTTGCTGGTGATTTTTTTCTGTTGTTTGCGCGGGCGGCCTTCTTTCTGGATTTCTTCCAGCGAAGAGTCCAGGGCCAGGGGCAGCGCATCCCAGAAGTGCAGGAAGGCGTTCTTCTCATAGCCGATGTCGACAAACATGGCTTTGAGGCCGGGTTCGATATTCTTGACGCGGCCCTTGAAGATGCCGCCCACGATGTTGTCTTCGCCTTCGCGCTCGATGCTGTATTCCTCCAGCACGCCGTCTTCCAGCAGGGCAACGCGGCGTTCGAGCTTCTCAGCGTTGATGACAATCGTCGTGCCTTCCTTCGGGTTGCATTGGCCCAGCCCGAAGAAGCGTTTGACTGTGTTGATCATTTTAGAAAGTAGTGACAAGGTGTTAGATGATGGTTTGAGTGTTGCCTGGAGTGGGGGACTCGGGAAACTCATGCTCACGGTTGCTCACCTTGGGTGCCGGTCTGTGCACTGACCGGCTCTGCACGGGAGGTACTCCGGCAGGAGCCGGTCTAGGCCTTGTACGATTGGGTACGCGGAGCAGCTGTGCACGTGTCGCGCCGGACAGGCGGGCAGGTGGTGTGCATCAGTCTTCTTCTTCAAAGACCCGGGAGTTTTCCTGGAGGAACTTGCCCGTGCCTTCGGCGACGGCGCTCAGGGGGTCATCCGCGATGGTGATGGGCAGGCTTGTTTCCTCATGCAGGCGGTCGCTCAGGCCACGCAGTAATGCTCCGCCGCCGGCAACCATGATGCCGCGGTCGTACAGGTCGCTCGCCAGCTCCGGAGGGCAGTGATCCAGGGTCCGGCGAATGGCGTTGACGATGATTTCCAGCTTGTTTTCCAGAGCCTCACGGATCTCCTCCGAGCGCACGGTAACGGTCTTGGGCAGGCCGGTGCCGCGGTCGCGGCCCTTGACGTCCATCTGCAGTTCCTGCTGCAGGGGGTGGGCGGAGCCGACGGTGATTTTGATTTCTTCGGCCGTACGGGGACCGACGAGGAGGTTGTGGGCGGCGAGCATGTGACGCACGATGGTCTCGTCCAGTGCGTCGCCACCGCAGTTTTCGGATTCGCTGTAGACGATGCCGGAAAGGGAGATGATGGCTACTTCCGTGGTGCCGCCGCCGATGTCAACAATCATGCTGCCGATGGGCTCGGAGACGGGCAGGCCTACGCCGATGGCGGCTGCCATGGGTTCTTCAATGAGGCGCACTGAGATAGCACCGGCTTCTTCAGCGGCTTCGACGATGGCGCGACGCTCGACCTCCGTGATGCCGGAGGGATGCGCAATGAGCACGCGCGGCCCGCGCAGAGAACGCCGGCGGCATGCTTTGCGGATGAAGTAGTTGAGCATGTTCTGCGCAACGACAAAATCCGCGATGACTCCGTCTTTGAGCGGACGGATGGCTACGACGCTGCCCGGCGTGCGGCCGACCATGCGTTTGGCTTCTTCGCCCACGGCCTGTACCTTGTCGCCTTTCATGGCGACGACGGAAGGCTCGCGCAGCACAATACCCTGATCCTTGACATACACAAGGGTATTGGCCGTGCCCAGGTCGATTCCTATGTCATAGGAGAAGAACCCGGCAAGCTTTTTAAAAAAGGTTGTCATTGTTGAAAGTAAGTGGTTTGTGGCTGAGTGCGTGCGGGTGCAGGCGGGGTCCTCCTTTTCAGGGGAGGGACTCCATGGTGCCTGGCTATCCGAGCACGCGCGATGGTGCGGGTGCATCGCACACCCGTGGGGAGTATAGGGAGGGCCTTATGCTGTGTCAAGCAAAATCTGGAATTGCCGGCTCTTGCACACCGCATCAAAATATAACGCACCCAAGGGCTCTTCAGGTGAAAAATCGTAAAAGTCTTTTATGATTATTTATACAGTCGTTTTATATTAATACTCGAGATCACCGTGGACAATCGTACGAAGGAGATGGGATGATTCTTACATCTGTTCATGCATGCATTCATTCGTGTATCGATCTTCGCGTATTTATTTGTTCTTCGCGTATCTATTTGTGTATGTCAAAATACACTTGCATGGCGGGCGGGATCCATGCCACATCCGGTGAGTTCGTTTATTGATGGGAACATTTCCGCATATCTGTTTGTTATTTCCGGCGTGCAGAATAGAGATGCGGCACGGAAGGTGGGCAGCGTGGCAAAACAGGCTTGAAATTTCTACGAAGTTCATGGTAGAATACCCCCCGTATGAAACGCACTCTATTTGCTGCAATGCTTTGCATGCTGCTGGGGGGCCTTGCCTGCGGTGCGCAGAAACCGAACATCATCTTTGTGTTGGTGGATGACATGGGCTGGGGCGACACCAGTGTCAATGCCGGGGAGGTAAAGGCCGAGGGTCCCAAGGCTCCTGTGATTGAGACGCCGTCCCTGGAACGGATGGCACGGCAGGGTGTGCAACTGAGGCGTCACTACTCGGCGGCTCCTGTTTGCGCTCCGGCTCGCGCCTCCCTTTTCTCGGGCACGCATCAGGGGCACACGGAGGTCGTGCGCAACAACAACTTCGACGCCCCTCTTGAGAACTCACATACCCTTGCGTCGGTGCTGAAACAGGCAGGCTACGCTACCGCTCTCATCGGTAAGTGGGGAATTGGCGGCGGCAAGGAAAGTGGCGGCACACCCGAAACCTCGGTGGCTTGGCCCACCAAGCGCGGCTTTGATTATTTCTTCGGCTATCATAACCACATTGCCGGTCACCGTCACTACCCGAAAGAAGAGCATGGCGTGGATCCCGATGTGGGCGGCAATGCCATCTGGGATGGCACCGAAGTAATCACCGATCAGCTGGATACCTGCTACAGTACCGATTTGTTTACGGCGCGTGCCAAGAAATGGATTGTAGATCATACAAAGGAGCATGCGGATCAGCCCTTCTTCCTGGCGTTGACGCTGATCGCACCTCACGCCCGCCTGGCTGTGCCGAGCTGCCCCTATCCGAAGGGAGGCGGCCTCAAGGGCGGTGTGCAGTGGATTGGCAAGCCCGGTAAGATGATCAACACAGCCAAAGGCAAGTGGGACTCCTTCATTGAGCCCCGCTATGCACCCAAAAAGCTTGCATCCTATGCCAAAGCCCGTTTCCCGAAGAACCCGAATATCACCCAGAGCGCCGCACGGCATGCGACGATGATCACCCGCATCGACGATGCTATCGGCGACCTGATGAAGCTTTGCGATGACCTGAAAATCTCGGACAACACGATTATGGTCTTCACGAGTGACAACGGGCCTCACAGCGAACCCGGTGCAGTGACGCCAATCCCCGATCACCCTGCGCCTGCGCAGAATCCGGCGTTCTACCGCAGCTATGGCTGCTTTGACGGTATCAAGCGCGATGTCTGGGAGGGCGGCGTGCGCGTGCCCTGCCTCGTGTGGGCCCCCGCCCTTACCAAAAACGGCCTCGTCAGTTACCATCCCGCCCAGTTCCATGACTGGATGGCGACCTTTGCTGATCTGGCCGGAGTGCCCAAGCCTTTGCGTTCGGACGGCGTTTCGATTATGCCGACTCTCAGGGACGAGCCCGGCCAGAAGGATGGTGTGGTGTACAGTGAGTACAAGTTTGGCGGCAACATGGACATGTATGACGACTACGCCGACAACAAGAAAAATCTGCGCCGTGGAGATCAGCAGTTCATCTTGTTCAAGAATAAAGAAGGCAAGTACATGAAGGCCATCCGTACCAACATTCAGACCGGTGAGGATGACTTTGAAATCTACGACGTGGATGCCGATACTCACGAATCCAACAACCTGGCGGCTCAGTATGCAGACATGCAGGACACACTTCGTGCAGCCGTGCTGTACAACCGGCGTGTGTTTGACTACGCCTACGACGCCAAGACCGGCAAACGCAACAACGGCATTGACGGCTCCCGCAAGTATGACGCCATGAAAGTGCCCGCAAATGCCGATGCTCCCGCAGACCTCCAACCGGGCCTGACCATGCGGCAGCTCAAGGCGGAGACCCCCTGGGTACCGGAGTTTGATACGCTGCCCGGAGCAGAAACAGCCACCCGGAGCGTGGTCACAGACCCGACGGCAGTCGAGCTGCCCGCCGGTACGGTCACGGAGTTCACGGGGTACATCAACATCCCGGCCGATGGTGACCACTGGCACTTCACGCTTCAGCTTGATGATGTGGCCGGCAGCAAGGCCTACCTCAAGATGCACAACTTCCAGCTCATCGATGCGGACTTCAACTACAAACCCGGCACCAAGGCAACCGAATCAGCCGCTGCCAATGCTGAGGCAACGATCCCGGAGAAAAACGGCAAAAAAGGCATCCCGCTGAAAGCCGGCCTGCATGAAGTGCGTTTCGTTGTGGTGCAGGGGGCGTCTGCTCCCGGCAAGATGAAGCTGGAGTGGTACAAGGGACAGGAACCCGCCAAACCCATCCCGGCCAGCGCGTTCAAGACAACGCAAGTGACTAAGTGATGTGCGCGGCAATGCCATACCGCCGCTGCGGACGCAGCGGCGTTCTCCTGCCGGAGATTTCCTTGGGCCTGTGGCATAATTTCGGCAGCGGGGACGACCCCGCTGCCTGTCGTGCCATGATAGCGGAGTCGCTGGAGCTCGGAATTTGTCACTTTGACTTGGCGGACAATTACGGCCCGCCTCCCGGCTCAGCTGAGCAGCGCTTCGGCGAATTGCTGGCGCAGGATTTCGGAGCCCACCGCGATGAGATGTTCATCTCCACCAAAGCGGGCCACCTCATGTGGCCCGGGCCATACGGAGATTGGGGCTCGCGCAAGCACCTGCTGGCCGGCCTCGATCAAAGCCTGCGGCGCATGAAACTGGACTACGTGGACGTCTTTTATTCGCACCGCCCGGATCCGGAGACACCCATTGAGGAGACCGTCGGGGCGCTTGTGCAGGCCGTACGCAGTGGCAAAGCCCTGTATGCCGGGCTTTCCAAATACCCGCCTGAGCTGTTTCACCGGGCCTGTGACCTGCTGGCAGAGGAAAAAGTACCCTGCCTCATCCATCAGTACCGCTACAACCTGCTGGACCGCAGCTGTGAAACAGGCATGCTGCCCGCCACCGAGCAGCGGCAGATTGGCAGCATCGTCTTTTCACCGCTGGCTCAGGGCATGCTGACCGGCAAATACCTCGGCGGTGTGCTGCCTGCTGATTCGCGGGCACAGCGCGCGGACTCCCCGTTTTTGACTGTCGAGCGCGTGGCGGGTGACGCTGCGAGAGTAGCCCGTCTGGCAGAGCTGGCGGCCGAGGCCGGCATATCACTCACGCAGCTGGCGCTCCGCTGGCTGCTCAGCAAGCCCGCCGTCACCAGTGTGCTCATCGGCGCCCGCAATGTCCGGCAGTTGCGCGACTGCGCCGCCGCCGCCGGTCAGGAGGCACTGCCGGACGATCTGCTGACGGCACTCGACCTCGCCACCGCCTGAACCACCTCTGTCCGGGAGGAACACCTGAACCTCTGTCCCGGGAGGATCACCTGAGTCTTTGCCCGAGGGGTGAAGAACACAGCATGGGGAAGCCACTTCGCAGTACTCGTCTCGCGGAACTCGTTGGACAAGGAGAGCCCGCCCGGAAGCATCAACAGCCCCGGAAGCATCAACAGTGAGACACCAGCGGGAGGAAAAACTCAGGGCACAAACGCCTTATCATCCCGTATCGCATCCCAGCCTCCCTGTAAGATATAAACGGGAGCCGGAGAAAAAGCGAGCTCGCGCAGCTCGGCCGCAATTTCCTTTGAGGACGAGCAGGATGCCGAGCAGAACACCACAACATAATCCCGCTCCGAGAGCTGAGCCAACCGCTCACTGGCGCGGATGATCTGCTCATCCTTCTCCGCGCCGGGGCGAATGGGGAACGCATCATTTGTAGGCAACTCCATGTGCTTGACTTCATACTCGCTGAGGCTGCGGGCATCAATCCACACAATCGACGAACCGGCCGGGATCCGGAGAAGCGTCTCCGGGCAGATGAACCCCTCCGGCAACTCCTCCTGCACGCAAGGCGGCAAACGGCGCGGAGCAAAATACGCTGCATCGAGCCAGTACAGCAGCAAGCCCAGCAGCACGATCACCAATCCCAAGCGGATAAACTGTGTGAAGGTATCTTTCATGCGAGCGCCTGCGCTGTTCTACCACAGCCACATCCCTGTGTCAACGCGCATTTTATGATTGCAAGCCCCTGCTGCCTATGTTAAACAGGTGCCATGGAACGCCTTCATCAACGCGCATACGACCAAATGCGCCCCCTCGAGTTCGTCCTCAACGTCGCCCCGAACGCCACAGCATCCGTCCTGTCCTGCTTTGGCAACACCCGGGTCATCTGCGCCGTCACCATCGAAAACGCCGTACCCCGCTGGAAAAAAATCCAAAACGTCCCCGGCGGCTGGCTGACAGCTGAGTACGCTATGCTCCCCTACTCCACCCTCGACCGCAAGAAACGCGACAGCGCCGGCAAGCAGGACGGGCGCTCCGTGGAAATTCAGCGTCTCATTGGGCGAGCCCTGCGTTCTGTCATGGATCTTGATGCACTCGGCGAACGCACGATATGGGTCGACTGCGATGTCCTCCAGGCTGATGGCGGCACCCGCACGGCCAGCATCACCGGGGCCGCTGTTGCGCTTGCCATTGCCATCAACCGCCTGATAGCCCGGGGCGAGCTTACCACCAACCCCATGAAAAAACTCGTCTCCGCCGTCTCCGTCGGTAAACTGCAAGGCGAAGCCCTGCTGGATCTCTGCTACGTCGAAGATCGCGACGCCGATGTCGACATGAACATCGTCATGACCGAAAGCGGCGAATACGTCGAAGTGCAGGGCAGCGGAGAAGAAGCCGTCTTCACCTCCGAAGAAATGGCACAAATGCTTGCCCTAGCCACCAAAGGCATTGCGTCCATCACCGCCGCGCAGAAAGAAGCCATCGCCAGAGCCGATGCACCGAGCGCCGAGGACTTCAACTCCCTGCGCGACTTCTTTCAAACGCGCTGATGGCAGAGAGACAACTCATCCCATAAAGACGGAACCGCCTACCACGGCAAGCCGGGTTTGCCCGCCGATGGAAAAAGATTTTTAATATTATTTTGTATGGAAATGTAGATAAATCAAAAACACATCGTTCTCTCCAATAGAACCTCAGCACATCAGGCAACATGAACAACAACCTCATCATCAGCGCAGCCGCTGCCTTGCTGGTAGGAGCCGGAGCCCTGGCCTCCGAAGCCGAAGCTGCCAGCTTCCGCGTGGGTTACTTCAACTTCGGAGGTGCGTGGTACATGGCCGGTGGCAACGGCGGTATGTACGTACAGGTCGGAGCGCCACCTCCAGGTGCCTACATTATAGCTCCTCCGGTGGGCTTCATCCCGCCACCACCGCCGCCAGCGGTCATCTTGCCACCGCCGCCACCTCCCAGGCCAATCGTCGTCGGCAGGCCTCCACGCCCCGTACATTATGCGCACCCGGTGCCTCCACCACGCCGCCCCGGTCCGCCGCCACCTGGCCACAGAGGAGGTCCTCCCCACAGGCGCTGAACGCATGCCTGCCAGAAAGCGGACATAACAGCGGAACACCGAGACGTTCTTCCCCGCACTTCATGAAAACAGGCAAATCAGGCAGGTGAAGAAAGCGAACAACAGTCACACACACCATCACACCACACCGACCAATATGAAAAGAATCATTTGCAGCGCAGCAGCCATGCTGCTGGTATGCGCCGGCGCTCTGAGCTCCGACGCCCAGGCAGCCGATTTCCGCATAGGCTACTTCAACTTCAGTGGCTCATGGTATAAAGCCGGAGAAGGCGGGGTCTACGTCCAAGTAGGCAGCCCGCCACCCGGAGCCTACATCATGCAGCCTCCCGTAGGCTTTGTGCCTCCGCCCCCGCCTCCCAGACCAGTCGTCGTAGCGCCGCCGCCACCCCGTCCCCATCACGCCAAGCCGGCCCCCAAGCCACATCACCACCCGGGGCCACCGCATCCCGGCCCCCGGGGCAGGCACCATCGGCACTGATGCCTGGTCGGGAGGGGAAGCACAGGGAGTGCAGCACCCAGGCACCATCGGAAGATACCCGGATCAACCTTCAGCACCCGGCGCGTAGCAGTGCCGGGTGCTTTTACAGTCATTCCCTCCGCTACTCCGGGATAAACCTACGCGCCCAGGCACCCGGCAATGGTGCGGGCCAAAGTCTCCGGAGTATCCTGAGCCCCCGCTGTCACGGGACTCAGCCAGGCTTCCCGCCGCAGCCAGGTGCGCTGTCGTTTGGCATACTGGCGCGTAGCCAATGAGATAGCAGCCTCCAGATCGCGGAGGCATTTCGAAGAGGACTGCCCGGGAGCAGAGGGAGGAAGGAATCCCCTCGCCGGATCGTGCTGCAGGCCGTCTCCCGCTTGGGCGGACAAGAACCCCGCAATCTGCGGCAGCCCCAGCGTTTTTGCCGCCGTGGGAGATAAAAGCCCCAGGTCACCGAGAGCCTGCACCTCCCGGATAGCCCCATTCTTCAGCATAAGTCCCGCGCGGTGAGCGATGCGGGCATCGAGGTCAGACGTTTCCCGTACGATGCAGAATCCCGGCCCGGCCGGCTCCCGTTGCCAATTCTGCCTCCAGTGTGACAAAGGCTTGCCACCCAGCAGCACAATCTCCAGATTTCGCGCCACGTAGCGCGGATTTTGCAGGTCCGTAGCAGCGGCACCCTCCGGGTCCGCCTCGCGCAGGCGGTGCACCAGCTCCTCGAGGGGCAGAGTGCTCAATTCCCGCCTCAACACCGCATCACCCGGAGGAGCCTCCGAAATACCGTGCGAAATAAACTTGACGTAGAGCCCCGAGCCCCCCGTCACAATGGCACGTTTTCCCCGCGCCGACAACTCGTCGATGCAGGCCAAAGCGCGCCGCGCGTGCGTAGCAGCGTCATTGTTTTCAGAGGGATCCAGGATCGACACCAAATGGTGAGGCACACGGCGCAACTCCCCGGGCGACGGCGCCGCCGTAAGAACCTCCATTCCCCGGTAGACCTGGTAGGCATCGGCGCTCACAATCTCCGCATCTCCCAGCAGCTCCGCGAGCTCGACTGCAACCGCACTCTTGCCGCACCCCGTGGGACCAAGTATGAAAACAGGAGAATTTTGCATCGTTTACACGCAAAGGGATGGATGGGGAAACCTATACACCAACGGACGGACTAATTTTCCGGCTGAGGGGAGGACTCGTCTTTCGTTTTTTTGCCGATGCAGTCGCTTCGCTGAAACAGCCAGGGCATGTTGACACCGTGTGAGACCAACCGTTCATAGAAACGTTCGTTAGGACGGTACATCCTGCTCCCCCACGGATCCACGATATTCTCCTGCCTGACGGCGAAACCATGGCGGATCGCCTCATTGAGTTGCTTCGTTTCGAAACAGTAATGCCACATAGGAAGGAGAGAAAAGCACAGAATCAGCAGCAGGTAGCTCCCCGCGACCGGCCGATGAATATGCTTTACCAGACAAAAAATCAGGAAAAAACAATAGGCTGTAGAAGACTTAAACAGCAACTCATTGATGTGACCATCCCCTGTAATGCATACCAGTACGCACATGGAAGAAAAACAGCCGCTGTATATGAGTATTTTCTCCCCGGTGATACGATACGCCACAAGAGCGGGAACCGCGATGAGAAGAACAGCCATAACGATCTTATACACAATGCCTACAATATCAACTTTCCCCGCCATTTCTACCCATGGGTATGACACGTAGGCGCCCGTTGAAGAAGAACTGTACGCAAACTGGCAACCTATCAGCCCCAAGCACACGTAGAACTCGGGAAGTGACAGCAGCCGGCGCATGCCTTGCAGCACAGATTCCTGCCCATCTCCCCGAAGCACCTGCCACGTGCGCCACAACATCAGCGGAGCAAAAAAAGCAGCAGTAAGCGGCGCACACACGAAAAGCAGGGTAGCAGCAAAAAGTAACTGGCGGTAGCTTGTATGCTGGCTAAGGTACAGCGTGATCATCAGCATACCCATGACGTAGAAATGGTACGTGCACGTGCAGTCAGAAATCACATTCGGAATGACATTCAGAACACTCAGCTCGGGATAGAGAAAAAAAGAAATCGGAGAAGCCAGCAGCAAACAAACAGCCAACAGGAGAGTTTTCCCCCACGCCATATATTTCAGCAGCTGCAGCCAGATGACCAGTAGCCCGATAAAAAACCAGCCTTGCAGAATCGGGGTTTTCCATTCCGGAAGGTAAGAGGCCAGCAGTGCCGGTGGAATCCAATACTGGATAGCGTAAGTCACGAAACTGCCGTCGTCCAGAATCAGAGGCCACGGTGAGGATATCAGCTCGCCGTAAACAGCATTTCTCACTTGAAAGTCAGGCGTTTGCATGATTCGCCCATCAAATCCGTTCAGGAAAGTGATGCCCGCAGCTACGGCCAGGCACACGGCAATTCCCATAACCGTGATGTTACGACTTCCCGCATCATCCCGGTCCTTCGCAGCATACGCCAAGCGTTCGCGACAGTGGTACAAATAGATGTACACCATTCCCAGACACAGGGGAAGAGAAATCGGCCAGATGATCCAGTTGGCCACCCACATCAGGGCCGGCAGCATAAGCATAAACTCCGCCATATTGTCCAAGTGGTGATTCATTCGGGCGCACGGCACGCGGAGAGGCGATCGAGTCTGCATGGGCACATCGTAACACGGGCCCCGATGAACGTCAAGAACGCAAAAGCGCTGATACTGAAGCAAGCCGCGCCGCCTGACCGGTACACGGTCAGCATGGTGCGCAGCCACATCATCGCGAGTCGCGTTCCTCCATTCGTCAGAGAGAAGTCTGGGCGGGAGAGTGCCTGATTTGTGTCAATGCCGGGAACAGCTAGAGAGAATAGCTTGAAGCCGACAGCCGGATATGGTAGGTTCATTACATGCTAAAATACTCGCCTGTTTTTGGGAAACGCTGTGTGGTTGCCATGGCCGCCTTTGTGTCTTTCCTAGCGCACACAGCCAAAGGGGAAGACAAAGTTCAGCTTCCGGGTTTGAGCGACACGGAGCGTACCTCGGTCCACGCGTTGCTCCCGTCTATCGAGCAACACAGTAACAGTGAAACTGAACTTCCCTACCGCCTTCGTGCCGGTAGCATCGATCGCAGTGTCGTACTGAGCAACAACCCTGCTACCGGATATGCCTGGCAAATCCTTAGTGAAGGCAACACCACGTGTGCTACTGTCGAACTCATCAACCGTCCGCGTAAGCCAACCTCGACGGCAGTAGTAGGAGCCCCCGAACAGACCATCGTCAAAGTTCACGCTTTGCGTCCGGGCACAAGCCACGTCGAACTTGTCTATTGTCGGGCGTGGGAGAAAGACAGCAACCCGGCCCGTCGCATCCTGCTGAGAATCAAGGTCATTCCGGCTCGCTAACCACGATGGAAGCAACAGAGAGCGGATTGACTCCCAGTAACCCTTCGTTTTGTCCAACAATGAGCTTGTTTGCACCTTCCAACTGTCTTTTCACGGCACCCTGGCCCATCCTCCATGGCTCCAGAAAGGAAAGTGTGCAGCAAAACTGATTGAAAATCCAGCAGCTTGCAAAAAATCAGCCAAAAAAAGTCGAAAAAATCTTCACAAAAAGCTTGACGCAGCGCGGCGTTTTCTGTATACTCGGCGGCACCCCGACACG
>CALXRG010000008.1 GCA_944390825.1 uncultured Akkermansia sp.
TACGATGTCACCCCGTACCTGGGCATTCTGTTCGATGGTGATGGAGTTGCTGCTGACGTCGCCGCCTTGGGCGGAGCTGCCGCCGCACACGCTGCCTCCAACGGTGCTGTTGCTGACGTGGAGTGTGTTCAGCGAGGCGGAGCCAGAGCCGGATTGAATCTCACCGCCTACGATGTCACCCTGTACCTGGGCATTCTGTTCGAGGGTGATGGAGTTGCTGCTGACGTCACCGCCTTGGGCGGAGCGACCGCCGCTGATGTTGCCGCCGACGGTGCTGTTGCTGATGGTGATGGTGTTTTGCGAGGCACTGCCCGAACCGGATTCCAAATATCCGCCGATGATTTCACCCTGCACTTGTCCCCCTCCGATTACGGCGATGGTGTTGTAGCTGGCGCTGTTGTCGCTTGATGTACTGATGCTGTCGCCGCCGTGGATATCGGAGAGAACAACGGCTCCTGTGTCTACAACGATGCTGTTCCCATCCAGTGATGCTGCCGTTTCTGCGTTGGTGGAGTAACCGCCGGTTATGCCGTCAACTGTTGTGTCGCGCAGGTAGACGGCATTATCGCTGGCGGAAGCTGTCGCTTGGTCGCTTTGCACTGATCCGGCAATGATGTGGGCGTGATTGCCCCCGGTTATGGAGATCGTATTGCCGTCGGCGATGGCTTCCTGTGTGCTGCTGTGTGCTTCTCCACCGACAACGTAAGTCACTTGGCTGCCGGAGATGAGGATGGTGTTGCCGGAGGCATCGGCTGTACCGGCCCCGCTTGACCATCCGCCGTAGAGAGTCGTGACGTTGCCTTTTGTCAAGGTGATGCTGTTTCCATAGGCTCCTGTCGCTGTGCCGGGGGAGGTTGATGCCATGCTTCTGCCTCCTACGATCAGATCCAGGGGAACTTCGGTGTCAAGATTCAGGTTCACGCGGTTGTTGGTCGACAGAACGCGTCCTCCGATCGTATTTGACGAGTAGGCATATCCGCCAACTGCCTGGGGATATTCGCCAAGAGCAGGCGAGCCGCTGATGCTGAGACTGTTGGATGCGGCAGAGGCGTCTCCGCCTTCGCTTCTTGCATACCCGCCGTAGAGGGAGTAAGCGCTGCCGCTCATGCCGGAAATGGTAACAGTATTGCTCCCTGCCAGTGCTGCGCCGTTATCGCTTCTCGCATACCCGCCATAGACAGATCGGCTGACCGCACCTCCACTGATGGAGACGCGGGCTTGTTCGGCTTGGGCATTGCCGGTTCGGGGCTGGCCTTTGAGCCCGTAGACGGAGCCCCAGCTGCCGGAGTCGATGGTCGCATCTCCGCTGCCGACGTAATCGGCGGCGTGAGCTCCGTCCAGGGCGAGTGCTCCTGCGGTAAGGAGGAGTGTTAGGGCGCTCAGCTTGCGGGCGATGATGTCCCCGATGTCCTGGGGGGTGCCGTGGGCCGGGTGGATGATCGGAGCATGATGCCTGATCGGGGAGTTCGGCTGGTGTATTTGGTCCTGAATACTTTGGGGAGCTGCGGTGCAGGACTCTGTTTGCAACGGATTCTTGTTCTGAGGGGCGGCAGTGCTGCCGCTGGCAGAGGGGAAAAGCGGGGAGGGGGGCGCAGCCGGGGCTGTGCCGGATGTTGGGGTCTTGCTAGTTGTGTTCATCTGGAGGTAGGGGCTTGGCTGTGTCGGGACGAGTGGGTATTCAGATATGAGACGATTGTTGGACGTCGTGTGTAAAATATATGATACGCGTTTGCCTGATGTGTCCGGCTCGGGATGATACGTTTCCTCTATGCCGGCTTGTGGACGTGGGTGCGGTCTGGTATTTCCACGGTTGCGTCCCGTTGCAGACCGCTGCTTTTGCCTTTGTCCCGGAGGCTTGCGGGGGCTTCCTGCGTGACGCCGTGGAAGTTTCAGGGGAGCAGAACGTCCAGCGGGAGGTTGCCGCTGCGGTGCAGAATGCCAAGGAGGCCCAGGGCGATGAGTGGCCAGGCGATGGCCGGACTGAAGCAGAGTTTCAGGATGGCATGGCGGGGTCGGAGGTCAAAGGCATGTACCCAGGCGCAGCTGACACCAAGCATGGTGAGGGCCAGGAGACCGTGGGGAACGTGGATGCTTTCCGCTGCGATTAGCCTGGGCGCCAACAGAACAGTCAGCGAGGTGCCGGCTGCCAGCAGGAGACTGACCAGCCTGGCGAGGGTGTGCCGGGTGGTGTGAGACGTGGAACCGGCGGGGTGCTCAGCGCTGTGCATCGTCCCGACGGTCCAGGTAGAGGCTGATGAGAATGGGGGCTGCCAGCGCAAAGGCGAGGCCGGTTATCCAGTAGAAGTAGATCATGACGGGGGCTGGGGAAAAGGGTGGACGGTTGCTTGGCCGGGAGGGCGTGGAATCAGTAGAGCTGCTTGTCGTGGGCTTTGATGTAGGCGGGGGTGATTTTGCCGGACATGACCTTGTAGGCCCAGGTGGTGTAGATGAGAACGGGGGGAAGCAGGACGATGGTAACGATGAGCATGATGAAGAGGGTGAGCTGGGAGCTGGTGCAGTCCCAGAGGGTGAGACTGGCGTCCGGCTGGCTGCTGCTGGGCATGACGAAGGGGAACATGGCAACGAGTGGCAGCAGAACAAGGCAGAGCATGGTGAGCGAGGAGCAGAGGATGGCGGCTCCCCCTCTGCCTCTGCCGCCCAGGATGGCGCCGGTCAGGGTGGAGGCGAGGCCCAGCACGGGGATGATCCAGAGCAGGGGACAGGCGGTGAGGTTGCGCAGCCAGGCGCCGGGCTCGATGATGACGTGTTTGGCGAGCGGGTTGGAGGGGGTGTCGGTTGCGATGTCGCTGGCGATGCGGTAGCCATCAATGCCGAACCAGCCCCAGAGGCTGACGGCAATGAAGAGCACGGCGGTGATGAGGCCGCAGACGCGGCTGACGCTGCGGGCTCGCTGCCGGAGTTCGCCGTCGGTGCGAAGGACGAGGTAGTTCGCTCCGTGGAAGATGAACATGCTAAGCGATACGATGCCGCACAGCAGGGCAAAGGGGTTGAGCAGGGCCGTGAAGCTGCCGGTGTAGATCGGGCGCAGGGTGTCGTCGAAATGGAAGGGTACGCCCTGGAGGAGGTTGCCGAAGGCGACGCCGAAGATGAGCGGCGGGACGGCTGATCCGAGGAAGAGACAGGTGTCCCAGGTGGTCCGCCAGCGGGTGGCGGCAATCTTGCCGCGGAAGTCGAAGCCGACGGGGCGCAGGATGAGGGTGAGCAGTACCAGCAGCATCGCCCAGTAGAAGCCGGAGAAGGCGGCGGCGTACATCAGCGGCCAGGCGGCGAAGATGGCGCCGCCGCCGGTGAGTAGCCAGACCTGGTTGCCGTCCCAGTGCGGGGCGACGGCGTTGATCATGCAGCGGCGCTCGGTGTCGGTTTTGCCGAGGAAGGGCAGAAGGGTGCCGACGCCCATGTCCTGGCCGTCCATGATGCTGAAGCCGATGAGGAGGATGCCGATGAGGAGCCACCAGATGATGCGGAGTGTTTCGTAGTCGAGCATGGGAGTGAGGGGAAAAAGGGGTGTGTCCGATGTGAGGGGTGCGTCCGATGTGGTCCGATGTGAGTAGGGGTGGTGCGCGGGTCGTTGCGGGTTATGCCTGTGCAGGGGTGGGTGCCGGAGCGGTCTGCGGCTCGGGTGCAGGGCCGTGTCCGATGGTGCGCAGCATCAGCCATATTTCGACGATGAGCAGCAGGGTGTAGAGCCCCACAAAGCCGCTCAGTGAGCCCCAGAGGTCACCGACGGAGAGGCTGGAGACGGAGAGGTGGACGGGTAGAACTTCGTATATGGACCAGGGCTGGCGACCGTATTCGGTGACAAACCATCCTATTTCGCATGCAATCCACGGCATGGGGAGGCAGAGGACGATGAAGAGCAGGACTGGCTTGCGGCAGGGTATGCTGCCGCGCAGGCTGTACCAGCAGCCGAGGATGAAGGCGAGCAGGCAGAGGCAGCCTGCACCGATCATAAGGCGGAAGGACCAGTACATGGGTGCAACGCGCGGGATGGTGCTGCGTGCGGCCTGCTTGATTTGCTCGGGTGTGGCGGTGGAGATGTCTGAGGTGTAGCGGTTCAGCAGCAGGCCATAGCCCAGGTCGCTTTTCACGGCGTCAAAACGGGCCCGCAGGCTGGAGTTGCCGGGATCCTGGCGCAGTTGATCGAGGAGGGTGACGGCCAGGATGCCGTTGCGGATGCGGACTTCGTTGGTGGCGATGATGTCACTGATGCCGGGGAGCGTTTCGCTGAGGCTGCGCGTGCCCATGAGGCCAAGCAGGGCGGGCATGCGGATTTCGGCGTGGTTGCATTGGGCTTCTTCATCGGGGATAGCGAAGAGTGAGAGGGGGGCGGGGGCCGGATGCGTTTCCCACATGGCTTCCATGGCGGCGAGTTTGCTCGGCTGGTGCTGCGCGGTGAGGTAGGCGGATTCATCTCCCATGTGGAAGGTGAAGAAGGTGACGATGAGGCCGAAGATTGAGCCGATGCGCAGGCTGCGCGAGGCGAGTTCGGTGTGGTTGCCCTTCAGCAGGTAGTAGGCGGAGATGGAGATGACGAAGATGGCGCCGGTCATGTAACCGGCACTAATGGTGTGCATGAAGGTGCTCTGGGCCCAGGGGCTGGTGACTACTTCCCAGAAGTTGGTCATTTCCATGCGCATGGTGACGTCGTTGAAGGCGCTGCCGGCGGGGTACTGCATCCAGGAGTTGGCGATGAGTATCCAGAGGGCGGAGATGTTGCTGCCCAGCGCCATGAGAAAGGTGGCGGCGAGGTGCTTGAGCCGTGAGAGTCTGTTCCACCCGAAGAAGAAGAGGCCGATGAAGGTGGATTCCAGGAAGAAGGCCATGAGGCCTTCGATGGCCAGCGGTGCGCCGAAGATGTCGCCGACGTAGTGGGAGTAGTAGGCCCAGTTGGTGCCGAACTGGAACTCCATGGTAATGCCGGTGGCTACTCCCATGGCGAAGTTGATGCCGAAGAGTTTGCCCCAAAAACGGGTCATTTGCCGGTAGATTTCCCTGCCGGAGATGACGTAGCAGCTTTCCATGATGACCAGCAGGAAGGATAGCCCCAGCGTCAGCGGAACGAAGAGGTAGTGGTACATCGCGGTCAGGGCGAACTGGAGGCGGGAGAGGTCGACGAGTTGCTCGGTTATCATGGCTCGGATTTAGGGGTGGAGGTGGGTGCTTGCGACGTCGGGTGGGTGAGGGCGGGCTGGGCTGCGGCGGCTGGCGGGGAGACTGTCGGTTTTGAGGTGTGATGCCGGCGCAGCAGTCCGTCGGTGATGCTTTCAGGGGTGACGTCCGTCCTCTTGGATGGGTTGAAGAAGAGTGCCCAGAGGGTTAGGATGATGAGCAGTTTGCAGGTGATGATGACAGCCAGGCCGACTGCCGGCGCGGTCGCGGACGCTTGCGTCCGGGCTGTGGTTGCGCCGGGGTGGGTGGTCTCTGGTACGGTTGGCGTCATGTGGAATCAATACCGCGCTCGCGTGGGTATCTTCACTTAGACTACACGCGGGTGAGTTTGTCAAGATAAAAAGAAAAGAGCACCAAGAAAGGTTCCCGATGGACAATGCCATGTCCATCGGGTTACTGGCGTTTGCTGATGTCGCGGACTTTAGAAAAGGGCCCCGAGGTAGTGACGGCTCAGGACGATGGCAGTGCGTGGCAGCAGGTAGAGGGAGAGATATTGCTGATTGTCCGTGAAGTGGTTGACGCTGTGATCCTGGCGACCGTAGCCGCCAAAGATGAGGTCATCGGAGTCGAGTACGACTTTCCACTCTCCATGGGCAGGCGCCGGAAGACGATAGTCCGGAATGGCCCGTTCGCCGCTCCAGTTGAAGACGAACATGAGGCCTCCCCGTTCAAAGGCCATGACCTGATTGTTCTCGTCCATGTTGAGCGGGCGCGCGGGGAGGGATTCCAGGAGGCGGGTTTTGCGGGCCAGTGAGATCATGGCGCGGTCAAACTCGTTGAGGAAGCGGTAGCGCAGGAGCTGGTTATCCACGAGACTCCACTGGCGCCGGCAGTACTTGTAGGAGTTGCCGTTCCCTTCGCGCGGGAAGTCGATCCACTCGGGGTGGCCGAATTCGTTGCCCATGAAGTTGAGCCAGCCTTCGCCTCCGGCCGCTAGGGTGATGAGGCGGATCATTTTGTGCAGGGCCATGCCGCGGTCGATGATGAGGCTGGGGGTGGAGCAGCTCATGTGGGTGTACATTTCAGCGTCCATGAGCCGGAAGGCGATCGTTTTGTCGCCCACCAGTGCCTGGTCATGGCTTTCGGCGTAGGCGATGTTCGGCTCGCCGTAGCGTCGGTTGATGAGGGTGTACCAGATGTTGCCGACACTCCATTCTTCATCTTTTTTCTCTTTGAGGATTTTGATCCAGTAGTCGGGAAGGCCCATGGCCAGTCGGTGGGTAAAGCCAAAGCCTCCCTCATCGACAGGGCGACAGAGTCCCGGCATGCCGCTCATGTCCTCGGCGATGGCAAAGGCTCCCGGCTTTACCTGCTGAACCAGGGTGGCGGCGAGTTGCAGGTAGGTGACGGCGTCGATGTTGACCATGGTGTTGAAGTAGCAGCCAAGGTCGGTGAAGGGTTCATGGCCGTGGTGGACGTAGAGCATACTGGTGACGCCGTCGAAGCGGAAGCCGTCAAAGTGGAACTCCTCCAGCCACCAGCGCAGATTGCTCAGCAGAAATTCCAGGACTTCCGAGCGACCATAGTCGAAGAGGCAGCTGTCCCAGTCCGGATGGAAGCTGTCGCGCTCTCCTGCTTTGAAGTACTGGCCTCCCGAGCCGTCGAAGTTGTTGAGTCCTTCGGCGACGTTTTTGACGGCGTGTGAGTGTACGACGTCCAGCAGAACGGCGATGCCCAGGCCGTGTGCTGTATCAATGAGGTATTTGAGGTCTTCCGGGGTGCCAAAGCGGTTGCAGGGGGCAAAGAAGGAGGAAACGTGGTAGCCGAAGGAGCCGTAGTAGGGATGCTCCTGGACGGCCATGAGCTGGACGACGTTGTAGCCCAGCCTGGCGATGCGGGGCAGGACGGTTTCTGCAAATTCACGGTAGCTGTGGATGCGCTCTTCCTCGCCGCTCATGCCTACATGGGCTTCGTAGATGAAGGGAGTTTTGATGTTGGCTGGAGTGAAACGGGTGTTCTTCCAGGTGTAGGGCTGTGAGGGTTCCCAGATGAGCCCGCAGTAGTCAAATGTGGCGGGATCCTGTTCTGTAAAGCGGATCCAGGCAGGGACGCGGTCGCGGTGAATGTTGTCAGCGCCGACGACATGGACTTTGACTTTCACGCCGTGGCACAGGGAGTCGGCGGGGAGCCGCACTTCCCAGATGCCATTCATGTCGCGCTGCATGGGGGTGGCCTCGCGATTCCATCCGTTGAAGTCGCCGATGAGAAAGAGAGCACGGGCGCCGGGGGCCCATTCCCTGTAGATCCATTCCTTCGTTTCCGGGTCGCGGTTGAATCCCAGGCGGCGGAAGCCGTTGGCGCATTCGAGCAGGGAGCCGTAGAGGCGGCAGATCCGCTCCATCTGGCTATCGAACAAACGCATGCGTGCCTGGATTACTCGCTGATAGGGAGCCAGCCATCCATCTGCCAGCACTAAACCGGGAATCGGGGGTCTTCTCATATCCTGCATTCTACACTGTTTTACTCAGACAGCAAGCTTCAATTACGCTATGCCATGGCTTTTTCATATCGGGTATCTTTTGGCGTGTCGGGTGCTATGCCGTGAGTTCGGTGGGGGATACGGGATGCTCTGGCGGGGATGAATGCTGAAAGTCGGCGGGGAGAAACAGCGGGCGCGCACCGTTTCGGGTGCGCGCCCTTTGGAAAATCCCTGGGAAAACCGGGAATCGGACGGAGAGAGAGCGTCCGCAGCTGTGCTTACTCGGCTGCGTCGTCTTCGGAGTCAGCCGTAGCGTCGGCTTCCTCTTCGGTGTCGTCTTCCATCATGTCATCAGCGGCATCATCCCCGGTGTCATCTGCTGAGGTGTCATCATCCCCGAGATCCAGTGCGTCACCGGCTGCGGCAGCAGGTGCTGCCGGTTTGGGGGCAGGAGCTGCACCAGCGGGCGGGAAAATGCTGATGGTGTTTTCAAAGGCTTCGTAGGGGATTGTAATTGTCTTGTCGCCGTTAGCGTCCGTACCATAGATGCTGATCTTGCCGCTTCCGACGCTTACCCCTTTCACTTGAACCGGCACGTAGAAGGTCGAAATCGTGCGGGAATGCTTGGCGAGATCGGGGCCTGTACCCCAGGAGGACTGGCGATCGGAGTTCCAGCCGATGTAAACCATGACGCTGGAAAGAGAGTCAACGTAGCTGACGTTGGTGGTCTCCACCAGCATGTACTTGTTACCTACGACGTTGAGGAAATGCTGTGTCGGGGATTCAGCTTCGGTGTTTTTATTCGATGCAGTGGGTGCTTCTACTGAAGGGGAGGCTGTGCTGCCCGAGGAGTCGGTGTCACTGGCGGGTTCGTCGTCAAATGTGCCATCGTCGGCAGAAGTGTCCGAGCTGGATGAATCATCCGTGTCATCAATTTCTTCAATCGTCTCTTCCTCCAGAGAGATGTCGGCCGCTCCGTCGGCAGCGGTGTCATCAGCTGAGGTATCAGCCGAGCTGTCATCGGTGGCTTCACCTGCGGAAGGATCCTCGGAGCTTTCCGTACCGAGATCGAGGTCACCCAAATCAATGTCCTGGGCCAGGAGCGGGGCACTGAGGAGCCCGGCAGATGCCAACGCAATAATAATGTGCTTAGTCATGTCAGCTAACGAACGTTGTATGGTAATAAGAGAATGCGCCCATCCACAACGATGCGTTACGGATGCCACACAGCATGATTTAAAGCAAAAATGCCTTAACCTGTCAACTCAAATTGTGTTCGGTCGGCTGGAATTTTTACAAAAAGCGGCAGCGTCCCGGGGATTACACCCCGGATACTTCCGGTGCCGGCATGTTGCTTTTCCCGATGGGTGTTTGGTGCAGGCCTGGGGGGATTCCTTGTTGCAGCGTGATAAGATGGCGGGAAAAGATACCCCTAAGGGCAGGAATGCTCTTAGGACGGGAATATATCCGCCAGCGGGTTGCTCTGCCTGCGGGGTGTCAGACTTTGTGTTTGCTCAGGAAATAAATGAATGAATCCATCAGCGCCTGCCAACTGGCCTCAATCAGATCGGCAGATACACCAACGGTCGTCCAGCTGCCGCAGGAATCGCTCGAATCAATGAGTACCCTTACACTACCCGGGCCGACCAGGCAGGCTGACTCTCCCATGCCGGCGAGGACTCGTACCTTGTAATCCACGAGTGTCAGATCCTCAAGCTGCGGGTAGAACGGTAGCAGCGCACGGCGAAGGGCCCGTTCGAGCGCGTCAACCGGGCCGAGGCCACTGGCCGCTACGTGTGAGGTGACGCCGTTGATGTCGAGCTTGAGGCATGCTTCAATCGCCATCTCCGGGTCTTTTTCGGTTTTGGAGTTGATGACGTAAAAGCGCTTGACGGAGAAGAAATCGGGTGTCTGACCAAGATGCCGGCGCAGCAGGAGCTCGGCACTGGCTTCGGCTGCGGCGTAGTCGTAGCCGCGGGAGGCGTTTTCCTTGATGGTGGCAGAGATTTCCGCCAAAGCAGGGGATTCTGCCGGAATTGTGATGCCGAGCCGCCGGGCGAGTGCGCTGATGTTGCTTTTCCCGCCTTGGGAACTGATGAGAATGCGGCGCGAGTTGCCGACGCTTTCCGGTCTGATGTGCTCGTAGAGGGAGGAGTTTTTGTTGATAGCGCTGACATGGATGCCCCCCTTGTGCGCGAAGGCGGCATCACCGACGAAGGGTTGACGCTTGAACGGCGCGACGTTCGCAATGTCACTGACTGCGTAGGAAACATCATGCAGCGTGGTCAGGGCCTCGGAGTCGAGCTGGGCACTGGTGTACCCCTTTTTTTTGATCAGCAGATTGGGGATGATGGTGCTGAGATCGGCGTTGCCGCAGCGCTCGCCGATGCCGTTGATGGTGCCTTGCACCAGCGAAACACCGCAGTCGACCGCCGTGAGAGAGTTTGCGACGGCGAGTCCGCAGTCGTTGTGTGCATGGATGCCGAGCGTTGCTTCGGGCAGTGTTTCACGCACGGCTTTCACGATGTCGGCAATTTCTTCGGGCATGGTGCCGCCATTGGTATCGCAGAGTGTGAGGTTTTCGGCGCCGCTGTCCCAAGCAGCCCGCAGGGTGGCCAGAGCGTAGTCAGGTTCCCGTTTGAAGCCGTCGAAGAAGTGTTCAGCGTCGTAGATGACTTGCTGCTTGTGCCGCTTGAGGAAGGAGACTGACCCCTCAATGATGCGTAAGTTTTCCTCACGCGTGATACCCAGGGCGATCTGAACGTGCCTGGGACAGGTCTTGCCGAAAATGGTAGCAACAGGGGCGCAGCATTCCGCGAGCGCTTGCAGGGTGACGTCTTTTTCCGGAGGTGTGCCCGCCCGATGAGTGCTGCCGAACGCAGCCAGCCGTGCGTGGTGCAGGGGCGTGCTGCGCATGGCTTCGAAATAGGCAGTGTCCACCTGATTGGCTCCGGGCCAGCCGCCTTCAATGTAGTCTATGCCGAGCGCGTCAAGGCGTTGAGTGATCGAAATCTTATCCCGGACGCTGAAATCAATCCCATCGCTTTGTGCACCGTCACGAAGCGTTGTATCATACCAGAAAATCTGACGAGCCATGGGAGCATCATACATGCAGGAGCGGGGGAGAGTCAAGAGTGCATTGTGTCGGTGACAGGGAGTTTTGTCACGCATATTGCGTCAAAAGGAAACGCACCGAAGGACCTTGTTGCTCGAATGTTGAAGGAGCAGATGGTATGCAGGAGGTCGGTTTTGCATTTGATGCAACAGCTTGGTGATAGTTTTCAAGTGCTCAATCAGCTACGTGCCTGGGCCTGTCTTTTAAACAGCAGCGATGCGGGCTGCCCTCCTGGACGAAAGGCAGCCCGATGGCAGAGAAGAGGCGGTACGGGTTGAATCCCGACGATGATGGTTTATTGGGCGTTGCCGAGGCTTTCGAGAGCTTTCATGAGTGCTTCTGAACCGTAGGCTTGCGATGCGGCAATGGTCATGACGCTCAGGGTAAATTGCTGGACAGGCTCAGCCATGTACTGCATGATGACCGGCTGAAGTTTGACTTGAAGTTCACGGTTGGGTTGAGGAAGGTCTTTGTTGGCCTGCTCCAGCTCTTTCATTTTGCTAATGGCTGCGGTGATTTGGGGTGCGGCAGCATCGGCAGAAGCTTTGTCCTTGACGCCCTTCAGTGTGGTGGTGATTTCGGTGATGATGCGGGCAGATTCCTTGATCGCCGGCATGTAGGGCTCCATTTCCGGGGTGATTTCGATGGGTTGTGTGGTGTCGGCTTTGGCTGTGAGCAGGGCTTTCGCTGCTGCGACTTGTTCCGGTGTGGGGCCAGTGCTGTCGGTTGTGGCTGCCGTTGGTTGGGCGAGAGCCGGGGCGCTAAGCAGAACTGCCGCTGTTATGAGGGTTGTTTTCATGATATAGATGGTGTTTGGGATTTACTTACTGCCTTTATTATTAAGGCGAGTTTATCGTATTGATCGTGGGCGGTCAAGCATGTAGTGAAAGGATGCAGAAAAAGTTTCATGGCGGCGCTGGTGTGGGGTTGATGCGGGGGGCAGGGCGCCGGTGTCGTCTTTGCGCTTGCAGGCCGGGGGCTGGTGTGGTACTGTTACGGCGTGAAGATTGATTCTCATACGACGCAAAAAGAGCTGGAAAAGGTGGTGGAGGTGGGCTTGCGACGCGACATTTTGAGGAGTACTCCTTTGAACCTCAAGCAGTTTATCCCGTTTTCCATCCTGTTTCTGCTGTTCCCGGGGATGGTTTTAGGCTGGAGGTGGGGAGGCATCATCACGGCTGTATTTGCGGCTTTCCTGACGGGATGCCTGATGTGGAATGCTGATGCTCTGGCGCTCAATGCCGTGCGTGTGTGGTTTTTCTGGGGCTGTGCGACGATTGCAATCGTGAGTTTCCAGGTGTTGCGCGGTGCTCTGGTGCTTGCATGGCGCCGCCGCTTGCCTCAGATGCCGAAGTCAGGCTTGCCCAAAGGGGTGGTGGCTCCCAGCGAAGTGCTGTTGCGCTGGCGTAAGGAGAAGGTGGCAGGAGAGGAATGCTACGTGAGCCGTTTTGTTCTGGAGGCACCTGTGGCAGGTTTCTACGCTTTTTTGCGTACGGTTGATGACTACGATGGGGTGCTGCGTTACAGCCCGAATACGGCATTCGAACACATGGAGGGGAAAACAGGTCTGCGAGTAAACGACTTGGTGATTTATCGCTTGTCTCCCGGCCGTCATGAGCTCATCTGGACGACAGCCAAGGCTGTGGGCGAGCCGCCAAGGGCGACGATCACCCAGCTGAATGTGCTTCACTGAGTGAACGGGTACGGCGACGCTGGTGCTGGGAGAATGGCGCTCGGCAAGCGGGTTCGAGTATGTGCTGATTCTGCGAGCGGGATCGGATGAAGGCAGCTGAGGGCGGTTGACTTTTCGCCTGTGCGTGTCCTAATGTGCCGGAGCGTCGGATTATGCGGGGCTGCCGTATGCTGGTGTCGGGTGATGGCCTGAGTTTGCCGGAACAAACTAACCGGGATTTGCGGAGAATTTGCGGAGTGGCGTGCCGGCGGGTTGAAATCAACCCCGGAGGCCACATTGCGGCCAACCGGGGTGGGGTTGGGCTGGCGCGGAGACTTATTTTTACTTTGATGCCGGAGCACTGGCGGTTTCGGGTGTTTCGATCCCGGATTTGAAGCGTTCGAAAACGGCCCGCGGGTCTTCGGGACTTTCCTTCAGGGCGTTGAAGATGCGGTCGCGCATGGCGACTGCTGCCTTGAAAGCGGCTTCCTCACTGCCGTACTGGCGGTCGGAGAAGTACTTGGTGAATTGGTTCCACTTGCGGCAGATGCTGAGTCTCCATCCCTGAAAGGAGGTTGTTTCATACGTGTAGCGGGTGATGTTGCGTTGGGTCATATGGGAATGTGTGGTTGATTTAGTTGCGCCGTTGCATCGGCATGTTTATACCTTGCCATATTATGTTGCACATGGCAATCTAACACGCTATAAATTAGGGTATTACCAATTTGTAAGTTAGCCTGGCTTCCATCTGGAAAGAATGCGGGAAACTCCTGTGCCACGCTGTGGACCTGCGGGAGTGCAGGTTTCAGACCCAGGGGGCGTGGGATGTGCAGCGATGGGGGAAGTCTGTGCGGCTGACCGTAGAGTGATGCGAGGGTCGCGGTCCCAGTCCGGGTGCGGCATGAAAAAGCAGCCGTCCGTGCCGGACGGCTGCGTGTCAGAAGGATGCTCTGAGCGGGAGGTTTAGCAGCAGGGCTTGGCCAATACCTTCTTGAGCCTTGCAAAGCGCGGCAGCGCGTGCTCTATCTTCATGCCGGTGTCGCCCTGAATCAGGGGCAGAGCGTAATCGATGAAGGCTTGCTCCACACCGTTACCAGCAGCGTTGATCCATTCACGCGGGACTTTGCGCTCGAAGTTGGCCACGCTCTCCAGGGGAAGGAGCTTGGTGTTGCAGATGTACTGACCGTAGAGGTTGTTGCGCTCGAACGCAACCATCTTGTCTGTGTCACCACCGATGGCTGCCGTGACAGCGGTCTTGCCGGCAAGATAGGCCTCGGTCGCATCAGTCGTAGAGGCAAGGTGCGTGGCGCAGCGCTGAAGCAGGGATGGCTCAATGGCGCGAACCTTGGCATTCTTGATGCGGCCGCGCACAATCTCTGCAAGCTTGTTGGCAAGGCCACCGAGCTGGGCGTGCCCGAAGCCGTCGTTGCTGTTGGTCTTCGCTTCGGAGATGAATTTGCCGTCTTTGTCGTGAATGCCTTCAGAAACAACGACGAGACACTTGTTGGTGGCATTGTAGACGCGCTCCACATCGGCCAGGAAACTGTCCATGTCAAAGTCTACCTCCGGGAGGTAAATCAGATCGGGGCCCGCTCCCGCGTAAGTGGCCAGGGCGGAAGCAGCTGTGAGCCAGCCTGCGTGACGCCCCATCACCTCGATGATGGTGACCATGCCTGTGTCATAGCAGCAGGCGTCATGCTTGACTTCCATGCAGGAGGTGGCGATGTATTTGGCCGCTGAGGCAAAGCCCGGGCAGTGATCCGTGCCGTACAGGTCGTTGTCGATGGTCTTGGGAATACCCATGACGCGGCACTCATAGCCGTGCTTGAGCAGGAACTTGGAAATCTTGTTGCAGGTATCCATGGAGTCGTTCCCGCCATTGTAGAAGAAGTAACGTACGTCAAACTTGCGGAAGGTCTCGAGAATTTTCTCGTAGTCGGTCGGATCTTCATCGGGATCCTTCATCTTGTAGCGGCAGGTGCCAAGAGCCGAGGCCGGTGTGAACTTGAGCAGCTCCAGCTCGGCGGGATCTTCCTGGCTCATGTCGTACAAGCGCTGGTTGAGCACGCCGGTGATACCGTTAGCGGCGCCAAGAACCCGCGTGATTTGGGGAGCGTTGAGCGCGGCTTGCACAGCGCCGAGTACACTGGCATTGATTACGGCTGTGGGACCGCCGGACTGGCCGATGATGCATGCACCTTTAAGATCTGACATAGCAAGTGAATATATGTTGATGGTTATGACGCCTTCGCGTGGTTAGGACGCCAGCAAGGGCGCGGAGATTGTACACAGTTCTTTTTGCTTTGACAAGCCTAAAAGTGGGAAAACTTGTCATCCGTGTTGCATCATCATTACGAGGCTTTATCATAACAAGATGACCAATACCTCCAGTCCGGATGAGGCAAGAGGTCAGTACGCCGAGACCCGATTAAGCGTATACATAAAGGACTGTCAAGGCGTTGCGCGTTTCTCTATTGAGTAAACAGTAGGACGGCGTATCGGTCGTTCGGATTGCACAATCCTTCACCACGCATTTCTTCACCACGCGTTTTGTATCTGCTGCGTTTACGGCTCCAGGTCCTTTACCTTCCGCGCCGTTTTCATCTCTCGAATTGTTCCCCACGCAGCTTTGCGGAGGTCTTCCCCATGGTGCAATACATTTGCTTTCACCGTCCCGACACAATCCGGATCTTTTGGGCCACTCCTGCAGGAAAAATCGCATCAGCATCACGCAGAGTGCGGCTGCACGGCTCGGCTCTAAGCGTAATTGTACGGGCGGTACCGCGGACCGAGCCGAAGTGCCGGTTATATGATGCCACAGGTTTGTTATCCATTTGACGGTCTGACGGTTTAAGGGCGCCGAATGGTGATGCAATACCCACTCGGTGATGCAACACCGACTCGTGGCTTGCAAAGCGTGCGTTTTCCGATAAAATAGAAGGCATGAAGCACCCCCTGATCATCGGTACCCGCGGCAGTGTACTTGCCTTGGCTCAATCTCAATTGGCGATCAACGCCATGCTGGCACACAGCCCCGATTTGCAGTACGAGCTGCGCATTATTCACACTGCCGGAGACCAGCGCACGGATATTCCCCTGCACGAGGTCAATGCCGCTACCGGAACCGGCGACAAGGGGGTCTTTATTGCAGCCATAGAAGAGGCTCTTGCAGAGGGAAAAATCGACTGCGCAGTCCATAGTCTCAAGGACATGCCCGGACAGCTTGATTCCCGTTTTGAGATCGCCGCTGTCCTCCCGCGCGAGGAAATCGCCGATACGCTCGTAGTCAAAAAAGGAGCAGATGCCAGTCATCTGGTAATCGGCACCGGCAGTGTGCGACGGATGCACTTCGTCCGGGCATATTGGGGCGACTCTGCCCGGTGTCTGCCGATACGCGGCAACGTCTCAACCCGACTGCGCAAACTCGCCGAAGATCCCGAAATGACAGCCACCTTGCTCGCCCGCGCGGGGCTCAACCGCTTGGGGTATACCAGCAACACGATTCAGCTCGGCGAGGATTGCTTCTGCTTGGTTGATCTTTCGCCAGATGCCTTTATGCCGGCTCTGGGGCAGGGTGCTGTGGCCATTGAAATCCGCAAGGGCGATGAAGAGACCCGGCGCTTGGTTGTCCCGGCAAACGACGAGCCTACAGCCCGGTGCGTTGCAGCGGAGCGGGCTTTTTTGAACGCGCTGCAGGCGGATTGTTCGGTGCCGGTCGGGGGGTACGCTTCGGAGGAAGTGAGCGGCACGCTGTTGCTGAGGGCCCTGTATTTCACAACGGGTGGGCAACCCATCCGCATCACTCAGCGAGGCCCGGCAGATGACCCCGTTGCTGTAGGTATCGAGGCTCATAAGCAGCTGATGCGCAAACTGGCTTAATGGCTTAAAATCCACGTTGCTGCAAACGACAGAGGGAGAGACGGGGGAGGAGATACTGCCTCAAGTAGGGAATGGAAGCTGTGCAAAGCGTCTGTTCTTGCTCAATATTTTTTGTTCAAACAACCGATTAGGCATCGGCTTATGTAGCGGGTGATGATAAGGCAAATTGGATTGGCGGGACGTTTCAAACCTGGAACGCCCGGAGAGGTCTGTTTGCCGTAGGAGAAAGATAAAACAACGCCGGCTGATCTGAAGGATGTTCCGTTGGTAAATACTCTCATCTTTGTGTTTGACTACATTTCCAAAGATGCTAGTATAGCACAGTAGGAGAGTATCATGAAAGAGTACCTTCCGTTTTTTGCCGCCTTGGTTGGCGTTGGACTGTGTTTCGCTCAGGAAGAACAGGTTGGGGAAGGTGTGCCCCAATCGGGAAGTCGTACAGCTCCAGTGCATGCTGTCGCCGTGAGTTCTGAGGCGACTTCCGGTTCGGAACTTTCTGCATCCGAACAGCCCGCACCAGCAGAGAAACCCGCTACCGCGTCGGAACCTCGCGCCTCAGTAGCCGCCCCTAAGTCTTTTATCGAATCCGATGTGGTATCGGGGAAAGATGAGGTGATCACAGATGAACCCAACATTCCATCTGAGGAGGAAGTGGAGCAGGCGGAGCCGATCGACAGCAGCAATCTCAAGCTGCGAGAAGCTGCGGAGCAGGGAGATGTGGAGGCGCAGTGGATCATGGGAGGCAATTATAATATGGGGTTGGGCGTGGAGCATTCCAGCTCGAAAGCCACACAGTGGTACCGTAGATCAGCGGAGCAGGGGAATACGAAGGCTCAGTATGATTTGGGGGCTTCTTACGAGGAAGGAAAGGGTGTTTTTCAGTCGCCTGAGGAGGCCGCCAAATGGTACACGATAGCAGCAGAGAAGGGTAACGCCGATGCTCAGGCTGCGTTGGGAAAGCTGTACAATGAGGGGCGCGGGGTCGAGCCTTCGTCAGAAAAGGCGGTTGCGTGGTACCGTAAGGCGGCCGAGCAGGGCAATGCTGAGGCCCAATATCAACTGGGCCGTTGCTATGAGCAGGGGGTGGGTGTGCCCCAGTCATCCCAGGAGGCGCTGAGTTGGTATAGCCACGCGGCTGATCAGGGACACGCGGATGCACAGTTTTGTCTCGGGGTTTGCTATGAGTCCGGTATTGGTACAGAAATTTCTGAGGCGAAGGCGGTTGAGTGGTATCAGAAGTCTGCCGGACAGGATTGTGCCGAGGCTCAATGCCGCCTGGCCCTTTGCTACCACGAGGGGCGGGGTGTTTCTCAATCTTTCCCAGAGGCGTTCAAGTGGTTTGGAGCGGCGGCAGAGCAGGGACATGTTGTGGCTATGTGCATGCTGGCTGAGTATTATCTGCAGGGGAAAGGGGGCGCTGAGGTTTCTCCTGAGCAGGCCCGGAGGTGGTATCGTATGGCGGCAGATAAAGAGTATGAGCCTGCCAAAGCTGCACTTGAGTCGTTGAGAAAACCCGCAGACGAGGACGGTTCGGAATAGAGATCTCCGAGGTTGTTCGGAATAGAGCTCGGAGATTGTTTTGCGTGGGGGCCGTATTGATTCCTGGCTGTTGCAGCCAATGCAAAAAACGGCCCCTCATTGCCGCATCTTCAGCTTCCTCACAAGGGAGGGGCACAGACGCAAGAAAAGACTCCAAACGCACCCTTGCATCACCCCTCGGGCAAGAGCGCACTGCAAGCGCGCAGTTCGCCTCCGCAGCCCCCTTTTTCCTTGAGCTAGGGCTGCAATCTGTGCTAGGATGAACAGCGATGACGACAAAACGCCGTATCCTCATCGCAGAAGATGAAGCTCCCATTCGCCTTGCTCTGTGTGACTCTCTGGAAGGCGCAGGCTACGATGTCCTCCCGGCCGAGGACGGCCGACGAGCCCTCGAACTTCTTCTCAGTCAGGAAGTTGATCTCGCTCTGCTGGACATCAACATGCCGGAAATCAGCGGCTTCAAGCTCCTCAGGATCATCTCCCGGGAGTGTCCCGGCACCCCCTGCATCATTCTCACCGCCCACGGCGAAGAACAGGATCGGGTCAAAGGGCTCGAACTCGGTGCGGATGACTACGTGGTCAAACCCTTCAGCATCGCCGAGCTGCTCGCCCGTATCACCGCCGTTCTGCGCCGTTCTCCGGCCCGCAGAAGGGTCGGATCCGAGGCCCTGAGCTTTGATGGAGCGCACCTTGATCCCGATCAGCGGCAAATCCGCTACAGCGATGGTCACACAGCCACACTCAGCGAAAAAGAATGTGAACTGCTCCGCTACCTGCTGGCTCATCCTAACCGCGTCATTTCCCAGGAAGAACTCCTTTTGCGCGTCTGGGGAAGCAGCAGCCGTGTTGGTCAAACCCGCACCGTCGCTGTCACTCTCACCCGCCTCAAAGACAAAATCGGCAAACAAGCCTCCGCTCACATCGAAAACATCCGCGGCCGCGGTTACAGGTGGAACGACTGATTCCCAGCCTCGGCACTTGTTTCTTCCCCCTCCATCGCAGATTTCCCCACCCCCGCTCCCCCTTCATGAACAAACGCTTTCTGACCATCCTATTTCTGCTGGCCGTGCTGACCATCGGCGCCTCACTGTGGCTCGTCCATCAGGCAGCCACCCTGGAAAGCAAACTGCACAGCATCGACAAAACCACACAATGCCGCCGCCTGCTGGAGCTCTCTCTTCCGCGCGTCCAAGCAGAAGCAGAACGCCTCATCAGCGAGGAACGCGCCAAACTCGGCAAAGCCCCCGACCTTTCCGCCCCCTTCTATCCCATGCCCCAAGGTGGCATGGCCGACTTTAACCGCGGTTTCTTTCTCCAAGCCCCCCTTGACTTGCGTCCCATGGTCCCTCAAGGACAGGAATCCTTCCAGGAAGAACTCGGCACCGCCGGCGCCATCACCAACACCCTGCGGCGCAAAGCCGACGTCGCGAGCGCTCCGGTCCATGATCCCAGTGACCCCGTACAAGCTATCGACACCCGCACCCACGCCCCTGTCTTCGGCATCTACCAGATCAGGGAAAGCGACCCCACCAAACCCCTTCAACTCACGGGCGATCCCAGCCCCTTCTTCTCCTGGTACTACAAAGACTGGCTCATCCACATGCGGCAAGTCCCCACCACACAAGGCAACGCCGCGGAAGGCTTTGTCATCGACGTCCCGACACTCGCCGCCCACCTTCTGCCGCACGTCGCGCCTGAGCTTCTCGCCCCCGAAATCGGATTGCCTCGGGCCGATGAAGTACCGAACCTCTCGCCGCTGCCCCTGGTCTTGCGCAGCGGCGACAAAGTAAACCTCACCGACTCAGGGCAGCGCGAAACAGCCCTGCGCGAAACCATCAACGCCGTTTGGGCCGTGAGCCTTCTCTCTATCGTCATCATCGTACTGCTGCTCATCTTCTTTGCCCGCATGGAGCGGAGGCGCAGCGACTTCGTCTCCGCCGTCACCCATGAACTGCGCACCCCCCTGACCACCTTCTCCCTCTACACCGAAATGCTCCAAAACGGCAGCGTTCCCCCCGAAAAAATACATGACTACCACGAAACCCTGCACCGGGAAAGCGCAAGGCTCAGCCACCTTGTCGAAAATGTACTCTCCTTTGCCAAACTCAGCCGAGGCAAAGTCCGCGGTCGCCAGGATACCGGCTCCTGTACCGACCTGCTCGAACCCGTCTTTCAGCGCCTCGGCGAGCGGCTGAAGCAAGCCGGCTTTCAATACACTGTCACGCGTGATAACCGACTCAAACTCCTCACCCTGCGCACCGACCTCATCTCCGTCGAGCAAATCCTCTACAACCTTGCCGACAACGCCATCAAATACTGCGAAAAAGCCAAATGCACACGGCAGGCCCCTGCCGTCACCATCAGTCTGCTGCAAACCCACCGGCACCTTCATATCCGCTTTGCCGACAACGGCCCCGGCATGGCAACCCGGGAGCAAGCGCACCTCTTCCAACCCTTCTCCCGCAGCGCCAAGGCCGAGCGGGGCCGCAAACCCGGCGTCGGCTTGGGCCTGGCCCTGTCACGGGATCTGGCACGCTCCATCGGCGGCGACCTTAGCCTCGAGCGCAGCGACGAGCACGGCTGCACCTTCCTGCTCACCCTCCCCCTCGGCGACTGAGCAGGCCGAATACACCCGAAAACAACTGCGTCATATCCATCAAAAAAAACTTGCATTTGTCCCCTGAGAGATAGAAGATACGGGCCAGATTCCCACCCGTATGTTCATCTTCACCGTCCCCCAGAATCATTGTGCCATCGTCGAGATGTTTGGTAAACCCCGCAGCGTCAAACGCAGCGGCCTCAACTTCTACATCCCCATCCTCCAGCAACTCAAAGACGTCACACCCATCTGGGGCAACACCAGCAACCACAATGGCATTTTCATCGAACTGACCGAGCAGCAGCACCGCGAATCAGGCCGCATCTGCACCACGAAAGACAACGTCAACGTCGAAGTCAGCTGCATCATTCGCTGGAAAATCACCGACCCCATTAAAGCCGTCTACAGCGTCGACCATCTGCACCGCAGCCTCGTTGAAGTCACCCTCAATGAACTGCGCTCCACCATCGGCAACATGGAGCTTGACACCGTTCTCACGGGCAGAGCAGCTCTCTCCGAGAAAGTCACCCTCACCGTTTCCCCGACACTTCAGCGCTGGGGCATTACGCTCACCACCGTTGAAATCCAGGAACTCAGCACGGACCAGGCCACAGCCGATGCCATGCGGCAAATCATCGAAGCCGAGCGGCGCAGTAAAGCCATCTCAGCTGAAGCCGTCGGGGAAAGCGCTGCCAAAGTCAAGCTTGCACAGGCAGAAAAAGAAGCAGCCATCCTCCGCGCCCAAGGACTTGCCGAAGCCCTGAAGCTTGAAGCAGACGCGCAAACCGCCTATCTCCGGCAACTGGCCGAAGTCATCGGAGCCGACGCTGCGGCCAAAGTCCTCATCAACCGGCAAACACTGGAAGGCTACGCCACAATCACCAAAGACCCCGGCGGGAAAGTCTACCTGCCGAGCAACCTTCCCGCTATCGTCAATATCAAGGACTAAGCAGCGGACCGCCATCCTCAACCCAACGGAAAGAATCCCAAGGCCATCCACCGACCCCATCATACAAAGCGTAGCCGTGATAGAAACGCTAACCAACAACGCCGCCTTCCTGCACTGGACCCTGGCCATCGGCATCACCCTGCTCGTCCTTGATCTCTTCTGCAACACTGAAGTGATCGCCTGGATTGCCCTCTTCTGCTTTGCCACCTGGGCCACCCTGCTCACCGGAGTCCCGGTCCAATGGAGTCTGCTGATCTTCCTCCTTTACCTGGCGGCCGCAGCAGCGCTGTATTATGCCGTCTGGTCAGTTTTCATCCGCCCCTTTGTTGTCGGCCTCATGCTACGGCACAGCCCGGCAGAAGATGATCAGCTCCTCATCGGCCGGCACGGCACCATCATCGGAGAAGGAGACGACATGCACCTCAGGGTAGCCGATGAACTCTGGCCCGTTGAGGAACATTCCAGGGCCTCCCTCAAACCCGGCGACACCGCCACCATCACCGGCTATCACAACGGTATTGTCACCGTCCGACCGCAGCAGCCGGAGCTCGAGAACTCACCCTCCCCTAAATAAAAGCTGTCGGAGTCCAGCAGCAAGTGAATCCAATGGTCTCCGGCTGCCGGCGAACAATAGAGAATGTTCAGTTATCATGCGTTGAACATTCTCCTTTTCTTGGTTACAAGAGATTGTACCCCATGAGTGACTCGCGCCATGTTGGTCGACGAGAAGCGAGACAGTTTAGACTAGCTTCCTCGCAGGTTTCTTTCTGTGAAGGTCACAGTTCTACCAAAAGCCCATCATATGCAGGCTCCATAAAGTCAGGCAGATAGTCCGCCAGCTGCCCATACTCGACGCGGTGACCACTGTGCGTTACGTAGCCGCGTCGCGGGGCCAGCGTGCGCATCAGGGCGATGTTCTCGTCGATGGTCAGATGGGTGCGGTGTTGCGGAAAACAAAGGCCATCCATTGCCAGCGCGTCGAGGTTGCGCAGGAGCGGTGCCGATTCGGCGGGGAGTTTTTTGATGTCCGGCACGTAACCGAACGTGCTTCCTTCCGCCCGGAACACGTAGCCGTACGTTACGACGGTTGCGTGCTCCACCAGTACCGGGGTCACTTCGATGTCGCCTACGGTGAACGGCTGTCCTCCGTGCTGATGCGGTTCGGGGCGTACGTAGCCTTTGTGTGTGTTTTCGGGGGAGAATGCCCATGCAAACATGGCTTTGAGGCGGTTGAGGCATGCTTCGCCTGCGTAGAGGGGCAGCTTTCCTTCTCTGTTCCAGCAGAATGCTCTCATTTCGTCAAAGCCAGTCGTGTGGTCCAGGTGTTCGTGCGTATAGATCACGGCGTCAATCGCCGTCAGCTGGTGCCGCAGAGCCTGAGCCCGCAGGTCAGGCCCCGAATCCACCAGCAGCGTCGTTTTCGCGGTACGTACGAGGATGGAGGAACGCAGACGCCGGTTGCGGGGATCCTTGGAGCGGCACACTTCGCAATTGCAACCGATCACGGGTACGCCTGTTGAGGTGCCGGTGCCAAGGAAAAGAATATTCATCCGTCAAATTGGGGTTTTACTTCCGCGCGGAATTATGCCATAATCCGCCGCGAACGCAAAGCAAAATATGCTCGCCCTGCTTAAGATACGCAACTTGGCTCTGGTGGATGAACTTGCCTGGGAACCCGAGGCTGGGTTTCTTGGTATCACTGGCGAGACGGGTGCGGGTAAGTCCGTCATCATGGGCGGTATTGCGCTGGCTTTGGGTGAGCGTGCCGATAAGTCGCTGATCCGCAGCGGCGAGTCGCAATGCAGTATTGAGGCTCTTTTTCAGCTTCCTGCGCTTCAGGTTGATCGCTTGAATGCCAGGCTTGACGGGGCAGGTGTCTCTCCCTGCGACGATGGGACTCTGCTGATTCGGCGTGTCATCACGGTTTCCGGTAACCGTCAGTTTATCAATAACTGCCCCGTTACTCTCAATCTTTTGCGCGATGTTGCGGGTGGACTGGTGGATATGCACCATCCGGAGGCGCACCGCTCGCTTACGTCCCAGGAGAGGCAGTTGGGACTGCTGGATGCTTATGCCGGGGATGATGTGCTGCTTGCTTCCTATCAGGCGGCTTACCGCCTCTGGATTGCGGCCCGGCAGGCTCACCGGGATTTGATGGAAAGTGAGATGGCTAATGAGCGGGAGCTGGATTTTCTGCGTCATCAGGTTGATGAGATCGAGTCTGCTCACTTTACCGCGGAGGAGGTTGCCGGTTTGGAAGAGCGCTGGCAGCGCGCCCGCAATGCTTCCCGCCTCAGGGATACCGCTGTCCCGATGGCTCACTTGGTCGATGGCGATGACTCATCGTTGCTGCCGACCTTGCACCGCCTGATGCGCGGTGGCCGTGATTTGGAGCGTCTCGATGCTTCTGCGTCAGCTTGGCTGGCACCGCTGGAAAATGTTATCGATGAGTTGGAGGTCCTCAGTGATACGCTGCAGGGCTATGTGCAGGAGCTCAGTGCCGGTTCTGAGGAAATTGCGAGGTTGGAAGAGCGCGTTGCTTTGCTCGACCAGCTGAAGCGCAAATACGGAAGCGATTGGGAGGAGATCGAGGCCCATTGTGCTGCTTGCCGGAAGCGTCTTGACGATGTTGACAACCGCGAGGACCGGCTCCGAGAGCTCGCTGCTATCGAACAGTCCCGCCGTGCTGAGTTGATGGAAGCGGCCCATGCGCTCTCCTCTGCCCGTCGCCGAGCCGCTGTGCCTCTGGGCAGGGAGTTTCTCATGCATGCCCGCCACTTGGGCTTTTTGCAATCTCAATTTGAAGTGCAGCTTCAGCCTCTTTCGGAGCCTGGGCCTTCGGGGGCGGAATGCGTCGAGTTCCTTTTCGGTCCCAACCCGGGCGAGCCCCTCAAACCTCTGCGCCTTATTGCCTCCAGTGGAGAAATGGCCCGTGTTATGCTGGCTCTCAAAAGTGCTTTGGCGCAGCAGGATGACACGCCGCTGCTCATCTTTGACGAGATTGATGCTAATGTGGGCGGCGAGATTGCCCGCGCTGTTGGCATGAAGATGAGGGAGCTCGGGCATAACCACCAGGTTATTGCTATCACCCATTTCCCGCAGGTAGCCGCCTTGGCAGACCATCACTACCTCATCAGCAAAGGTGTCCGCTCGGGGCGCACGGTCTCGCATCTCGAGGAAGTGTCCGGTGACAGGCGCGTCGCTGAGCTCATGCGTATGCTCGGTACTGGCGGTACGGCTGCCGAGGCCCATGCCCGGGAGCTGCTTAAGCTTCCCTGACCATAAAGCCTGACTGATACACGCCTGAGGTCTCGATTACGTTGTCGGCGGGGCTGTCGCGCAGACGCATTCTTTAGCGTCGGCGGGTGTTCCTTCAGAGCAGTTTCTTTTCCCGCCGCGCTTCGGCATAGCGTTCACGGGCTTCCTTCAGAATCGTGTTTGCTTTGAACACGCCGAAAAACTCGCCCACTTCTGTCACTTTATTCTGGAGGGTTTTGTATGTTGAGAAGAAGTTATGAATCTCCTGCAGGTAGTGAGGCGCCAAATCTGCAATCGATTGCACATGGTCGTAGCGGGGGTCGCCTACGTTCACCGCCAGGATTTTCACATCCGGTTCCCCGCCGTCAATCATATCCATCCCCCCTATTACCCGGCAGTCTACATAGCAACCGGGGAAGGTCGGTGACGACGTGAACACCAGGATATCCAGCGGGTCGCCATCCAGATAGAGCGTTTTCTCCACGAAACCGTATTCTGCCGGGTAGTACACAGAGGAGTACAGTACGCGATCCAGTTTGATGCGGCCGGTTTCCACATCTACCTCATACTTGTTGCGACTCCCCATGGGAATCTCTATGCGGGCTTCAACAATCTCATTCACGCTTTTCATGCTATCAGGAGACCCTGCCAAAGTCAAGCAGACTCGAATCGCTTTTCATACTTCCCCGTGCATTCGGGAGTCTTTTCCTTGGCTGAGGTTCTCGTCAAACCGGGTATCGCCGGGCCCCGATACAAACCACCCGGGCAAGTTTCCTGCCCGGGTGGGATGACGTCGGGTGGGGACTGGGCCGAACGCACGCTTTGGCCGTCACACGTGCATCAGCGTCGTGTAGCCGCCACTGAGATTGCGTGCGTCAAATCCCTGATTTATCAGGAACCGCGTCGCAGTATAGCCGCGAACGCCGACTTGGCACATGACCAAGAGAGGCTGAGCAGTATCCAGTTCAGTCCAGCGCCGGCGCAATTGGGACAGGGGAATATTGACGGCTCCGGGATACGGTGCTCTGGCTACTTCCGCTTCTTCGCGCACGTCGAGGACGAGCGCTTCCGGGTGGGCCGCGATATCTTCATAGTGAGCAATCGGGTGCAGACCCAGCAGGTTGTTGGTTGCTGCCATGCCTGCCATGTTGACGGCGTCTTTTGCTGCGCCTTCCTGCGGGGAGTAGCATAATTCGGCGGCGGCAAGATCCTGTACGGTGCCACCCGTGCTCATTGCCATGGCAATGACGTCGATGCGGCGTGCCACGTCCTGCGACCCAATGGCGGTGGCGCCGAGAATCCTGCCATCCCCTCGCTGATAGACCAGCCGGATGTGGATGGGGGAGGCTCCCGGATAGTATGTAACGTGGTTGCTCGGGTGCAGATCGACATACTCATAGGTGCCGGTCAGCCCCATGCGGTCGAGCATGTCGCGGTTCATGCCGGTCATGGCCACGGTCGTGCCAAAGAGGCGGATGACGCTTGTACCCCAGACGCTGCCGAAGCTTTCCCGGGTTTTGCCGGCGATGTCGGCCGCCGCGACGCGGGCTTGTTTCTGGGCAACTCCTGCCAGGGCCAGCAGCATGGGTTTGCCGGTGATGCCTGATGTTACCTGGACAGCATCACCGACCGCCCAAATGCCCGGCTCGGAGGTGCGCATGTGCTCATCGACGACGATGGATCCACCAATGCCGAGTTTTAACCCGGCGTCGCGAGCGAGCGTTGTTTCAGGCCGTACGCCGATGGAGAGGATGATGAGGTCGACTTCCGGACTCTGCCAGGTATCGGAGTAGGCTTGGAGTTTGCCGTTCCCGGTGCGGCGGATGCCGGTGGCCATGATGCCGGTTTCTACGCTGATGCCTTTATCGTTGAGCAGTTCGCTGACGTAGGTGGCCATCTGTCCATCCAGCGGGGGCAGGACATGAGCGGCGCCTTCGGCGATGCTGACACGCAGTCCGAGCCGGTGGAGATTTTCTGCGACTTCCAAACCGATGAATCCTGCGCCGATAACCAGGGCCGACTGTGCTTTGCTGTTGCGAATGGCGGTCTTGATCTGCTCGGCGTCGGGGATGTTGCGCAGGGCCAGGACTCCCGGGAGGTCGATGCCGGGCATGTCCGGGCGGAAGGGGGCTGCGCCGGGAGAAAGGACGAGTTCATCGTAGGGGAGGGCTTCTTCTTCGCTTGTGTCGAGGTTGCGGACGAGCAGGGTCTTCTCCTCTTTACGGATGGCGATGGCTTCGTGCCGCAGGCGGACTTCGACGCCAAAACGCTCGCGGAACATGGTCGGGTTGGCCAGCAGCAGATCGCTTTGCTGCGGGATAACCTCGCCAATGTAGTAGGGCAGCCCGCAGTTTGCAAAGGAAACGTGCGACCCCCGGTCGATGATGATGATCCGACGGTCGTTGGTGAGGCGGCTCAGGCGTGCGGCAACGGTGGCTCCGCCTGCAACGCCTCCGACGATGATGGTGGTTTTCTTGTTCATAGTGCTGTGCAGTAAATGTTGTTGTGTTTTGTATTGGGGGCGGTGTGTGTTGGTACTGGGACGGTAGAAGTTGGTATTGGGACGATGGATGTTGAGGTCTCCTCCGGCTGCTTCCGTGTCAGGCGCGATTCCAGGGCATGCGGGTCAGGACTAGGGCGAGTCCGCAGATTCCGGTGATTCCTGCAAAGAGTAGCCCGCAGCTGGTCAGGGCCGGTACGATCAGCCACAGCGGGTTAAGGAAGCAACCCAGTGCCAGGGTGAGCAAATTGAGTGCTCCGATGATGATTTGCACTTGGCGGATTAAGGGCAGTCGGGCTGATGCTTCTTTTTCCACCGGTAAGCCTGCTTCTTCCCAGGCATTCATACCGTGCTCCAACACACAGGCTTGGACTCCGCACTTGTCTTCCAAGTGCCTGCGGGCGCGCTCTGCCCGCTTTCCACTTTGGCAGATGAGGCACAGCGTACGGCCTTCTGCCGGGGATGTGATGCTGGTCGTCTGTTCCAGTTCATCGATGGGCAGGTGCCTGGCGCCGGCTATGTGGCCGCTGCGGTATTCTACGTCGGTGCGGACATCCAGCAGTTCCACTTTCCCCGCTTCGATCAGCTTCTGTAACTCGTCGGTTTTCATGTTTCGTATATGCGGATATTGCGATATGCGTATATTATACTTGACCCATCTTCCCGTCAATGATAAAATGCGCGCATGAGCAAAAAAAATGATCTGGAAATCAGCGCGGAGATGCTTCCGGAGCTGGCGGATTTCTTTAAACTGCTGGGTGAGCCGGTAAGGTTGAGGCTTCTCGCTTCCCTTTGTCACGAAGGCGGGGGCAGTGTGAATGAATTGACCGAACGCTTGGGATTGTGCCAAAGTGTGGTATCGCGCCACATGAACATGCTGCATGAAGGTGGCCTTGTGGACAAAAAGCAGGAGGGGAACCGCAGCCTTTACTCCATGCCTGACGATACAATGTGTCGCCTCTGCCGGATTGCTGCTGAAAAGGTGCGTGCGAAGGCGACCCAGCTCAGCAGGTTGATTGATTGAGAGGCGGAGTAACGCCTCTGCTCGGCGAGGTACACCTCCTTTTTCTGCGACCCGTGCATGGCAGTGTCGCCAGCGATGCGAACGACTCTCTCGCTCACGCGACGTTCACCGTCCTCATCCGCCGCGCATGCGTCCCGTCCCCACCTCTAATTGACAGCCTGCATCACCCCCGGGCTGCTTACCGATGCTGAGGCGCCTTTGCTCTGCCGATAAGGAGCCCGCCCCATGCAGTTGGGGGCAGATCAGGCTGAGGGTGCATCCACCGTCTCGGCCTCCAGCTCGTTGAGGCGCGTCTTCCAGGCTTGAATTTCCTCTTGGTGCTTGTCGGCGTCCGGCGCACTTTCCATGACCGTAATCAGAACGCGAATGGCAGGCACATGGCTTTGTCCAGCGGCCATGCGGAGGTAGGCTTCGCCTTTCCGGGTGTCCTGTTCGATTCCCTCCCCGGTCATCAGCATCAGCGAGTAGGCGTACTGGGCACGGGGCTCGCCCATGTTAGCTGCCACTTCATACCAGTGCGCGGCTTTTTGCAGATCCTTTTCGATGCCCGCCCGGCCTTTGGCGTAGATGTTGGCCAGATCGCAGGCAGCGAGTGCCACTCCGCCGCGGGCACCGTCGCGGGCGGCTTTCATCAGCCAGGCGAGGCCTTCTGAAGCGGTGTCGTCCACCTGCACCAAAGCATGCCCCAGACGGTATTCAGCCTCGCCGATGCCCGCATCTGCTGCGATGCGCCACTCCCGGAGCGCGGCTTGCGTGTCCTGGGTAACTCCATTTCCAAAGTAGAGGAGATCACCGAGGAACATGTGAGCTGCGCGGTTTCCCTGTTCCGCGGCTTTGTTGAACCACTCGTAAGCTTGGGCAGCATCCTGTTTGATTCCTTTGCCGCCGTACATGTAAAGAGCGCCCAAATCGGTTTGAGCCTGTTCATACCCGGCCTCAGCTGCCTTGCGAAGCCATTCGAAGGCCGCGTTGAAGTCCGAGGCGTCGTGTTCGATGTTCGGCTGGATGAGTGCCTTGGCCCGTTCGTACATTTCCCGGGGAGTGGCGGGTTCATTGCCGGAGTCTTTATCGCCACAGGCGACCAGCAGTAAGGCGGCAACGGCCGGCATCAAAATTGCGCTTCTGTTCATGTCATCGATTGTAGCGGATGCACCGGGACACATCAAGGGAATATAGAGTCACACACTCAAACAATCAGGTCTCCCCGCACAGCAGGGAGACCCGGGAAAACAGTCATGACACGTCACGCGGTGCCGCGCTCCTTCAGCCCGGAGCAAGAGGACGGGCTGCTGTAGAGATTTGAGGTGCGGATTTACGGTACGGGTTGCGTTTGCGTGTCGGCGGGCGGTGCCTTATTTCTTGGCTTCTTCCACAGAAACCCTACCGCACGCGTTGCGGTAGGCCTGCTCAACCTCCTCCATCTCTCGGGAGAGCTGCTCCATGGTGAGCTTGGCGGGAGGGTTGCTCAGCAGCGAGACAACTTCCTTGTACTCTTTCTCGCGATCTTCAGAATAAATCCACTGATAAGCGATGCTGTGGCGCTTTTCGTAGCCTGCGCTTGCAGCGGCCGCGAGGTCAAGGGCGGTTTTGCCGTCCTTGTTCTGAATCGCCGCATCTGCGCCGAGCTGCAGCAGCATGCTCACCGCACCATGGTTGCCGCGCATGGCCGCCAGCATCAGCGGGGTGTAGCCGTTGTCCTCCTGAAGGTTGATATCCAAGCCAAGCTGGGCAAGCAGGAGGCAGTGGAACGGCATGCCACTCCAGGCTGCCCAGTGGAGCGCGGAGAAACCATCTTTGTCCTTTGCCTGCACATCGATACCGGGCACAGCGAGCAGCTTGCGGGTATAGTACAGGCGCTTGAGGTCCACTTCGTTGAGCACCTTGGGATCGGTCACGCTGGGGGGCAGCACCATGTATTTTTCGGTACTGCTGTCCAAATGCTTCGGCGCGTTAAAATAGCAATAGCAAATCCACATCAGTGGCGTGCGGCCCGTGTTGTCGGTACAATTGATAAAGTCCGACGAGGCGGACACCTGGGACTGGAGGTAGCTGTCGAAGGCAGGGTCTGTCCAATTCCGGACATCGATACCGCCCTTGCGAACGAGAGCAACAAGGTCCTGTCCTTCATATTTGGGTTCAAATGGTTTCATGGCCTGCTTGCTGAAGATGCCCAGCACCGCCGCTATAATCATGAGCACCACCATGTCGACGACAATGGGGCCCCAGTCCGGCTTCACCTTTTTGGTGGCGGGTGCGTTGCTTTCTGCCTCGGCCACTTCCTCTTCAAAGGATTTTTGGATGTCGTCTTTGTTTGGCTTTTCTGTTTCAGACATGAGAAAAAGAGATAGGTTGGGGGTTAAGCATTCTGGGCGGCTTCCTTGGCGAACTGTTCTTCCGCAGCGGGGAGATCGTCCGGCTTGTCGCTTTGCTCTTCTTCTTTCTTCCGAACGTCGGCCTGGGCGTCCTCTTCCGGCTTATCGGAGACGAAATTATCTTTGGTCAGGATAATGGCAAGCGGCGACACGACAGCCATGATGAGATATATGGTCCACATGAACTCCGGGGACTCCCAGAATCCGATGTGTCCCGTGTCGATCTTGGCAGAAATGCCTTCATAGCAAAAGTAGGACACCAGCAAACCGCCTACCACACCATTGACGGGTTTGGCAATAAACATCGGAAGAGCCGCCAGTGACATGTAGGAGGCGACTTTGTCCTTGGGCGCTACGCGGGCCACGTACTCCGAGAAGCGGGGCGAGAACAGGAGCTCACCGAAGGCAAAGATGACAATCTGGGTCACGATGGCCACGAAGTATGCTTGCCCCACGGTGTCAATTCCGGGGATGACCAGGTACCACTCCGCAGGTACAGCCATAAAGACCATGGAAAAGGCTGAAATGGACATTCCATAAATCATCAGCTTGACCGTTGAAAACTTGTTGAGCACCGGGATGATGGCAATCAGCCCAAACACGATGATAATGGGGTTGATCGCCTGGATGGAGCCCATGGGGAAGTCATCGCCCACCGTGCGGGTATAATACTGCGGCATGACGAGGAACTGAATCGTGAATACCATGCGAACTCCGAGCGTCAGCACAAGGAAAACGAGCAGTTTCTGGAATGCCCGCTCCCGGATTACTTCGCCGATGAGCACCAGCGGGCGCCGGGACGCCGTCATGGAGCGTGAAACACGCTCTTCAGGCACGGCGTAAAAGTCTTCATCGATCAGGCGCGTGAAGATAAAGGCGATGAAACTGCTGAGGGTGCCGAGGTTGACGATCCACATCAGCCCTTCCACATCACCGAACTTGTCCAGCAGGGGATTGACAAAAGCGACTCCGGCGAGCACTGCGCCGATATTCATGAACAGGTAGTAGAAGTTGTAGCCCGTTGGGCGGGAACGCAGTGTCGTATAGCGGCGGATGGACGTGCTAATGCAGGGGCTCATGAAGGCCGTACCAAAGGACATGATGCAGATGCCCGTCATCACGATATAGCGGGAAGCCTCCGGCCCGAGTCCAAGGGTCCGCGTGCCAAAGTCGAAACCGAAGCCCAGCAGCAAACGGCCGAAGATCAGCAGCGCAAAGCCGATGGTGTACGTGCGCTTCAAGCCGATGATGTCGCAAATAGTGCCTACTGCCAGCACAAACATCGAAAGCAGCAGCGTGTAAAGTCCTACCCAGAGCGCCGAATCCGCATCACTGAAGCCGCAGCATTTGATGAGGAAAAGCACAAAGATGTTAATCATCATGAAGTAGGCGAGGCCGTCAAAAAACTGGATAAAGTTTGTAAACCAGAAATTGCGGCCGCAGTCTCGCAGCACGCCAAACTCAGAGAAGTACCTGACGATGGGGGGGTGGTTTTGATTGCTCATGTGGTAAGGTGATTACATGGGTGGAAACAGAGAAAACAACGGTATAGGAAAGTATGGTACGGCAACTCAGCAGAACAGCCCGGTGGCATGCGCCGGGCTGTTCTGCCGGGAAAGACAATCAGGAGTCGAGCACAGCGCCCTTGCTGGCGTTGGTCGCGAGCTTGCGGTAGCGCTTCAGCCATTTACCGGCGACGTCCTGCATTGTCGGCTTCCAGGCAGCGCGGCGCGCAGCAATCTCCTCATCGCTCAACTCGGCATGGATGGTGCGCTCGGGAATGTTGATGGAAATCATATCCCCATCCCTCAGCAGCCCGATGAGGCCGCCTTCAGCCGCCTCTGGGGAAATATGGCCAATGCAGGCACCGTGTGTGGCGCCGGAAAAGCGACCGTCTGTAATAAGAGCGACGCAGTTGCCCAGCCCCTTGCCCATGATGTAACTGGTGGGAGCGAGCATTTCCTGCATGCCCGGGCCACCTTTGGGGCCCTCGTTGCGGATGACGACAACGTCACCCGGCTTCACCTTATCGGCCAGGATACCGTCACATGCCTCTTCCTGGCTCTCGAAAATTACGGCCGGCCCGCGGTGCACCATCATCTCGGGCAGCACACCGGCTTTCTTGACGATGCCGCCCTGTTCGGCAAGATTTCCGAAGAGCACCGCCAGGCCGCCGTCCTTGGAGTAGGCGTTTTCCACAGTGCGGATGACTGCGGAGTCCTGGGTTCGCAACCCGGCGAACTGCTCGCCAAGTGTTTTGCCGCTCACGGTAGGCGTATTCTCATGCAACACTCCGGGCAACCGGCTAATCTCGGAAAGAATCGTCATGACACCGCCGGCACGAAGGACGTCGTGCATGTGGTAGCGCGAGCTGGGCGCCACTTTGCAGATGTTGGCTGTGCGCTTGGAAATCTCGTCAATGCGTTTGAGATCGTAATTCAACCCGGCTTCATGTGCAAACGCCAGGGTGTGCAGCACTGTGTTGGTTGATCCGCCCATAGCCATATCGCAGGCAAAAACGTTATCTATGCTATCCTGTGTCACCAAATCCCTGGGCAGGGGGCCTCCCTGTTTGGCCATCTCGACTGCGCGGCGGGCAGACGCGCGCCAGAACTCTTTGCGCTCTTCGGAAAGAGCCAGCAGCGTACCATTACCCGGAAGGGCCAGACCCAGTACCTCGCAAAGGCAGTTCATGGAGTTGGCGGTAAACATCCCGGAGCACGACCCGGCACCGGGGCACGCATGGCACTCCACAAAGTGCAGCTCTTCCTCGCTGATCTTACCGGCCGTGCAGGCTGCCACCGCTTCGAACACGCTGTTGAGGTCAAGGTCTTCGCCATGGCGCCCCTTTCCTACAGCCATCGGGCCGCCGGAGCAGAAAATCGTCGGGATATTGCACCGCAGGGCACCCATCACCATACCGGGCACGATCTTGTCGCAGTTGGGGATGCAGATGCAGGCATCAAACGCGTGCGCCGAGAGCATCGTCTCCACGCTGTCCGCAATCAGCTCTCGGCTGGCCAACGAAAACTTCATGCCGCGGTGTGCCATTGCAATGCCATCGCACACGCCAATCACATTGAACTCAATCGGGGTGCCTCCCGCCTTGCGCACTTCCTCTTTGATGAGCTCTGCCACCTTGTTGAGGTGTACGTGCCCCGGAATTACTTCATTGAAAGAATTGCAAATCGCAATGAACGGCTTGTTGATATCCTCATCCGTCATGCCGGTGGCGCGCATCAGGCTGCGATGCGGCGCACGCTCTATACCTGCTTTGGTACGGTCTGATAACATAGCAAGAACAGTTTAGCACGTTTTCCATCGGGTATCCAGCAGAAAATAAGACAGTTCGCATTGTACATTATTGTTTTTATTGCGTCAAAATAAAACGCACCGAAGGAGACCACGGAAGAGAAAGGGTTCGTCGTTTCCCGATGCAGAATGAAATTCGCTGTCGAGAGGGATATGGAGAGCAGGAAAGCCGGAATGCGTGACCTGATATGGCTGCGGGGAAATGGTGCCATCCGCAGGCTGTATATCCGTGCATCCAGGGAATGCGTGACTCAGAACCTTGCTCAACGATGAGTCTGGAAGGAAGAAATCTCGTGCCCAGCTCATAATTTTTGACTCTTCCACGCAAGAGTTACATGGCGAAACCCTGGGCGATGCAGCGGTTCCCCTGAGTCAGTGGGCGCTTCTGCTTCAAACTATTGATAACAAGATAGCATTTGTTGCAGCAGCGCAGGGGGGGACAAAATGCCCCCCCCCTGCCGGGTGTGGAACGGTGCAGCGGGAGAGTCAGGGGACAGTCTGAACGCCTGCTTTCTGCACACCTGCTTTCCATGCGCCCATCCGCGTCAAGGTGCTGCCCGCATCCATACTTACATGCCAAAATGCGTTTGCAAACCGGGCCGGATCCGGGGATCCCGGTGCGCCTGTTTGGCGCACAAGATGCCTCAGCGGAGGAGGGGTAAGATGTTTTGTTGTTTAAAAATGGTTGCTATTACGCCTGGGGAGGAGTGTTGCGGGAGAATGCCTGTTTGAACCCCCGGCCTATGCAGGCCGCACGGCGGCAGAGATTGTCGAGAAGGCCGGATTCGGCTTTGGCTGAGTCAGAGCCCGTGTATGGGGACTGCGTTTCGCTCTCTGTCGGTACTTCCCGTCTTGTGCCGGCTTGCCGGGCTGCCTTGGCGTCGGCTTGTGCTTGTTTTTCGTCGGCTTTGCGTTCGGTGTCTGTTTTCCATCCCCGCGCTTGCTGAATGATTTCCCGGCACTGCGCAATGTGTCTCATGCCGAAGTAGCGCAGGGTGGCGTAGCTGATGGAGCCGGCGACGAGTTGTCCTATGATGGGAACGTATTTGGAGACTTGTTTACCGGCGATTTTGCCTGCCTGTTTGCCGGCGATTTTGGTAACGAGGTATTTGGTGACGACTTTGCCCGCGTATTCTGCACCTTGGTTGGAGATGATGAGGGCCAGGGCTTTCTGCTCTTTGCCGCTGAGTTTGTCCATGTGTTCGGAGCTCAGCCCGAAGGTTTCGTTGATGAAGTTGAGGGTGCTGGTGAGCATGCCGATATCGATGGCTGCGTCGGCAAGGGGAATAGGGATAAGGTTGCCGGCAGAGGAGTACAGTGCCCGCTGGTTCACTTGGGCGCGGCAGAGATTGGTCAGTCGCTCAAGTTCTTCTTCGTTGCGGGGCAGATTCGGGCAGAGAAGGGTGCCCTCGTTTTGTCCCGCCATGGATGATGCTGTGCCCGGTGATGCCGCCGCGGTGTTCGGCGAGGGTGCGGCTGTGCCGGCTGGATCCTGGTGGTTGTCAGTGGTTGTGTTCATGAGGTGAGTTGGGTGGTGGGTGGGAATTCAGGGGAATCAGTGGGAATCAGGGTATTTGTAGGAGGGCCCATAGGCATTGGTGCCTTTTTGGCTGTCTTTCAGGGTGAAGATGAAGATGATGGTGCTGATGATGAGGACCGGCAGGACGCTCAGGATGAGCCACGGCAAATTGTCCACGAGCAGGGGGGTGAGTTTTTCGCTGAGCTGGGTGCTGTATTGCTCTTCGAGCATGGTTGTTTCGTCGGCGGATTTGGAGATGAGGATGATGTTCCATATTAAGTGCCCGCTTACGATCAAGTAGGGAATGCAGGACAGCAGGCTCCATAAGTACCACCACCCGCTGCGCCCTACGTCGTGCAGTCGCCGGAACAGGACAGCGATGCTCGGCAGGGCTACCAGAATGCTGTAGATGTTGCAGAGTAAGGGCGTTGTGACAGCCCCGCAGGCGGCGGCAAGAATGTAGAGAAGAAAGCTGATGAGGATGAATCCCCAGTATTCGCGCCGTGTGGCACGTCCTGAGAAGTTGATGTAGTTTTTGAAAACGACAAAGACGAACACGTCAAATAATCCCATGTTGTCGGAGTACTGGGCACGCGCCGCTGTCTGCTGCATGGGTGCCGTGTAGCCGGGCTGCTCCGGGGGCAGGTCGGGGTGATTGGAGCAGACGGCGGCGAGGGGCTGCCAGCTTTCTGCGCCTTTGAAGGAGATCATGGTGTCGGCCGGGAGGGCGCCGGTTTCGAGCATGTGCCGGAGCTCTTCAATGGAGTGGGGGCCATTCGGTTTGTTGTTGGCGTCCAAGTAGTAGTATTCGATCTGGTCCATGAGAACGTGTGTGAATGGGGTTCGTTTTTGGTTGAGGGTGAGAGGGTGATCGCAGGGAAGGGGTGGAGGCCTCGGGTGGCTTGCTTGAGGGCCGGGCTTTTTTATCCCGTGTGCCCGGTGTTCCGTTGCGGGTTAGTGGCGGGGGTGTTTGGTATCGCCGCTTTGATGAGCATCGGACGACTGGGGGGTATCCATAAAGATGACGACGGGATTTTGGCGGGGAATGACATTGGCGCTGCGGATGAACCGCTTGGTGGCCCGGGCGTGCTCCAGTACCATGGCAAGACGCTCCATCTGGGCTTCGATGTCGTGCACGCTCATCTCAACCTCTGCGCCGCCTTCCAGTGTCAGGATGATTTTCCAGTCTTTGGGCCGGAATATTTCCCGGATCGGGGGAATCCGGGTGGGGTCGTACAGGTTGGATGCTCTGATGAGGTCGCGGATGGGGGCGGTGACGGCGGGATCCAGTGTGTTGCCGGGTTCGAGCTTGACGGCGTCCTCGGAATTGAGGTACCAGATGGGGACACCCATAAACTGGCTGTGAAAGTCTTCGTTGACGGGAAAGAGGTAGCCGGAGGGATCCATGAAGAGCTTGTTGGAGTCGCCGGTGTGAACGTCGCTGCCCATCGCGACGTAGACGATGGGAATGCGTTCTTTGATGTCGATGACGAGGGTTTCGGGGAGCTCGGCCCGGATATGCGCTGATTCGATGGCGGGGTTGGCCATGAGTTTTTTCTCCATGCCTCCGGCGTCGAAGGTGGCGAGGTTGACGGCACCTTCCAGGCCCAGGATGTCGAGGGCCTGCTGCTTGGTGATCATGCCCCGGGTGGAGGAGTAGGCAATTTTATCGATGCTGAGGCTTGCTGCTTTTTCCACAGCGTAGAAAAGGGCGTAGCCAAGCGCAGCCAGGATGATGGCGGCAAAGAAGAGGATGACGCACCAGCGCCGCAGGGCTTCTAGACCGCGCTTGAGGGCAACGCGGCTGAAGAGACGCTCGCGCAGGGAGAGTGCACGCTCCAGCAGGGGAACGACACTTTTGTCCGAGCGGCGGTACCGGTTCTGTTTCATGAAGCCGAGCGCGGGTGCGGTGCGGGGAACTGCTGCGGGCCGGGTGCAGATGGGGGCTTATCCCCGCTGCTGCCGGAGAGAGAGCTCGGCGATGCGTGCGCAAAGCTCTCCGAAGGAGATGCCGACGGCGGCCGCAGCCTTCGGGAAGAGGGAGGCGGAGGTCATGCCGGGAATGGTGTTGATTTCCAGCACATAGGGCCGTCCATCTGCGGTGAGCAGGACGTCCACCCGGCCGTATACTTCGACGCCGGCGGCCCGGTAGGCGGCGAGAGCTGCCTGCTGGACGCGCTCGGTTTCCTCGGGCGTGATGTCGGCCGGGCAGATATAGTCAGAGCCGACGGCGCCCGTGAGGGACGGGTATTTGTTCCTGTAGTCGTAGAAGCCTTCCCGAGGGCAGATGTGAACGACGGGCAGGGGGGTGCCGTCCAGTATGGCGACGGTGAGTTCTTTGCCTTCGATGTATTCTTCGACGAGGAGTTCTTTGGCGTATTTGCCGGCTTCGGCGACGGCTGCCGGGAGGTCTTCGGCTTTGCGGACGACTTGAACGCCCACGGAGGAGCCTTCTCTCGGTGGTTTGATGACGCAGGGTACAGGGATGCCGGGCAGTTGGTTACTGCTGATGACTTCGTCTCGGGGTGTGGGGACGTTGCCTGCTGCGAAGAAGGCCCGCTTGGTGAGGACTTTGTCGAAGCAGAGCCGGGAGGTGGCGGAACCTGCGCCGGTGTAGGGGATGCCGAGTTCCTCCAGGTAGCTTTGCAGGCCGCCGTCTTCGCCGTAGGTACCGTGGATCATGTTGTAGCAAAGCTCGGTGCCGGCCGGAATGGCGGGGCGCTCATGGTCGACGATGATGGGTGTCACCCGGGTGAAGCCTTCCGCCTGGAGGGCTTCAAGGACGGCTTTGCCGGAGGTGAGGGATACTTCGCGTTCGGAGCCGGGACCGCCCATCAGGAGGGCGATCGCGGTGTTTTTGGACAGTGTGGTCATGATGGGTGAGATGCTCGGATGAGAAATGCCCGGGTGGAAAATGTTCGGATAGGGGGAAGTGCCCGGGTTTAGAATTCTGTTTCGCGGTCGCCTATGACGAGGACTTCGCTGCGCAGGGTGATGCCGCGGCGGTTTTTGGCTTCGTGGCGGATGTGGTCGATGAGTTCGGTCACGTCGGTGGCTTTGGCGTTGCCGGTGTTGATGATGAAGTTGGCGTGCTTGGGCGAGACCATGGCGCCGCCGATGCTGTAGCCCTTGAGCCCGAGTTCTTCGATGAGTTTGCCTGCCGGTATTTCCGGGGGATTGACAAAGGTGCAGCCGGAGCTGGGTTCGGCGGGCTGGGTGGATTTGCGGCGGGCTCGCATGTCTTCCATGCGCGTTTCAATTTCGGCGCCGTCGCCGGGTTTGCCTGAGAAGGTGGCTTGCATGACCATGCTGTGCTCGAAGTCCGGAATGAGCCGGTACTGGGCTTCCTGCATGCTTTCTTTGTCGAACTCGACAAGCTCGCCGTCTTCGTTCAGGGCGATGGCGGAGCGGAAGATGCTCCACATGTCCCCTCCCATGCAGCCGGCGTTCATGCGCAGGCTGCCTCCGACGCAACCGGGAATGCCGTCCATCCACTCAAAGCCGCTGATGTTGTGCTGTGCGGCAAAGGCGGCCAGTTTTTTGAGTTTGACGCCGGCTCCGGCGACGATGTGCTTGCCGTGCATGGTGATGGTGTCAAACACGCCGGTGACGGGGTGGATAACGGCGCCGCGGATGCCGCCTTCGCGGACGATGAGGTTGGAGCCCCGCCCGACGACGTGGACGGGGATGTTGCGGTCTTTGAAGAAGTTGACCACCGCTTGCATGGATTCGAAGTCGGCGGGCTCAATCCAGTACTGGGCTTCGCCGCCTACGCCGATGGTGGTGTGTTTCTTCATGGGCTCGTACAGCCGGAAGGGTACGGGGCCGCATTCCTGCTGCATTTCGGCCATGACGCGGAGGTCTTTGGCTATTTTGGCGCCGGCCTCATGGACGTTGCCGGCGCCGAGGGTCAGGAAGAGGTCGCCGGGTCTGAGTTCGTTGCCGACGACGTGGTGGGCCAGGCTGAGATTGGGCAGGAAGGTGGCTTTTACCGGTCCTTTTTCGTGCACGGCGTCGACGATGGTTTGCCCGCTGATGCCGGGGATGGGAAGTTCACTGGCCGGGTAGACGTCCGCGACATAAAGACGGTCGACGTTTTGCAGGACGCGCCCGAAGTCGTCGCGCAGCAACTGGGTGCGTGTGTAGCGGTGCGGCTGGAAGAGAACGATGAGTCGCCCGGGTTTCAGGCTTTGGGCAGTCTGCAGGGTGGCGGCAATTTCGGTCGGGTGGTGGCCGTAGTCGTCGACGATGCGGTAGTTGCGCGACAGGTATTTGGTTTCAAAGCGGCGGCGGGCGCCGGCAAAGGAAGCCAGGCCGCGTGTGATGCTGGCGAAGTCGCAGCCCATCTCGCGTGCGGCAGCTACGGCTGCAAGGGAGTTGAGGACGTTGTGTTTGCCGGGGATGCCCAGCTCGACACGGCCGAGCGGGGTGCCGCGGTAGCAGATTGTGTAGAGGGTGCGGCCGCGTTTTTCGCTGAGGTCTTCGACGGTGTAGTCTGCGTCCTGCCAGCCGTAGGAGATGCTGTTGGGGTAGTGCTCGCAGACGTCGCGGGCACCGGGGTCGTTTTTGCAGTAGAAGATTTTGCCGCGTGTTTGGTCGCAAAGCTGGCAGAAGACGCTCTTGATGTGGTCGAGGTCGCGGTAGAAGTCGAGGTGTTCGGCTTCGATGTTCAGGATGATGCTGTGCTCGGGGATGTAGTTGACGAGGGTGCCGTCGCTTTCGTCGCCCTCGGCGATGAGGTATTCGCTGTCTTCTGTCCAGTGGGCGTTGGCTCCCAGAACGGGGATTTCGGCACCGACGTAGTGGCAGGGACGCAGCCGGCCTTCGCGCAGGAGGTGGGCTGTGAGGGAGGAGGTGGTGGTTTTGCCGTGGGTGCCCGCGACCACGACGCCTTTTTTGCTGTTGAGGATGGCGGCGAGGCACTCGGCGCGCCGCAGGCAGAGGCAGCCTTTTTCCCGCGCGGCTTTGAGAGCCGGATTGTCTTCCCGGATGGCGCTGGAGTAGATGACGACGTCGGCGTCTTTGATGGCATCGGGATTATGCGGGCAGGAGAAGCGGAGCCCTGCTTCCTGCAGGCGTTCTGTTTCCCGGCTGGAGACCCGGTCGCAGCCGCTGACGGCGTGTCCCATTTCCAGAAGCATGCGTGCCAGGCCGCTCATGCCGGCTCCGGCAACGCCGATAAGGTGGATGCGCACAGGGTGCTCGCGGTCGAGAAGGCGCTTGCGTAACTGCTCAATCATAACTGGAGGTATTATATAAGAATTAGGCTTTCAATCAAGGCGAAACTGGTGCCGGCCGAGCGTTATGGGGGACGAGATTCGGGGGCGTGATGCGGGGGCGTGATGCGGGGGCGTGATGCGGGGGGATTCGGCATGCTTGTTATAAAGATCGCCGCATCCCTGTACGGGGTATGCGGCGATGTGCATGAGGGGGAGGGACGCAGGGGGAATCAGGCCAGGTTCCTGTTGGCGTCTTTTTTCTTGAGGTCGGCTTCGCGCTTGACTCGCACCTGCAGGTCAGCCAGGGCATTCATGTAGTAAATGTAGGCGTCGTAGGGGGAGGGGTAGGGGGTGAAGCCGTTGCTCTTTTCGATGTAGTGGAAGTGGTCAGCGCTTTGCAGTTTGCGCCAGACGTGAATCATGTCCGGATCGCCGCTGGCTTTGACGGGCTCTTCCAGATCGTAGATCTTTTTGATGGCTTCCTGCTGCATGACGTTGGCGTTCCACTGGGTCGTGGTGCCAAAGGTGGAGCAGGTGACGGGGTTCGGGCAGTCGATGGTGCCCTTGGAGGGGAATGCCTTGACGACTTCGCCGGGGGTCATGAAGGTGTTGCCGTCGAACAGAGCGGCCATGATCATGGTGCGCCAGAACTCGAACACACCGGTGGAGTCGGGCTGCCGCTCACCCAGGGTTTCGTAGTCCATGGAGATGTTGACAACCTGCCCCTGCTGCTGGGTCAGCCAGTCAGCATACGTGTAGGGGGAGAGGGGATACTCGCTCCAGGAGGGGTCGACTCGGCGGTTAGCCAGGTCGTTGGAGAGATGCCGGTTGCGGATGATGGTCTTGCATTTGTCCAGCAGGGGGGCGCATTGCAGGTCGTTGGTGTTGCGGTTGGACATCATGCGGCTGTTGCCATCTGCCATGATGCCGGCAAAACCCAGATCCTGGGCTTGGGCGGCGATGGCGTTGGAGTAGAGCATGCCCGTGTTCCAAAGCACAGTGGGGCGCTGCCCGAAATACTCCTCGATAAGATCGACATGCTCCTGGATCTGCTGGGCAAACTCCTCGGGAGAGTAGAGTGATGCCAGAGATGCATAGTAGGGCATGGCCAGAAACTCGACGCACCCGGTATCGGCCAATTCTTTGAAGGAGGCAATGAGATCCGGCCGATGGTAGTGAGCTTGCTCCAGAATCACACCCGACAGCGCGAGCGCGAACTTGAACTTGCCGTCCGACAGCTCAATGAGCTGCTTCATGAGCCGGTTCGCCGGCAGGTAGCAGCGCTCCGCTACCTGACTGAGAACGCGTCCGTTGAGCTCGTCGTCTTCGTAGAAGGCGTGCTCACCGATTTTGAAGAAATCATAGGGAATCAGCCGGTTGGGCTGATGCGCGTGAAATGTAAGAGAGATGTTCATCGTGTTGGTGAGGGGTGAAGTGTTCGACGCTGGGATTCGGCGTTTGCCGTGGGCTTGGAATTCTTCAACGCTATCAGAGATACCGTCTCCTGCGGCTTACCAACCAAGGACGTGGTGATAGACGCGGATCATCTTGTCCGCGGCTGTATCCCAGTTGGAGTTCTGGATGTCCTGAGCGCTCTGCTCAGCCACTTTCTTGTACAGTTTTTCGTCCGTGATGAGATCCACAATGTGCTTGGCCATCATGTTGACATCCCAGAAATCGGCCTTCAGGGCTCCCTTCATCACCTCCGCGACGCCACTCTGCTTGGAGATGACAGCCGGGATGTTGAACTGGGCGGCCTCCAGAGCGGAAAGACCGAACGGCTCCGAGACGGAAGGCATGCAATAGACGTCCGTCATGGAAAGCAGCTCGTTGACCTTCTGCTTGTTCAGGAAGCCTGTGAAGTGGAATTTATCACCCACCCCGTGGAAAGCACCGGTCTCGATCAGCTGGCGGAGCTTCTCGCCCGTGCCGGCCATGACGAAGCGGACGTTATCGGTCTGCTCCAGAACTTTTGCCGCAATCTGAAGGAAGAACTCGGGGCCCTTCTGCGCCGTAAGACGACCGAGGAAAAGCACGAGTTTTTCGGGGAATTTCTTTTTGGAGTGGAAAACCTTAACCGGATCTGCGCCGTTGTGTACCGGGAAGATCTTGGCCGGATCGATGCCGTAGTGACCGGCAGCAATCGTGCCCGTGTATTTGGAGACGGGAATGACGGCGTCGGCCTGCTCCATACCGTACTTTTCAATGTCGTAAATCCAACCGCGTGCATCGGCGCCGGCACGGTCGAACTGGGAAGCATGGAGGTGTACGACAAGGGGCTTACCCGTGGCTTTCTTGACTTCGACACCGGCAAGGTAGGTCATCCAGTCGTGCGCGTGAACGACGTCAAAATCGTAACTGAGCGACATGACGGCGCAAATCTTGGAGAACTCAATCACCTTGCGGGCGAGGTCACCGGCGTACAGATCTTCCTTGCCCGTGAACAGGTCGAGGTCGGCTTTATGAATCTGAGAGAAGAGCAGCTTGCCTTCCTTCGTGAAGGTGATGCGTCCCGGAGTACCCTCGACGCTGGCATAGGGATCAAGGTTGATGGGAGCTTTCCCCACCATGGCGAAGCTCTCGTAGGAATAATCGGCCCCGAGCCCTTCGAGCTGCTCCATGTGCAGGGTGTTGATGCCGGTGAGGGTAAAGCCGTCGTAGGTTGCGTCCGGTGCCGCCTTCGGCACGATGACGGACAGGTCTACCTTCTTTGCAAGGGCTTTCGAGATGCCCATACATGCCACGCCAAGTCCGCCGTTGATCAGCGGGGGGAATTCCCAGCCCAACTCGAGTACTTTGATCCTCCTCATATCTCTCAAATTTGATTTTTATTTATTCCAGATTATAGTTTCCTACACCAGTTAAGCATACTCGCGAAGGCATGTCCAGCCTAATTTTGCGCGAAAGAGGCTTATTTCTTGTGCCTCTTCCCTGAAAATAAGTCGGTTGCAGCTAAAAGAGCCTTTTGTGACATAAAAGCCGCACGCCGGTGACAGCCTGCGGCTTTCATGAGGAAAGTGGAGGTGTACCCGGGGGTGCTCAAGGGAGAGTCAGGAATTCTGGCGGTTGACACGCTGAACTTCCTGAAGTGCCGCTATGAATTCATCCAAAATCTCGGCAGGAACCATGATGCGGTCGCGATTGGAACTAACTTTCTCAGTGATGCGTACCACTCTTCCCCTCGCATTTTTTTTCAGGTCGATGAAGAAGGTTTTGCGATCTACGGTAATCTTTTCTGTGCAAATAATATCGTCATCCACGGCTATCTGTGTACTGGAGTTATTGTCAGTACCCTTTAGCTGATTATACCATGCAGCGGTGCGGCGTCAATCTCATTTCCTCTCCCTGCTGCAAATTGTGCGGAAACATCCCCCAACGCCCCAAGCTGGCGGAGCGTAAGGGAGGCCTTGGGAGGAGAACGGGAGGGCACCCAACAGCAAAAGCCTATGTGACAGTCCTGCGATGGGTTCCGGGGGATGGGCCTCTCCCTCTGGAACCAGGGCCGGACACCGACTTTCCACCGACTTTCCTCCGGCCTTGCGTCGACCTGCCAACGACAGGGGAGTAGTCATACTGGGGGGGGATGCTGCGTTGTTTAGCTGTCTGACAGCGGTGCTTCTGCCCGGGGCAGCGGCAGAGTTGCTGCGCATGGGTATTTCTTGTCATGACGGCATATGTACAAGATTAAGGTGGACAAAGCGGTATCTTTCCTTATAATGAAGGCGAGCATGGTACGCCGAGGATATACAGCGAAGCAGATGAAGGTAGGGTATTGGGCCCGCCAGGCGCTTGAGCTGTACCAGGACATTGAGGACGAAAGTTTTGAGGAATTGGCAGACTCCGTCCGGCAGGCAATGAAGACGATGGACCGCGACCGCCGGATAGTGGTCATCGGCGGGGCTTGCAGCGGGAAGTCTTCCTTGCTGGGTGGTATGCTGGAGAGTGATGTCCCCAAGCAGGTGAAGATGGATGGACCCTGCTTGCGCTGGCGGTATTCCTGCCAGGATGGGGATCCTTCGATGTCCCGCTTCCTGCCGGTCGAAGAACTTGATGGTCTGGAGCTCGTTGATACGGGGGATTGCGCCGATGCTGCAATCGCGGAGAGCGTGCGAGGGCTGCTCGACGGAGCGGACGTGCTGGTAGCCGCGATTGATGCCCGGCGGCTTGAGACCGACCCGTGCTGGGGGCTGTTGCAGGACGCCGAGGAGAAGGTGGGGTCGGTGATTCTCGCAATAACGTTCACGGATACGCTCGGCTCGGAAGCGACGCTGTCGCTGAAGGATACCATCCGCAAGTTGTGCCGCGAGCGCTTGTCCGGTACGCCGATGGCCCTTTTTGTGTGCCCTACATCGGAGGCGGCGTTGGAGCCCTTCACCGTGCGGGTGCAGGAGGCACTGGAGGCTCCGCGCGGAGTGCGGCGCGATATCCATACGACTGTTCAGTGTGCTGCAGCCCTGAACAATAAAGTGGCCCAAGTGCTTTTCAAGCGCAACGGCGTAATGATCACGGATAGCGGTTTCATGCAGGGGATAGATCGGGAAATCGATAATTTCCTTTCGCACCAGAAGGCGGCGCTGCCTGCCCTTGTGCAGGAGTATGAGGAGACGGCGCGCGGGGTGCTTCCCAAGGCGCTGTCTAAGCTGCGCTTCACGCTGGGATTTTTCTTTTCGCCGGTGACGCTGCTGCGGTTGGAGTTGCTGGGTACCGGATTGGAGAATTATTGCTATAAGGCGCTCAGTAAGGAGTTGATGGATAAGCAGCAGCAATCGGACGAGCGCTTCATCGCCTCTTGCGCGGGGCACTGGCGCAGTGTACGCCCCAGGATGAAGGAGACACTCGAGTGCGAGATTGGAGATTTTCCGGCGGCTGCGCTGCAGGCTGACTTGGACGAGTTGCGTACGCGTTTGGGCCGTGAGCTGTATGAGCCGTTTAAGAAACAGCGCGTCCGCCATAAGCTGAATCTGATTTTCACATCGCGAACGGGCTGGATGTTTGCCTGCTTGCAGGTGATTTGCTTTATGCTGATGCTGGCCGGGCTCTTCGGGTACTTTGACCAGAACAGCATCGGGTTGTGCCTGATGCTGGCGGCGGTCATGGTGTGGGCGGCGGCTTCGCTCGCTCACAATGTGGCGACAGGACGCATGATCCGCGCACTGAAGGACAATACGACGGCTTTTACGGATTGTCTCGGGCGTACGATGGTGGAGGTGCTGGAGGACAAAGTCGTTTCCCGTGTGTCGGCATACCGCTTGTTGTACACGAAGCCGCGAATGAAGGTGGCGGCTTTCAAGGAGATGCTGGGGCCCCTGACAGAGCGTAACTCTCGAATTAAGTTCCAGCTTTCGTCAGAGTCGAAGCTTTGAGGCTGGACTGATTTTTTCGTTGCTTTTGTCTCAGGTATTTTTGTCTCAGTTATGGATCTTTTTACACCCCATGGCCGCAACGAGGAACCCCTTCACACGGAAGTGGCGATGCCTCTGGCCGCCCGGATGCGTCCTGAGACGCTGGAGGAGGTGGCGGGACAGAAACATCTGCTGGCGCCTGGAAAGCTGTTGCGGCGTGCCATTGAGACGGATCGTTTCTCCTCGCTGATTTTCTATGGCCCTCCCGGAGTGGGCAAAACAACGCTGGCGTACGTGATTGCCCGCCAAACGAGTGCGTATTTCGTGATGCTCAACGGCGTTGAGTCGAATGTCGGAGAAATCCGCGACAAGGTGGCAGAGGCCAAGGCCCGGATGTCGTTGCATGGGCAGCGAACGATTTTGTTCGTTGATGAGTTGCACCGTTTCAATAAGGCGCAGCAAGACGTGCTGCTTCCTCATTTGGAGAAGGGCACGGTTCGCTTCATCGGGGCGACAACGGAGAATCCGTATTTCGCGATCAACTCAGCGATGCTGTCGCGCTCCCAGATATTCCCGCTGGAGCCGGTGCCGGAGGATGAAATGATCGGTTTGCTCCACCGTGCGCTTGCCGATGAGAAGAGGGGGCTGGGCAGGCTCCCGCTTCGGGTGACCGAAGAGGCACTGCAGCATATGGCTCTCAAAGCGGATGGGGACGCCCGTAAGGCGCTGACAGCTCTGGAAGTGGCCGCGCTTTCGACGCCGCCGGGAGAAGGCGGGGTGATCCGCGTTGATTTGGCCGTGGCGGAGGAGAGCATCCAGAAGAAGGCAGTACGCTACGACCGTGCGGGTGACGGGCATTATGATACGATTTCGGCGTTTATTAAGTCGATGCGAGGCAGTGACCCGGATGCGGCGTTGTATTGGTTGGCGTTCATGCTGAATGCGGGGGAGGATATCCGTTTTATCGCCCGCCGTTTGGTGATTTGCGCGAGTGAGGACGTAGGACTGGCAGATTCCAACGCGTTGCGCGTGGCGATGGATGCTGCGAGGGCTGCGGAGATGGTGGGGATGCCGGAGGCGCGAATCCCGCTGGCTCACGCTACCGTGTATATCGCGACCGCGCCGAAGAGTAATTCGGCTTACTTGGGAGTTGATGCTGCGCTCAAAGATGTGCGAGAGGGCCGGACGCTGGCAGTGCCGGATCATTTGGCGACTCCGACCCGTAAGAAACTGGCCCGTTTGCGGGGGGTCCCCGAGGAGGCTACGCAATACAAATACGCCCATGATTTCGGGGAGGATCATTTTGTCCCGCAGGCGTACCTGCCAGAGGGGAGGGTATACTATCACCCGACGTCAAATGGGCTGGAGTTGCGTATTCGTGAACGCATGGAGTATTTGCAGCGCTTGAGGATGGAACAGCAGGAGCAGGGAGACCCGAAGCCGGGGCATGGTGGGGCCAGCGGTGCACGTTGAGCAGGTAGGGGCTCTTTTCCCCTGAGCTTTCCCCTGAGCTGTAAAAAAGTTTTTGTCACCGGGGAGGAGGCTTCCGGTTTTTTTCGGATTGTTCCGCTGCGTTGCTTTTTTCATCTCTGCATGATGTGCCTCCCGCGTGATTTGATGGGAATGTGAGTCCTGCCATGCGCTGCGCTCTGCCCGAGCTCTGCCCGAGCTCTGCCCGTTCGAGAGGCTTTCCCAACGCCTTGTCCAACAGTATGCGGCTCAAAGTGCCGGAGTCCTTCTTCAGGAGCTATGATTGGCGTCGTAATCATTCCTGCACGGCTCTTACCTACCTGCCGGGAAGGAGTGAGTAGAGTGCTTTCGTGCCCGTTGCTGATACCCGACGCCATGCATGTATGCAGCGGATGAGTTTTGCCGAGGAGAACAACCTGCCGCCAAATCTGTTAGTCTCGATGCAGCTTCAGTGGATTTGCAAACTCAAGTCCCCACTTGCGGCTTGGGATGAGGGTGCGTGGCGGGTTACGTACCAGGGACGGGAGTTTGGACGACGGGAACCGGCGGTGTTTTCTGCTCGTCGGGGGTAGCCGGGCGCAGTTCGAGGAATCCTGTGTCGGCATCCACCTTGACAGGTACGGCTGCCAGCGAGTGCCCCGGCAGCAGTCGCCGCCCGTCGGTGCTGCTCCAGCAGTTGGCGTGTCTCTCATAAAACCAGCGGCTTTCCTGTGGCAGCAGGGCTCCGGAGACAAAACCTTTCATTTGCAGTTCGGGTATTTCTACGGCAAGCCCCTGGGGCCAGGCTGCGGTGATGAGGGCTTGCCAGACGATCGGGTGCTTCGCATGGCATTGCTGTTCCATCAGCTGAAGGAGCTTGATGCGCTCCGCTTCCTGCTCGGCGGCGGCGGAAGTGCGTTCGGTTTCGGAGATATGCTCCGCGATGTCTGCCAGTTTGCTGCCTGTGGGAAGTCCGGGTTTGGTGCCGCTTTGCCCCGTCAGACGCGAAAATCCCCGGTGAATAATCAAATCAGCGTAGCGCCGGATCGGACTGGTAAAGTGGCAATAATCACCTTTGGCCAGGCCATAGTGGCCGAGTGCTTTCGGAGAATACCGGGCACGCATCATCGCTCTCAGGAGAGACGTCTTGATGAGCAACTCGTCCGGGTGCCCCTGAAATTGCTGCATCACCCGCTTGAGTTCCTCGCGTGTTTGCAGCGTGCCGGCGGAAATGCCGTAGGAACGCGCAATCATGGCAAACTCGTGCAGTTTCCCGGGATCCGGTTCTTCGTGTACGCGGTAGAGGGCCGGTATCATTTTGGATTTCAGCGCACGGGCCACTTGTTCATTGGCGGCGAGCATGCATTCTTCTATCAGTTCATGGGAGGCGTCACTCCGCGAGCTCTCTACACCAGTCGGCACCCCGTGGTCATCCAGGAGCACCCGCACTTCCGGCATATCGAGATTGAGCGCTCCGTTTTCAAAGCGCTGTGTGCGCAGCTGTTGGGCCAGCCGATGCGCTTCACGTATCATGGCATCCACTTCTGCATCACCACTGCTGCCGTTTCCCCCGATTACGCCTATGACCTGCCTGTAGGTGAGACGGCGGCGGGAGCGGATCACTGCGTCCCGGAAGCTGGCTCCGATCATTTTTCCCCGGCTGTTGATGCGCATCAGGCAGAGCCGGGTCAGGCGATCTTCGCCCTCGCGGAGGGAGCAAAGATCATCGCAAAGCCTGGGTGGCAGCATCGGGAGAACCCGATCAGGCAAGTATGTGGAGTTGCCGCGCAGCTGCGCTTCCCGATCCAGGGCACTGCCCGGCCTGACGTAATAGCTCACATCTGCGATGTGTACAGCAAGCTCCCAGCCATCTCCGCGGGAGCTCACAGAAATGGCATCGTCGTAGTCGCGGGCTGTCTCCGGGTCAATCGTAAAAACACACCTGTCCCGCCAGTCATCGCGCCGTTCGTATTCGGTGGCCGGTATCACGTCCGGCAAGTTCCGGGCTTCTTCCAGCACGGCAGGAGGAAACTCCGTGCGCAATCCGTGCCGTTGAATCACGGCCCGCATATCAACGCCTTCATCATCCGGCCATCCCAACACCTCGGCGACGCGCCCCGTTGCCATCATTTTACCCAACGGGTAGCTCAGCGGTTCCACGCTGATACGCATGCCGACCTGCAGGCCAGGGGGCGGAGCTTCCTCCAGACGTACCCAGTCCGGCGTGCTGCAGCCATCCCCTTTCAGGAGACCATACCGGCCACCGGAACGGTATGTGCCCACCCAGGCACCTTGTCTTCGGCGGACAATTTCTTCGACCCGGGCTTCCGGGCGCAGGTCTCCCGCCTGGGGGCGCATTCCTTTGTGGCGCCGGCGGTAGGCCGGTGGTGCGCCATGCCTGACGGAGACCCGCACGGTGTCTCCGTCCATGGCCCCCATGGAGCGCAGCCTTGGGATGGGAATCTCGATGCGGCCGCCGTCCGGCGCCAGTGCCTGCAACGCGAGCCGTCCCTCCTCATCCGGTATAAAAAGCTGTTTGCCGCCGGGAAGCGTCCGCACCCGCCCTCTGATGAGGGCAGGTGCCAGCTCCCGGAGCTTAAAGCGAGCCTGCCTCAGGCGTACAAGCTTTCCCTCGGCCTCCCACGTCCTGAGCAATGACCGGAGTTGCACACGGTCGCGGGCATCCAACCCCATGCCCCGGGCCATTCCTGACGCATCCTGCGGCTGATAGTCAGGCGATTGCAGGAAGCGCAGCAGCTCCTCTCCGAGGTCTGGGTGAGCCATCGCCGTAATTACAGTCCGATGTGCGCCTTGGTTGCATCAATGAATGACCTCTCCTCGAGAGCCTGCTTGAGCGTACGATTGCCCAAGCGGTCGTTGGCGCAGTTCCGGAAAAGAAAGGCCAGTTTACGTGCCCAGGCGTGCATATTGGCATCGACGTTGCCCCCTTTCTTGTAGGCGTCGGCTTTGTACAGCTTGGTTTTCTCCCTATTCCTGTCTTTCATGGCAAACAGCAGCTCACCCGTTTGTGCGTCGCGCACCGTGGCTTCGATACAGATATCGCCTTCAGTGAGTGTATCCACGATAGACCCTGTGCCCGGTACCGGCGAGAAGAAGCTGCCCACTGTCCCCAGAATGCGCATCGCGGGATTCTGGGGACGAAGACGAACCACGGCGATATCGACCCGGATGGTAGCATTCCGGGGATCGTTTGTGAGACGCCAGTTTGCTTTGTTAGCTGCGTTGCCTTCTTTGAGCATTTCCTGCATTTCTTCCACAAACAAACCGTGCATCTGCGAGATGATCAGCTTGCTGAGTTCGGGCTCATCTTTCTCTACGAGGGAGACATCCAGCGGCGCGATGTAAATGGTACCCCTCTTGATTTTCTTTTGGCTTTTGTGGTCAATCGGCGTGACCCAGTAGCCATCCAGCGCTACCTTGTACGACTTCTGCAGTTCCACGTCGTAGAGACCACTTTCCGATTTCATGGAGTGGCTACAGGAGCATAACAGAAGTAGACAGAATGTAAGCTGAGCGAATCTCGAAAGCAGGGGTCTCATACGTGGCGGATTATGCCAGATGGCAGAAGATCATTCAAGCTTAAACTGAAAGTGTTGCTGTGCGCCGGAATGCCGGGCAGGAAATGGGTGCGCTCCGGTCTCCGACTGTGGTCAGGTTACTGCGGTCAGGATTTGAGCTTGCAAGGGGTCGGGGAGGTGTGTATCATGGCTGCATGAGCCATCTAGATGATTTGTTTGCCTTTTTGAGTATCCCGAGTGTGTCAGCCCTGCCGGAACACGCCGCGGACGTGGAGCGCTGTGCGGATTTCCTTGTTGCCAAGCTGTCCAGTCTTGGTTTCGCGGCGAAAAAACACCTCACGGATATCCATCCCATTGTCGTTGCTCACAGTCCGAAAGTGGAAGGTAAGCCGACGGTCCTCATCTACGGACACTACGACGTCATGCCGGTCGACCCGCTGGCTGAGTGGATCAGTGACCCGTTCACCCCGACCGTTCGCGATGGCCGTGTTTATGCCCGGGGCGCATCCGATGACAAAGGCGAGATCATGGCTCTCATCCACGGAGTCGAGCGGGTCCTGCGCGAAGACGGAGCTCTGCCGCTCAACGTCACCTTCCTGCTGGAGGGTGAGGAAGAGCGCGGCAGCGAGAGCCTTTTCCGCTTCGTCCAGAGCCCGGAAGTGCAGCAGGAGCTCGCCTGTGACGTGATGGTCGTCAGTGACACCGGTATGGCGGCTCCGGATGTACCCTCTTTCTCATATGGCCTCAAGGGCCTTTGCTGCTTTGAGCTGGAAGTCAGCGCACCCGCGATGGACCTGCACTCCGGCATTTTCGGCGGTGCCGTTGCGAACCCCATCACTACGCTCTGCGAGATGATCGCCACCACGCATGATGAGAACAACCACATCACCGTGGAGGGCTTCTACGACGGCGTCAGTGAGATCGCGGACTGGGAGCGCGAGAGCTGGAAACGCGTCCCCGGCATGAGCGACACCGAGCTCGCCCAACTCACCGGCGTCCCCCAGCTGCGCACCGAGACTGGCTTCAGCGGTGCGGAGTGCGTCTATGCCCGCCCCACCTTTGAGCTGAACGGCATTTCTGGCGGCTACGAAGGAACCGGCTCCAAGACAGTCATCCCCACCAAGGCCTTTGCCAAAATGAGCTGCCGGCTTGTGCCCGGCCAGGATCCTGCCCGTATCCAGGATCTTTGTGAGGCCCACTTCCGCAAAGTCTGTCCGCCCTCAGTGCGCATGAAATTCACTCGCGGCCACATCGGTGCAGCCTACCTCAGCGACCCCCACTCTCCGTATGGCAAGGCTGCGCAGCAGGCGTTGGAGAGCACCTTTGGCAACCCGCCGGTCCTTGTCCGCGAGGGCGGTTCCATACCGATTGTTGCTGAGATTTCACAGCGCCTTGGCAAGGACGCGCTTTTCCTCGGGCTTGACCTCCCGGATGCCCGCATTCATTCCCCCAACGAAAACATGCGCCTGGATATCTTTGAAAAAGGTATCACGATGACTGCCACCATGTTGCGTCTGATGGCCCGCGCTTGTTGAAAACGCGCTGCTTGAGCTGTTTTCTGTTCAGCAACGCACAAGGCTGCCGTCTCTGTCCCCTGCTTTCCCGCCACTCCTCCCCATGAATGCCGTTGAAATCCACGACATCCACAAAAGCTTCCCCGGCAGCTGGGGCAGGGGGGGAGTATACGCCGTCAAAGGCGTCAGCCTTACCATCCCCCGAGGTGGCGTATATGGCCTCATCGGTCCGAACGGCTCCGGCAAAAGCACGATCATGAAAGCTCTGGTCGGCTTGCTCACGCCGGATGCCGGTACGTGCCGTGTTTTTGGTCAGCCTGCTACTGCTTCTGTCAACCGCCGCGACATCGGATTTCTGCCGGAGAATCCCTATTTCTACAAATTTCTCACCGGTGAGGAAACCGTGCGATTCTACGGCCGGCTCTGCGGCCTCAGCGGGGCGACTCTTCGCGAGCGCTCAGCTGAAATGCTGGAGCTTGCAGGGCTTACTTCCGCTGCGCACCGGCGTCTGGCGGGGTACTCCAAGGGCATGCTGCAACGGGTTGGCCTTGCGCAGGCTCTTATCCAGCGCCCCCGTCTTCTCGTGCTGGACGAGCCGACAGCTGGTGTTGACCCCATCGGCTCGCGTGCTATCCGAGACATCATCCTCTCGCTCAAGGAGCTGGGTATGACCGTTTTTCTTTGCTCTCACCTGCTTGAGCAAGTACAGGAAATTTGCGACCGGGTGGGCATCCTTTACCAGGGCTGCCTCATTGCCGAGGGGAGTATGGACGAGCTCACACGTGATGACCGCCGGACAGAAGTTACTCTGAGCGGCGCTACCCCTGAGCTGCTCGACCGCCTTCGGCGTCTTGCCGGCCCTGCCTGGCTGGGGGCGGCTCCCGCGCGCAATTCTCTGGAAACCGTTTTTTTGCGTGGTATTCGTGCTAAGCTTGAGTCCGGAGGGACGGAGCCGCGGGGGGTGCATCCCGCATCACCGCGGCAGGGCCCCCGTGGCTAGTCAGAGAAAAGCAGGTGTTACCGATGCGGCAGGATACCCCGCCCCGGTTTTTCGCTGGATGAGCCCTCCCGGGATCTGTTAAACCTGCTCAAAGCCTGCACCTCCACAGCATATAAGAACAAGAGCATGCCATCACCAGTAAAAGCCTCCATCAATCAACCAGTATGCAAACGATAACGAAATCATGCCTGTGGATACTTGCTGCCGGCACCTGTTCCTGTGCTGCCGTTCCGGGGCCCTAGCCAGCCCACCTTTCTGAGCGGGCCAAAGAACTTCTGGCAGACCGGGTGGAACTGAATGCCATCCCCGGAGCCGGCAGATACAAACTGAACGTGATCTACTTCATAGGAAATGACCGGGAGCCGATTCCCTGGTATCGGCGCCGTTTAAGCGAATTGCTGCTGTATTTGCAGCAGTTTTACGGCAAGGAAATGGCCCGGAACGGTTTTGGGTTCCGCTCGGTGGCCCTGCCGATGGATTCCAACGGGGAGGTGGACATCACCCTGGTGCGGGGCAAGCGCCCGGCCTGTGAATACACCAACTCAGAGCAAGCGGCAATCGCCTGTCTCGAGGAACTTGATGCGTACTATCAGGAGCACCCGGAGCAAAGGCGCAGCGGGCATCGCCTCATCATCATGCCGACACAGAACAATGCCGAGTTCAACGACAGCAATCCCGGAGGAGTTCCGGTTTTCGGCATGGGGCACGATTGCTTTACCCTGGATTATGCGGACTTTGATTTGCAGCATCTTGGGGCGCAGACCGATCGCGGCTTGCTGCTTACCAAGATGTTTGGCGGATTTGCCCATGAATTGGGGCATTGCATGGCTTTGCCCCACAACAACGGACCCGTCAGCGAACTCAAAAAACTGGGCACGCCCCTGATGGGAAGCGGGAATTACACCTTCGGCATGAAGCCGACATACCTGACCAAGGCTTCCTGTGCAGTCATGGACGTATGTGAGCTGGTGCCATCGCAGGAGGGGGTGGAGGAGTATTATCAGGCCCCGGAGGAAACGGTGAAGGTGTGGATGTAAGTCTCTCCTGCGCAGAAAAGCGCCTGCAGGTATGCGTGCGTCCCACGGGAGCAGGAGCCCGGCTGGTGAAGTCGGTCAACATCTACATCTAGGATCCGCCCTATGAACTGAATCGGGATTATGATGCCGTGGCTTTTTGCGCTCAACGGGCGGAGCAGGCGGGGGATCAGCAAGGCCCGGGCTTCACCTGTTCGGTACCTCTGGAAGAATTGGCCGGGTTGACCAGCGACGAGCGTCAGATAAGCGTGCTGCTCATCTTACCCAACGGATACCGCTACCGGTGGAACGCACAGCTGCGCATTCCCGAAATCCGCGAGGGGGAGAGCGTCCCCCTGTATGGGGCACAATTCATAGAAGACGACAGGTGAGCTCCGTGCCACGCAGGCGCACGCAGCACCCCGCCGGGAAGGCTCAGCAACCCACCCCGCACAGCGCAGGCGGCGCATCATTCTTTTTTGGGAACAGACTCAAATTTTAGTTGACTGAAACGCCGACCGGGATTAAACTCAACTTGCCTGCTTGGCCGGGTGGCTTGGCAGCAATTCCACATTTAATACACATCCTGATTACTATGGCTAAATACGCTATTAACGGTTTCGGTCGCATCGGTCGCAACGTGCTTCGCGCCATGTCCCAGACCGAGCTTGAGAAGGTTGTTGCCATCCACGACCTTACCCCCATTGAGACCACTGCTCACCTGCTCAAGTACGACTCCACGCAGGGCAAGTTCAAAGGCACTGTTGAGATTGACGGCGACAACCTGATTGTCAATGGTCACGCCATCAAGATTCTCGGCGGCATGCTGGGTCCGGATCAGCTCCCCTGGGCTGAGCTTGGTGTTGACGTGGTGCTTGAGTCCACCGGTCTCTTCACCGACCGCGCCAAGGCCGAGGGTCACATCAAGGCTGGTGCCAAGAAGGTTCTCATCTCCGCTCCCGCCAAGAACCCCGATCTCACCTTCTGCATCGGCATCAACGATCAGGAGTACGATCCCGCCAAGCACAACATCGTGTCCAACGCCTCCTGCACCACGAACTGCCTCAGCCCCATGGTTAAGGTCCTCAACGACAAGTTCGGTATCGTGAAGGGCATGATGAGCACCATCCACTCCTACACCAACGACCAGCGCATTCTCGACCTGCCCCACAAGGATCCCCGTCGTATGCGCTCCGCTGCCATCAACATCATCCCCACCACCACGGGTGCTGCCAAGGCCATCGGTGAGGTGATTCCCCAGCTCAAGGGCCTGCTCAACGGCGCTTCCTTCCGCGTTCCCACCCCGACCGGTTCTCTGACCGACTTCGTGGCCGAGCTTAAGAAGGACGTCACCGTCGAGGAAGTCAACGCCGCCATGAAGGAGGCCGCTGAGGGCCCGCTCAAGGGCATCCTCGAGTACTCCGAAGAGGCTCTCGTCCTCCAGGACATCGTCTCCAACCCCCACTCCTGCATCTTCGACTCCGGCTTCACCTACGTCGTCGGTGGCAACATGGTCAAGGTGTGCGGCTGGTACGACAACGAATGGGGTTACTCCAACCGCGCTGCCGAGGCTATGAAGAAGCTGGGCGATTCCATCGCCTAAGTCACTCTTCAGCTTTAGCTGCATGACTTTGTGTGGAGAGGCACCTGCGTGCCTCTCCACTTTTTTGTCTTGGAACGGCCTCCTCCCTGCGGTATGGGCCTTGCCCGGCAGTACACGTTCTGTTCTAATGAGCCGTTCGCTCCCGCTTGCTGCCTTTCTGCGTTACTCCGCGGTCAGCCATGTTTCCCCCGGTCAGCCATGTTTCATTGCAAATCACACCAATAACGCGACCGGAGGACTTCCGGATGCTGTTCTCCCGCCGGAGCCGGAAGGGAAGAGAATCGCATCCCCCGGTACAGCACCCTCCGGGTGACGGCGGTGCGCCGAGCCCCGGCTGACAGAAACACTCAGTCGCTGGAACCACCATGCCCGTTCCTCCGAAAAAACCGCTTTCTCCCTTGACAAATGCCTCATCGTTTGAGACACTCCCTGCGTGCTAGATGTCTGCCTGCTTGGAACCGGCGGTACACAACCGCTGATGAATCGCTGGCTCACCTCGTTGATGGTGCGCTACAAGGGTCATGCCGTGCTGATTGACTGCGGTGAGGGAACACAAATCGCCGCGCAGCGCGCTGGCATTAGCCTGAAGCCTATCGATAAAATCCTGCTCACGCACCTGCATGCGGACCACGTCAGTGGTTTGCCCGGATTGCTGCTGACGATGGGCAACATGGGTCGCACAGAGAGTGTTTCTGTTATAGGCCCGGTGGGAACGGAGAGACTGATGGCTGCGGTGAGAGTGATCGCACCCAATTTGCCGTTTGAGATCAGAGTGAGTGAGCTTGAAACGGAGCAGGAGCTCATGTATTTTCTGGAGTGCGATATAGAGGCGTTTTCCGTCTTGCATGGTGTCCCTTGCTATGGATACAGCATCAGCCTGCCGCGCGCCGGCAAATTCGACCCGGAAAAAGCCCGGACTCTCGGAATCCCGCTGCCGTGCTGGTCGCTTTTGCAGCGCGGCGAGAGCGTGGAGTATGAGGGGCATTCCTATACCCCGGAGATGGTGATGGGGCCGCCCAGGCGCGGACTCAAGCTGACATATTGTACGGATTCCCGGCCGACCCCCGGCATAGTGGCCGCGGCACGGGACGCGGATTTGTTTATTTGTGAGGGGATGTACGGGGATACAGAGTCCCTTCCCAAGGCGGAAGAAAATCGGCACATGCTGTTCACGGAGGCGGCACAGATAGCGGCAGACGCAGGCGGCGTCCGCGAATTGTGGCTGACGCATTACAGCCCGTCGTTGCCCAATCCCAAAGCCTTCCTTCCGGCAGCTCGCGCGATTTTCCCCAATACGCATACGGTGCGCGATGGCCGTTGCTGCGAGCTTAAGTTCGTCGAGGAATAATCACCAGCGCCCGGGGAGAGCAGGGGGCCGTAGCAAGGATCCCAGTCGGGAGGAAGTCCCCCCGCCGAGAGAGGGGAGCCCCGGTGTGTTTCAGTTGCCCGTTTGCCTGTTTTTTGACTTGCTGCCGACGCGGTGTTGGGGTATCATGCGACATGATGATCGGGAAGTGTTTGACGTGGTTGGTTTGGCTCTGGCCGTGTGGGTGCCCTGAGTGGCGTGGGTTGCGATGCAGCCGGGAGTTGCTTGCGGGGCACAGGAGGCCCCGGCCAAGGCGGAAATCAGCGAGTATACGGAGGTAGATTCCGCAGCGCGGATGGATATGCTGTTCCGCGAAGCAGCGAAAAATCTTCAACAGGATCTCAAGATCAGATTGTCGGGAGGTTGGGCCCGCACCGCCCGGGATGTTTTCAGGCGCACGGACTGGTACAATTGGGTGGCTGGATATTCCTATAGTGAGAAAGAAGTGGAGGGGGTGCGCTGTATCAAGATTTCTCTGGGGTTCAAAGACTCAACAAAAATGCTGGCCGCCGCCAACAATCCGGCGTTGCTCGAGCACCTGAACTCCAGCGAGCGCCGCGCCCTTCAGGTGGTGGAGAAGACCTTGCCGAAAATCATCAGACCCGGCATGAAAGACATGGATAAGATCCAGGCGGTACACGACTGGATCATTAACCGGACGACATACGACAAACGTGAGCCTTCCCCTCACCTGGTGACGACGCTCCTGCTGCGGGGAAAAGGAGTCTGCGATGCCTATAGCCGCGCGATGTGGCTGATGCTCAATATGCTGGATATCCCCTGCATTTGCATCGTGGGAGATGCCGGTGGCCCGCACGCGTGGAACCTGGTGTACACCGGGGGGCAGTGGTACCATGTGGATGCCACCTGGGATGACCCGATCTGCTATCCCGAGATCCTCAGCCACGGTTATTTCTGTATCAGTGACCGGGAAATGTGGGATACACACCGCTGGAACCGTCGCCTTTATCCGCCCACGCAGGAAAGCAAGCCCATATACTACCGCCAGCGCGGCCGTTACTTCCGAAAGATAGATGAGGCGCTTTGGAAGAGTGCCCGCGATGCATACAGTCGCGGCGATTCCTCCTACGAGGCGTACATTGCCAACATCGGTCCCCGCGGGAAGGTGGTGGAGCAAATCGAGCGTGTGGGTAAAAGCGGGGATCCCCCGATCCTGAACTGGAGTGTCGCCAAAGGCAGAAAAGGCGTGCTGCACCTCACGTTTGCGTCGAAACAGGAAAAAACAACCTCCACTCCTCCCCGGGAGAGAACATTGGTGCTCCCGGAAGGTGGTTTGCCTGACAGTGACTGGATCCGGGATTTGCTGCGGGAAAAGGGGGACTGGGGAATGGAGGATTTCGATGCAGCAACGGAAGCATTGAAAGAAGAGGTGAAAAAGAAGAGCTCCGAGATTATGGAGAAAGGGGCAGAGCTGTGGGATGATGTCAAGGGTATGTGGCCCTGACTTCGTCCGCCTGGGTGTGTGCCATGCAGCCGGTTTTTTCTTGTTGGGGAACAGAACTTTCGCTATACTGACCGGCGATGAAAGTTGCGTTCCCGGCCCGGTATGGAGCGGCTGCTGCTGCGTGGCTGCTGCCCATGGCACTCTGGCTGCCGACGGCTTTGTTCCCGTGCCTTTTGCCAGCATCGGCGGAGCCTGGCGACTCCTTTCCGGCTGTGATCCGTTTCCAGGACTACGCAGTGGCGGACTCGGCAGCACGTTTTGACGCCTTGATCCGCGACGCTGCGATGCGGATGGATTCCTCGGTCAACATCAGGCTGGCCGGGGACTGGGCATCGTCTGCAGGGAACGCCATGGAACAAGTGAACTTCTTCAACTGGATGTCCGGCTATACGATTCGGACGCTCGTCCGGGATGGTGAGTCGTTCATGACCATTGAACTGAAACCGAAGGATTCAGTACGCATGCTCGCGGCTTCCCGGAACCCGGCCCTGCTGCCGCGTCTCAGCAGGGATGAGCGGGCGGCACTCGCGGTGGTGCAGAAGACCCTGACGGCAATCATCCGCCCGGGGATGTCGGAGATGGAGAAAATCCAAGCCGTGCATGACGAAATTATCCAGCAGTCCCGCTACGATCTGGATATCCCGAACCGGCAGGAAGCCACAACCCTGATTTTGCGACACCGCGGTGTTTGTGATGCCTACAGCCGCACAGCCTGGCTGATGCTCAACATGCTGGGTATCCCCTGCATTCAGGTAATTGGCGATTCCAACGGCCCGCACTCCTGGAATATGGTGTACGCACTCGGGCAGTGGTTCCACCTCGATCTCACTTGGGATGACCCGATCTGTACCCCGGAGATCCTCAGCTACAGCTATTTCTGCGTCAGTGACCGCCAGCTCTCACGCACGCACAAGTGGAACGCCAGACTTTACCCGCCCACCAAAGACAGTCCGCCGCTCTACTACCTCCACCACAAGCGCTACTTTACCGAAGTCAATGACGCATTCTGGCGCGGTGCCCGCGAGGCTTACCTGCAGGGAGAAGAGGTCTATGAAACCTACATCGAGCGCTTGGGCGATCGCTCTGACCTCATCCGGCAGATCAACGAAGCCGCAGCCCGCTCCAATCCGCCCATTCGCACATGGAGCGTCACCAGGGAAGACCGCGGCATGCTGCGCCTCACCTTTGAGCCACGGCGGCAGACCTCCCCGACAGCCCGGGAAACCCAGCCCCCCCGGGAGACTTTTCTGGAGCTCCCTGTCGGCGGCATGATTGATGTATCCTGGCTAATGCCCTCGCTTCCCGAGGGTACTCGGCTTTACATCGATGTGGACAAAGCCCGGAAAGCCGGACGGGAACTCATGGAAAAGAGCGCTGAGCTTTGGAACGAAGTGCGCGGATACCTACCGTGAGCACCAGGGCTTCCCCCTGTGCACTTGGATTTCCCCCGGGCTCCGGAGCTTCCTTTTTGGAATCCTCTGCTCTTCCTCCTGGGAAGCAGCCCCGCCTACCGATCATGACATGTCGGCCTTGACTAAATCCGGTGCAGGTGTCTTGCGCAGACATCCCGAGTGGGACACTAGAGATCAAGCGGGTACATAATCCCGTCATGAGAAAGATTCCGGCTTGATTGCAGTAGGCGAATGGAGTACTCTGGCGGTGACTCCCTCACCAGCGCCGACGTGCTGCCGGTGCGGGCAAAGAAACCTAGGCTTGATTTCACCCTCACGAGCATCAGTATGAACATTTCCATCATCGGAGCCGGAAACATGGGCAGTGCCATCGCCCGGGGCCTGGCGCAGAAGGCAGAAGCCGCAGGATACAGCCTGACAGTATCCAATCCCACCGCTGCAAAACTCACCGCCCTGCAAGCCGATTGTCCCCACCTGAAGGTGACGGCCGATAATCGCATCGCCGCACAGAATGCCGACCTCGTTATCCTCGCAGTCAAGCCTTGGAAGATACAGGAAGTCCTTGTCGAAATCCAGCCTGAACTCGACTGGCACCGCCAGAGCATCGCCTCCCTGGCCGCCGGCATCAGCCTGGAGCAGCTCGGCACCTGGCTCACCCTCAGCTATACAAACACCCTGCCACCCCTCTACCGGGTTATCCCGAACACCGCCGCCGCCGTGCAGCAAAGCATGACCTTCATCAGCTCCGCGCACAGCACCCCGGAGCAGGACACCCGAGTGCTTACAGTCTTCCGTGCCCTAGGGGAAGCCGTACTGGTGGAAGAAAACAAGCTGGCTGCCTGCACAGCACTCGCCTCCTGCGGCATCGCCTACGTGCTGCGCTTCATTCGCGCCGCGATGGCCGGCGGAGTCGAGCTCGGCCTAAGCACCGGCGAAGCCCGCGACTACATGCTCCAAACGTTGCAGGGCACCATTGACCTGCTGCGCACTTCCGGCCACCACCCGGAGGAAGAAATCGACCGCGTTACCACCCCCGGCGGCCTCACCATCCGCGGTTTGAACACCATGGAAGCATATGGCTTCTCCCACAGCGTCATCCAAGGCCTGAAAGCCTCCGTCCGGTAAGCACCCCGTCATACCGTCATCCTGGCCGGCATCCCCGGCCCCTCCGGCATTCCTTCTCCCGCATTTCCTCCTGCAACCACTCTTGCAACCCTTTCCCGGGTATATCCCTCCCACGGCACTTTCTCAACCCATGGAAAACACCCCCGCTTCCCGCCGTCTCATCGCCGTCAAAGTCGGCAGCAACGTCCTGACCCGCACCGACGGCTCCCTGGACATCACCCGCATGTCCTCTCTGGTCGACCAAATTGCCGAACTGCGGCAAAGCGGCATCCGCATCATCCTGATTTCCTCCGGCGCCGTCGCCAGCGGGCGCAGCGAACTCAAACTTCCCGCCGGGCGCTCCATGGATTGTGTCGACGAGCGCCAGCTCTACTCCGCCGTAGGGCAAGCCAAGCTCATCAACCGCTACTACGAACTCTTCCGCGAGTACGGCATCCCCGTCGGTCAAATCCTCACCACCAAAGAAAGCTTCAGCACCCGCCGTCACTACCTTACCCAGCGTAACAGCATCGCCGTCATGCTGGACAACGGTGTCCTGCCCATTGTCAATGAGAACGACACCGTCAGCGTCACCGAGCTGATGTTCACCGATAACGACGAACTCTCCGGCATGATCGCCTGTATGATGGAAGCCTCCACCCTGATCATTCTGAGCAACGTCGATGGCATCTACGACGGCCCGCCCGCTTCCCCCGGCAGCTCGGTCATCAGAGTCGTCGAGCCTGAGCGCGACCTGAGCGCCTGCATCCGAGCCGAGAAATCCAACTTCGGCCGCGGCGGCATGATGACCAAATGTCACATCGCCCGCAAAGTCGCCGGGGAAGGTGTGGAAGTCATCATCGCCAACGGTAAGAGGGAGCGCATCCTCTGCGATCTCATCCATCGCCCCGAAAATCTCGTCTTCACCCGTTTCCTGCCGCGCAGCGGCGCCTCCTCCGACATGAAACAATGGCTGCCCCACAGCATCAGCTTTGCCAAAGGCCAGCTGGAGCTCAGCCACCAGGCGGCACAGGAGCTTGCCGGAGAGACCGCCCGGAGCCTGTACCCCGCAGCCGTCACACGGGTCATCGGCACCTTTGAGCGAGACGACATCGTGAGGCTGATCACGCCGGATGGTCAGGACATCGGCGTCGGGCGCATCTCCTTTGACAGCAGAGAAACCCGCCGCATGCTCAGCGGTCAGGATCAGCAGCCCCTCATCCACTACGATCACCTGTATCTGGACTGATATCCTCACCGCCGTGCCCTACCTGCCGCCGGTTCGTCCGTTCCGTCAGCGGCCGCCTGTTCCTCCGTACACTCACAAAAAACACCTCACCACGCTCCCCCATGTCCAGTCAAGCCCTCTTAGAACGCGTGCGCCGAGCTTCCCGCACCTTGGCTGAGCTTCCGGCCTCCCGATGCAATACCATCCTGCTCGCCCTGGCCGACGCCATCCGCACCGAAGCTCCCGATTTGCTGCAAGCCAACGCCAGGGATATGGCCGGCATGGCAGAAAGCTCCCCCCTCTACGACCGACTGCTGCTCACACCCGCACGGCTGGAAGACATCGCCGCGGGCATCACCCGCATCGCCCACCTGCCATCCCCCCTAGGGCGCATCCTCGCCCGGCGCAACCTTCCCAACGGCCTGGAACTCACCCGCATCAGCGTCCCCTTCGGCGTCATCGGCATCATCTATGAAGCCCGACCGAACGTCACCTTTGACGTCTTTGCCCTCTGCCTGAAAGCCGGCAGTGCCTGCGTCCTGAAAGGCAGCAGTGACGCCCGCCACTCCAACCAAGCCATAGAGAAGCTCATCCGCCGTGTATTGGAGAGCCAGCGCATCACCCCCGACATCATCGGTCTGCTGCCCTCTACCCGCGAAGCCACCGACGAACTCCTGCGGGCCCGGGGGCTCGTTGACCTCCTCATTCCGCGCGGCAGCAGTCAGCTCATCAACCACGTACGCGACCACGCCACCATCCCCGTGATTGAAACCGGAGCCGGCGTCTGCCACGCCTATTTTGACGCCGCCGGAGACCTTGAAAAAGGCAGGGCCATCATCACCAACGCCAAAACGCGCCGCGTCAGCGTCTGCAACGCCCTGGACTGCCTACTGATGCATCGTCAGCGGCTTGGCGACCTGCCGGAGCTCTGCGCCCCCCTGGAAGCGCACCGAGTCCGCATCCTCGCGGATGCTCCAGCCCTGAGCATACTCACCGGTCACTACCCGCAGGAACTTCTCCAACCGGCGGATTCCTCCACCTATGGCACAGAGTTTCTCAGCTACTCCATCGCCATCCGCACCGTCGACACCCTCAGCGAAGCTCTCGACCACATCAGCCGCTACAGCTCAGGTCACAGCGAATGCATCATCACCGAAGACCCCGCGGCCGCAGATCGCTTCTCCCTCCTTGTTGACGCCGCATGCGTCTACACCAACGCCCCCACCAGCTTCACCGACGGCGGACAATTTGGCATGGGGGCGGAAATCGGCATCAGCACCCAAAAACTCCACGCCCGCGGCCCCATGGGACTGGAAGAAATCACCACCTACAAATGGCTCATCCGGGGCAACGGACAAACACGGCCCTAGACCTCAGCACCTGTTTTTCTCCACCTCCCATCGCCTTTGCGGGGGGGGGGGAGGAGAGAAAAAGGCAGATCCCCATGCAGGGAATCTGCCTGATAAAGAAGGAAGAAGGAAAGAAGGGTTCCCGGAATGATTCGGAATGGCTCAGGGGCGCTTGCGCTTGCGGTTGTATTCCAGCATGGCAAGTTGCTGCGCGATGGCTGCTTCGAGCTTGGTTTGCTCTTCGCGGGTGAGGACGGAGGCGCTGTTGCGCAGGGCGTCCTGTGCTCGCTTGAGTGCTTCCTCGACGGTGTCTGCGTTGATTTCGTCGGCCTCCAGAGCAGTATCGGTCACGAGCAATACGTCATCATGCTGCACTTGGAGGAAGCCGCCGCCGACAAAGAGGCTGGCAGGCTCGCTATCTACCGGGCGGTAGATGAGTTCGCCGTTGGCCACGCTGGTGATCATGCCGGCATGTCCGGGCAGCACCTCCAACTCACCTTCGGTGCCGGGCAGGTGCACCGAGAGCACGTCCGCTTCGAGGGCGGTGCGCATCGGTGTGATGATTTTGAAGTGCATGGCCATGGCTGATTAGTCTTTTTCCACGGTGTCGATACCGCCTTTCATGTAGAAGTTGCCTTCGGGGACGTTGTCCCACTTGCCGTCGAGAATTTCGCCGAAGCCGCGGACGGTTTCTGCGACGGGGACGTACTGGCCTTTGATGCCTGTGAAGACTTCTGCAACGGCAAAGGGCTGGGAGAGGAACTTCTGGATCTTGCGGGCTCGGCTGACGGTGAGTTTGTCGTTTTCAGAGAGTTCATCCATGCCGAGAATGGCGATCATGTCCTGGAGGTCTTTGTAGCGCTGCAGGGTTTGCTGGACGCCCCGGGCGACCCGGTAGTGCTCTTCGCCGACAAGTTCCGGGCTGAGGGCTTTGGAGGTGGAGGCCAGGGGATCGACGGCGGGGTAGATGCCCTGGGCTGCGAGGGAGCGCTCCAGCACGACAGTGGAGTCCAGGTGGGAGAAGGTGGTGGCGGGAGCCGGGTCCGTCAGGTCGTCCGCAGGCACATAAACGGCTTGCATGGAGGTGATGGAGCCTTTCTTGGTGGAGGTGATGCGTTCCTGCAGGCCTGCCATTTCTTCGGCGAGGTTGGGCTGGTAACCCACTGCAGACGGGGTGCGGCCGAGCAGGGCGCTTACTTCGGAACCGGCTTGGGAGAAGCGGAAGATGTTGTCCACGAAGAGCAGCATGTCGCGGTTCTCTTCATCACGGAAGTACTCGGCCATGGAAAGGGCGGAGAGCGCTACGCGCAGACGGGCTCCCGGGGGTTCGTTCATCTGACCGTAGACGAGGGCTACTTTGGAGTTTTCGGGGTGCTCCTGGTCGATGACGCCGGATTCACTCATTTCGTTGTAGAAGTCGTTGCCTTCGCGGGTGCGCTCTCCTACGCCGGCGAAGACGGAGAGACCGGAGCGGGCTTTGGCGATGTTGTTGATGAGCTCCATGATGAGCACGGTTTTGCCGACTCCGGCGCCTCCGAAGGAGCCGGCTTTGCCGCCTTTCAGGAAGGGGCAGATGAGGTCGATGACTTTGATGCCGGATTCGAGTACTTCGGAGGAGGTGGCTTGCTCTTCCAGGGAGGGGGCTTCGCGGTGAATCGGGTAGCGCTTGGTGCCTTCGACTTGTCCCTTTTCGTCGACGGTTTCACCCAACACGTTGAAGATGCGACCGAGTACCTGCGGACCTACGGGTACGGAGATGGGGGCCCCTGTGTCTACCACGGTCATGCCTCGCTTGAGGCCGTCTGTGGAGCTCATGGCGACGGTGCGGGCCCAGCCATCGGTGAGGTGCTGCTCAACCTCAAGTGTGAGGCTTTGGGGTTTGCCGTTCACTTCAAAATCGACGGTAAGGGCGTTGTAAAGAGCAGGCATTTGCGCCTGGGAGAAGTCGACGTCTACCACGGCGCCGATGATCTGGACGATTTTACCGGTATTCATATCAGGAGAAGAATGTGTTATGTGAAGGGGGTGCGTTGTCGGGGGTTATTCCATCGCTTTCATGGCGGTGGTGATTTCAAGAAGCTCGTTGGTGATCTGCGTCTGTCGGGCTTTGTTGTATTCCAGGGTGAGGTCTCCGATGAGGGTCTTGGCGTTTTCGGTGGCGGCTTTCATGGCGACCATGCGTGCCGATTGCTCGGAGGCTTTGCCTTCCAGTACCATCTGGGTGAGCCGGTAGGAGAAGTAGAGCGGCAGGATGGTGTTGAGCAGTTTGACCGGTGAGGGCTCCAGAATGTAGTTCGGCAGGTCCCCTTCGGCTGTGTCTTCTTTATCGCCGGCGAGCTCCAGCAGATCTTCGGGCATGATGGGCAGCAGCTGGACGATTTGCGGCCGCTGCACCATGATGTTGATGAACTTCTGGTAGGCGACACAGACGCGGTTGTAGGAGCCGTCCACAAAGCCTTTGCGGATAAAGTCCAGTATGGGCTTGAGATCGCCATCCGAGAAGCCGTCCGGCAGGGTAAAGGAGGCGCGGAGATTGCGGCCCACGCGCGTGAGCTGCGGGTTGAGCTTGGCGCCAATGGTGATGTAATCTGCATCGGCCGGGCAGATGCCCAGCACTTCCTTGAAGAGGTTGGAGTTCAGACCGCCGCAGAGACCGCGGTCGGTGTTGACGATGATGTAGAGTGCCTTGCCTTTCGGGTTGATTTTCATCAGATCCAAGCCGCCTTCTGTGATGCTGTCGCGCAGATGACGGAAGACTGAGGCCAGGGCGCTGATGAAGACGCGCCCGCGAAGCGCTTGCTCTTGGGCTCGCCGCATTTTGGCGGACGCGACCATCTGCATCGCTTTGGTGATCTGCGATGTGTTGCGTACCGATTTGATGCGGCGCTTGATGTCTCTGAGATTCGACATGGGCGGTGGGGGGGATTACTTCTTGAGTCGAGCCTTGAATTGCTTCATGAACTCGGCCAGCGCGGAGTCGATTTCCTGGGTGAGGCTGCGTTCGGCCTGGATTTTGGCGAGGAGATCCTGCTGGTTGGTGGTGGCTTCTTCTTCCAGCTCGCGGCGTACGGCGGCGATGCGCTCTACGGGGACGTCGTCGAGGTAGCCCTTCTGAATGGCGTAGAGGTTGATGACTTCAAGTCCAAGGCTCTTCGGTTCGTATTGGCCTTGCTTGAAGAGTTCGACGATGCGGCGCCCGCGTTCCAGTTTGGCTTTGGTGTTGGCGTCGAGATCGGAACCGAACTGGGCGAATGCCTGGAGTTCTTCGAATTGGGCGAGGTCGAGTTTGACGGAGCCAGCCAGTTTCTTGATGATTTTGGTCTGGGCGCTGGAGCCGACGCGGCTCACGGAGATGCCGACGTTGATGGCGGGCCGCACGCCTTGGTAGAAGAGGTCGGTGTCCAGGAAGATCTGGCCGTCTGTGATGGAGATGACGTTGGTGGGGATGTAGGCCGAGACGTCACCGGCTTGGGTCTCAATGATGGGAAGAGCTGTGAGTGAGCCGCCTTTGCGGCCGCCTTCGCTGTTGATGCGGGCGGCGCGTTCCAGCAGGCGGCTGTGCAGGTAGAAGACGTCGCCGGGGTAGGCTTCACGGCCGGAGGGGCGGCGCAGAATCAGGGATACCTGACGGTAGGCGACGGCGTGTTTGGAGAGGTCGTCATAGACAATCAGCGCGTCCTGCCCCTGATCCATGAAGTATTCACCCATGGCACAGCCGGCGTAGGGGGCGAGGTATTGCATGGCGGCGCTGTCGGAGGCGGAGGCACACACGACGATGGTGTACTCCATGGCGCCGGTTTCTTCGAGTTTGGCGACGAGTCGGGAGATGTTCGCGCGCTTCTGACCGATGGCGACGTAGATGCTGTAGAGCGGACGGTGACCGGGCATGGCGCCTTGCTCGGCGAGTTTGTTTTGCTTGGCTTGGGAGATGATGGTGTCCAGCGCGATGGCGGTCTTGCCGGTGGAACGGTCACCGATAATGAGCTCACGCTGGCCGCGGCCAATCGGGATCATGGCATCGATGGGCAGAATGCCGGTCTGTACCGGTTGGTTTACGCCCTGGCGGGAGATGATGCCAGAGGCAATCTTTTCCACGGGGTAGAAGTCCGAGGCTTCAATGGGGCCTTTGCCGTCCAGGGGGTTGCCCAGTGTATCTACGACACGTCCGAGTAGGGCGGGCCCTACCGGTACCTGGAGCAGGCGGCCTGTTGTCTTGCAGGTGTCTCCTTCTTTCAGCCCCAGGGAGTTGCCGATGATCACGGTGCCGACTTCGTTCTCTTCGAGGTTCATGGCAAGCCCCATCACCCCGCCGGGGAATTCTATCATTTCGTTGAGCATGGCGTTGCTCAGACCTTCTATGCGTGCGACGCCATCACCAATGGCTTTCACGGTGCCGACGTTTTCGCTGACGGATGCCGTGGAGATGTTGCGGATTTGTGCTTCGAGTTCTTGTACGATATTGCTCATACGCGGGATAGATTGCTAACGTGGTTGAAAAGAGGAGGCTGTGTTTTGAAAAACGGTGTTGATCCGGGGATGCCGGAGCCGGGGCGGATGTGTTGATGGGGAAGCGGTGTGTTGAAGGGGAAGGGGGTATGTCTGTTCGGAGGCGGAGATCTGCAGCTGCCTGGGGTTCGGGGGTGTGGACTCTGGTTAGCGGACTGTCAGGCGGGCGATGCGGGATCTGACGGAAGCGTCTGTGACGTCGTCGGCTACCTGGACGGTCATGCCGGCGATGAGGTTCGGATCGGTGAGCCAGTGGTACTCCAGTCCGCTGTGCCGCGAGTCCAGCTTGGTTCTGATGGCGGCCTGTTCCTGTTCGGTCAGGGGGATTGCGCTGGTGACGGTGGCGGTGTGCCGCTGTTTTTCGCGGCGGACGAGATCAGTGAAGGCGCAGAGCAGAGGAAGGAAGTTGCGCGGTTTGCGGGCTTCAACTTCCGAAGCGATGCGGCGCACGGTTTCTTCCTCCATCTGGCCATCAGGTCCGATGCAAAGGCGGAAGAGGCGGCGTGCCTGAGCCTGTGTTTCTTTGGAGATTTTCATGAAAAGGTGCTGCGGGAAAAGGAATGGAATTGAAACTGATGGAGGCGACGTGAGCGAGAGGTGGAACGCTGCGGCCGGAGTCCGGTTGGTGGGCTGTGTCAGGGGCGGATGAGGTGGAGGGGCGTCGATGAGGGGATGACCTGAACTTCAGCGGGGTTGATTTGGATGGGTGAGACTTCGGTAGGCAGGATACCGTCGGCCAACCCTCCGGTGGGAGGGTTGCGGTAGGGAAGGGCTGGATTTCAGAGGCTCTTGATGGCTGCTTCGTTGATTGTGCGGTGATCTTCTTCGCTCAGGACTTTGCCGGTGACCTGTGTGGCGGTGAGGGCAAGCAGTCGTGCGAAGTCGGCTTTGAGGGCTTCGCGCTCTTTCTGGGTGTCGAGAGCGGCCTGGTTCTTGGCGTTTTCGATGATGGTTCGGGCTTCGGCCGAGGCTTTTTCTGTCAGGTCTGCCTGGAGTTTGCCGGCTGTCTGGCGTGCATGCTCGAGCTCCTTCCTGGCTTCATCATGAGCTTTGTCCAGAATCTGCTCGCCTGTCTGCTTCACTTCGGCGAGTTCCTTCTGACTGCGTTCGTGCATGGCTTCTCCTTCTTCGATGCGCTTGCGGCGCTCATCGAGTTGTTTCATGACTGGCTTGATGCCGAAGATGCTAATCACGGCAGCAATGAAGATGAAGGCAAGCAGGTGTGCGATAAAAGCCTCCGTATGCAGTCCGAACTGATCGAAGAGCTCCTGAACTGATGTGGCAAGAACCGGGGAGAACATGGTGTGCTGGGGTTAATGTGAGAAGTGAAATGAGGAAGAGGGGTGGCAGCACGCAGCTCCCCGAGGGGAAAACGGAAGCCGCGTGCTGCAAGGTGGCTTACTCGCCCATGAAGAACGAGGCGAAGGCCACACCTTCGACCAGAGCGGCCAGAAGGATGGAGATGGTCAGGACCTTACCGAAGGAGGAAGGATTGCGACCGGTGGACTCTGCGGCTTTCATGCCGATGAGGCCGATGCCGATGCCCGCGCCGATAACGGCCAGACCCGGGGAGACGCGCAGAGCTTCTGCGAGGAGTGTCATGCTTTCTGTCATGGTTTGTTATACTGTGTGGTTTGTGTTTGTTCCCGCACCCTCACGTGTTGCTTCATGATCCGATGCGGAAAGGGGGTATCCGCGGCTGATCGTGGCCTTGGCTGAGCTGAGTTCTGGCGGACGGACCGGGATTCAGGAGGGCCCCGATGGCCGGTGACGGGTTCATGCGTGGTTCTCTTCTTCCTCCTCGTGGCCTACCTGGGTTTGCAGGAAAACCGCAGTCAGCATGAGGAAGACAAGAGCCTGCACGAAGGCGACAAGAAGTTCGAGGGCCATGAAGGGAATGGTGGCGAAGAAGCTGGTGTTGGTCATGACTTCCAGTACGGTTTCACCGGCGAAGATGTTGCCGTACAGTCGGGCGGCCAGCGCCACGGGGCGGATGCAGATGGACACAATTTCAATCAGCCCGACGAAGAAGAAGATAGGCAGCAGCGCGTATTTCAGCACGCCGGTCAGCCCGCCCTTCGGCCCGAAGGTGTGTTTGATGAAGCCAATGGGGCCTTGCTCGCGCATGACCCAGACAAACCAGAGGATCGCGTAAAAGAAGCCCAGGAACACGGTTGTGTTCATATCGGCATTGGCACCACGGAACAGAGGCTTCCCCTGATAGGTGATTTCACCAACGCCCGGCAGCAGGCCAATCAGGTTGCTGACCAGAATCAGGATGAAGACAGTGGCAAAATACCAGAAGTATTTGCGGGCCAAGTACTTGCCGGTCAGCCCTTCCACAAAGTTGTAGAGGGTCTCGAAAATCCACTCGATGAAGTTCTGCAGTCCATGCGGGATGCGTTCCATTCTGCGGGTTGCCAGGCGCAAAATCAGCGTAATGACGATCACCGCAATCGTCAGCATGATCATGGAGTTGCTGACGGGAAGCGAATGCCCTTCCCAGAAGGGGATAGGTACCTCCCAGATGACAGGGGCGTCTACTGTCAAGTGAGCCTCTCCTGCCTGTGCCACGCCGGACAGGGCCAGCGCTGCCAATACCAGTCGATGTACTAGAGTCTTCATCGCTAACGCCCCTAAAATTAACATGATGAATTCCCCAATGTCAAGCTTCTTTTTCCTGTTTTTACGATTCGGGCGGGAGAAACAGCAGGAAAACGGGCGGGAGAAACAGCAGGAAAACGCAGGATGGACTCTGAAGTGTTTAATGCTTTCTCAATGCTTTGTTTGTCAATAGCTTACATGTGTCTGTTGCCTGTGGGTGCGGCCGTTGCGCCGCCGGAGTGCTCGTCCGGCGATAGGAGGGGGCTGTGGAACGCTTTTTATTTAGTTTGAAACCTTTGCGCGTGTGAAATATGATTCTTGCGCCATTGTTTTTCTCTGCTCTGTTTCGGGCAGATTTTTTTAGAGATTTTTTTGCTAAAATGGCGCAAAGGAAGCGTGCCGCGGCATCTGTACCCACTCAAGCCGCAGGTGATTGCCGTTGGGCGAAGTGGTATTTCGGCGTTGCCGTCCCGGTGCGCTCGCGGTTTGGTACGGATCTGCGTCGGTATGGAGGAATGGCGGTGCAGCCACACGGGGAGGCTCTACGGCGTCTGAGCCGGGGGAAGCAGGGAGAGGTAGTCGCCGTAGCCTTCTGCTGCCATGTTTTCCCGGGGAATGAAGCGCAGAGCTGCGCTGTTGATGCAATAACGCAAGCCGCCAAGTTCGGCCGGCCCGTCCTGAAATACGTGGCCAAGGTGAGCGTGGCCAGTAGCACTGCGTACCTCGGTGCGGATGCGGTGCGCATAGCTGCGATCCTCGTGTTCTGTGAGCAGGCTTTTGTCGATGGGGCGGGAGAACGCTGGCCAGCCGCACCCGGAGTCAAATTTATCCGTGGAGACAAAGAGCGGTTCTCCGGTCGTGATATCGACGTAGATGCCGTCGCGTGTTTCGTTGAAGTAGGGGTTGAAAAAGGGGATCTCCGTGGCTGCTTCCTGAGTGACAGCGTATTGCTCCGCGGTGAGAGTGTTGCGCAGGGTGGCGTCGTCCGGCTTGGTGAAGCGCGACTGCGGCCGATAGGCGCGGGCTTCCTCGAAAAGAGAGACGTCCAAGTGGCAGTAGCCGGTTGGATTGTTCTCGAGATAGTCCTGGTGGCGGGGTTCTGCCGGATAAAAGTTGTCCAGAGGCTGCACTTCCACGGCGGGAGTGGCGTTGAGCTGAGTGGCGAGGGTGTCCCACTCTGCCCTGATCACAGCTTCATCGGCCGCGTCCGTGAAGTAGATTCCCGTGCGGTATTGGGTGCCTGTGTCGTTTCCCTGCCGGTTGAGGGCAAGCGGATCAATGCTCCGGAAATAAAGCCGCACCAGTTCTCTGAGGCTGATGATGAGCTCATTGTAGCGCACGCGCACGGTCTCGGCTGCATGGGTGGTACCCTGGCAGACCTGCTCGTACGTTGGGTTTGCAAGCACGCTGTTGGCATAGCCGACTTCAGTATCCTGAACACCCGGCAGCTGCTTCATGTAGTGCTCTGTGCCCCAAAAACAACCTCCTGCGAAGTATATTTCTTTCATGTCTGTTTGCTCCTTTAGAAGTTCAATCTTGTGCGTTTCTTTATACCTCACGGCAAGCCGCGTAGCAAGCGCTATTGCTAGCGTTGCTTTGTGTGGTGAGGCGGAGGTGCCATGCTTGGCGCCGGCTCAGCTTGTGTTTCACGTTGGAAGAGTCCTCGCGGCAGCACGGTGGAAGAGTTCTCGCTGTAGCACGTTGGAAGAGTTCTCGTGGTGGACGGGTCGGCGTGGTGGAAGCGTCCGCATGGTTTGATGGGTGCTGAGGGGAAGCCTGCGGAGGGGGTGCTGTTTGTTTGCTTTGCGACGTCAGGTGCACGCCCTTTCGATGACAAACCTGGCGAGGCTAGAACTGAATTACGGACTTGAAACCCGCCACGATTTTGCTATACTTGCGTCCATGAACGCTTTCCGCGCCATCGTTCTTCTGCTCCTTGTCGCCGTTGTAGGCTTGATGTTCTACATTGTAACGGTTTTCCTGCCTGACCAGCAGGAACGCTACGATGTGTATCAGGCTGTCTCAAAACAGCAGGAGAAAGACGCTCTCCAAGAGGCCCACGAAAATCGCCTGAAAGCCTTGGCGGCTGATACGGAAAGCGAAGAGGAGGCGCAGGCCCGCAAGGAGGCGGAGAGCCGCGCCGAGGAACTCAAACAACAGCTCAACGAGGCTGAAGAGCAGAGCGTCATCGCCGCCGCCAAGCGCAAGGAAGCGGCTGCTCAGGCCCGCGCCGCCGCAGCTGAGGCTAACAAACCCAAGGCTCTGGGCGCCGTATCCTCCTACGACGCAGAGTGGAACGCGCTGATGTTTACCCCGGTACCGGATGCCGAAGTGACCGTGGGCATGACCATTGCTGTCAACCGCGAGGGTAAGATGGTCTGCGAAGCTGTCGTAGACAGCAGAGATGAGCAATCCGGTCAGTTCTCCGCGACGGTTAAACCCATCAAGATGAGTGATAGCGCCGGCATCCCGGCAGAGAACTTTATCCCCCGTGCCGGAGACGGAGTCATTGTTTCTCCCCTCAATGCCATTGATCAGAGCATCAACAGCTACGTAAACCCCAATGCCCTGCCGGTGCTTCCTCCGGGGACTCCGTCCGATGCACCTGCAACAACACCGGACAGTGACACAAGCTCTGCCGCCTCACTCCCTGCCGGAGAGGAGCAGAGCAGCGGTAAGACCCCCGAGGAAGTCGAAGTTAACTGGATCCCCGTACCCTGATGGTTAAGAAGTCCCAGTCTGTGCTTTTTGATCGCACACCGAGTTTTTCGTTCGAGTTCTTCCCGCCCAAGACGACGGAAGGAGCCAGGTCTCTGCTGAGCACAATTCTGGATCTCCAGAAGTTCCGCCCGAGTTTTGTGAGTGTCACGTACGGGGCGGGAGGTGGTTCCCGTGAGCTGACTCGCTCAGTGGTGCACGATCTGCAGGATCGCGGTATCCCGACAGTGCCGCACCTCACCTGTGTCGCGCACACGGAGGAGGAGGTCGAAAAGGTACTGGAGGGCTACATCAGTGCCGGAGCCCGGGCCATCATGGCACTGCGGGGTGATCCTCCCCGTAATCGTCCCTATGATCCGGACAAGGATGCGTTTAAGCACGCGGCGGATCTGGTGCGTTTCATTCGCCAGTGGGAGGAGCGCCAGCGGCTGCCGTACCGTCTGAGCATCGGTGTCGCAGGGTTCTGCGAGGGCCACCCTGATACCCGCAACCGCATCCGTGAGATGGATCATCTCAAGGCCAAGCTCGACGAAGGCGCCGACTACATTTGCACGCAGCTTTTCTTTGATAACCACGCGTTCTTTGACTACCGGGACCGCTGCCGTCTCCTGGGGATCGACGTGCCGATTATCGCGGGCATCATGCCAGTGACGTCCATCTCCAGCATGAACCGCATGGCGGAGCTTTCCGCCGGCACCAACTTCCCGGCACGATTGCTCAAGGCGATGCTGAGAGCCGGCGGGGATAAGCAATCCATCGAGCGCATCGGCATCAACTACGCGAGCAATCAGTGCAGCGAGTTGCTGGATGCGGATGTGGATGGTATTCACTTTTACACACTCAACCGCTCAAAAGCAACGCTGGAAATCTACCGCAACCTCGGTATCAACAACTATTTTGACGTGGATCGTATCCACATGCTCAACGATATCTACAACTCATAAACATGGACACCAAGACACAGAAGCGCGATGAGATGGCCGGCCTCACCCCGGAGGAAATCAAAGCCATCGGTCAGATCGAAATCGGCCCATCCAAGCATGAAGTTTTCCTCAACAACCATTACAAGAAGCTCCTTTGGGGCGGCATCACCCTTGGCTTGGTCGGCGGGGCCATTATTGCCTATGTCTCACACAGCAATGATACCCGCGACTATGCTGCGGCGGGGCTGGTGAACGCCATGAACATCAAAACCCCCGGTGCGGTAGTCTCCCCGGCATCGTATGACGGCCCAGGGCTTTCCGCCGTACAGGCAGAATACGCGCAAACGCCCGCTGCTGCCACTGCCAGACTGATGGAGGGGCTGCGGTTGTTCTCGGTCGGAGATGCAGCGCAGGGCACTCCCATCCTTGAGGCTATTGCAGAGGACATAGCCCATCCGGTGCTGGCCTCGCGCGCACTGGTGCAGCTCGCCAGCCATGCGATGGAAAATAAAGACGATGCGAAGGCTGCCGGTTACTGGAAATCTGTTCTGGAGCTCGGAACCACGCCGTATGGTGCCCTCGCATGCATGTCGCTGGGTGACATCGCCCGTTCCCAGGGGGACAGCGAGCAAGCCCGCAAGTACTACGAGCAGGCGATCGCCGATTATCCCGGCAGTCAACTTGTCCGCGGTGGCTCCATAGGGCTTTCCGTCGAAGTGCGCCGCCAGCTGCTCAATGTCGATTACCCGCTGCCCGCAGCACCAGCCCCGAAGCCAGCCGTGAGCCAGCCCATGCTCCAACCCGGCGGCAATCCTGCACTGCCGGCACTTCCCTCGCTGCCAGAGTTGCCTACGACCGCACCCGCCACAACGCCCAGCCCCTCCAATCCATCAACCCTCTGACACACCATGGGCATCCACCAGGATAACTTTACGATGCTCTCCGAGCTGGAGCGTCTGGCGGCCATGGTGCAGGATCCCCAGCGGCGGCTGGAGCTTGGTGCAGTCGAGTGGCCACTGGCCATGATGGCGTTCTGCCTGCTGATCAGCAACGACGAGTCCCGCCTGGATGAGGCCTTGGAAGTGTACCCTCTCTTCCTCTCTCATACCGAAGAAACAGCCCGCCAAAAAAGCCTCAGCCTGCTGGAGAACTTTATAAAAATGCGCAAAGGCGAGGGGTGGCGCGCTTTTATTCCCTACGCGTTGTCCGACACGGAGCCTATCGCCAAGCGTGCTGCCGGCTTGGTCATCCTGATGGCGAAGCCCGAGGAAGGAGAGCGTTTCACGGGCGTGCAAACCCTCGTGAAACTCCTTCAACAACGTGCCGATGCCCCCCGGGCCCTGCTGGCAGCCATATTTGATTTGGCCGATCTGCGCGTAGAGCCTCTGCTGGCTCCCCTGCAGGCACTGCCCGAAAGCCGCTTGGGAGAACTTTTGCCTGCATCAATGGCCAATCGCCTGAGCTGCAACTGGATCCTCAGCCTCCTCAAGCAACGCCCCGAACTCTCCACGCTCGTGACCGATTCCCTCTGCGCCATGGCAAACACCCCAGTCGTGATGGATGTCGTCGTTCCCGTCCCTGTATGGTCATTCGAATCGCCTAAAGTCCAGCCCCTGCACGGCTGGACGCCCGCCGAGTACTTTGCCCGCATGCGCCCGGAACTTGAGCCGGTACTCAGCCCGGAGCAACTGGAAGAAGTGAAGCAGGCTTACCAGGCATGATCCCCAGGCAGTCACAAATCCTTCGCACTTTCTGCTTGCCTTTTGGCACAAGATAGTGTTCAATACCCCCGCACTCGCGGCCCTGTAGTTCAATGGATAGAACGGCCCTCTCCTAAAGGGCAAATGTGGGTTCGATTCCCGCCGGGGCTAGAGTCCGTATCAGTCTGCCGGCACAGGCTGCTCCCTGGTCACTATGTCTCAGCACACACTGGAATTTCAGCGCGCACCCGAATCTCAGCACTCACCGGAATCTCAGCACTCACCGGAAATACTCGCGCCCGCAGGCAACTGGGACTGCGTCCGGGCGGCGGTAGCCAACGGGGCGCATGCCGTTTATTTTGGCCTGGATCAGTTCAATGCCCGCATGCGCGCCGATAATTTCACGCGTGCCGACTTAGCCTCGCTCGTGCCTTTTCTGCACGGCTACGGAGTGCGGGCATACGTCACCATGAACGTCCTGATCTTTCCGGCGGAGTTCCCGGAAGCCTTGAGCTATCTGGATGCGTTGGACGAAGCCGGGGTGGATGGTGTCATCGTGCAGGATATCGGGCTGGCACGCCTGATTTCACGCTTTCGCAAGGAAGGCCGCTGGAGAATCGAGTTGCACATTTCCACGCAGATGACCGTTTGCAGCCCGGAAGGAGTGCGACTGGTCGATGAGATGCTTGATCCGCAGCAGATCGTGCTCTCTCGCGAGCTTTCGCTCCGCGAGATAGAAGCGTGCGCCAGAGCCACCACCAAACCCATCGAGGTATTCTGTCACGGCGCACTGTGCGTTTCCTACTCAGGCCAGTGCCTCACCAGCGAAAGCCTGGGACGCCGCAGTGCCAACAGAGGCGAGTGTGCCCAAGCCTGCCGCATGCCCTATAAGCTTGAAGTGGACGGGCGGGTGCGTGACTTGGGCGAGCGCCGTTACCTGTACTCCCCGCAGGACCTCTGCGCCATCGGGCGCATCCCCCAGTTGTTGGCTGCCGGAGTCCGCAGTTTCAAAATCGAGGGACGCCTCAAGAGCCCTGAATACGTCGCCGCAACAACACGGGCATACCGCCGGGCACTCGATGCCGCCCTGGAAGGACGCCCCGTACCCGAGCGAGCCCGCGCGGCCGACCTCTATGCCATGCAAATGGCCTTCTCCCGGGGATTCTCCACAGGCTGGCTTGATGGAACCGATCACCCGCTGCTGACTCACGGACGCTTTGGCAAAAAACGGGGCGCCCTGGCCGGACGCATCGTGACATGCGGAGAGGGGTGGGTCGAGCTCGACGAAATGCCCCCGATGCCAGTGGCCCCGGGCGACGGCTTCGTCATCGATGCCGGACAGGATCGCAACGAGGAGCAGGGGGGGCGCATCTGGCGAATCCAAGGCAAGCGACTCTGCTTCCACGGCAAGGGCAGCCGAATCGATTGGCGCCGCGTCCGCCCGGGCAACCTCCTCTGGAAAACATCTGATCCGTCCCTCGACAAATACCTGCACGGAACTTGGTGCCATTTTGCTCCGCATGCAGCAGAAAACGGCCCGGTGCAGCGGCTCGACATCCATTTCGTCGGGCGGGCCGGAGCCCAACTCACAGCCACCTGCCGCGGAGAGACCGTCGGCAGTGGGCAGCCACTGGAGCCGGCGGAAACGCGACCTCTGACGCCCGGAACACTGGAAGCCCAGTTTGCCCGCCTGGGAAGCACACCGTTCAGCCTTGGTACATGCACCTTTGAGTTGGAATCGGGACTCAACATGCCCCTGAGCATCCTCAACCGCATGCGCCGCGAACTCGTCTCGCGCCTGTTGGAAGCTGGAGCCAGAGAGACCGGCTCACGCGGAGTTTCCTCAGCCCGTCCGCCGCTGGATTGGGAGGGATGGAAGCCGCATTTCCCCGCGCGGGAGGCTGCCCGTGACTACGAGCTCAGTGTGCTTTGCCGCACGCCGGAACAGGCCATGGCAATGCTGCATCAGAACCTGAAGCGCATTTACCTTGATATAAAAGATATTCGCCTGTATCCTGAACTGGTCAGGACCATGCGGGAGCAGAAACCGGACGCCGAAATCTGGATAGCAACCATGCGCATCATGAAGCCCCGTGAGGCCGGGTACTTCAAATACACCACACAGGCCAGGCCCGATGGCATCCTGATTCGCAACCTGGGAGCGGCGCAGTGGTTCCGGGACAAAGGATATCCCCTGATCGGGGACTTTTCCCTGAACACCGCCAACCCGGAAAGCCTGCTCTTCTGGAAGGAGTGGGGGATGCAGCTCTGCACCATCTCCTACGACCTCAATGCGCAGGAGCTAGCCGACTTTCTGCGCTGGGGCTGTGGCCCGCAGCTCGAGCTGACTCTGCACCAGCACATGCCGCTCTTCCACACGGAGCACTGCGTCTTCTGCACCTTCCTCTCCCGCGGGCACAGCTTCAAGGACTGTGGTCAGCCCTGTGAGCACCACCGGGTTCGCGTCATGGATCGCACCCATGCCATGCACTATCTGCACAGCGACGAAGGCTGCCGCAATACCCTCTTCAACGGACAAGCCCAGACTGGAGCCCGCTACACAGCAAGCATGCGTCGGGTGGGCCTCAGCCGTTTCCGCATCGAACTGCTCGAAGAAAGTCCCGAAAAAGCCCTGGAACTGGTGGAAACCTACCACCGCCACCTGCGCGGCAAGATGGATGCAGAAACCCTCATCAGGCGCTTGGGTACACTCGACCGCATCGGCATCACCGAAGGAACTCTGCTGTGAACTCAGTCGGAGGGGTTGCCTGCCAGACAGCCGGGGCAGTTGCGAACCCAGTGGCGCGGAGAGGCCTCGATGAGCTCCGGTATGCGGTCTGTGAGGCAAAGCTCAGGCTTGCCAACGCGGTTTCTCTCCCGGAAGGAACAGCCCCGGATGGGTTCACGCAGGGTGGGAGGCAAGCCCGGTATGGTGTTTAATCGCATTCCTTTTGTCTGGCGGGAAGGAATGGACGCCATCAGCGATCTGGTGTATGCGTGGAGCGGTGAACGTACAAGCTCTGCCGCCGGTGCGGATTCGATGATGCTTCCTGCATACATGACCTGGATGCGGTCGGCATAGGCCCGGACGACGCCCAGATCATGAGTGATGAGAATCACGGCGGTTCCCAGTTCCTGCTGGCGGCTTTTCAGAAGGTCGAGCACCTGTTTTTGCACAGTGACGTCGAGAGCGGTCGTGGGTTCATCCGCAATGAGGATTTCGGGCTTGGTGATGAGAGCCATGGCGATCATGACGCGCTGGCGCATACCGCCGGAGAATTCGTGAGGATAGGCTTTGGCCCGCTTTTCCGGCTCAGGAATGCCGGTGCGGGCAAGCTCGTCGATTGCCATGTTCCGCGCCTTTTTCCAGCTCATGCCGTGGTGCAGGACCAAGGGTTCGGCCACTTGGTCACCGATAGTCATGCAGGGGTTGAGGCAGGTCATGGGATCTTGGAAAATCATCGAGATCTTCCTGCCGCGGATAGAGGAAAACTCCCGATCAGAGAGATGCAGCAGATCCAGAGAGCCATACCGGGCCCGCGCCTGCGGCGCGATGCAGGCGGGGGGTGTGGGCAGAAGTCCCATTAGAGCCGAGCAGGTGACCGATTTGCCCGAGCCGGATTCACCCACAATCCCCAAGGTTTCGCCCGCAGCCAGATCAAAGCTGACATCGTTGACCGCATACGTGGTGCCGGCGCGGGTATGAAAGGAGATACTGAGATCCCGGACTTGGAGCAGGGGGACGGTCATCGGACACCATCCTACACGTCCGTGTGGCATCTGTCAACCTCGCTTCATGGCAAAGGCGAGAGTTTCAAGCGGGTGCTTCTCCATGCCAAGCCCGCGGATGACTTCCCTGAGCAGCAGCAGTGAAGCCGCGGCGTCGTAAAGGGCATCATGCCAGTGCCGTGGTACTATAGCATCAACCAGCGGCGTGACCCCCATGAGATCGCAGACAGAGCCAAGCGCGTAATCCGGCAGCCCTGGCAGAGCCCGGCGCACAAGTGCAAGCGTATCGAGCCATGGGCCAAAGCCATGGCCCGGAAAAGCCCGCAGATAGCGCTGCTCAGTGGCCGGATTGTGTCCGACCAGGACCGCACCGCGCAACAGCTCCCGCACCGGCAGCCACAGGTCGGTGAATGCCGGGGCTCCACGCAGCTTTTCGGTCGTGATGCCATGGACGTGCGCAGCGCTCCACCGCACCGGGTGAGGGCACGCGATGTACGAATCAAAAAAACGGGCAGTGGCCTCCTGTGACTCCCAGCTCAGCGTGGGTACCCGCATGATGCCGATTTGTACAGGACAGTCGGTTTCGCCCGGGGCTGCCCCAGCAGATTCGAAATCGATGGCGGCAAAAGAGAGTCCGCCAAGTGGCTGTTGCATCAGGTCATCGTCGGACGTCCCGGGAGGAAAGACTGCATCCATCATCGCTGTTGCAATCCTTTATCCTTGTTGTATCCAGTCATACACCCCCTTGAGTTCCTCGCAGAGCGCATCGTAATCACAGCAAAGGAATTTTCCATCGCGGTAAAGCTCGCGGCCGTTGACGACGGTCAGTATGGTTTCCATGCCGGTGGCGGCGTACACGATGTTGGAGACCGGGTTATGCACGGGCTGCATATTCGGGGAATCCAGGCTCAGGGCGATGAAATCTGCCCGCATACCGGGCTCGAGGGTGCCGATGTACGGATCATGCAAAGCATGAGAACCGCCGCGCGTCGCCATGTCGAGGGCTCGCTGGGCCGGGCATGCCTGAGGGTCAAGGTTGTGCACCTTCTGCAGCAGACTGGCGAGGTACATTTCGCGTACCATGTTCTGGGCGTTGTTGCTGGAAGGTCCGTCCGTACCGAGTCCTGTCTGCACCCCGGCCTGTTCCATGGCCCTCAGCGGTGCAACACCACTGGCCAGTTTCATATTGGACCCCGGATTGTGGACCACCGCGCAGCGTTGCTCAGCCAGCAGCTCCATGTCCTCGCGGAGATGATCGGGAGCGATACCGGCTTCGACGACATGGAAGAACGTCGTGTCCGGTTGGAGCAGACCGAGACTCTCGCAGTATGGGATGGGGCGCATCCCGAAATCCTTCAGGCAGGTTTCAGTTTCTCCCGCTGTTTCAGCCAAGTGCATGCCGAACAAAACGTCAAGCTCATCTGCCAGCGTCCGGCAATCGCGCAAAAGCCCGGGATGGGTGGTGTAGGGGGCATGTGGTGTGATGGCGAGCCGCAGTCGCGGGTGCCTGCGGCAACGCTCGGCAAGCGCCCGGATTTTGTCCTGGAGGGCGTCCCAGTCAGGGGCATCAAGCGAAGGAAAGAACTGCGTGAGGCTGACACCGAGCACCGCCCGCATACCCATGGCATCGGCCGCGTTGAAGACACTGTCTTCCAGCATGTACATGTCGTAGAATGATGTCGTGCCGGTTCGGATCATTTCCGCCATGCTAAACCTGCTGCCCAGTTCGACGAGCTCAGGAGTGAGGCGGCTTTCTCGGGGGAAAATATCCTGAGTGAGCCAGTCCATGAGTTTTTTGTCGTCGGAGATACCTCTCAGCAAACTCATGGGAACGTGCGTGTGGCCGTTGACCAGACCAGGCAGGAGGACTGCGTGGCCGAGGTCTACCCGGCGTGCTTCCGGGTACAGAATTTCCAGGATATCGGTATGCCCGACGCACAGAATGCGGTCATCGCTTACTGCAACGGCTCCTTTGCGGATGATGTCACGACCTTCATTTTGCGTTATCACGTAATCGGCGGTGTACAGGGCGTTGCACACGGGAAGCGCGGATTCCGGGACTGATGTGGGAATGTTGTACATGTTGGAGTGTGGAAGCAAAGCTGTTGAGTGTCAGGGGCTTTCATTTGTGGTATGGGATTGACCCTGCCTCGCTGAGGGGAGCTTCAGGCATACTCAGCGTCATTACCAGAACAGAAGAGCACATACGAGGAGAGTGCCGCCATATACGAGCCCGAGAACATTAACCAAGCGGCAAAAGCGCGGGTGCTTCACCGCAGCATGGAACCAGTCACGGAACAGGAAAGGCTTGCCCACCCAGAACATCGCGACAGTCAGTACAGGGTACCACCAGATCGGAATCAGCAGCCTCGTGACAGGATCCTTCAGGAAAGCCGCCGTCATCGGCACAATCGCCAGCATTAGCAGGAAAAGTCCCAATGCCCGGGCAAACAGGTTCTCCTTGATGAGTGTCGAAAAAATCAGCCATACCAATGGTGCCAACACCAGAAGCAATCCTCGCAAGGGCTCAAACGAAAACAGCTCCATCCGCATCCCGTTCCAATCCCCATCGAGCAGCAACAACTCAAACCACAACACATCCACCCCCAGCAGAATTTGACCTGCTCTCGGGGACTCAATCGCCGCTGTCACCAGTTCTTTTGCCGTACGGGGGGCCAGCATGATAAACAAATGCAGAGCCACCAGCACCAGCCCCATCACGATGCCTGCCGTGTCCAGCGGAATTCTTTCGTATGCGTGAATAACAGTGTCAATCATAGCGGCAAAAGAAAAGCATTAGCAGCTTGAGGACGCCATTCTATGCGGGATCTCCCTGCTTGGCAAGCTCAAACTGTGTGCTGCTTTTGATTTCCCGGGTGCTGGGTCGCCGGAGAAAAGGCCGTGAGCTTGCGGATGTTTTTTTGATGGATTCCGGTTTATCGTAGAGCGCAATGTGAGGGGAGCCCTTTGCAATGAATACCTCCTTGACCCTGCTTGTCAGAACTTGGTAAAAACACTTCGCCAGCTGGTCTGAATCAGCCTGATTTCTGCCCGACCCTCAGCACGGGGTGGGAGCGAAGGGTGGTGTCCTCGATGTCGGAGAAAGTCATTTGCGTAGTCTCGTTGCGGCGCAGATGGGGAGTTGATCTATCCGCGGGTGCCAGGCGCGTGCTGAGTGATAGTTAGTAGTCAGCCCCTGATAATAGTCATACCCGTTGTGCCATATCCCTATTGTGCCATATCCCTATTGTGCCATATCCCTATTGTGCCATATCTCCCGCTGCATCATATCCCCATTGTACCATACCCCGTTGTGCCTTTTATGGAAAGATTTTACGGAAAGATGCGGCGGTCTCCGTCGGGGGCTGGGGTACGCAGGTTGAGTGAACCACGAGTTTTGTCGAAAAGGAAGACGTCGTTTCTCCGGAGGATAGCCGCGGCGTGCCGCAACACCGATAAACTAATTTGAGAGATTGGCATTGCGCCTGCGTTCCGGATGCCGTATGATAGGCGCATGAGGAAACCAAGAATACGCATTTCGCTGATCGATCGGAAGGGGCCGCGCGGCTGCCATCGCGGGCATTGTGTGGGTGAGAGTTATGATTTTGATACGGAGCGCGGTAAGCTGTGCCCGATGGCGATGCATGTCGCGTTTCCCTACATTGACATTTTGCGTTATGGCGGACGTATCCCCGGTCAGCCGGAAGGTACGGCGACATTCTGTTGCCCGGATGTTGATACGATCAATGTGTTCAAAATCGAAGTGGTGCAGGAGCCGGGAGATTGATGGCTGTCGGGCGATGAGCGTTAGAGGATGAGCGTTAGACGATGAGCGTTTGAGATTGACAGGTGAGGGGAGTGAGGGTAAATTCAAGCCGTTGGGTGGCAGCAGATATGAAATGGACGCAATCAGGTATGAGATGTTCCCGTGTGGCTGTGGTGTGTGCTGCAGCTTTGCTGACGGGCTGTGGTGACGAGGAAAAAACACCGGCAGAGCAGCCGGCAGATGCTCGGGAGGAGGCCGTCCGCCCCGCCGACGCCAGACCGGAAACCCCGGCCGGGGAAACGCCCCAATCCGTTGATGCGGCGGATGCTCAGCGCGGGACTGTTTCCGAAACCGTTCCCCCAGAGAAAGCGAAGACGGTGACTGCGGCTGCAGAGGGCACCACGGAGGCACCGGCAGAGCAGGGGACTTCGGCAGAGAGCTTGTACCAGCAGGCATGCGGGTTATTGCAAAACGATAGCGAGGATGCTTCCAAAAAGGCTGTTGAGGTGCTGACGAAAGCCGCTGGCCTCGGTCACGCGGCGGCCCAGTACAAACTGGGGTCCTGCTACAGGCAGGGAGTCGGGGTGCCGGCCGACCTGGCTCAGGCCGTGAGTTGGTTTGAAAAGTCTGCCGCTGCCAATGATCCGCAGGCTCAGCGTGAGCTGGCATTCATGTATCACCAGGGTGAGGGCGTTGAGCGTGACCTGGCGAAGGCGGAGCAGTATTACTCGGCCGTGACGGCTCAGAACCCCGATGACGTGGAATCTCTTGTGTTGCTGGGCTTCGTCCAGGCAGAAACGGAGGATCGGCTTCCCGAGGCGGTGTCGACCTTCCGAAAGGCCGTGGAAAAGGGCAACCCTTACGCCCAGGTGGCTCTTGGCGTGCTGACATTGCAGGGGCGCGGCGGGATTGCCGCCGACGCTGCGGAAGCATACAGACTGTTTGCGGCTTCGGCAGAGCAGGGGGTGGCAGATGCCCTGTGCAACCAGGGCTATTGTCTCGAGACCGGCACCGGGACGGCCAAAGATGAAGCCCGGGCGGTGGAATGCTACACCAAGGCCATTGCTGCGCTTCCCCTGCCTCAGGCCAAGTATAATCTTTCGCTCTGCTATTTGAATGGCCGTGGTGTTGCAAAGGACGTACAGAAAGCCATGCCTTTGCTCGTGGATGCGGCGAACGCGGGGCTCGCCGATGCCCTGTGTGAGCTGTCGCGCTGCTGCGCACTCGGTATCGGGGTGCCCAAGGATGAGAAGCAGGCCTTCGATTTGTGCGCCCAAGCGGCTCAGGCCGGCTCGGCTGAGGCCCAGTATGCCCTGGCACAATACTTCAGGGGCGGGGAAGTCGTCGAGAAAGACGAAACATTCGCCCGCAAGTGCCTGGAAGCGGCTGCCGCCAATGGCCATGCCCTGGCCAAAAAAGAGCTGGAAGCCAAGTAAGCCCCCGGCAGCGTCAGTTCTCCCCTCCTCCTCCTGTCGCTTTCTCTCCCTTGCGCTTTCTGCCCCTGTAGCTTCATCAGGCAGGGGACGGTACCACCAGCGTCACAATCTGGAAAGGCCGCAGACGCAGGGCCCTGGAGCTGTGCTGTCCCGTGGTTCCGGTAAGCGTAGCCCGGGCGGAAGCCGCCGGATCCGGCGGCTCGGACAGAAAGACAGGATACGCACCGGGCCAGTCGGGCAGGGAATCCTCCAGCAGGTTGGCCACCACCGGTGCCGGTGCATCCGGCGGGCCCAGCAGGAGACAATCAGCTTCGCGCCCGGCGGTTTCGACGAGGCGGATGACGAGGTCGTCCGAGTGCTCGGCCCGTTTGAGTACTTCCATCTGCACCGTGTTGCAGATGTAGAGCCTGTAGGGGGCTGGGGATGCCGTGCGTGCGGCCATGCCGGGCAGGACGATGGGCTCGCGGTTGAGTGCCGCCGCGGCGTCCGGGATGATGTTGCTTTCCGCGGGGATGTCCCAGCCATGCGGCAGCAGACTGTAGGTGAAGTGGTGCTCCCCTTCCTCATGGCGGTAGTCCGGGTAGAGGGCAGAGCGCAGCAGGGTGAGCTCGAGCGTGTTGCGGCGCAGTTTGGAGCCGTACTTGCAGTCGTTGAGCAGCGCCAGTCCGTAGCCCGGGGAACTCAGATCGATATAGCGCTGGCAGGGTACTTCAAACTTCGCCATATCCCAACTGGTGTTACTGTGCAGCGTGCGCTCCGCGTAGCCGTACTGGATTTCGTAGAAGCCCCGGGGATGCGGCAGATCGATGCGGAACTCCACCCGCAGGACGCGGCGCTGCTCATGCCAGTCCACGGTGGTCTCAAAATTGAGCTGCTGAGAGTTTGCCGGAAGCACGAGCTTCTGGCAGATGGTGGAGTCCCCCACGTGGTACACCACCGGCAGCAGACAGCCCGCCGCGCTTTCTTCCAGCCGGCCGACTTCCACCCGGTGCGGCCGCAGCGGGGCCCCTTCAGTGCGGTACCACTGGTCGATGTCCCAGCCTTCATAGTTGTTCGGCCGGTCGACGTAAAGCACGAGGTCATTGCCCGGAGCAGAAAAACGCAGCGTGCGGCCCTCCCTGAAATCACGCAGACAGACCAGCCGGGCCGTGTGGGGATCGAGGCCATAGGCGACGCTGCTGTTGGCCATCCAGAGGAGCCCGGGGAAATCCGCCCGCAGTGTGGCCATCTCCTCATGAGGCGGCTCGCGGAAGAAAGCAGGCGCCTGGTCTTCGCCCGCTGGGCGCAGCGTCAGGCACTGCTGCCAGGGGATACTGACCAGTGCCCGCACGGCCGTGCCATCGCTGTCTTCCAGCAGAGGAACCGCGACGCCGCGCGTATCGGCGAGCCGCTGGCCTCGGCAGCACTCCGGCAGCCTGACCAGCCCCTCCCAGTCGCCGGGCAGGGTGTTGATCAGGGTGACGGCACCTTCCTCCGGCGTGCACAGCCCGGAAGCGAGAGAGCAGGTGAGTTCCCGGCACTCGTCCAGGGCGGCGGCAAGCTCCCTCTCCGTGTTTTCGTAGGTCTGCTGGATGGATGAGCCAGGGATGATATCGTGAAACTGGTTGAGCAGCAGAGTGCGCCAGAGCCGTGTGAGCCCTTCGCGCGGATAGCACTGTGCCGGCAGACAGCTTGCAACCCACTCCAGAGCCGTCAGCGCCTGCTCCAGCCGTCGGTTGAGCCGCTTGGTGCGTGCCTGATTCGTCAGCGTGCCGCGGTGCATCTCCAAGTAGAGCTCGCCCTCCCACTCGGGCAGGAGGTCACGGTAGCGCTCCAGAGCATGGAAGAACTCCCCGGCCGTGCTGAAGCGGGAGGCCGGGCACCCTTCCAGCCGGCGCACGCGCAGCTCCCGTTCCAGGTGACCCTCCGCCGGGCCGCCGCCGCCATCACCGAGCCCGATGAGAGAGGTAAACAGCGGCGCCACATCCGCCTGCGCGTAATTGTTCTGCCCATGTGTGCGGCGGATGGGATCCGCCTCGGAGGAATAAGTGTCCTCCGGCGGGAAATGCGTCAGCACATCGCTGCCGTCGATACCCCTCCAGATGAAGCTGTGGTGCGGGAACTTATTGTACTGGCTCCAGGAAAGCTTTTGGGTCAGGAAATACGGGCAACCGCAGAGGCGCAGGATCTGAGGCAGCGCGGCAGAATAGCCGAAAACATCCGGCAGCCAGAGGTTCTCCACCCGGCGACCGAAGTGCTGCCGGTAAAAATTCTGCCCGTGCAGGAATTGTCTCACCATCGATTCACCCGAGATGATGTTGCAATCCGCCTCCACCCACATGCCTCCCTGAAGCTCCCAGCGGCCATCCGCCACGGCCTGTTGAATCCTGCTGAAAAGCCGGGGAGCCCGCTGGCGCACAAACTCATAAAGCTGCGGCTGCGAGGCGCCGAAGACGTAGCCGGGGTAGCGGCGGATCATCTCCAGCTGGCTGGCAAACGTGCGAACCGCCTTGCGGGCCCCTTCCTGCACCGTCCACAGCCACGCGACATCCAGGTGAGCATGGCCAATCGTGTAGACCTGCAACGCGGAGGAAACCGCAGGGCGTGCCAGCTCGGGGGCCAGCACGCGGCGCGCTGCCGCTGCCCGTCCCGGGTCATCGCCGTAGGCATCCGCAGCCGCATTGAGCACCGTCAGCAACTGGCGCCGGCGGTAGGAGCCCTCCGGCTGGCACTTGCATAGCTGGTAGAGCACCTCATAGTCATAGTAGAGCTGCCAGGCCTCACGGTTGAGCAGACCGAGGCGCATCAGCTTCGCCGTTGCGTTAAACTGCCCGCCTATACCATCCCCGGAGCGGTGGGGATCCGTGACAAGATTCACGCCAAACAGAGAGCTGCCCGTGCACTCCGCCATGAACTCCAGCCGCTTGCCCCGCCGCATCCAGTCCTGCGGAAAAAACAGATCTTTCTGGTACGTCTCATTAAACACCGAACACCCCGTCACCGCATACCAAGGCTGGTCGTCGGCATCCACAATAAGGCATTCACCGCTCATGTTGAGCGCAAACGCCAGCTCCCCGTCCTCCCATCCGTCCGGGATGTCGACAGAAGCACGGATCCAGGCGTTTTCCCAGGGCCCGCCCCAGCGATCCCCCTCATGCAGCGGGAGGAAATCGCGGCTCCGGACCTCACCGGGGTGCAACTCGTGTCGGCCGACGTTGACGTATTCGACCTCCAGCGGAATGGTTTTCAGAAAACGGTCGTTGTAGACCCGTCCCAAAAACAGCTCACAGCGGCGCAGACGTAAGGAAAATTCTTCGGAAAACATCACTTTTGAGTTTGCCTCAGGTTACCATGCCGCGCACCGTCTCTGCAAGCCAAATGTGACATTGACAGCAGGAAAAAGCTTCGATATACTCCAGGAACCATGCAGACGGAAAACGCAGTGCGGACACTGGATTTATCGGGCACCTGGGAACTGTCGGGCGGCGGAGTTTGCCTGCCGGCTGCCATGCCCGGTGACCAGTACAGCGCCCTGCATGCCGCCGGACTGATACCCGATCCGCTGATCGGCCTGAACGAGACCGCCGTGCAACCGTGGCGCGAACACGTCTGGAGCTTCCGCCGGGACTTCGACGTACCGTCCTCACTGCTGGACTGCGGAGAAGTTCACCTTCAGCTGGAGAGCATTGACACCGTTGCCGTCATCCTGCTCAACGGCGTGGAAATCGCACAAAGCTCCAACATGTTTCGCCCGCTCTGCCTCCCGGTGCGGCATCACCTGCACCCCGGCAGCAACCGTTTGGAAGTCCGTATCCGCCCGGCGCACCAGGAAGCCGCCTCCCGGGCTGCCGCCGCGCGCCTTGAGCTGGGAATGGACCTCGCCGCCCCCGTGTCGGACAACAACCGACTCCCCGCCATGAACATGCTGCGCAAAGTCCAGTGCCATGCCGGCTGGGACTGGGGCCCCTGCCTGATGGTCTGCGGTCTCTACGGCCAGATGCGCTTGCTCGGGGTGCAGCGGGCGAGAATTGAACACGCGTTCACAGTGAGCCGGCCGGAAAACGAAACGGACATCGACGGCCCATGGATTGTGGACGTGAGTGTCCGGGTGCATCGCGCAGAAGCCATCTCCCCCGAGCCCCTGACACTACGTGCCGAACTGGAAGAAACACCCGGCGTGACCGTGGAAATTCCAGCCGACAGCGTAGACCATCACTTCACCCTGCGCATCCCCAAGCCCCGGCTATGGTACCCGGCGGGGCAGGGGGAGCAGGCCCTCTACCGTCTCCGCCTCACCCTTTATCCCGTCGCCGCCTGCGATTTGCCCGCCTACCTCGAACAGGGAGGCCCCTGCGACGACACCCTCACCCGCCACCTCGGCCTGCGTACACTGGAAGTCATCCGCCGCCGGGACGCTATCGGCGAAAGCCTGACCATCGCCGTCAACGGCCGCGAAATCTTCTGCAAAGGCGCCAACTGGATCCCCTGCGACGCCCTGCCGGCCCGGCAAACCCCTGACGTTTACGCCAGGCTGCTGGGCGACGCCGTCGCAGCCAACATGAACATGCTGCGCGTCTGGGGCGGCGGCCAGTGGGAGAGTGAGGACTTCTACGAATGCTGTGACCGCCTCGGCCTGCTTCTCTGGCACGACTGCATGTTTGCCTGCATGCACTACCCGGCCACCGGGGCCTTCCTTGCGGACATCCGCGAGGAGATCCGCGGCCAAATCCTCCGCCTGCGCGACCACCCCTGCATCGCCCTCTGGTGCGGCGACAACGAATGCGCCGGCACCTGCGCCGGCGGCGACGCCCCGGCCCAAGCCGCCGCCATGGAGAACTACCACCGCTTCAACACCTGCGTCGCTCAAACCGTCCGAGCCGCCGACCCCACCCGCCTCTTCTGGCCGAGTTCCCCCAGCAACGGCGAAGGCAGTCTCATCGGCTCCTGGCACGACGACACCACCGGCGACATGCACTACTGGGCCGTCTGGCACGGCAGCAAACCCTTTGAAGCCTACCGCGACGTCCGCCCGCGCTTTTGCAGCGAGTTCGGCTTCCAATCCTTCCCCGCCGCCGGCACCGTCGCCCGCTACACCGGCGGCAGCGAGCAGAAAGTGGATGCCCCCATCATGACCCTGCACCAAAAGCAAACCGGCGGCAACCAGCGCATCACCCGCATGTTTGAGCGCTACTTCCATCATCCGCGCAGCTTCGGGGATTTCCTGTACCTCAGCCAGGTTCAGCAGGCCATGGCCATCCGCACCGCCGTCGAATACTGGCGTCACAGCAAACCCATCTGCATGGGCACCCTCTACTGGCAACTCAACGACAACTGGCCCGCCGCCTCCTGGTCCTCCATCGACTACGACGGCCGCTGGAAGCAGCTCCACTACCACGCCGCCCGCTTCTACGCCCCGGTAGCCATCGCCCTCCTCGGGCAGGAGCTTGAAGCCCGACTGAGCATCGTCAGCGACCTGCCCATCCCCTGCCGGTGCCGCATCCTCGTCCGCTGGATGACCTTCGAAGGCGGCGTCCTCTCCCGCTGGCACTTTATCCTCACCCTGCCGCCCAACGCCCCTGCCACCGAAGCAGGCCGCATCCCCCTGCAACACCTCGACCCCAGCGCCGGCTTCCTCGTCGCCGACCTCGAAGCCGACGACCTGCAGGGCCGGCACCACCGCCAGCGCATCACCCACTTCCTGAGCGCCCCCAAACACTGCCGGCTTGCCCGTGCCCAGGTAACCATGCAGCACACCGCCGACACCATCACCCTGAGCACAGACAAACCCGTCTTCTACCTCACCGTCGGCACCACCGATGCCCCCCTGCTGCTCAGCGACAACTCCATCACCCTGTTGCCCGGCGAACAAACCACCCTCCACGTGCAGCGCGGCGGCCCCATCACCCCCGGGCGGCTCACCCTGCAGCACCTCCGGCAAACCTACCGCTAACCCCGCCACCACAACCGGCAAACAACCCTCACCGCCCGCCCCGCCCGTCACACCTCGCGCACCCCATGCCACTTCTCGACTGGATTCTCCTGATCATCCCCGTCCTCACCGTCCTCCTCTGCGCCCTCTGGGCGCAGCGCTACCAGCGGGGCGTCGCGGACTTCCTCAGCGCGGGACGAGTCGGCGGGCGCTACGTCATGTCCGTTGCCTCGGAAATGGCCGGCATGGGGCTCATCACCGTCGTCGCCGCCACCGAAGCCTACTACCGCTCCGGCATGGGCTACGCCTTCTGGGAAATGCTCTACCTGCCCGTCGGCTTCGTCCTGGGGCTCACCGGCTTCTGCACCTACCGCTTCCGCGAAACCCGGGCCATGACCATGGGGCAATTCTTCGAAATGCGCTTCAGCCGCAGCTTCCGGGTCACCGCCGCCATCATCCAATCCCTCTCCGGCATCATCAACTACGCCATCTTTCCCGCCGTTGGCGCCCGCTTCCTCATCTACTACCTTGAACTCCCCACACACCTCGACATCGCAGGATGCAGCCTGCCCAGCTTCCAGCTCGTCATGGCCGCCTTCCTCGGCATCGCCCTGCTCATCACCCTGCTGGGCGGGCAAGTCACCGTGCTTGTCACCGACTGCGTCCAAGGCCTCTTCAGCTACCCCATGTACCTGATCATCCTCGGCTACATCCTGTGGAAATTCGACTGGAGCAGCCAAGTCATGCCCGTCCTCTGCGCCAAAGACCCCGGCCACAGCCTCCTCAACCCCTTTGAAATCGAAAACCTGCGCGACTTCAACGCCTTCTACGTCTTCGTCGGCATCACCGGCATGTTCCTTGGCCGGCTCACCTGGGGCGGCACCCAAGGCTTCAACAGCTCCGCCCGCAACGCCCACGAAGCCCGCATGGGCAACCTGCTCGGCACCTGGCGCGCCCAATTCTACAAATGGATGAGCCTCATCCTCGCCATCACCGCCCTCGTCTACCTCAACAGCCGCGACTACGCCACAGAAGCCCACAGCGTCCGCAGCCACCTCGCCGACCGCGTTGCTGCCGACGTCGCCCCCGCCCACGCCGACACCCTCCGCGCCCAATTCGCCACCATCCCCCCACGCACCCAATTCTCCACCACCTACACCGACCACGCCACCTGGGCCGCCGAAAACACCGACCCCTTCCTGAGCACCGCCAAAACCACCCTCTCCATCCCCCTCAACGGCATAGAAAGCAACTGTAGCGGGGAAAGTGACCCGGGCAGGGAAGGCGACCGGGATCAGCTCCTACTCAGCCCCGAAGGCCGCAGCTTCAGCACCATCTACAGCCAGATGACCGTCTCCGTAGCCCTGCGGCACCTGTTACCCAGCGGCCTCATCGGCATCTTCTGTGCCCTCATGATCTTCCTGCTCATCTCCACCGACACCTCCTACCTGCACTCCTGGGGCAGCATCCTCGTCCAGGACTTCGTCCTCCCCCTCTGCCGCCGCCCCCTCACCCCCCCGCAGCAACTGCGAGCCCTGCGCCTCGCCATCGCCGGCGTCGCCGCCTTCGCCTACCTCTTCAGCAGCACCTTCGCCCAAATCGACTTCATCCTCATGTTCTTCGCCATCACCGGAGCCTTCTGGGCCGGCGCCGGCGCCGTCATCACCCTGGGACTCTACTGGAGCCGCGGCACCACACAAGGCGCCTTTTCCTCCCTCATCGCCGGAGCCCTCATCGCCCTGAGCGGCTTTGCCGGGCAAAAATGGTGGCCCGAACTCTACAGCCTCCTCGCCGCCCACGGCTGGGACACCCCCATCAGCCACCTCTGCGACGCCATCACCTCCTGGTGCTCCCCCTACATCATCTGGCACATCAACCCCGAAAAATTCCCCATCAACTCCCAGGAAATCCTCTTCATCACCAACGGCGTCTCCCTCCTCGCCTTCATCCTCGTCTCCCTAGCCACCTGCCGCCGCCCCTACAACATGGAGCGCCTCCTCCACCGCGGCCCCTGGCGCATCGAAAGCAACCCAGCGCCGACCCCCCCCGCAGCCCCCGCCACCGCATCAGCCCACCCCCCCGTCACCACAGCCCACCCCACAGAAGCCTCCACCCCCGCCGCCACCTGCGCAGGAGCCGCCACCCGACACAGCCTCTCCCGCTACTTGCACGAGCGCGTTCTCGGCATCGACAACCAATTCACCCGCAGCGACCGCCTCATCGCCTGGGCCGCCTTCCTCTGGTCCTTCGGCTACATCTTCCTCCTCTGCTTCGTCACCGTCGTCATCTGGAACCTCATCTCACCCTGGCCCGACACCTGGTGGGGACACTACTTCTACACCACCATCTACCTCGGCACAGCCCTCCTCGGCATCGTCTTCACCATCTGGTTCACCTGGGGCGGCCTGAGAGATCTCCGCGCCCTCTTCCGCGACCTGAGCACCCGGCGCGACCGCAGCGACCTGGACAACGGCAGCGTCATCGGCCACATCTCCGCCGCCGACACCATCCACTTCAGCGAAAGCCACCCGCCACCAAACACACCCTGCCACCACACCGCCGTGCCGCACCCCGACGGGAACCTCAGCCCACAGGAACCTCAGCCGACAGTCGGACAACACCACGGGATTCGCGCACGGACACCCGCACCCGGAGACTAGCGCTGCCACCCCATCATCAGGAAAGGCTGGCGATTCACGCAACGCGCCTCACCACCGGCAGCCGCCGCAGCTCACCCGGCAGCCTCGGATCCAGAACCGGATCCTTATCCCCGTACCTCCAATTCGACAAGTGAGCAACAAACCAACCATGATGCAAAGGAATCCTCCAGCGCGCCGCTGGGGCATCAGCCTCAGTTGACTCCCCCTCGGGAGAGAAAACGCGGCGTTCGGCGAGATAAGCACGCAACGCGTGCGTCTGCGGATCGTGCACATGAGCCGGGTAAACACAAGAACCCTCATGATCCGGGTAAAGCGCCGCACCCGCCAGAACAGGCGAATGGAAACACGGATCCGTCGCCTCCGCATACAGCGCACGCAACATATACTCCTGCAGCAGCTCCGGCGCCTCCCGGGAAAGCTTCTCCAAATTCGGCACCATTAGCACAGACACCGCCTCCCCACCCGTGCGGTCAGGCACGACATCCGGCAGCCTCTGCTTCATCTCAATGAGCTTTCTGACACGGGGCGGAATCTCGAAATTGCAAAAAAACGTCATACCCCTCGGCAGCACAAAAACCCTATCCTCCGGCACCGACAACCCGCGGGCGAACGTATCATACCCGCCCGCAAAAGACTGGACAAACAACAGGAAACCCACCCCGAGCGCCACAACCGCCGCCAGTACAGCCACCCCCCAGCAGCGCAGCAACCGCCGCCCCTCCCCGCGCCCGAGCAAACGCACCGACATCACCACCAGCCACAGCGGCACCGTCAACCCCGCCAGCACACCCGCCTAAAACAACACACCACCAACCCAAAGAAGCGCATACAACCACAGCGGCCATATCTGAAACGCGTCATAAACCCACTCAACACAACAATCCAGCAAAACCCCGGTCACCAGGGCAGCCGACGCCCCCACAGGCAGCAACCAACTGCTTCCCAGAAAACACCGCAAGCCTCCCGTGATGGTGTGCATTACTCGCTTCATATCCACGTATTTGAACAGTCCTGAAACTCTCTACCCCAATGCCTCACATCCTTGTACCACAAGCCGCGCTGCAAGTCAACGGCAGCGGCGACATTCGCCCATATCCCCCGCTGGACAGACCCCTAGCGTTGCCCCCAGACAAACTAAAGACCAACACGTCACCACCCCCATTGCTCCTTCAGGCGAACAGCCCCGTTCATGTGAACAGCTTCGGAGATCGTAACAAACTAGACAAAAGCAAAGCCATCCGCCTATGCTACGGGCATGTCCCTTACACATCAATCCATTGAAACAGCAGTTGGTTGGTTCCTTTTTCATTGCGGATACGAAAAACGTCTCAATCCCAAAACCCTCCAGGCATACACATCAGACCTCAATCAAATGATCACCGCCATCAAGGCGGATTCCGGAGTCAGTCTCATCAGCCAGATCAACCCGGACGTCATACGAACCTACCTCAAAGGCCTCTCCCCCTACAAAGCCAAAACCATCAAGCGGAAAATGGCCTCCGCCAAAGCCTTCTTCAACTACCTCGAACAGGAATTTGAAGACTACCACAACCCGATGCGCAAAGTACGGGTCAAAATCAAAGTCCCTCTCACCTTGCCCAACGTTCTCACCCTGTCAGAAATCAGCCAAATCCTTTCCCACCTGTACGCTCAGCGCGACACGACAGACAGCGAACGGAAACGCGAACAACTCCTGCGCCTCATCGCCATCGTCGAACTGCTGTTTGGCGCGGGCCTGCGCGTCTCCGAACTCTGCGCCCTGCACATCAGCGACATTGACTTGCAGGAAGGCCTCGTCAAAGTCTATGGCAAAGGCAGCAGAGAGCGCGTCATCCAAATCTGCCAGCCAGCCATCATCCGAGCACTGGAAGACTACCTCAGCCTCTCTGCCTGCCACGGAACAGAAGGCACACGCCCCCTCTTCCTCAACCTGCGGGGAGAACCACTCGATGCCCAATCCGTCCGAGCCAGTATCAAAAAGCTTGCACGGGAAGCCGGCATCAACAAACGCGTGACACCCCACACCTTCCGCCATACCCTGGCAACCCTCCTGCTGGAAGAAGGCGTTGACATCAAGTACATCCAAACCATCCTCGGTCACAGCTCCCTCTCCACCACCCAGATCTATACCCACGTCACCAACACCCGTCAGAAAATCATCCTCCGCGACTTCCATCCCCGCCGTCGGCTGAGCCCAGAACAATAACCCAGAGAACGATAATCTGCAATTATGGATGAATTTATGAATGAAACTGAGTTTGTGAATCAGGTATCTGAGCAGCACAGAAAG